>NZ_JBIAVL010000063.1:0-1008 GCF_042894165.1 Kitasatospora sp. NPDC001547 | reverse complement strand
CTAGGACTTGTCCGCCCGATCATGTGACTATCACCGGCCTTGCTCGTTGTTCCGGGCATGGGGCGGGGTGATCTCACGGATGCCGAGTGGGAACGGCTGCGGCCGTTCCTGCCGGTCAGCAACAGGCGTTGTGGCCGGTGGCGCGACCATCGGCAGGTGATCGACGGGATTCTGCACCGGGTGCGGACGGGTGTGCACTGGCGTGACCTGCCGGAGCGGTTCGGGCCGTGGAAGACGGTCTACGAACGCCACCGGCTGTGGTCGGCCGACGGGACGTGGGAGCGTCTGCTCCAGCAGGTCCAGGCGGAAGCGGACGCGGCCGGCGACATCGACTGGGACATCTCCGTCGACTCCACCATCGTGCGGGCCCACCAGCACGCGGCGGGTGCCCGCACCGATCCGCCACCGGCCCTGGCCTCAAAGGGGGCTGGGCAGGGCGAACACCAGGACGAGACACCGTGGCAGAGCCTCGTCGCCCGACTGGTGGAGGTGGTGCTGGAGGCGAGGGCCTTGGCCGCTCGCGGGGCGGGTTCACCACCAAGGTCCACCTGAGCGCGGACGGCCGCTGCCGCCCGCTGTCCCTGATCGTCACCGCGGGGCAGCGGGCGGACTGCACCCAGTTCGAGCCCGTGCTGGAGAAGATCCGCATCCCGCGGACCGGGCCGGGCAGGCCCCGCAAGACGCCCGACAGCGTGGCCGCCGACAAGGCCTACAGCAACGGACCCATCCGCGCCTACCTGCGCAGGCGCGGCATCCGGCACACGATCCCGGAGAAGAGCGACAGCCGGGCCGCCCGCCTGCGCAAAGGCTCGCGCGGCGGGCGGCCACCGGGCTTCGACGAAGCGCGGTACAAGAAACGCAACACCGTCGAACGGGCCATCAACAAGCTCAAGCACGCCAGAGCCGTCGCCACCCGATACGACAAACGCGGATACGTCTACCTCGGCACCATCACCGCAGCCGCCCTCGCCATCTGGCTCCGCACATGATCGACCGGACGGAGCCTAG
>NZ_JBIAVL010000061.1:0-1577 GCF_042894165.1 Kitasatospora sp. NPDC001547 | reverse complement strand
GTCCTGGGCGTCGAGACCGACATCAGGACGCTGTTCGAGGCGCCGACCGTCGCGGCCCTCGCCGCCCGCCTCGCGGACGCCGACACGGCCCGCACCCCGCTCACGCGGATGCCCCGCCCCGACCACCTCCCGCTCTCCTACGGACAGCAAAGGCTCTGGTTCATCAACCAGTTGGAGGAGTCGAGCGCCTCGTACAACATTCCGGTGGTGCTCCGACTGTCCGGTGACACCGACCGGGAGGCGCTCAACACCGCCTTCCGTGACGTGATCGAGCGGCACGAGTCGTTGCGCACCGTGTTCCCGTCCGTCGACGGCGAGCCCCACCAGCGGATCCTCGAACTCGGCGACCTGGCCTGGGAGCTCACGGTCATGCCGGTGGCGTCGGCCGACCTGGAGCGCGAGGTCGAGCAGGCAGCGGAGTACGCCTTCGACCTGACCCGCGAAGTGCCCTTCCGCGCTTGGCTGTTCGAGACGGAAAGCGACGCCGATCCGGTGCTGGTCGTCGTCCTGCACCACATCGCCAGCGACGGCTGGTCGACGGCGCCGCTGGCGCGCGACCTGTCGACGGCGTACGCGGCGCGCAGCGCGGGCCGGGCGCCCGCGTGGGAGCCGCTGCCGGTCCAGTACGCGGACTACGCGATCTGGCAGCGCGAGCTGCTCGGAGACGAGAACGACCCGGACAGCCTGATGGCCGGCCAGGTCGCCCACTGGAAGCACGCCCTGTCGGGGATCCCCGAGGAGCTCGCTCTCCCGACCGACCGCCGCCGCCCCGTCGTGTCCTCGCACCAGGGGCACGCCGCATCGCTGCGGATCCCGGCGGATGTCCACGCCCGGTTGACGGAGTTGGCGCGAGCCGAGGGCGCGACGATGTTCATGGTCGTGCAGGCGGCCCTCGCCGTCCTGCTCAACCGCCTCGGTGCGGGCACCGACATCCCGATCGGCGCTGTCAACGCGGGCCGTACCGACGAGGCGCTGGACGAGCTGGTCGGCTTCTTCGTCAACACGCTGGTGGTGCGCACGGACCTGACCGGCGACCCGACGTTCACCGACGTCGTCGCCCGGGTCCGGGAGGCGGGGCTCTCCGCCTTCGCGCACCAGGACGTGCCGTTCGAGAAGCTGGTGGAGGAACTGGCACCGGCCCGTTCGATGGCCCGCCACCCGCTCTTCCAGGTGTCGCTGACGCTGCAGAACAACCAGGAGGCGGTGCTGGACCTCGGCGGTTCGCACGCCCGGGGATCGGTTCCGTCGGCCGGTGTGGCGTCGAAGTTCGACCTCGAGGTCGGCGTCGGCGAGGCCTTCGACGCCGACGGGGCTCCGGCCGGGCTGTACGGCGGTGTCGTCGCCTCGGCGGACCTCTTCGAGGCGGAGACGGTCGAGCGGCTGGCGGAGCGCCTCGCGCGTGTCCTGGCCGAGGTGGCCGCAGACCCGCACGTGTCGCTCGGTGCGGTGGAGGTGCTGGCTCCTGAGGAGCTTCACCGGGTGTTGGTGGAGTGGAACGACACGGCTGTCGGGGGTGTGGTGTCGACGTTGCCGGCGTTGTTCGAGGCGCGGGTGGCGTCGTCGCCGGATGCGGTGGC
>NZ_JBIAVL010000060.1:0-1601 GCF_042894165.1 Kitasatospora sp. NPDC001547 | reverse complement strand
TGACGGCGAGCGGAATGCCGGTGGCATGACGAGTAGTTCCGAAGCCGGGCGCTTTAGTCCAGGACGACCGTCACGCCGCGCTCGTCAAGGATCTCCAGGACTCGGTCGAAGTAGGAGCTGCTCGCGCCGCACTCGACGGCCTGGTCGGCGAAGGTGCGACGGGCGATGTCGGAATCGTGCCAGACCAGAGTGAACGGGGGAACGACCGCTGGCCCGCCGCCGAGGCGGTCCCGGAGCCAGAAGAGGTCTCCTCCCAGTTCCCGGCCGGGGCCGAGGACGGCCTCGCCTATGGCCAGGTGAAGGCCCGGCACGTCGGTGGCGAAGCGGCCGTCGAGATGGTACTCGCCGCCGGAGCGGCCGATGCCGGGGCCGTACGGGCCACTGGTCGTCAGCCGCAGCCACGTGTACCGGCCCCGGGTGGTGAGCGGTGCCCAGAGGTTGGGCCGGCTCGGTTCGCCGTCGTACCAGGTCTCGTGAATCGCGCGGGCCTCCAGGGGCGGGCGGTCGTCGCGACGGTCCGCGAGCGCGAGGTCCAGCAGAGAGCTGCCCACGACGGAGGGCCGCACGTCAGCGATGTCGACGTCGACGCCGCGGTGGTACATGACCCGACCGTTGCGGTCCAACGCCACCAGCCACACGCACTCCCAAGGCCGGGGGTGCGGGTCCTTCAACCGTTCCAGCAACGCTTCGGTGGGCTCGCAGCCGATCAGGTGGATCGGCTCCGGCCGCGGGGGGCGCTGCGGGTACAGCCCCCGCGCTTCGAGGCAAGTGCCGAGCGGTTCGTCGCCCCACCGATGCGCCGACCGGATTTCGAAGCGGTAGGAAGTCGGGGCCTCTGGCACTGCCAGGGCCCTGTACATGGTGTTCGCGACACCGGCGCCGAGGACCAGGTCGATGTGCTCCGAGTCACCGGGCGTGGGGCGGTGGGTGATGACTGAGACGTCGACGAGCTCGACGTCCGTCGGCGATGTCATGTCGTCCGCGGCGAGGACGTCCACGACCAGGTCGCCGAGCAGCCGGTCCTCCGCAGCGGGTCGGGTGGCGAGTGCGACGAGCCGGCTGTCACGGGGGCAGCCGCGCAGAGTGACGACCTCTCGGGGCGGCGGCACTGGCGCCACGTACAGCCCCTCGACGTCGACGCAGCGCGCGAGGAGCGCGACGCGTTCGGGGTCCTCCAGGCTGGAATCGTCCTCGACGAGCAGGTAGCGCAGCGGAAGGTCCCGCTTCCAGCCGAGGAACTCCGTGACCCGCATGCGACCTCCGGTACTTGGACCTTCCGAACCGGGCCACCCTACGGCCCATCGGAAAGATGATCACCCGGGTTTTTCGCCGGTGAGAACCCCTCTAAGCAGTACTGACCTTCCGCCGATGGCGGTACCCGTTACACACCACCAGCCAGCGGCCGCCCTCGTCACGCTGGTCGGATAACTCGGCTATGTAAGGCATTGACCTCGGCCCCAGCCCGGCGGCCAGCATCCGTCGGGCACCCTCCCGGATGATCTCGTCCAGCAGCGACGCTCCGCCGGCGGTCGTACCGTCGGTGCTGGATACGGTGAGCACGGACGTGCCTTCCCAACCGACGCACCCACGTCGACCTTGCT
>NZ_JBIAVL010000059.1:0-1625 GCF_042894165.1 Kitasatospora sp. NPDC001547 | reverse complement strand
TAACTAGCCGTTGCTCTATCGATCTTTGTGATCGTGAGTTCGAGTCTGCCGACTCGGTTGGGTGATCTTCTGGTCGGCGGGGCATGGAAGTGGGGCCTCCCGCACAGCTCGTGGGTGTCGAATCCAGCCGAGCAATCAGGAGGCCCCTGGTGCTGCAGTCTTCCGTCTCTCTGGCGTTGCCGTCCAACTCCGCACCCCTGTCGTGTGATTGCCTCGCTCACCGGTTCGGGAACGCCGGCAACCGGCCGCACAGGCGTCCGAGGTACCCCTCGGACATGACCGACGCGGAGTGGGCCGTCGTGCGCGACGCGATGCCCGTGCCCGCCTGGCTGGAAGGCCGCGGCGGGCAGCCGGAGGGCTACTGCCACCGGCAACTGGTCGACGCGGTGCGCTACCTGGTCGCGGGCGGAATCGCCTGGAGGGCGGTGCCCGCGGACTTCCCCGCATGGGACCGCGTCTACGCCTTCTTCCGGCGCTGGCGGGACAAGGGCCTGGTCGGCGAGTTCCACGACCGGCTGCGCGACCGGGTCCGCAAGGCGGCGGGTCGTGATCCGGAGCCGACCGCCGGGATCGTCGACGCGCAGTCGGTGAAAGGGGCCGCGTCGGTGCCGGCCGTGAGCCGGGGGTTCGACGGCGGGAAGAAGGTGAACGGCCGCAAGAGGCACATCGTCGTGGACACCCTCGGGCTGCTGCTGGCCGTCATGGTCACCGCTGCCTCGGTCACCGACCGCGAGGCCGGCCGAACCCTGCTGGAGCGGATGCGTGAGCGGCACTGGCGCATCTCGCTGGTGTGGGCCGACGGCGGCTACACGGGAGGCCTGGTCGACCTCGCCCGCGACGTGCTGCGGATCGCGCTGACCGTGGTCAAGCGGACCGATGATGCCACGGGCTTCGTGGTGCTGCCGAAAAGGTGGCTGGTGGAGAGGACGTTCGCGTGGCTGATGCACTCACGCCGCCTGGCCCGCGACTACGAGAGGCGCACCGACACCTCCGAAGCGATGATCCGGTGGTCGATGAGCATGGTTATGAGCCGCCGGCTCGCCCGGCGGGCACACTGAACATTCCCGGCCGCTCCTCGACGAGCCAGCCCCGCGCGGCCAGCCGCTTGGCCTTCGACCGCACTCCCTCCACCTTCGCCGGAACCGGCTCCAGCCCGAGTGTCGCCGCGAGCTGCCGACAGTCCATCTCCTCCCCGTCCCGCTCGACCAGGATCTCCACGAGCCGCTGGTAGTCCGGTGCCAGCACTGCTGGGGCGAGTCCTTCACGCCATTGCGGCACCACGGAACCGGGCACCGCTGCGGCGACCTGCTTCGTCCCCTCATCGGCCGCCACAACCGACGGCCCGTCTTCGCCGCCGCGAGGAAGGGCCAGCACCTCGGCCACCGTCTCACGGGCGATCACGAACCGTTCCCACGCGGCTTCCGCCTCCCGCAGCTCGGCCTGAAGGGCCTCCACACGTTGCCGGGCGGAGCGTTCACGCTCCTCCAGCAGCCCCATCACCGACGGCATCCGGCACCTCCACCGAAGAGACGACACGACAACCCGTCTCTGCCACCGAGGCACCGGCACTACGCCTGACCAGCGGAAACGCACCCGTCATTATCGGAAAGACAACGACTTCTAAG
>NZ_JBIAVL010000058.1:0-1677 GCF_042894165.1 Kitasatospora sp. NPDC001547 | reverse complement strand
TGATCCACGCCACCCAAGCCATCCAATACATGATCACCGGCACCGTCCTCCTCACCGCCGTCACCCTCGACTCCCTCACCCGCCACACCCACACCACCACCCACACATAACCCCCCACACCCCCACGGGAAACCGGCACCCCTGAACAAGCCACAGCACCAGGCCCCCCACCCCACACACCACACGGCAAACCGCCCCCACACACCAAACACCCCAACCCAACCAACCGACCCCCCACCGAACAACCCGAAAACCCCAACCACCCACCCCCCAACCCCCACCAGACGTCGACAGAGCCAACCTCCCCACACGAAACAGCCAGCCCAAAGGCAAGATGACACGGCCGCCCGCGCGCAAAGCCGACACGGCCGACCTCCCACACAGGACAGCCGGTAACCCCCACCACCCGACCAGCACGCGCGAAAAGTCGGCCGAGTCGACTTCCCGCGCGCGAGAACAGCCAACCTCGAAGGCAAGGCGGCACCACCCGCGCGCCAAGCCGGCACGACCAACACCCCCCGGATTGGCCGGGCGCAGGCACCACTCACCCAGGCCACCCCAACGCACAGGAAGTCGACGGAACCGACTTCCCACGCAGGACGACCGGACCTTCCCAACCCACCAGCACCCACAGCAAGTCGACGGAACCGACATCCCGCGCACGAAACACCCAGCACCGACGGCAAGGCGACGCAGCCACCCGCACGCAGCGCCGACACGACCGACCTCCCCACCAGACGGCCGAGAGAACCCCCAACCACCCGACCACCACCAGCACGCACGAGAAGCCGCCCAAGTCGACTTCCCACGCACGAAACACCCAGCACCGACGGCAAGGCGACGCAGCCACCCGCACGCAAAGCCGAAACCACCAACCTCCCCCACCAGACGGCCAGGAGACCCCAACCACCCGACCACCGGCACGCGCGAGAAGCCGACTTCCTAACACGGGGCCACTGGCCCCCAAACCCCAACCCGCTCCCTCGCACGCGCGGGAAGTCGGCGGAATCGACTTCCCGCGCGCGGCAGTTGGGCCGCCGCAGCGGGAGTGTCATGAATCAGGTGGACACTCTGATCAAGGGAGACACTGATGAGCTCGCGGACGGATCACCGGATCGGGTCGGTTCCTGACGGGTCGGTTTTGTCGGAGTCGGGAACTGCCGATGCCTTGGGCATGGGTCCGAGGAAGAACACTGGCGGGTCGGACGTGGTGGCGTCGGTCGCGGAGCTGGCGGCCGAGCAGGCCAGGGCCGGCGGGATGCAGCTGCTCGGTGAGGGCGGGCTGCTGCAGCAGCTGACCCGGCACCTGCTCCAGGAGGCATTGGAGGCCGAGATGGACGAGCACCTGGCGTCCAGTGCGGAGCCGGGCCGATCGGTGCGCAAGGGCGGCAACGCGCGCAACGGCTACCGGATGAAGACCGTGATGACCGAGGCCGGCCCCGTCACGCTCGAGGTGCCCAGGGACCGGGCCGGCACGTTCGAGCCGAAGGTCGTGCCCCGGCACGCGCGCCGCACCGAGGGCCTGGACAACCTCGTGGTCTCGTTGACCGCGAAGGGCCTGACCAGCGGTGAGATCGTCGCGCACTGAGCTTCCCCCGCTGCGCGGGAGGTGTTGATTACCTGGTCAGGGCGGGTGTGGGTAGTTCGACGGCCACTGGTTCGGCCGTCGCCTGGTCG
>NZ_JBIAVL010000057.1:0-1712 GCF_042894165.1 Kitasatospora sp. NPDC001547 | reverse complement strand
GCTTCACAGTCTCCCACCTATCCTACACAAGCCGAACCGAACACCAATATCAAGCTATAGTAAAGGTCCCGGGGTCTTTCCGTCCTGCTGCGCGAAACGAGCATCTTTACTCGTAATGCAATTTCACCGGGCCTATGGTTGAGACAGTCGAGAAGTCGTTACGCCATTCGTGCAGGTCGGAACTTACCCGACAAGGAATTTCGCTACCTTAGGATGGTTATAGTTACCACCGCCGTTTACTGGCGCTTAAGTTCTCAGCTTCGCCTGGCCGAAACCAAGCTAACCGGTCCCCTTAACGTTCCAGCACCGGGCAGGCGTCAGTCCGTATACATCGCCTTACGGCTTCGCACGGACCTGTGTTTTTAGTAAACAGTCGCTTCTCGCTGGTCTCTGCGGCCACCCCCAGCTCAAGGTGCAAGACCCATCACCAGGAATGGCCCCCCTTCTCCCGAAGTTACGGGGGCATTTTGCCGAGTTCCTTAACCATAGTTCACCCGAACGCCTCGGTATTCTCTACCTGACCACCTGAGTCGGTTTGGGGTACGGGCCGCCATGAAACTCGCTAGAGGCTTTTCTCGACAGCATAGGATCATCCACTTCACCACAATCGGCTCGGCATCAGGTCTCAGCCTTCATGTGAGGCGGATTTGCCTACCTCACGGCCTACACCCTTACCCCGGGACAACCACCGCCCGGGCTGGACTACCTTCCTGCGTCACCCCATCGCTCACCTACTACCCCGTTGGGTCACCGGCTCCACCACGTCCCTTCGTCCGAAGACTCCAGGCCGGCTTCACGGGCTTAGCATCAAGAGGTTCAGCGTTGGCGCTTCAAAGCGGGTACGGGAATATCAACCCGTTGTCCATCGACTACGCCTGTCGGCCTCGCCTTAGGTCCCGACTTACCCTGGGCAGATCAGCTTGACCCAGGAACCCTTGGTCAATCGGCGCAAGAGTTTCCCACTCTTGTATCGCTACTCATGCCTGCATTCTCACTCGTATACCGTCCACGACTGGTTTCCACCGCCGCTTCACCCGGCACACGACGCTCCCCTACCCATCACAGCAGGCGTTGGCCCTATTGCTGCAATGACACGACTTCGGTGATGTGCTTGAGCCCCGCTACATTGTCGGCGCGGAATCACTTGACCAGTGAGCTATTACGCACTCTTTCAAGGGTGGCTGCTTCTAAGCCAACCTCCTGGTTGTCTCTGCGACTCCACATCCTTTCCCACTTAGCACACGCTTAGGGACCTTAGTCGGTGTTCTGGGCTGTTTCCCTCTCGACCATGGAGCTTATCCCCCACAGTCTCACTGCCACGCTCTCACTTACCGGCATTCGGAGTTTGGCTAAGGTCAGTAACCCGGTAAGGCCCATCGCCTATCCAGTGCTCTACCTCCGGCAAGAAACACGTGACGCTGCACCTAAATGCATTTCGGGGAGAACCAGCTATCACGGAGTTTGATTGGCCTTTCACCCCTAACCACAGGTCATCCCCCAGGTTTTCAACCCTGGTGGGTTCGGTCCTCCACACGGTCTTACCCGCGCTTCAACCTGCCCATGGCTAGATCACTCCGCTTCGGGTCTTGGGCATGCAACTCAACCGCCCTATTCGGACTCGCTTTCGCTACGGCTACCCCACACGGGTTAACCTCGCTACACACCGCAAACTCGCAGGCTCATTCTTCAAAAGGCACGCAGTCACGGCCCAC
>NZ_JBIAVL010000056.1:0-1826 GCF_042894165.1 Kitasatospora sp. NPDC001547 | reverse complement strand
GAGCAATAGTCAAGAGTTGTGGGTGAGACCCTCCGACTCGACGGTGGTGATCTCGGCTGCTGCGAGCCGGGCCTCCTTGCGCACCTCTGGGTCTGGGTGATGGAGGAAGGGCTCGATCAGCGGCCGGGCCCGCGGGTCGTGGGTGGCCCCGAGGATGTAGAGCGTGTGGACGAGGAGTTCGGGTTCCATCGTCGGCATGGCTGCCGCCAGCGGTTCGACGAGGGCCAGAGGCAGGCGGTAATGGTCGGCCTCGCTGATCGAGTTCAGGGCGGACTCGCGCACCTTGGTCGACGGTTCGTTGACGGCCACGCCGACCAGACGTCCGACGGCCAGGCGAGCGGAGTCCTCGTCGAGTGCGGCGCCGCGCAGGAAGTCCCCGAGGACGGCGGCGGCGACGTCCCGGCGGTCCGGATCGCGGTCGGTCAGTGCTTCAAGTGCCTCGAACATGTCGTTCATGCTGCCACCTCGGACCGCTCGACCAGGACGCCGTTTTCGAAGTGCGCGCCGGCGCGGACCAGCGGCACCAGGTGGGCGCCGGTGATCGCGCGCCATCGGGTCTGGGCGGACTCGACGAGCTTGAACACCATCGCCAGGGCCGCAGCCGGGCTGCCCGCGCCTCGTGTGACTTTGGTGCGGAGTTTGACCGTGGAGAAGGTCGACTCGATGGGGTTCGTGGTCCGCAGGTGGATCCAGTGCTCGGCTGGGAAGTCGTAGAAGGCGAGCAGTTCGTCCCGGTCGTCGGTGATCTTTGCGACGGCTTTGGGGAACTTGGCGCCGTAGGCGCGTGCGAAGGCTTCGATCGCCTGCTCGGCGTGGCCACGGTCCTCGGCGTTGTAGATCTCCTGCATCGCCTTCGTCGCGCCGGGCTGTGCGGACTTGGGCAGGCAGTTCGTGACGTTGCGGGTTTTGTGAACCCAGCACCTTTGGTGCCGTGCGGCCGGGAACACCTCGGCGAGCGCCCGCCACAGGCCCATGGCGCCGTCCCCGACCACCAGCTCGGGGTCGCGCATCCCGCGGCGGCGGCAGTCCCGCAGCAGGTCGGCCCATGACTCGGTGCTCTCGCGCAGGCCCTCGGCGAGAGCGATGAGCTCCTTGGTGCCGTCCAGGCGGACGCCGAGCAGGACCAGGACGCACGAGTGGGCCTGGCCGAGGCGGACCTTGGGGTGCACGCCGTCGGCCCACACGTAGACGTAGTCCCGGTCGGACAGGTCCCGGGTCTGGAAGGCGGCGTGGTCGTCGCTCCACTGCCTGGTCAGCCGGGTCACGGTGGCCGGCGATAGGCCGGCGGTGCCGCCGAGGAACTGCTCCAGCGCGGGCACGAAGTCACCGGACGACAGGCCGTGCAGGTAGAACAGTGGCAGCACCTCGGAGATCTTCGGCGACTTGCGGCACCACGGTGCCAGGATCTTCGAGGAGAACCGCTGGCGCTCGCCGGTCGTCTCGTCCACGCGCCGGTCGTTGATCCGCGGGGCCCTGACCTCGACCGGCCCGGCCGCTGTAACCACCGACCGCGGCCGGTGGTGGCCGTTACGGACCACCAGGCGCCGCCCGTTCTCGTCCTTCTCCGCAGCCAACTCGGCTATGTACTGGTTGACTTCCGCCTCCAGCGCGGCAGCCAGCATGCGCCGGGCGCCCTCGCGGACGATCTCGTCGATCAGGGAGCCGGACTCCGTCGAACCATCGGCATTCACTACGCTGAGCACGGGCGTGCCTTCCCGACCCGCGCTGCAACGCGGGCCTACTCGGTGACCATCACAGGATTATTCGGGAAGGTACGCCCTCCGCGTCCCCGCCCGGGGCTGATCCACAGGTCTTGAGCATTGCTC
>NZ_JBIAVL010000055.1:0-2199 GCF_042894165.1 Kitasatospora sp. NPDC001547 | reverse complement strand
GCGGGTACTCGGGTGTACGTGCTCGATGCCCGGCTGCGGCCGGTGCCGGTGGGTGTGGCGGGTGAGCTGTACCTGGCGGGTTCGGGTCTGGCCCGTGGTTACCTGGGCCGGGCGGGGCTGTCGGCTGAGCGCTTCGTGGCGAGCCCGTACGGCACCGGGGAGCGGTTGTACCGCACCGGTGACGTCGCCCGTTGGAACGCGGACGGCCAGGTGGAGTACCTGGGCCGTGCGGACGAGCAGGTGAAGGTCCGCGGGTTCCGGATCGAGCCGGGCGAGGTGCAGTCCGTCATCGCCGCGCATCCGCAGGTCGTCCAGGCGGCCGTGGTGGTCCGTGAGGACGTGCCGGGCGACATGCGGCTCGTCGCGTACGTGGTCCCGCAGGGTGCGGACGGTGCCGAACTCGCCGAGTCGGTCCGCGGGTTCGCCGCGCGCAGTCTGCCGGAGTACATGGTGCCCTCGGCGGTCGTCGTGCTGGACGCGCTGCCGCTGAACGTGAACGGCAAGCTGGACCGCAAGGCCCTGCCGGCTCCGGAGTACACGACCGGCGCGGGTCGTGGCCCGGCGAACGTGCGCGAGGAGATCGTCTGCGCGGCGTTCGCCGAGGTGCTGGGCCTGGAGGGCGTCGGCGTCGACGACGACTTCTTCCGCCTGGGCGGCCACTCCCTCCTCGGGATCCGTCTGGTGGAGGTGCTGCGTCAGCGGGGTGTCTCCGTCTCGGTGCGGGCGCTGTTCCAGTCGCCGACCCCGGCGGGGCTGGCGGTGGCGTCGGGTGCCGAGCAGGTCGTGGTGCCGGAGAACCTGATTCCGGTGGGCGCGACCGCGATCACGCCGGAGATGCTGCCGCTGGTCGACCTGACCGCGGAGGAGGTCGAGCGGGTCGTCGCCACCGTCGAGGGCGGCGCCGCGAACGTCGCGGACGTCTACCCGCTCGCCCCGCTCCAGGAGGGCCTGCTCTTCCACCACCTCCTCGCCCGTGACGAGGATGACGCCTATGTGATGCCCATCGTGCTGGAGTTCAGCTCGCGCGAGTGGCTGGACACCTTCCTCGACGCGCTGCGGCAGGTGATCGCCCGCCATGACATCCTGCGCACCGGCATCGTCTGGGAGGGGCTGCGGGAGCCGGTCCAGGTGGTCTGGCGCAGGGCCGACCTGCCGGTCACGGAGGTGGCTCTGAACCCGGAGGACTCCGACACGGTCGGGCAGTTGCTGGCCGGCGTCGGCATGTCGATGGACCTCGCCCAGGCGCCCCTGATCACCGCCCACGTCGCTCCTCTTCCCGGAACCGACGGCTGGGTGGCGCTGCTGCGCCTGCACCACATCGTCCAGGACCACACCGCGCTCGAGGTGCTGCTGGCCGAGCTGGCCGCGTTCGTCGACGGCCGGGGCGGCGAGCTCGCCGAGCCGCTGCCGTTCCGGGACTTCGTCGCCCAGACGCGGACCGGGGCGGACACCGCCGGGCACGAGCGCTACTTCGACGGCCTGCTGGCGGATGTCACCGAAGGCACCGCACCGTACGGCGCGGTGAACGTGCGCGGTGACGGGGCGGGCGTGGTCCGCGCCAAGGTCGCCTTCGAGTCCGAGCTGGACGTGCGGCTGCGCGAGGTTTCCCGCAAGCTGGGAGCGAGTGCGGCAACGGTGGTGCACGTCGCCTGGTCGCGCGCCCTCGCGGTCATGGCGGGCCGCGACGACGTGGTGTTCGGCACCGTCCTCTTCGGGCGGATGAACGCGGGTGCGGCCTCGGACCGGGTGCCCGGTCCGTTCATGAACACGCTGCCGGTGCGGGTGCGGACGGGCGAACTCGGTGTGCTGGACGCGGTGTGGGCGATGCGTGACCAGCTCGCGGAGCTGCTGGAGCACGAGCACGCCCCGCTCGCCCTGGCCCAGAGCGCCAGTGGCATCGAGGGCGGCAGTCCGCTGTTCTCCGCGCTGTTCAACTACCGCCACAACACGGAGGAGGAGGCCCCGGCGCCGATCCGGCCCGTGGACCGGCCGGCGGGCGGCTACCGCACGCTGTTCGCCCGGGAGCTGACCAACTACCCGCTCACCGTCTCGGTGGACGACGACGGCGACGCGATCGGCCTGGCGGTGGACGCGGTGTCCCCGATCGACCCCCTGGCGGTCGGTGTGCTGGTGCGGACGGCTGTCGAGGGTCTGGTGGCGGCGTTGGAGGTGGCGCTGGACGGTGGTCCGCAGGTGCCG
>NZ_JBIAVL010000054.1:0-4965 GCF_042894165.1 Kitasatospora sp. NPDC001547 | reverse complement strand
CGGCACCTGCGGACCACCGTCCAGCGCCACCTCCAACGCCGCCACCAGACCCTCGACAGCCGTCCGCACCAGCACACCGACCGCCAGGGGGTCGACCGACGCGACGGCGTCGACGGCCAGCGACAGCCCGCGGTCCACGCCGTTGTCGTCGACCGCCACCGCGAGCGGGTAGTTGGTCCGCTCACGGGAGTAGACCAGCCGGATGCCGTCCGTCTCGTCCCGGTCCTCGGCCGCCTCCCCGGCCGCCTGGTCGGCGTCCTGGCCACTGTTGTGGCGGTAGTTGAACAGCGCGGTGAACAGCGGGGTACCGCCGGCGAGGCCGCTGGCGCTCTGGGCCAGGGCGAGCGGGGCGTGCTCGTGCTCCAGCAGCTCCGCGAGCTGGTCACGCATCGCCCACACCGCGTCCAGCACGCCGAGCTCGTCCGTCCGCACCCGCACCGGCAGCGTGTTGATGAGCGGCCCGGGAACGCGGTCGGCGCCCAGGCCCGCGTTCATCCGCCCGAAGAGGATGGTGCCGAAGACCACGTCGTCGCGGCTGCTGACCACCGCCAGGGCCCGGGCCCACGCCACGTGCAGAACCGTGGCGGTGCTGACGCCGAGCCGGCGGGCGACCTCGCGCAGCCGCGCCTCGGCGGCGGGCGTGAACGGCACGACCTCGCGCACCACGTCGGCGCCGCCCCCGCGGACGTCCATCAGCCCGTACGGGGAGGTGGGTTCGGTGACGTCGCCGAGCAGTTCGGCGAAGTAGCGCTCGTGGGAGGCCTCGTCCGTGGCGGCGCCTCGGGCATGGGCTATGAAGGTACGGAAGGGCACCGGCTCGGGCAGCTGGTCCCCCCGTCCGGTGAGGAAGGCCAGGACCTCGCCGAGCAGCGTCTCCAGCGCGGTGTGGTCCTGGACCAGGTGGTGGACGCGCACCAGGCCCAACCAGCGGTCGCCGCCGGGAAGGGCCGCCGCGTGGATGCTGAAGAGCGGTGCCCGGCCGAGGTCCATCGAGGAGCCGACGGCAGCGACCAGCTCGCCCACCGGGTCGGCCCGCCGCGCGTCCAACGTCACCTCGTCGACCCGCAGCACGGCCTTGCGCCACACGACCTGGACCGGCCGGCGCAGGCCCTCCCAGACGAAGGAGGTGCGGAAGATGTCATGCCGGTCGATCACGCTCTGCAGCGCGGCCGCGAACGCGTCCAGGCGCTCGCGCGAGCCGAACTCCAGGACGGAGGGGAGCACGTAGGCGTCCTCGCCGCCCTCCGCGAGGAGGTGATGGAAGAGCAGGCCCTCCTGGAGCGGGGCGAGCGGGTAGACGTCCGCGACGTTCGCGGCGCCGCCCTCGACGGTGGCGACGACCCGCTCGACCTCCTCCGCGGTCAGGTCGACCAGCGGCAGCATCTCCGGCGTGATCGCGGTCGCGCCCACCGGAATCAGGTTCTCCGGCACCACGACCTGCTCGGCACCCGACGCCACCGCCAGCCCCGCCGGGGTCGGCGACTGGAACAGCGCCCGCACCGAGACGGAGACACCCCGCTGACGCAGCACCTCCACCAGCGACACCACCAGCAGCGAATGACCGCCCAGCTCGAAGAAGTTGTCGTGCACACCCACCCGCGGAACGTCCAGGACCTCCGCGAACACCGCGCACAGCACCTCCTCACGGACACTGCGCGGAGCCACGTACGACGCTCCCGCGTCGAACTCCGGAGCGGGCAACGCCTTGCGGTCCAGCTTCCCGTTCACCGTCAACGGCAGCCCGTCCAGGACCACCACCGCCGACGGAACCATGTACTCGGGCAGGAACGCCCCGACATGCCCGCGCAGCCCGGTCGCGTCGACCCCGGCCCCGGCCCCGGCCCCGGCCCCGGCGGCCGGAACGACGTAGGCGACGAGCCGCCTGTCACCCACCCGGTCCTCACGCACCACGGCCGCGGCCCGCGCCACCGACGGGTGTGACACCAACGCCGCCTCGACCTCGCCGAGTTCGATCCGGAAACCACGGATCTTGACCTGGTCGTCGGTGCGGCCGAGGTATTCGAGCTCTCCGTCGGTGTTCCAGCGGACCAGGTCACCGGTGCGGTACAGCCGCTCCCCAGTGCCGTACGGGCTGGCCACGAACCGCCCGGCCGTCAGACCGGGGCGGTTCAGGTAGCCGCGTGCCAGACCGGCTCCCGCGATGTACAGCTCACCCGCGACACCGGGCGGCACCGGCTGGAGTCCACCGTCGAGCACGTACAGCCGCAGGTCCGCGATCCCCCGGCCGATTCCGGACCCCGTCGCCGACACCGAGGACTCGTCCAGGGCCCGGTAGGTGACGTGCACGGTCGTCTCGGTGATGCCGTACATGTTGACCAGTACCGGAGCGTCCTCCGGATGGCGGGCGTACCACTCCCGCAGGCGTCCCGGCTCCAGCGCTTCCCCGCCGAACACCACGGAGCGAAGCACCAGCCCGTCACCCGACTCCGGGTCCTGCGCTTCCGCGCGCATCAGCTGGTCGAACGCGGAAGGCGTCTGGCTGAGAACCGTCACCCGCTCCCGGACCAGCAGCTTCAGGAACTCCTCCGGCGACCGGGACACCTCGAACGGCACGACGACGAGGCGACCGCCGTGCAGCAGCGCTCCCCACATCTCCCACACCGAGAAGTCGAACGCGAAGGAGTGGAACCACGTCCAGACGTCGTCGGACCCGAAGTCGAACCGTGCTTCCGTGGCGTCGAAGAGCCGCACGACGTTCCCGTGCGGAACGGTGACGCCCTTCGGCTGCCCGGTCGAGCCGGACGTGTAGATCACGTACGCCGGGTGACCGGTCAGCAGCGCGCTCCTGCGCTCGGCCTGGTCCACCCCGGCGCCGCTGAGCTCGGCGAGGCGAGCCGTGGTCTCCGGCTCGTCGACCATCAAGCAGGGCACCCCGTCGAGGGCCGGGCCGGCCAGGGCCGCGGCCCGGCGGCCGGCGAGCACGAGCACCGGCCGCGCGTCCCCGAGCACGTACGCGATGCGGTCGGCCGGGTAGTCCGGGTCGACCGGCACATAGGCGCCGCCGGCCTTGAGGACCGCCAGCAGGGCGACGAGGAGCTCGCTGGAGCGTTCCATGAGCACACCGACCAGGGACTCCGGGCCGACACCCCGCTCGATGAGTAGCCGGGCCATCCGGTTCGCCCGCTCGTCCAGCTCCGCGTAGCTCAGCTCACCGTCCTCGGCGACGACCGCGACCGCCTCCGGCGTCCGGGCCGCCTGGGCCGCGAACAGGTCGGGAAGCGTGCCGGCCGGCTGCCCCTGGGCGGTGCCGTTCCACTCCACCAGGACCCGACGGCGCTCGGCCTCGTCCAGCAGGTCCAGGCCGCTGAGCCTGGTCCCCGGCTCGGCGGCCAGCAGTTCCAGTGCCCGACGGACCCGGGTCGCGAGCCGCGCGGCGGCGTCGCGCTCGAAGAGGTCCATCGAGGCGGTCAGCGATCCGCGAAGGCCCGCCGGGGCGCCGTCCTCGTCGAACAGCTCGACGAAGTCGAGTTCGAGGTCGAACTTGGCCGCCCGCACGTCGACCGCGACGTCCGCCGGCTCCGCCGCCGGGCCGTCCGTCTCGGCGCCCGAGCGTTCCAGCACGATCCGCTCGTTGTTGTGGACGGTCAGCATCACCTGGACCAGCGGGTGCCGGGCCATGGAGCGCGCGGGCGCGAGTTCCTCGACCAGCTTCTCGAACGGCACCTCCTGGTGCGCGAGCGCGTCCCAGCCGGTCTTCCGTGCCCGGGCGATCACCTGGCGGAAGGTCGGGTCGCCGGTGAGGTCCGTGCGCAGCACGAGGGTGTTGACGAAGAAGCCGACCAGGTCGTCCAGCGCGACGTCGGTGCGCCCGGCGACCGCCGTGGCGACCGGAATGTCGGTGCCCGCCCCGAGGCGCGACAGCACGACCGCCAGCGCGGACTGCAGGACCATGAAGACCGTGGCGTCCTCGGCCCGCGCCAGCTCCGCCAGCCGGGCGTGGACCGCGGCCGGGACCTCCAGCGGCACGCCGTGGCCGCGGTGGGAGGCGACCGGCGGACGGGGTCGGTCGAAGGGCAGGTCGAGCTCCTCGGGCGCACCCGCGAGGTTGTCACGCCAGTAGGCGAGCTGACGGGCCAGCATGCTCTCCGGGTCCTGCTGGTCGCCGAGGAGTTCGCGCTGCCAGAGGGTGTAGTCGGCGTACTGGACGGGCAGCGGCTCCCACTCGGGCGCCCGGCCCGCGCTCCTGGCGGCGTAGGCCTTGGTCACGTCCCGCAGCAGCGGCCCCATCGACCAGCCGTCGCTCGCGATGTGGTGCACCACCACGACCAGCACCGACTCGTCGGGACCGGTCCGGAGCAGCGCGGCCCGGATCGGCACCTCGTCGGCCAGGTCGAACGCGTACGCCTCGAACTCCGAGACCCTGGCGTCGAGTTCAGCCGGTGCCAGGTCGGCCACCGCCAGCTTCCAGTCCAGGTCCTCCAGCTTCAGGATGCGCTGGTACGGCTCCCCGCCGGCAGTCGGGTAGACGGTGCGCAGCACCTCGTGGCGTCCGATGACGTCCAGCATGGCCGCGTTCAGCGCGTCTGCGTCGATCTCGCCCGGAAGGCGCCTGGTGATCGGGATGTTGTAGGTGGCACTCGGGCCCTCCAACTGCGCGAGGAACCACAACCGGCGCTGCGCGAAAGACAACGGAACCATCAGAACTCCTCCTGGTTGCGCATCGGCCGCAACGCCGGCCTAGCTGTTTTCTCATGTTCAAGCTGTTGTGCGAGACCGGCCGGCGTCGGCGCCAGCAGAAGTGTCTTCAACGGCACCTCGACACCGGACGCCGCCCGGATGCGGCTGATCAGGCGGACGGCGAGGAGGGAATGGCCGCCGAGGGCGAAGAAGTCGTCGTCCACGCCGACGCTCTCCACGCCGAGGACCTCGGCGAAGGCTGCGCAGACGAGTTCCTCGCGGGCGTTGGCCGGGCCTCGACCGGAGCCCGCGGTGAACGCGGGGGCG
>NZ_JBIAVL010000053.1:0-5044 GCF_042894165.1 Kitasatospora sp. NPDC001547 | reverse complement strand
CCTGCGCGATCTGGCACAACCGGACCACCGGCCAACCCGTCACCCGCTCACTGATCGCCTACGACCACTGACCGACTTCGGAACTACTCGTCTAGGGCGCTGCCCTCGGCGCGTTCGGCGCCGAGGCGGTGGAACAACTCGGCGGCCCGGCCGGCGTGTTCGGCGGCCTCGGCGTAGCGGCCGTGGATCCGGGCGTTGCCGCCGAGGGTGAGCAGGGCCTTGGCGAGGACGCGTTCGGTGGCGGGCGAGGCGCAGAGGTCGACGGCCCGGCGGATCTCCCGCTCCGACTCGGCGTAGCGGTTGACGTGCCAGAGCATGGCACCGCGCAGGTAGCGGGCGAGGGCGAGCGGGCCGTGCTCGCTGCGTGCCTCGGCCTCGCCGGCGAGGCGTTCGGCGAGGTCGGCGATGACGGTGGTCCGGGTGCGTTCGGCGAGCACCGAGCCCATCCGGTCGGCGAGTTCGGCGGCGCGGTCGAGCGGCAGGGCCGGGTCGGCGCAGCTCAGGGCGATGACGGCGGCGTGCACCTCGGCCTGCTCGCGCATCCAGCGCACCGCCTCGGCGCCGTCGACGACCGGTCGGCCGGGGTGGGCCACGGGCACGTCGAGCAGGCTGAGCTCGGCCGGATCGGCTTTGCGGGCGGCGAGGTCGGCGTTGCGCGCGGTGGCGAGGCAGAAGTCGAGCAGCCGGTCGGTGGCGGCGGTGCGTGCGGCGGCGCCGTCCTCGGCGGTGAGCCGGGCACGGGCGTAGGCGCGGACGAGGTCGTGGAAGCCGTAGCGCCCGAAGCGGGGGGACTGCAGCAGGTTGAGGTCGACGAGGGTTTCGAGCAGTTCGCCGGTCTCGGCCTCGGAGCGGTCGAGCAGGGCGGCGGCGCAGGGCAGCGGGACGTCCGGGGCGTCGGGCAGGGCGAGCAGCCGGAAGGCCCGGGCGAGCTCGGCGTCGAGGCGGTGGTAGGAGAGCGCGAAGCTGGCCTCCACGGTCCGTTCGCCGTCGCTGAGTTCGGCCAGCCGGTGCTCCCGGCGCAGGCCTTCGGCGAGGGCGGCCAGGGTGAGCGACGGGTCGGCGGCGAGCCGGGAGGCGACGATGCGCACGGCGAGCGGCAGCAGTCCGCAGGCCCGGACGACCTCCTCGGCGGCCCCGGGTTCGGCGGCGACGCGTTCGGCGCCGACGATGCGGGTGAGCAGCTCCAGGGCCTGTTCGGGCGGCAGGGTGTCCAGGCGCAGCTGGTGGGCCCCGGCGAGGCCGGTCAGCCGGTGGCGGCTGGTGACGAGGACGGCGCAGCCGGGTGAGCCGGGCAGCAGCGGTTCGACGTGGCCGGGGGTGGCGGCGTTGTCGAGGACGACCAGGACGCGCCGTCCGGCCAGGGCCGAGCGGTAGAGCGCGCTGCGTTCGCCGGTGTCCGGCGGGATCTCGCCCGGGTCGACGCCGAGGTCGCGCAGGAAGCCGGCGAGCACCGTGCCGGGGTCGGGCGGGGTGTGGTCGGCGCCGCGCAGGTCGGCGAAGAGCTGTCCGTCGGGGAAGCGGTCGCGGACCCGGCGGGCCACGTGCACGGCGAGGGCGGTCTTGCCGACGCCGCCCATGCCGTCCAGGGCGGAGACCACGACGGCCCGGCCGCCGGCGGCGGAGAGCCGGTCGGTGAGGGTCTCGGCCTCCTCGGTGCGGCCGGTGAAGTCGGGCAGGCCGGCGGGGAGCTGGTCGGGTGCCTGCCAGCGGTCGGCCTCGGCGGCGGGTCCGACCGGGTCGGCGGTGGCGCCGGCGGGCAGCAGCGAGGCGTCCTCGCGCAGGATGCGCAGTTGCAGGGCGGCCGGTCCGTCCGCGCCCGGCGGGAGCGAGGCGCGGGCGTCCTCGTACACGGCGAGTGCCTCGGCCCTGCGGCCGGCCTGGTAGAGGGCGCGCATCAGGACGGCGGTGAGCCGGGGCCGGCCGGGGTGCTCCAGGGCGAGGGCGGCGGCCGCCGCGGTGAGGTCGGTGCGGTCGCCGAGGTCGGCGTCCAGCTCCAGTTCCGTCTCCTTGGCCGAGATCCGCTGCTCGGTGAGCCCGGCGCGGACGGCCTCGGCGTGCGGCCCGGGCAGCCCGGCCAGCGGTTCGCCGACCCACAGCCGCTGGCCGCGCCGCAGCACCTCCCGGACCTGCTGCGGCGGTGCGTCCGCGGCGCGCAGTCGTCCGGCCTCGGCCAGCAGCGCCTCCCAGGCGGCCGTGTCCACCTCGGCGCCGGACAGCCGGAGCGCGTAGCCGTCGCCGACCCGGAGCAGCGGCATCCGCTGCAGGTCGTCCCCGGCGTACGGCCGGAACGCGGTGCGCAGCCGGGAGACGGCGAGCTGGACGGCCTTGCGCGGGTCGGCCGGCGCGGCCCCGCCCCACACCCCCTCGACCAGCACCGGGACCGCCACCGTCCGTCCGGCGGCGGCCAGCAGCACGGCGAGCACGGCCCGCTGCTGCGGCCTGCCCAGCCCAACTCCCGTTCCCCGTACCAGGCCCGCAGCGGTCCCAGCAGTCCGAACCGCAGCCCGGATACCCCCATGTCAGCCATGTCCCGTCCCGAAAGTCGTTCCGCGCCGGGATTGCGCCACTTCCGTACGGACAGCGGCGCCCCCGTGTCCCGGCGGCTTATGCTCTGTCACTGATTGTGCACGGCTAGAGGGTTCGAGGAGTGGCCCGTGGGGCTCGTTTTCAGCCTGCTGGGACCGCTGCGGGCCCGGTCCGACGGCCGGGAGCTCGACCTCGGCCGACCGCAGCAGCGCGCCGTGCTCGCGGCGCTGCTGATCCCGCCGGGGCAGCTGGTGGCGACGGACCGGCTGGTCGAGGACCTGTGGGGAGGGGACGACACCCGCTGGCCGAAGGACCCGGTCGGGCAGATCGGCACCCATGTGCACCGTCTGCGGCGGGCCCTGGGCGCGCCGGGGCTGCTGGTCGGGACGGCGGGCGGCTACCGGTTGGAGGTGCCGCGCACGGCGGTGGACCTCTTCGGCTACGAGGCCGGGGTGGCGGAGGCCGTCGCACTGCGTCACCAGGATCCGCTGCGGGCGCGCGAGGTGCTGCAGCGGGCACTGGGGGCCTGGCAGGGGCCGCACGCGCTGGACGGCGTGCCCGGGACGTTCGCCGAGCGGGTCCGGGAGCGGCTGGCGGCCGGACGGTTCGCGGCGGTGAAGGCGCTGCACGGCCTGGACCTCGCTCTCGGCCGGCACGCCGAGGCGCTGGAGCCGCTGGCCGGGCTGGCGGCCGGGCACCCGCGGGACGAGGAGGTGCACCGGTTGCACCTGCTGGCGCTGCACCGCTGCGGCCGGACGGCGCAGGCGCTGGCGGCGTACGAGGACCTGCGGGAACGGCTGGACGGGGAGCTCGGGCTCGAACCCGCCCCGGCGCTGGTGGAGCTGGCCGAGCAGATCCGGCGCGGGGACGCCCCCGTGCTGCTGCGGCGGCTGCCGAGGCCGGGGCAGCTGCCGCCGGACATCCCGGACCTGGTCGGGCGGGCGGTGCAGGTGCGGGAGGCGGAGCGGGCGCTGCGGGCGGACGGGTCGCCGGTGCTGGGGCTCTCGGGCCCGGCGGGCAGCGGCGCGTCGGCGCTGGCGGTGCACGTGGCGCACGCGGTCCGGGACGCCTTCCCGGACGGGCAGCTGTACGCGAGAGAGCTGTCCGCGGGCGGGCGTGAGCACGCGGGCGGTGGCGGCTCCGGCGCGGTGCTGGCCGGCTTCCTGCGGGCGCTGGGGGAGCGGCCGGACTCCTCGGCCGGCCTCGTCGAGCTGTCCGCGCGCTACCGAGCCGCGCTCGCCGGGCGGCGGGTGCTGGTGCTGCTCGACGGAGTGGCCGAGCCGGGGCCGCTGCTGCCGTCGGTGCCCGGCTGCGCCGCGGTGGTGGCGGGGGCTGAGCCGGGCGCGCTGCCCGGCGACGCCGTGCGGCTGGCGGTGGGACCGCTGGAGCCGCACGACGCCTTCGAGCTGCTGGCCCGGATCGTCGGCGCGGAGCGGGTCCGGCGGGAGCCGGACGCGGTGGCCGAGCTGGCGGGGATCTGCGGCTACCTGCCCGTCCTGCTGCGGACGGCGGCGGACCGGCTGGCGGCCCGGCCGCAGTGGTCGGTGGCCGAGCTGGTCCGGTGGTTCGCCGAACGGGGCTGAGCGCCCGGGCGGCGGGGGAACGGTCTAGTACAGGTCCGAGCTGCGGAGCGTGTCCGTGAAGATGCTCATCTGGCGGGGCGTGACGTAGACGACCGCGAGGCCGCCCTTGGGGGACACCACCAGGCTGGCGGTCTGCAGGGAGCTGCCCTTGTAGACGCCGCGGGCCCAGCAGACGCGGTTGCCGGCGCCGTAGACGACGAGGTTGCCGTCGCCCTGCATGATCGCCTTCTGGCCGCAGCCCTGGGCCCCCGGGGCGGACCACACCGCCGTCGGGTTCGACGTGGCGTACTTGTAGAGGACGAAGTTGCCGTCGCCCTGCATGTACAGCCGGGTGTCGTCGGACTCGAGGTAGTCGCCCGGGTAGAGCACCCCGGGCTCGTCCAACGTCGATCCGTGCGCGGTGGCGGCCTGCGCGGTCCCGGTCGAGGACACCGCCCCGACCAATGCCAACACGCCGGCCGCCAGCCCGATGGCCATGTGTCGCAGCGTCTTCGTCGTCTTCATGTCCCCGTGGACCTCTCTCGTGCTGTCGGCGCCGACGAGGTCTTCGTGGCGTCCGATGGGAAGGATCATGGAGGACCGCGGTAGACAAACGATGAACGCCCGCGTTGACCGGCGTCCGGGGGCGAGACGCGGAGCGGGGGCGGGGCGGAGCCGGCGGGGGCATTTGGCTTGGGCGCGGAGTAGGAGTAGTGTCTCCTAGTCGCCTGCCAGGGGGCACCGGACACGCGTCAGCGCGGACGGTCCCGGGGCGGCCAATCCTCTGAAACACCACTTCCCGGTTCGGGCCGGGTCGCTTCGCCTTGTGCGCGTTGTGGCCTGGTGCGTATTCGGTGTGCACGTTTAATTGGGTTGCGGCTGGATTCGCTTTTCGGAGCGGGGATCGGCTAGAGTTTGAAACGTCGGACGGGGCGTCAAACCCCGGAAGACACCGG
>NZ_JBIAVL010000052.1:0-5176 GCF_042894165.1 Kitasatospora sp. NPDC001547 | reverse complement strand
CTCCAACTCGGCACCGACACCCCCGTCATCACCCTCGACGCCCGCCGCCGCGACAGCGCCAAGAGCGCCCTCATCACCCTCGTCGAACACGCCCTCCTCGCCCGGCTCCGCTGAGCCGGGACGGCGGGTCCACGAGCAGCCGCCCAGCCCCGACGGCCCGTCCGGACGACGGGCCGTCGGGGCCGCGGCGCTTACCGGCCGGTGTCCCCCGGGGGCCCGCGCAAGACCCGTGTATAAGCAGCGGATAACAGTTCGGTAGGCATTTTGTGATCAACAATGACTCAGCGTGGCGAAACAGCGTCACTCAGCGCCAGGTGACCACGGTTTTGCTCCGTGATGTCGGTGATTGTCCGGATTGTGCCGACGCGGGTGCCGGACGGCGGCTGTTTGTCCCCCATCCCTGCACGTGCTGAAATTCCAGCTACCCCTGGATGTCTCCTGCGCCGGCCCGTCCGGCGGCCGATCGGAGCCCCGGGGTAGCGCTGGATTGATCCATGGCCGGCAGTCGGCCGAGAGGTAGTTGTCGAGTGAGGCGTAAGCAGCAACCCGCCCCGCAGCGGCGCTCCGAGCCCCGCCAGAGCGAGCCGAACGGTACCCCGGGGGACCCGGCCGGGTTCTCCGCGTTCACTCCCACCGAGGAACGCGGCCCGACCCCCGTCCCGGCCGCCGGGCCCCAGTCCGCGCCCACGACGCCCCGCAGCGGCGGCTCGTCGGGCGACGACGGCGGCTCCAGCCGGTACGACTTCCTCCGCCCGCGCAACTGGCGCGTGCCGACCCGCCTGATCGCGATCCTGCTGATCCCCGTGATCATCAGTCTCGTCTTCGGCGGTCTGCGCGTGAACACCTCGGTCGACGGCTACATCAAGGCCTCGCGCGCCGAGAAGACCGCGGAGCTGGCCAAGGCGGCGACCGAACTCGCCGAGGCGCTGGAGAACGAGCGCGACAAGACGCTCATACCCCTGCTCACCAAGCAGGACCCGAACAACGAGGTCACCAAGCGCCGCAACGAGACCGACGCCGCGCTGAAGGCCTACAACGCCGCCTACGAGGCCTCCGACAAGTCCGGCGAGCTGCCCCGCCGCCACGACGCCTTCCAGTCCCTCGTGGTCGACCTGCCGCACCTGCGGGCCAACGCGTACGGCCCCGAGCTGTTCATCAGTGCGACCGCCAACGCCTACTCGACGATGTTCGCGCCGCTGCTGGCGTACGACAACTCGGTCGGCCTGGGCTCCACCAACGCCACCAGCAAGGGCCGCGCGATCTACGCGATGTCGCTGGCCAAGGCGTCCGCCTCGACCCAGCGCTCGCTGATGCTGAGCCTGCTGGTCGGCATCGCGCAGAACGGCACCACCCGGTACGAGAACGTCGACGCGACCCAGCAGATCGTGCTCGCGGAGAAGCTGGAGCAGGTCTCCCTCAACGAGTTCAAGACCGGTAGCGCCCCCGAGGACGCCAAGAAGTACTCGGACGCGCAGGTCGCCCTGGCCACCTCCCAGGAGCGCTCGGCCTACAAGATGCCCAACGGCGCGGCGCCCACCATGCAGGGCCTGCTGGCCCTGGCCGCCTCGTACAGCCAGGCCGCCTCGGAGGGCCAGCTGAAGGGCAAGGCCGCGGCCGACGCCGCGTTCGCCGAGGCGAAGGCCGCCGGTCTGACCCCGGACAACTGGAACCAGGCCGCCAACACCCACATCCAGGCCCTGCGGGACACCGAAGTCGCGCTGCTGGACGACGTCCTCACCGACTCCCGCGCCCTGAAGGACAACGCGCTCTACGACGCCATCCTCAACACGATCATCGTCGTCGCGGCGCTGATCCTGGCCGGTCTGCTCACCGGCTACGTGGCCCGCTCGATGATCCTCGGCATGCGCACCCTGCGCAGCGCCGCCCTGGAGATCGCCGACCACCGCCTGCCGGACCTGGTCGAGAAGCTCTCCAAGACCGACCCCGACCGGGTCGACACCTCGGTGGCCCCGATCCCCCTGCACGGCAAGGACGAGATCGGCGAGGTCGCCCGGGCGTTCGACCAGGTCCACCAGCAGGCCGTGGCGCTCGCCGCCGAGCAGGCCCTGCTGCGAGGGAACGTCAACGCGATCTTCACCAACCTGTCGCGCCGCAGCCAGAGCCTGATCCAGCGCCAGCTGGCGCTGATCACCGACCTGGAGAACAACGAGGCCGACCCGGACCAGCTGGAGAACCTCTTCAAGCTGGACCACCTCGCCACCCGCATGCGCCGCAACGGTGAGAACCTCCTCGTCCTCGCGGGCGAGGAGGCCGGCCGCCGCTGGAACACCCCGGTCCCGCTGGTCGACGTGCTCCGCGCCGCCGCCTCCGAGGTGGAGCAGTACGAGCGCGTCGAGCTCTCCGGCATCCCGGAGGTCGACGTCGTCGGCGCCGCCGTGACCGACCTCGTCCACCTGCTCGCCGAGCTGCTGGAGAACGCCACCTCGTTCTCCAGCCCGCAGACCCGGGTGCTGGTCAACGCCACCCGCCTGCCGGACGGCCGGGTGCTGGTCGAGATCCACGACAAGGGCATCGGCCTCACCGCCGAGGACTTCGCGGAGATCAACGAGAAGCTGGCCGAGCCGCCCACGGTGGACGCCACCATCTCCCGCCGCATGGGCCTGTTCGTGGTCGGCCGGCTGTCCCAGCGGCACGACGTCCGCGTCCAGCTCCGCCCGTCGGGCGAGTCCGCCGGCACCACCTCGCTGGTCATGCTCCCGCCGTTCGTCACCCAGTCGGGTGCGGCGCCGGAGCCCGACGAGCAGTTCACCGTCTCCCGGATCTTCGCCGAGCAGGAGCCGACCGCCGAGTGGGCGCCGGACTCCCGCGCCCGCAGCGCGGCCGAGCTCGGCTTCGACGACCACCTCACCGGCACCGGCAACGCCGGCTCCAGCGGGTTCAGCCCGGCCCTGGAGGCCGTCCAGCGCTCGCAGCGCCTCGACCAGGTCCGCCGCGCGGCCCTGGAGAGCGGCCCGCACACGCCGGTGGTGGACGCCGAGGTCGAGGAGGACTACCAGCAGGGCTACGACCAGTACGCCCCGCAGGGGTACGAGCAGCAGCAGGGCTTCGCCGACGACCAGTACGGCTACGACCAGGGCGGCTACGACCAGGGCGGCTACGACCAGGGCGGCTACCAGCAGGACGAGTACGCCCAGGACGGCTACGACCAGTACCCCCAGCAGGGCTACGACCAGCAGCAGGACTTCGCCGACGACCAGTACGGCTACGACCAGGGCGGCTACCGGCAGGACGAGTACGCCGACCAGTACGGCCGGCCCGCCGAGGAGTCCCCGGCCGGCCACCCGTACTCCCCGGAGCCGCCCGCGCTGTCGGCCGCCGAGGCCCCGCGCACCACCCTGCCGTCCGGGCTGCCGCAGCGCCGCCCCGGCGAGCAGCTGGCCGGCGGCGGCCTCCCCGCCGCTCCGGCCGGCGGCAGCCCGTCCGGCGACAGCCCGAACTGGTTCGCCGGCGCCAAGGACACCTCCTCGACGCCTTCGAACCAGCGCGGCCACGACGTGTCCTCGCTCGGCGGATACGGCCCGACCGGCCCGACCGCCAGCCCCTGGCAGTCGCCGAACGACGGCGACTGGCAGCGGGCCGAGCAGCTGCGCGAGCCCGCCTCCGGCGGCACCACCGGCTCCGGTCTGCCGCGCCGCGTGCCCAAGCAGAACCTGGTGCCCGGCAACGCCAAGTCCACCCCGCAGGACGGGCCGCAGGTCTCCCGCAGCCCGGAGGAGGTCCGTGGCCGCCTCACCAACCTGCGCCGCGGCGTGGAGCAGGGCCGCAGCGCCGGTAACACCGGAAGCTTCCGGATCGACCCCGATCAGGTAGACCAGTCCGGCAACGGACAGAACCGGAGCACCGATCTCTTCGGCGGCTCGAACCACCAGGAGCGTTGAGTTGACTCAGATGAGCCAGGCCGCACAGAACCTGAACTGGCTGATCACCAATTTCGTGGACAACACCCCCGGGGTGTCCCACACCGTGGTGGTCTCCGCGGACGGCCTCCTGCTGTGCATGTCCGAGGGCTTCCCGCGCGACCGTGCCGACCAGCTCGCCGCCGTCGCCTCCGGCCTCACCTCCCTCACCTCCGGCGCCAGCCGGATCTTCGAGGGCGGCGAGGTCAACCAGACCGTCGTCGAGATGGAGCGGGGCTTCCTGTTCCTGATGGCCGTCAGCGACGGCTCGGCGCTCGCCGTCCTGGCCGCGCCCGACTCCGACATCGGCCTCGTCGGCTACGAGATGGCCCTGCTCGTCGACCGCGCCGGCGCCGTCCTCACCCCCGCTCTCCGCGCGGAACTCCAGGGCAGTCTCCTGCACTGACGGTTCGTCGGATACCGTCCAGGTATTCGAAGTACCTCCGCGTCCTTCCCGGGCCCGCTTCGGCGGGCTCGGGTTCGGACGTTGTACGGCCTTCGCACCACCGGCTCCGGACCTGCGCCGAAGCTCGCACCGCACCGCCGCACCCTGTGAGGAGAGGAACCGTGACACCGCCCGACGACCGCAGCGGCCAGTACGGCGTTCCGTACCCTGGCACAGGCCATGACGCCTTCGGAGCACCCGGCGTCGGCCACGGTCAGCAGTACGGCCGGCACCAGTACGGACAGCAGCAGCAGCCGTACCCCCGGCCCGAGGAGCAGTACGGCCAGTACGACCAGTACGCCCGGCAGCCCTCGTACGGCGCCCCGGCCCCCGGCTACCCGGCCCCGGCGCCCGAGCCGACCCCCGGGTACTCGCCCGCCCAGGACCCCGGCCACGTCGAGGAGTTCGAGGACGAACCCGACTCCGGCCCGCTGATCCGGCCGTTCGCGATGACCGGTGGCCGGACCCGGCCGCGCTACGAACTCGCGCTGGAGGCCCTGGTCTCCGCCGACGTCGACCCGCAGCGCCTGGCCACCCTGCTGCCCGAGCACCAGCGGATCTGCACGCTGTGCACGGAGGTCAAGTCCGTCGCCGAGGTGTCGGCGCTGCTCTCCCTTCCCCTGGGAGTGGCCCGCATCCTCGTGGCCGACCTGGCCGAGGCCGGCCTGGTCGCCATCCACCAGCCCGCTTCCGGCGGCGAAACCGGAAACCAGCCCGACGTCACGCTGCTCGAAAGGGTCCTCAGTGGACTTCGCAAGCTCTAACGCGGCCGCCCCCACCCGCGCCACCACCTCCGCGAAGATCGTCGTCGCGG
>NZ_JBIAVL010000051.1:0-8233 GCF_042894165.1 Kitasatospora sp. NPDC001547 | reverse complement strand
CGTTCCCACTCGGCATCCGTGAGATCACCCCGCCCCATGCCCGGAACAACGAGCAAGGCCGGTGATAGTCACATGATCGGGCGGACAAGTCCTAGTGCTGGAAGATCACTTCCGGATCGTTCGGCGAGGGGCCGTCCAGCAGCGGACTGCGGAGCCCCTTCAGCGTCCGGTCGAAGAAAGCTGTCACGTACTTGCGGGTGATCACCACCCCGCGTTCCGAGGAGAGGGGCGGTGTCGGGAACCCGGCCTGCTCCTGAAGCAGGTCCAGGTCGGAGAAGCTGAAGTGGTCGGCGCCGGCGACCGTCAGCCACTTCTTGTAGCCGCCGAGGGCGGCCCAAGGGTGCTCCCAATCGGTGTTGGCGGCCGTACCCAGCATGAGGAACGGCCGGTTGATCCGGCCGGGCATCGGGTCCGGGTGGAAGGTGCCGTCCATGTTCACTCCGGCTCGTACTCGCGGGTCGGCGATCATCGTGGCGGCGGCCGCCGCTCCGCCGAGGGAGTGTCCGGCCATGCCGATCCCGTGCTTGTCGATGAGGTGTGCCAGGCGCCACGAGGTACTGCCGTGCGTCAACCGGTCGATCACGAAGGACACGTCCAGCGCACGGCTGGCGGCGACGGAGTCGAAGTCGAGCCCCGCCGGCCCATCGCAGATCGCGCACGGCGGCGTCCGGCCGTCCGCCAGCGTCTCGCCGCTGTCCTCGTAGGTGTGGCCGACGAGCGCGACGACGTAGCCGTGACTGGCCAGGTCGGTCGCGAGCGAGGTGAGCGTCATGCGCGGGTTCTCGTACGCGGGTGAGAGGACCACCAGCGGATACTTGCCGCTCCGCGGCCGCGCGCCGTCGAAGGCGTGGGTGGTGACGCCGGCAAGGGTCTGCGGGGTGACGCCGGAGCTCGCCGGCAAGTTCTGCCGCCGGAGGATTCCGGCTGCCTCGGCGAGGGTCATGTAGGGGGCCGGAGTCCCGGTCCCGGGGACGGCCGGGTAGACCATCGTGACGGCCAGTTGGCGGGGGCCGGAAGACGGCACCCACGGGTCGGGACGGCTCGCGTCGGTGAGGTGGATGACGTCCTCGCCGGCGGCGTAGGGGCCGGTCGGCGCGGGGAGCGTGCCCTGGAAGGATCGCGGGGGCGTCGTGGCAGCCGTGTCGACGGTCGTGTGGACGGCGGACGGCAGGGTCGTGGCGGCGAGTCCGGTGCCGGTCGCGGCCACTGATGCGGCGAGACCCAGGACGGCGACGGCACTGGTACGGCGCCTGCGGTTCGAGGTGGTGTTCACGGGCACGATCCTGCCCGGCCCCGCCCCGCCGCTCGATCATGCGGGCTTCCGTCTTGAAGGTGGTACTGGCTACACCAAGATCCCAGCGGCGCGCTCTCCCTGATCGCCACCACGTCGCTCGGTGCTGTCCTGTGCCTGCGCTGGGTGAGGGCCGGCAGCCCCTGCGGCGTCGAAGACATCGAGCGTCACGCCGAAGACGGCTGAACCGGTGCCGGAAGGCCGCGGGCCGGACTCGTTCACGGTCCTGTCTCCGGCGTGCTGTCCCGGGAGCCGCGCCCCGGTCCTGGAGGAAGCGCTACCTGCCGCTGTCGGGGGAGACTGGAGGAAGTGGAGCGGCCCGGGTGGGCCGGCACCGGCGTCGGGCACGGCAGGTGGTGAGACGGATGGACGGGCAGTCCGATCGAGAACATCGAATCATCGTCGGGGTCGACGGCTCGCCATCCTCGGTCCGGGCGCTGAGCTGGGCGATCGGCATGGCGCGTCTGACGGGTGGAGCTGTGGACGCGGTGGCTTGCTGGCAGCCGGCGACCATGTACGACTGGATGCTGCACGCGAAGGACGCCGGCCATGAGGGGGCCGCGCGCGAGGCCCTCGCCGGAGCGGTGGCGGAGGCGCTCGCCGGCACGCCGCCGGTACCGGTGCGGCAGACCGTGCTGCCTGGCAATGCCGCCGAGGTGCTGGTGGAGCAGTCCCGTGAGGCAGACCTGGTCGTCGTCGGCAGTCACGGGCACGGTGGTTTCACCGGCGGACTGCTCGGGTCGACGAGCCACAGGTGCGTCGAGCACGCGTTCTGTCCGGTGGTCGTCGTCCGGCCGAGCGGCACGACGACTCCTCCGGCAGATCGGCCAGGGCCGGGCTGAGTGCCGCTCGGCCGGGCGCGAACGTCCGGCCGGCTCCGGACAGGACCTCGGCTGCCCGAAGCAGTCGAACAGCTCATCCAGCAGCCCCGTCCGGATCCGGATCCGAGGCGCTGGTGCTGCTCAAGGCATCGGCACAGCGTGCAGCACGGGATGACACGGTCGTGGTGTCCGGCGGGCGCGGGCCTTCACGGACCTGGTCCGCCAGCGCCGGGCCAGCTGGTGCCTCTCCGGATCCGCCAGGCAGAACAGTCCGACGTTGTCCCCGTCGCGTCGCCGGCGCCCACAGACCGCCTTTCACGAACGCGCGGCCAGAACCCCCAATTCTCCCTGAGGTGAACCCGAGAGCGCCCCGTCGGGCGTCGGCGCTGGTTAGCGTGCGGGCATGACCTCGAACCTCCGCACGAAGCGCCGCGGGCGTCTGGCGGTGGCGGCCGGTGCCGCCGTCCTGCTCGTGGCGAACGCCGCCACCGCCACGGCCGCTACCGCTCGGCCCACCCATGTCCCTTCCGCAGAGGAGCAGTTGAACCGCGACGTGGCGGCGATCCACGCCCTGGGCATCAGCGGCGTCCAGGCCCGTACGGTCGGCCCGGACGACCGGGAGTCGGTGGCCACCGCCGGGACCGCTGACCTGACCACCGCGCGCCCGGTGCACCCCGACGGCTTCTTCCGGATGGCCAGCACCTCCAAGACACTGATCGCCACTGTGGTCCTGCAGTTGGAGGCCGAGGGCCGGCTGTCGCTGGACGACCCGGTGGCCCGGTGGCTGCCGTACCTCGCCTGGGGTGAGGGCCACGACCCGGCCCGGATCACCCTGCGCGACCTGCTCCGGCACACCGGCGGCATCTCCGACGCCGGGCTGCCCGGGTACCGCACCGCGCAGGAGTACGAGGAGCAGCGCTTCGACCGCTACACCTCGCGGCAGTTGGTGGACCGCGCCGTGACCCAGAAGCCGGTGACGGGCTGGAGCTACTCCAACAGCGGCTACGTCATGCTCGCCCTGGTCGTCGAGCGGGCCACCGGCCGCCCCGCCCACCAGGAGGTCCAGAATCGGATCCTGCGCCCCCTCGGCCTGCGTGACACCCGCTGGACGGGCACCTCCGCCACCCTGCCCCGCCCGCACGCCCGGGCCTACGAGTTCTACGGCCCCGGTGCCGAGAAGGACGTCACCGTGCAGGTCCCGGTGGCCACCGAGCTGTCCTGGGTGACGACAACCCGCGACGAGAACGCCTTCTTCCGGGCGCTGCTCTCGGGCCGGCTGCTGCCAGCCCGGCAGCTGGCCGCGATGAAGGACGGCGTCGACGTCTCCGGGAACCCGCAGGCCGCCGCGATGTGGCCGAAGGGCACCCGGTACGGGCTCGGTCTGGTCGGGATCCCGCTGGTCTGCGGTGGCGTCGAGCAGGGGACGTACTGGAGCCACGAGGGCGGCGACGGCGGCTACATCACCCTCAACGGCGTGACCGGAGACGGGCGGCGCAGCGCGGTGGTGTCGATGTCGGAGGCGCGGGGCGACTCCCTGGAGCACATCGTGGCGCAGGAGCGGGCGGCCACGGTGCTGGTCGAGCACTCGCTGTGCGCCGGCACGCCCTGAGCCCGCCCGTCCTCCCCGCGCCCGCGGGGCCGCCTGGCAGTGCTGGGGCAGCTGACAACCGTCACCGACGCGGAAGCGATCCGGACGTGGCTCGCCCGGACGGTGAGCCGACCGCGGCTCCGGACTCCGGCTCCCGCCGCCGGCGGGGCCGGTTCAGCGGCGGGTCTCGATCCGCAGGTCGCCCGTGGTCACCCGGCGGATGGGCTCGCTCGCCGGCAGCTCGTGCGGCTGGCCGGGGGCGATCGCGCCCGCCGCGTCGAGCCGGGCCAGTTGGGCGTCGGTCAGCTCGACCGTCAGGGCGCCCGGGTTGTCCTCCAACTGGGCGGGCGTGCGGGCGCCGAGCAGCGTGCTCGTCACGCCCGGCTTCCGCAGCGTCCAGGCCAGCGCCACCTGGGCCGGGGTGTGCCCCAGCTCGCCGGCCACCTGCCGGACCACCCCGGCCACGCCGAGGCTGCGTTCGGTGAGGGTGCCCAGGGCGAGGTTGTGGCTCCGGCGGCACCCGCGGCGGAGGACCGGGCGCTGGCCGGGATGATCGCCGAATCCACCGCGCAGGACGAGGAGTTCGCCCGACTCCGGGCCGAGCGGGAGGTCCGGGTCAACGGTCGCGGCCGCAAGCTGCTGCGGCACGCGGCCGTGGGGACGATCGCCGTCGACTTCGAGGTACTGCTCCCGCTGGAGGACCCGGAGCTGCGGCTTCTGGTCTACCGCGCCGCGGACGACGAGAGCCGCGCGGCCCTGCACCGGCTGTGCGGCGGTGACGGGTACCGAGAAGGCTGACAACTCACGGTTGGTTGCGAGGAGCGCAGCACGAGCGTCCCCGGGGCGGTCCTGGTCGGTGGGCGCGCCGTACAGATCACCGACACCACCGCGAGCGGTCGGCAGCCGGCCGTCCGGAGTGAGGGGTCTGCGTCGTCAGGCCGCCGCGGGGCCGTCCGGGGGCGGGGCCGTCCGGCAGCCGGCGAGGAGTCGGGCGACCATGGTCCGGGCGTGCTCGCGGTCGTATCCCGGGCCCAGGATGCACAGGTTGCCGACCGCTCGCATCAGGGTGTACGCGGTGACGTCCGGGTCCAGTTCGCCCCGGGCCTTGGCGGTGTCGAGGAGCGAGGCACAGGCGGGGACGAGGGTGTCGAGCATCAGGGAGTGCAGGCTCTGCAGGCTGGGGTCCTCGGACTGGAGTGCCGCGCCCAGTCCGTGCTTCGTGACCAGGAACTCCACGAACGCGTCCATCCACCGCGACAGGGCCTCGCCCGGCTTCGGCGACCCCGCGAGGTCGGTGGCGAGCTGGGCGCACTCGTCCACCTGGTGCCGGTAGACGGCGACGACCAGCTCCGCCCTGGAGGGGAAGTGGCGGTACACGGTGCCCAGGCCCACTCCGGCCCGGCCGGCGATGTCACGGATGGGCGCCTGGACGCCCTGCTCGACGAACGCCTGCGCGGCGGCCGCGAGCAAGGACTGACGGGTGCGCTGGGCGCCCGCCGCTCTGGAGCCGGTCGGTCCGGACACATCTCACCCCTGGTTCGCGGAACATTGTTCCGCTACGGTGAGCGGAACGTCGTTCCGCCAAGTATGCGGCACGCGCCTCGCCGACAGGAAGTCCGCACATGCTCCCTCCTGCCCACTCCCCGAAGAACCCGAAGAAGACCGTCGCGATCAAGCCCGTCACCGTCCCCGTCGGTGAGCGGGCGGTGCCCCTGCAGGTCAAGGTGACGGCACCGGCCGAGGGCCGCGACCTGCCGGTCATCGTGTTCTCCCACGGCAACGCGTGGTCGATGGACGGCTACCAGCCGCTGGTCGACCGATGGGCCGCCGCCGGCTTCGTCGTCGTGCAGCCGACCCACCTGGACTCGCGCCGCAACGCGATAGGTTTCGACGATCCGCGCTTCGGCACCGTCTGGCGCGTGCGCATCGCCGATCTCCACGGCGTGCTGGACCACCTCGACGCCGTCCTGGCCGAGGCGGGCGACCTGATCGACCGTGCCGACCGGACGAGGGTCGCCCTCGTCGGACACTCCTGGGGCGCCCAGACCGTCGGCGCCCTGCTGGGCGCCCGGGTGCTCGACGCCCAGGGCGTCGCGGGCGAGGACTTCTCCCACGGCGGAGCGAAGGCGGGCGTGCTCATCGCGGCGACCGGTACGGGCGACTCGCTCACGCCGTTCGCCGTCAAGCAGCTGCCCTTCATGAGGCCGGACTACTCCACCATGACCACGCCGGCGCTCGTCATCGCGGGCGACAGGGACCAGTCGAGGATGTCCACGCGGGGACCGGACTGGTTCCTCGACGCCTTCGACCTCAGCCCCGCTCCCAAGCGCCTCCTCGTGGTCCCCGGCGGAGAGCACACCCTGGGCGGCATCGCCGGGGAGGCCGTGAGCGAGACCACCGACCCGGACGCCGACCGGGTCGCCCTCGTCGCCGACGCCGTCACCGCGTACCTCCTCGACGCCCTCGAACTCGACCCCGGTACGTGGTCCCGCTTCCGCGCCGACACCGAGGCCGTGGAGAAGGCGTCCTTCCGGCACAAGGACTGACGTCGGCCCGGTGCCGCCCCTCCCGGCCCGTCGCGCGCCGCACGGCGGCGGGCCGGGAAGCCGTTGCCCGCCGCCGCCGGCCGCCGGCTCGCACCGCGCTGCGGGCCGTCACCGCGCAGCCGACTTCCTGTCACCGGCCCAGCGAGCGGGGGCCGGTGGGGTGCGCTGCCGCAGCCGCTCGCCCTGCGGTCCGAACATGACCAGGTACTCGACCGGGCCGCCGGGGCCGGCGTTCGCCACTCCGTGCGGGGTGCGGGTGTCGAACTCCGCGACGTCCCCGGCGACCAGGACGAGGTCCTGGTCGCCGAGCGCGAGCCACAGCCGCCCGTACAGGACGCAGAGCCACTCGTGGCCGTCGTGGGAGAGCTGACGGGGCCGCGCGGGCGGGCCCTCGACGGCGGGTAGGACGTGCTTGTGGGCGTGCAGGCCGCCGACGTACCGGGTCAGCGGCAGCACCGCCTTGTCGTCGCCGAAGCTCAGCGGCGCCCTGGCGCGCGGCTCGGCCGCCGGAGCGGGTTCGGTGCCGGCCAGCTCGTCCAGGGAGACGCCGTACTCCTTCGACAGCTGCAGCAGCACCTCCAGGGTGGGTCTGCGCCGACCGGTCTCGATCCGGGACAGCGTGCTGGCCGAGATGCCGGTCGCATGGCTGACCGCGGTGAGCGTCAGCCCGTGGTGCTCGCGCGCGGCCCGCAACCGGGGCCCCATCGTGGCCAGCGTGCCGTCCACGTCGTCGACTGCCACCTGTCCCGCTCCTTCCGGCCGTACCGCTCCACTGCTCCACCGCTCGTCCGGCGAGCTTGCCAGAACGGCAAGCTCTATCGCGTCGGACGGGTGCCCCACCGCATGATCGACGGGCGGCCCCGCCCGCCCCATGCCCCACGCCTCGCGGCCATCGGGGCTGTCGAAGCCAAACCTCCGTGTCTGCAAGGGAGTTCGACCCGTGCCACTGCCCCTCCTCAAGCCCGTCAGGACCGCCCGGTGACCGACGCGAGCATGGACAGAGCGAACCGCTTCCGGGCCGAGGCGGCATCCCACGGCCTGCCGTCGGAGGAGGTGGAGGAATGGATCCGCAGCGCCCGTCCGGCGGTGTACCTGGCGGAGGGCGGTGACGGTCCCGTCGTGGCCCGGATCGGCGGCGAACCGCTGCTGCCGCACGGCGTGCCGAGGCCGTCCGAGCCCTTCGTGGCCTCCGTCGACCTCGCCGCCCTCCCGCCGGGCGCGACCGGCCTCCCGCTGCCCGCCGACGGCCACCTGCTCCTCTTCTCCGGCGTCGACGTGCACGGTGTCGGGCGGCAGGTGCCCGACGCGGTGCTGTACGTCCCCGCCGGTACCCCGACAGCCCCGAGCCCCGTCGAACACGGCGAACACGGCGCGCGCGCCGTACCGGCCGCGGGAACTCCGTACCGTGTGGCACCAGCCGAGCGCGCCGATGCCGGAGAGCTTCGCCCTCGACCGATGGGGCGAGTTCCCCGAGGACGAGCAGTTCGAACTCGCCGACGAGCTCGCCGACGCCTGGGCGCACGGCGGCGGCCACCGTCCTCCCTGGGACCTGCAGATCGGCGGCCATCCGGTCTCGCCCCAGAACGACCCCGTCCACGACGCCCGTGATCCCCAGGAGGCCGGCCCCTCCGAGCACGGCGGCACGGCTCCCGGAGACGGCGCCGACGACTGGTGCCTCCTGGCCACCTGGAGGTGCGGCGACGACGTCACGGAACTGGACTCCGGCACGGCCCACTGGGTGATCCGCCGCCAGGACGCGGCGGCCCGGCGCTTCGACCGGGTCCACCGCTACGTCGAGATGGCCTGACCGCGTGGGCGGGGCGGGGGGGGGGGGCCCCCCGGCCCCCCCCCCCCCCCCCCCCCCCCCCCCCCCCGCCCCCCCGGCCCCCCCCCCCCCCCCGCCCGGATAGCCGCTATCGGAAGGTGAGAGGCGTTCTTACGTGTTCACTTCCGTTCGGGTCGGCGTGCCCGGCGCGGTCGGCGGCGT
>NZ_JBIAVL010000050.1:0-10208 GCF_042894165.1 Kitasatospora sp. NPDC001547 | reverse complement strand
CGCCACCGCATCCGGCACCGACGCCACCCGCGCCTCGAACAACGCCGGCAACGTCGACACCACACCCCCGACAGCCGTGTCGTTCCACTCCACCAACAAACGACGGCGCTCAGCCTCGTCCAGTGCCTGAACGGTGTGGAGTGCCGCATCGGACTCACCGTCCAACGCCGCCTCCAGGGCCGACACCAGTCCCTCGACGACCGTGCCCACCAGGGCGACGACCGCCATCGGGTCGACGGGCGCGACGGCGTCCACCGCCGTCCGGATCACCCGGCCGTTGTCGTCGACGGACAGCGCGAGCGGGTAGTTGCTGGTGTCCCGGGAGACCAGGGTCCGGATCCCGGCCGACTCGTCCCGGGCCGGCTCCGACTCCGGCACAGACTCCGGCTCTCCGGACGCCGGCCCGTCCACCCCGGCGGCGTGGCGGTAGTTGAGGAAGGAGGTGAACAGCGGTGCGCCGCCGGTGAGTCCGCTGGCCTGCTGGGCCACGGCGAGCGGCGCGTTCTCGTGTTCGAGGAGCTGCGCCAGCTGGCCGCGCATCGCCGACACCGCGTCCAGCACGCCGAGTTCGCCCGTCCGCACCCGCACCGGCAGCGTGTTGATGAACGGGCCGGGGACGCGGTCGGCGCCCGCGCCGGCGTTCATCCGGCCGAACAGCACCGTGCCGAACACCACGTCGTCCCGGCCGCTGACCGCGCCGACCACCCGGGCCCACGCGAGGTGCATCAGCGTCGCCACGCTGGCGCCCAGCCGGCGCGACACCGAGCGCAGCCTCGCCTCCAGCTCGGGGGCCAGCGGCCGGGAGGCGCGCTCGGCCTCGGCGCCGACGCCCTGGACGTCGGTCAGTCCGTACGGGGCGGTGGGCTCGGTGACGTCACCCAGCAGCCCGGCGAAGTAGCGTTCGTGCTCCTCGCGCGGGACGCCGCCGCGCACCTGGGCGACGAAGTCGCGGAACGGCAGCGGCTCCGGCAGTTCGTCGGCGCGGCCGGTCAGGAAGGCCTCGATCTCGCCCAGCAGCACCGCGAGCGCGGTGTGGTCCTGCACCATGTGGTGCACCCGCACCAGGCCCAGCCGGCGGCCGTCCGGTCCGTCGGCCGTGTACAGCTCGACCAGGGGCGCCCGCGAGAGGTCCATGGTCCGTCCGACCGCCTCGGTCAGTGCGGCCGCCGGGTCCGCGGAACGCGGGTCCACCGGCACCTCGCGGACCGGCAGCACCGCCTTGCGCCACACCACCTGGACGGGTTCGCGCAGCCCGTCCCAGACGATGCCGGTGCGCAGGATGTCGTGCCGGTCCAGGACGTGCTGGAGCGCCTCGGCGAAGCGGTCGAGCAGTTCGGCGGAGCCGAACTCCAGGACGGTCGGCTGGACGTAGGCGTCGACGCCGCCGTCGGCGAGCAGGTGGTGGTAGAGCAGGCCGTCCTGGATCGGGGCGAGCGGGTAGACGTCGGCGACGTTGGCCGCGCCGCCGTCCACCGTCGCGACGACCCGCTCGACCTCCTCCGCGGTCAGGTCGACCAGCGGCAGCATCTCCGGCGTGATCGCGGTCGCGCCCACAGGGATCAGGTTCTCCGGCACCACGACCTGCCGCCGGCCGTCCGACCGGGCCAGGCCTGCCGGCGTCGGGCTGTCGAACAGCGCCCGCACCGACACCGTCACGCCCTGGGACTGCAGCCGGCCGATCAGCCGGACGGCGAGCAGGGAGTGGCCGCCGAGGGCGAAGAAGTCGTCGTCGACACCGACGCTCTCCAGGCCGAGGACCTCGGCGAACGCGGCGCAGACGACCTCCTCGCGGACGGTCGTCGGGCCGCGGCCGGAGCCGGTGGCGAGCTCGGGCGCGGGCAGGGCCTTGCGGTCCACCTTGCCGTTCGCGGTCAGTGGCAGCTCGTCGAGGACGACGAACGCGGAGGGCATCATGTAGCCGGGCAGCTCCCGGCCCAGGTGTGCCCGGATCCCGGCGAGGTCCGGCTCCGCCGGGCCGACGCGCGGGACCAGGTACACGGCCAGGAACGCGTCGCCGGAGGTGTCGCTCCGCACGGCCGCCACCGCCCGGGCGACGTCCTCGTGGCGTTCAAGGGCGGCCTCGATCTCCCCCGGCTCGATCCGGAAGCCGCGGACCTTCACCTGGTCGTCGGCCCGGCCCAGGCACTCCAGCTGCCCGTCGCGGGTCCAGCGCGCGAGGTCGCCGGTGCGGTACATCCGCTCCCCCGGCTCGTACGGGTTCGCGGTGAACCGCTCCGCCGTCAGCCCCGGCCGGCCCGCGTAACCGCGCGCCAACTGGGCGCCCGACAGGTACAGTTCGCCCGCCACACCGGCCGGAGCCGGGCGCAGCGCCCGGTCCAGCACGTACGCCCGGGTGTTGGCGAACGGGCGGCCCACCGACACCTCGCCGCCGACCACCTCGGCGGAGGTGGCCCAGACCGTCGCCTCGGTCGGCCCGTACAGGTTCACCGCGGCGATCCCCCGGTCCGCGAAGCGCTGCGCCAGCTCGCGCGGCAGCGCCTCGCCGCCCACCAGCGCCCGTACGGCGACCGGCCACCCGTCCGTCTCCAGCAGCGCCCGCCACAGCGACGGCACCGCCTGGAGCACCGTGGCGCCCGACGACCGCGCCAGTCCGGCCAGCGCGGCGGGATCGCGCACCACGGCCTGCGGCGCGAGGACCACCGTCGCCCCCGAGACCAGCGGCAGGAACAGCTCCAGCGCCGCGATGTCGAACGACACCGTCGTCACCGCCAGCAGCCGGTCCCCCGCGCCCAGCCGCAGCCGCCGGCCCGCGGCGCCCAGGTGGTTCACCAGCGCGCCGTGCGGGACCACCACGCCCTTGGGGCGTCCGGTGGAACCCGAGGTGTAGATGACGTACGCCGCGTTGCCGCCGGCCGCGGGCACACCCGCGGCGCGCTCGTACTCCCGCACCACGCCGGGCTCGTCCACCGCCAGCACGGGCACACCGGCCGGCACCGCGTCCGCGACCGCCGTCTGGGAGAGCACCAGCGGCACCCCCGCGTCCGCCAGCACGTAGGCGATCCGCTCGGCCGGGTACTCCGGATCCACCGGCAGGTACGCACCGCCGGCCTTCACCACCGCCAGCAGGGCGACGACCAGGTCGACGCCGCGCTCCATCACGACGCCGACCACGGCCTCCGGACCGACACCCCGGTCCGCCAGCAGTGCCGCCAGTCGGTTCGCGCGGGCGTCCAGCTCCGCGTACGACACCTCCACGCCGTCGGCCACCACCGCGACCGCGTCCGGGGTCCGCGCCGCCTGCGCCTCGAACAGCTCCGGCAGGGTGGCCGCGCCGACCCGCGCCGCCGTGTCGTTCCACGTCTCCAGGACCAGACGGCGCTCGGCGGCGTCCAGGACCTCGATCTCACTCAGTGCCGCTTCCGGGCCGCCGTCCAGCGCGAGCTCCAGGGCCGCCACCAGTCGCTCGGTGGCCGTGCGCACCAGTGCGCCGACCGCCTCCGGATCGATCGCTCCGACCGCGTCGACGGTCAGCGCGAGGCCGTCACCGTCATCGTCCACGGCGACGCCGAGCGGGTAGTTGGTGCGTTCGCGCGCGTACAGCAGGCGGACGCCCCGGTCCTCGGACCGCTCCTCGGGCTGTTCCTCCGCCGCGCCCCGGCCGGGGTTGTGGCGGTAGTTGAGGAAGGCGGTGAACAGCGGCGTCTCCCCGGCGAGCCCGCTCGCCTGCTGGGCGGTGGAGAGGGAGGCGTGCTCGTGCTCCATCAGCCGGGCCAGCTGGGCGCGCATCTGCGACACCGCCGCCAGGACCCCGGTGTCGGCCGTCCGGACGCGCACCGGCAGCGTGTTGATGAACGGGCCGGGCACCTGGCCGGCTCCTGATCCGGCCGTCATCCGGCCGAACAGCACGGTTCCGAAGACCACGTCGTCCCGGCCGGACATCGCCCCGACCGCCCGGGCCCAGGCCACGTGCAGGACGGTCGCGGCACTCACCCGCAGCCGGCGGGCGACCGCACGGAGCCGGCGCTCGGACTCCGGCGGGAAGGGCACCACCCCGCGGCTCACCCCGGCGCCGTCGCCGTGCACGTCGGTGACCCCGTAGGGCGCGGTGGTCTCGTCCAGGTCGCCCAGCAGCTCGGCGAAGTAGCTCTCGTGACCGGCCCGTTCGGCCTCGTCGCGGGACTGGGCGACGAAGTTCCGGAAGGGCAGCGGCTCGGGAAGGTCGGCGGCCCGGCCGGCGAGGAAGGCGCCGACCTCGGAGAGCAGCAGCTCCAGCGCCATGTGGTCCTGCACCAGGTGGTGGATCCGGACCAGCGCCAGCCGGCGCCCGCTGCCCGGGACGGCCGCCCGGTGCACCGTGAGCAGCGGGGCCCGGCCCAGGTCCATCGACAGGCCCGCGGCCGCGACCAGACCGGCTGCGAGGTCCTCGACGGACGGGTCCGGTACGACGTCGGTGACCGCCATCGGCGCGTGCCGCCACACCACCTGGACGGGCTCGGGCAGTCCCTCCCAGACGACGGAGGTCCGGAACACGTCGTGCCGGTCCAGCACGCTCTGCAGCGCCGACAGGAACGCGTCCAGGGCGTCCGCCGAGTCGAACTCCAGCACCGCCGGCATCACGTAGGCGTCGTCGCCGCCGTCGGCGTACAGGTGGTGGAAGAGCAGGCCCTCCTGCAGCGGCCCGAGCGGGTAGACGTCCGCGACGTTGGCCGCGCCGCCGTCCACGGTGGCGACGATCCGCTCGATCTGCTCGGACGTGAGGTCGACCAGCGGCAGCATCTCGGGCGTGATCACGGTCGCGTCGGCCGGGATCAGGTTCTCCGGCACCTCGGCCCGGGCGGTGCCCGCCACCACGGCCAGCCCGGCCGGGGTCGGCGTCTCGAAGAGCGCTCGCACCGGCACGGTCACGCCCTGCGCGCGCAGCCGCTCGACCAGTCGGACCGCCAGCAGGGAGTGGCCACCGAGGGCGAAGAAGTCGTCGTCCGCGCCGACCCGCTCCAGTTCCAGGACCTCGGCGAAGACGGCGCAGAGCAGTTCCTCGCGCGGGTTCGCCGGGCCCCGCCCGGTGCCGGCCGGGTACTCCGGCGGCGCGGGCAGCCGCTTGGTGTCCACCTTGCCGTTCGCGGTGAGCGGCAGTTCGTCGAGCAGCACCACCGCGGCCGGCACCATCGACTCCGGCAGCTGCTCCCGGACGAACGCGCGCAGCTCCGCCGGGTCGACCACGGCGCCCGGCGCGGGCACCACGTAGGCGACCAGCCGGCGGTCCGCGGCCGCGCCGGGCGACGGGGTGACGGGGTCGGCGGAGGGGCGGCCCGGGAAGACCGCCACGGTGCCCGAGCCGTCCGTGATCCGCACCCCGCTCAGCGGCAGCTCCGGGCTGCCGGTCACGGTGTCGAGCACTCCCGCCAGGCAGTCGGCGAGCAGCAGGACCGTCCCCGCCTCGAACAGGTCGGAGGCGGCCGTCACCGAGCCCCGGATCCCGGACGGCGTGCCGTCCGGCCCGAACACCTCGGTGAACGACACCTCCAGGTCGAACTTGGCCACCGACGCCCCGGCGGCGGAGACGGCGGACACCTCGACGCGCTCGCCGTCCCGCACCGTGCGCGCGGCGTTCTGCAGGGTCAGCATCACCTGGAAGAGCGGGTGCCGGGACAGCGAGCGGGCCGGGGCCAGCTCCTCGACCAACCGCTCGAACGGCACGTCCTGGTGCCCGTACGCGGCCAGGCTGGTCGCCCGCACCCGGCGCAGCGTCTCGCGGAACGTCGGGTCGCCGGCGAGGTCGGTGCGCAGCACCAGCGTGTTCACGAAGAAGCCGACCAGGTCGTCCAGCGCCTCGTCGGTGCGGCCGGCGACGTCCGTGCCGACGGGGATGTCCGTCCCCCCGCCGAGGCGGCTCAGCAGGACCGCCAGGGCCGCCTGCAGCACCATGAAGGCGGTGACGCCCTCGGCCTGCGCCAGCTCCACCAGCCGGGCGTGGGTCTGCGCCGAGACGTCCAGCCGCACCCGGTGGCCCCGGTAGGAGGCCGCGGCCGGGCGGGGGTGGTCGACCGGCAGCGCCAACTCCTCCGGCAGGCCGGCCAGCGCCTTCCGCCAGTACGCCGTCTGCCGGTGCAGCAGGCTGTCCGGGTCGTCCGCCTCGCCCAGCAGGTCACGCTGCCAGAGCGCGTAGTCCATGTACTGGACCGGCAGCGGCTCCCACTCGGGTGCCCGGCCCTCGCTGCGGGCCTGGTAGGCCGTCATGAGGTCGCGGGTGAACGGCCCGGTCGACCACCCGTCGCAGGCGATGTGGTGGAACACCACGACCAGCACCTGCTCCTGCGGCGAGACCACCAGCAGCCGGGCACGGACCGGCACCTCGGCCGCCAGGTCGAAGCCGTACGCCTCGGCGGACGCGATCGCGGCGTCGAGCTCCGCCCGGGGCACCTCCTCGACGGAGAGCTCCCAGTCCAGGTCGTCGAGCTTCAGGGCGCTCTGGTACGGCTCGCCGTCCACGGTCGTGAACACCGTCCGCAGCACCTCGTGCCGGCCCATCACGTCGCGCAACGCGGCGTTCAGCGCCTCCCGGTCCGTACCCCCGCCGAGCGGGAGGACCAGCGGCACGTTGTAGGTGGCGCTCGGGCCCTCCAGCTGGGAGATGAACCACAGCCGCCGCTGCGCGAATGACAAGGGAACCATCAGGACTCCTCCTGGTTGCGCCGCGGCCGCAGGGCCGGCCTGGCCGGTGCGGGGGCCGTCTCCTGCGCCAGCCGGTCGGCGAGCCCGGCCGGGGTCGGCGCGTCGAACAGCGCCGCGATCTCCACCTCGACGCCGAGCAGCGTCCTGATCCGGTTGGCCAGGCGGACGGCGAGCAGGGAGTGGCCGCCGAGCTGGAAGAAGTCGTCGTCGACGGTGACGTTCTCCAGGCCCAGCACCTCGGCGAAGGCCGCGCACAGCGCCTCCTCCCGCGCGTTCGCCGGGGCCCGGCCGGTGCCCGCGCCGGCCGCGTAGTCCGGGGCCGGCAGGGCCTTGCGGTCCAGCTTCCCGTTGCCCGTCAGCGGCAGCGCCTCCAACACCACCACCGCCGACGGCACCATGTACTCCGGCAGCCGCCTGGCCGCGAACGCCACCACGGTGTCGGCGAGTTCGGCGGACGCCTCGTCGTCGGCGACGACGTACGCCACCAGACGCACGTCACCCGGCACGTCCTCCCGAGCCACCACCGCCGCCCGCGCGACCTGCGGATGCGCGGCAACGACGCTCTCGACCTCACCCGGCTCGATCCGGAAACCACGGACCTTCACCTGCTCGTCCGCACGCCCCAGGAACTCCAACTGCCCATCCGCACGCCAACGCGCGACATCACCCGAGCGGTACATCCGCACACCCGGCTCGAACGGGTTGGCGACGAAACGCTCCGCCGTCAGACCCGGGCGCCTGACGTACCCGCGCGCCAACTGCACACCCGCGATGTACAACTCACCCGCCACACCCGGCGCCACCGGACGCAGCCCGTCGTCCAGCACATACAGCCGCATGTTCGCGGTCGGGCGGCCGACCGGCACCACCGAACCGACCTCATCACCCGCGCGGACCTCGAACACCGCGCAGCCGACCGTCGCCTCCGTCGGACCGTACTCGTTCACCACCACCGAGCCCGGGGCCTTGGCCAGCAGGTCCCGCACCACACCGGCCGGCAGCGCCTCACCACCGACCACCCACCGGCCCGCCGCCTTCGCCAACTGCCCCTCCGACAACATGCCGGACAACAGCGGGAGATGAGCCGGAACCGCCTTCACCAGACCGAAACCACCGCCATCGCGCAACAGCTGCGCCAGGCCCTCGGCCCCGCCCTCACGGCTGACCACCACCGGCGCACCCGAGATGAGCGGCACCACCACACTCGTCACCGTCAGGTCGAACGCCAGCGACGAATGCAGCGGCGCACCACCCTCCGCCCCGTACGAACCCGCCGCGAACCGCGCGTAGTTGGCGAGACCGCCGTGCGTGACCGCCACACCCTTCGGCCGACCCGTCGACCCCGACGTGTAGATCACATACGCCAGCGAGTCCGCCGACACCTCGACGACAGGCGCCGTCTCCGGCTGAACGGCCAACTGCATCACCATCAGCGCGCTGTCCACCGCCACCAACCGGTTGCGCCCCGCCGGCAGCTCGTCCAACACCTCCTCATCGGTGAGCGTCAGCACCGCGCCACTGTCCGCCAGCATGAACGAGATCCGCTCCACCGGGTACGACGGATCAACCGGCAAATAGCCCGCGCCCGCCTTCCACGCGGCGAGGACCGCCACCACCGCGTCCACACCGCGCGGCAGGCAGACACCCACCAACGACTCCGCGCCCACACCCTGGCCGAGCAGGTAGTGCGCCAGCCGGTTCGCCCGCGCGTCAAGCTCCGCGAACGACACCCGCTCACCGTCGGCCACGACCGCCACCGCATCCGGCGTCCGCGCCACCCGCTCCGCGAACAGCCCCGGCACCAGCACCGAACCGAAGTCCACCGCCGAGGAGTTCCACTCGGTCAGCACCTGCGAACGCTCCCGCGCTGACAGCACGTCCACCGAGTCCACCGCCGTGCCGGGCTCACGCGTCACCGCGTCCAGCACTCGCAACAGAGCGGACGCGATCCGCTCGACCGACTCCGCGTCGAACAGGTCGGCGGCCGCAACCACCACGCCGCGCAGCCCGCCGGGGGCGCCCTGCGCGTCGAACGCCTCGGTGAGCCGTACCTCCAGATCGAACTTCGCCGCCGCAGTGCCAGGGGTGACGTCGGTCGGCTCAGCCGGTGTCCCGGCATCCACCGTCAGCCTGTCGCCGGCGTTGTTCTGGAGGTCCAGCTGGACCTGGAACAGCGGGTGCCGCGCACGGGAGCGGGCAGGGGCGAGTTCCTCGACCAGCTTCTCGAAGGGCACGTCCTGGTGCGCCAGGGCCGACAGCGTGGCCTCGCGCACCCGGCCCAGCACCTCGCGGAAGGTCGGCTGGCCCGCAAGGTCCGTCCGCACGACCAGCGTGTTGATGAAGAACCCGACCAGGTCGTCCAGCGCCTCGTCCGTACGGCCCGCGTTCGCCGAACCGATCGGGATGTCCGTCCCCGCACCCAGCTTCGACAACAGCAGCGCCAGCGAGGCCTGCAACACCATGAACGGCGTCACACCCTCAGCCCGCGCCACCTCCGTCAGACGCGCGTGCACCGCCGCCGGAACCTCCAGTGGCAGGCGGTGACCGCGGTGCGAGGCGATCGCGGGTCGCGGCCGGTCCGCCGGGAGCACCAGCTCCTCCGGGAGGCCTGCCAGCGCCTCACGCCAGTAGGCGATCTGGCGCGAAATCAGGCTCTCCGGGTCGCCCTCGTCGCCCAGCAGTTCGCGCTGCCACAGCGTGTAGTCGGCGTACTGCACCGGCAACGGCGCCCACTCCGGAGCCCGGCCCGCGGACCGGGCCTCGTACGCGGTCATGACGTCCCGGCTGAGCCGGTCCTGGGACCAGCCGTCGGCGGCGATGTGGTGGACCAGGATCAGCAGGACCCTTTCCTCCGCCCCGGACTCGAACAGCGTGGCGCGGAACGGCACCTCCGCCGACAGGTCGAAGGCGTGGCCCGAGGCCTCGACGAGCGCCTCGTCCAGCGCGTCCGGCGCGACCTCCACCACCTGCAGGTTCCAGGCGAGGTCGTCCGCGTGGACGATCCGCTGGAACGGTTCGCTCTCGCCCGCCGCGTAGACGGTCCGCAGGATCTCGTGCCGTCCGATGACGTCGCGCAGCGCCGCGCTCAGCGCCTCGCCGTCCACATCGGCCGGGAGGGGCACCCGGAACGCGATGTTGTAGGTCGAGCCGGGGCCCTCCAGCTGGTCGATGAACCAGAGCCGCTGCTGGGCGAAGGAGAGCGGGATCTGCTGCGGCCGCTCGCCGGCCCGCAGGGCGAGGCGGGCGCCGGCCGAGCCGGTCAGGCGGGCCGCCAGCCCGGCGACCGTCGGCGCCTCGAACAGGGTCCGCAGCTGGACCTCGACACCCAGGACCACGCGCACCCGGCTGATCAGGCGGACGGCGAGCAGGGAGTGGCCGCCGAGGGCGAAGAAGTCGTCGTCCACGCCGACGCTCTCCAGGCCGAGGGCCTCGGCGAACGCCGCACACAGCAGCTCTTCCTGCAACGTCGCCGGGCCTCGGCCGGAGCCCGCGGTGAACGCGGGGGCGGGCAGGGCCTTGCGGTCCAGCTTGCCGTTCACACTCAGCGGCAGCGCGTCCAGCACGACGACCGCCGA
>NZ_JBIAVL010000049.1:0-11948 GCF_042894165.1 Kitasatospora sp. NPDC001547 | reverse complement strand
CCGGCCCCCCCCCCCCCCCCCCCCCGCCCCCCCCCACCCCCCCGCCCCCCCCCCCCCCCCCGCCCCCCCCCCCGGGGCCCCCCCCCCCCCCCCGGGGGGGGCCCCCGCCCCCGGAGACGGACTCGACGAGAGCTCACGATCCCCGACTACTTTCGCTCGAAAGGCCCTTGGCGGGTGTCCACACCGGTCAGGATCAGCGCCTCGCCCGTTTTGTTCTTGACGTACTGGAAGTACCGCTCGCAGGTCGGATTCCCGTCTGCAGCGGCCAGCTTGGCAACCGCGCCAGTGCCGGAATCCTCCTGGCTCCCGTACTCCCACGTGCCGGTGAACCTCACGGCGGTCGGTGAGGACTCACCATGGCACATGGAGGGCAACAGGAAGACCTCACCGAGCTTTCCGCCTTCCAGGAACTGGATCGACGAGACACCCGCCTTCCACGTCCCGATGACGGCAGGGGCGGGTTCCTTCCCCGCGGTACAAGAAGTCACCAGCGGCAGGACACCCAACAGCACCCCAGGCACGAGCAACTTCGAGTACTTCGACGACCCGCTCAACTTGCCCCCCGTTCCAGGACTCCCCAGCACCAGGGAGGTTGATGAACCGCACCGTACCCCGACCGACCAGTCAGCGCTGCGCGGGGTTGCCGACCTGGTAGACGGTTGGAGCATGCCGCCGCCCCGGGCCGGGGCGGCGGGGGGGGTCAGACGGGTTGGCCTGCCGGGGTGGCGGGGGTGGGGGCGGTGGTGCTGCCGGCGTGGGTGCCGAGGGTGCGTTCGACCTTGGCGACGGCGGTGCGGTACTGCATGGAGGCGGCCTGTTCGGAGGTGCCCTGGCGTTCGAAGTAGCCGAAGGCCATGGCGACCGTGCCGAAGCGCTCGATGCCGACGTAGGCGTTGAGCTGGACGCCGGCCAGGCTGCCGTCGAGGTGGACGGCGGGGGCGTCCTTGCGGTCGCCGAGGGTGACCGGGGTGACGGTGAAGGTCACGCTGTCCTCGGTGCCGGCGTTGAAGGTGATGTCGTGGCAGGTCCGCAGGGCGTCGGCGACGGTGTTGAAGTCGGCGGTGAGCCGGTCGGGTGCCTCGGCCGCGAGGGTCTGGGTGACCATCGGGTTGCCGTCCGGGCCGTCGAGTTCGACGGCGGCGTACGGGAGGTCCTTGCCGGTCTGGGTGGCGCGCATGTTGATCAGTGCGCTCAGCGCGGCGCAGCCGGTCACCGGGGCCGGGCTCTCGCCGGGGCCGGGGCTCTGCGTCACCGGGAGCTCGGTGTAGTCGGGGCCGAGGTCGGCGGCGGTCAGCAGGGCCGACTTCAGCTGGTCGGCGGTGGGCAGTTCCTGGGTGTCCTGGGCGGGTGCGGCCGTCACCGGCAGGGCCGCCGGGCCCAGGGCGACCGCCACGGCGGCGGCCGCGGCGGCGAGGGCGTGGATGGGCCTGGGACGAGACATGCGGGCCCCCGGTCGAGGGTTCGGGCAGGGACAGGCAACCAGTGTCCCACCGGGGTCCGGACGGGGCGCGCGGGCGGGGATATCCGCAGGTCAGGGCCAGGTCAGGCCGGTCGGAACCGGTCAGGACCGGCTCAGGACCGGTCAGGACGGGTTCGCCGGGCCGCTGGGCGTCGGGGCGTCGGGGGACGTCGGGGCGTCGAGGGGCTCCAGGGTGTCGAGGGTCTCGGTGAGCCACTGCACCCAGAAGGTCTCCAGGCCGATGCCGGCCCGCAGCACCGCGTGCTGGAGCCGGTTCCCGGTGTCCGCCCGCTCGGCCGGGAAGTCGCGCCGTTCGATCTGCCGGTAGTCGGCCAACTGCTCGCGGTGCACGGCGAGATGGCGTTCCAGCTCGGCCGCCAGCCCGTCCGTGCCGACCACCGCGGCCGCCCGCAGCCGCAGCAGCAGCGGCTCCCGGACGGCGCGCGGGTCGGCGCCCTCGGCGGTCCATCGGGCCAGTTCGGCGCGGCCGTCCGGCAGGACCTCGTACTCCTTCTTCTGCCCGCGCACCGGCCCGTCCGGCTGGAGGGCCCGGATCTGTCCGGAGGCCTCCAGCCGGCCGAGTTCGCGGTAGATCTGCTGGTGGGTGGCGGGCCAGAAGAAGCCGATCGACTTGTCGAACCGCCTGGTCAGCTCCAGCCCCGAGGACGGCTTCTCCAGCAGGGCGGTGAGGATGGCGTGCGGCAGCGACATGCCGTCGATCGTACGGGGCCCCCGGGCGGGTCGAGGCGAGACGGCCAGGTCAGAGCGAGGCGGCCAGTTCGGTGCCCTGCTTGATGGCGCGCTTGGCGTCCAGTTCGGCGGCCACGTCGGCGCCGCCGATCAGGTGCACGGACAGGCCGCGCCCGCGCAGCGCCTCGTACAGGTCGCGGCGCGGTTCCTGGCCGGTGCAGAGCACGACGGTGTCCACGGGCAGCAGTTGGCGCTCGCCGTCCACGGTGAGGTGCAGGCCGGCGTCGTCGATCAGGTCGTAGGTGACGCCGGGGACCATCACCACGCCGCGGTGCTTGAGCTCGGTGCGGTGGATCCAGCCGGTGGTCTTGCCGAGGCCGGCGCCGACCTTGCCGGTCTTGCGCTGGAGCAGGTGGACGCTGCGCGGGGGCTTCGGCCGCTCCGGGGCGCGCAGGCCGCCGCGCTCGCGGTACTCCGGGTCGATGCCCCACTTGGCCTGGAACACGGGCGGGTTGAGGCTCGCGGCGTCGCCCTGGTCGGTGAGGAACTCGGCCACGTCGAAGCCGATGCCGCCGGCGCCGAGAATGGCGACCCGCTCGCCGACCGGCGCGCCGTCGCGCAGCACGTCGAGGTAGCCGAGCACGCTGGGGTGGTCGATTCCCGGGATGTCAACGGGGGTTCGCGGGGTGACGCCGGTGGCGAGGACGATCTCGTCGTGGCCCTGCTCGGCCAGCTGCTCGGCGGTGACGGTCTCGCCGAGCCGCTGGGTGACGGCCAACTCCGCGAGCCGGGTGCGGAAGTAGCGCAGCGTTTCGTCGAACTCCTCCTTGCCGGGAATGCGCCGGGCGATGTTCAGCTGCCCGCCGATCGTCTCGGCGGCGTCGTAGAGGGTGACGTCGTGGCCGCGTTCGGCGGCGGAGACGGCGAAGGCGAGGCCGGCCGGGCCCGCCCCGACGACGCCGATCCGCTTGCGCGACCGGGTGGGGCCGAGGACGAGTTCGGTCTCGTGGCAGGCGCGCGGGTTGACCAGGCAGGAGGTGATCTGGAGGTTGAAGGTGTGGTCGAGGCAGGCCTGGTTGCAGCCGATGCAGGTGTTGATGGCCTCGGCGCGGCCGTCCCGGGCCTTGGCGACGAAGTCGGCGTCGGCGAGCAGCGGGCGGGCCATCGAGACCAGGTCGGCGCTGCCGTCGGCGAGCAGGCTCTCGGCGATCTCGGGGGTGTTGATGCGGTTGGTGGTGACCAGCGGGATGCCGACCGTGCCCATCACCTTCTTCGTCACCCAGGCGAAGGCTCCGCGCGGCACCGAGGTGGCGATGGTGGGGATGCGGGCCTCGTGCCAGCCGATGCCGCTGTTGATGATGGTCGCCCCGGCGGCCTCGACGGCCTGGGCGAGCTGGACGACCTCGTCCAGGGTGGAGCCGCCGGGCACCAGGTCGAGCATGGAGAGGCGGTAGACGATGATGAAGTCCTCGCCGACCCGCTCGCGGACCCGGCGGACGATCTCCACCGGGAAGCGCATCCGCCGCTCGTACGTGCCGCCCCACTCGTCCTCGCGCCGGTTGGTCGCGGCGACGATGAACTCGTTGACGAGGTAGCCCTCGGAGCCCATGATCTCGACGCCGTCGTACCCGGCGCGGCGGGCGAGTTCGGCGCAGCGGGCGAAGTCCTCGACGGTCTGCTCGACCTGCTCGGCGGTGAGCTCGTTGGGCGTGAAGGGGCTGATCGGGGCCTGGATCGCGCTGGGGGCGACCAGGTCGCGGTGGTAGGCGTAGCGGCCGAAGTGCAGGATCTGCAGGGCGATCCGGCCGCCGGCGGCGTGCACCGCGTCGGTGACCACGCGGTGCTTGTCGGCCTCCTCCTCGGTGGTCAGCATCGCGCCGCCCTCCCAGGGGCGCCCGGCCTCGTTGGGGGCGATGCCGCCGGTGACGATCAGGCCGACGCCGCCGCGGGCCCGCTCGGCGTAGAAGGCGGCCATCCGCTCGTAGCCGCCGGGGGCCTCCTCCAGGCCGACGTGCATGGAGCCCATGATCACGCGGTTGGGCAGGGTGGTGAAGCCGAGGTCGAGCGGGCTGAGCAGGTGCGGGTAGCGGCTGCTGCCGGGGTGGGCGCTCATCGACGTCTCCTGGGGCGCGGGCGGGGTGGTTGTTACCGCAGGGTAGGGGACCGGTGGCGCCTTATGCAACTAGTTGCATAAGGCGGGACCGGGTCGCCGGGAGTACCCGCCGGATGGCTCGAACCCGGCGCCGGGGCGCGGCCGGCGGCGTATCGTCGTGTCCCGGACCGCGCGGGGGCAACGCGCAGGACGTGGGCTCGGGAGAGGAGCGACCGTGCGGGGTGGCTCGGTGGCCGTGGTCGGGGGCAGCATCGCCGGGAGCGCCTTCGCCGGCGCCGCCGCCCGGCTCGGCGCGGAACGGGTGGTGGTGCTGGAACGCAGCCCCGGCCACCTGGAGGACCGCGGCGTGGGGCTGTGCACCCACAACGACCGCTTCGACGAACTGGTCCGGGCCGGGCACCTGGACGCGGGCACCCGGCGCCACCGCCTCACCGTCCGCCGCTGGGTCACCCGGGGCGCGGCCGGCGAGGGCGACGGGCCGGACGGCTGCGGGCGGCTGCTCTGGGCCCAGCCGTTCCCGTTCCACTCCCACCACTGGGGCGTGCTCTGGCAGGCGCTGCGCGAACGGATGCCGGAGCGGGTCGAGTTCCGGCTGGGCACCACGGTGACGGCCGTCGGCAACGGGCCGGACGGCGGCAACGGGCCGGACGGCGGCAACGGGCTCGATGGCGGTGGCGGACCGAACGGCGCCGGCCGACCGATCGGCGGCGACGGGTCGCACGGCGCCTGGGTCGACGCGGGGAGCGGCCGCGAGGAGTACGACCTGGTGATCGGCGCCGACGGCTACCGCTCGGTGGTGCGCGCCGCCGTCTGCCCGCAGGCCGAGCCCGAGTACGCCGGGTACGTGTGCTGGCGCGGCAGCTACGACGCCGCCCTGCTGGCCGAACTGCCCGGCGGCGCCGCGCCCTGGCCGGAGGAGCACTGCATCACCGCCTGCTACCCCGGCGGCCAGACGGTGATCTACCGCATCCCCGGGGTCGAGCCCGGCCGCACCCAGGTGAACTGGGTCTTCTACGCCCCCACCCCCGACTGGCTGCGGCTGGACGGCCCGACCAGCATCCCGGCGGGCAGCCTCACCGACGCCCGGCTGGACGAGCTGCGGCAGCTCGCCGAGCGGCACCTGCCGCCGTACTGGGCCGGGCTGGTCATGCTCACCCCGCGCGAACGGACCTTCCTGCAGCCGATCTACGACCTGGCGGCCCGGCGCCGCACGGCCGGCCGGCTGCTGATCGGCGGGGACGCGGCCACCGTGGTGCGCCCGCACAACACCAGCGGCGCGGTGAAGGCGATGCAGGACGCCCACGCCTTCGAGCTGGCGGGACGGGACGCCGGCTCCTGGCCCGACCTGCTGGCCGCCTACGACCGCGAACGCACCGCGACCGGCCGGGAGTTGGTGGACCTGGGCCGCACCCTCGGGCGGGCCCAGGTCACCGCGGCGCCGGACTGGTCGGGGATGGACGAGCCGGCCATGACCGCCTGGTGGCGGCAACAGCTCACCGGCAGCGGGGGTTTCGGCGGCCACGCGCTCGGCCGGACCGGCTGAGCGGACGGCGCGACCGCCGAAATCCCGTCGATTCACCCGGCGGCAGCGGGTGTTGTCCCAACCGGCCGGACGGGGTCAGACGTTGACGCCGTAGTCGGTCGCGATGCCGCGCAGACCCGAGGCGTACCCCTGGCCGATGGCGCGGAACTTCCACTCGTTGCCGTTGCGGTACAGCTCGCCGAAGACCATCGCGGTCTCGGTCGAGGCGTCCTCGGTGAGGTCGTAGCGCGCGATCTCGACGCCGTTGGCCTGGTTGACGATCCGGATGAACGCGTTGCGCACCTGGCCGAAGCTCTGCAGCCGGGCGTCGGCGTCGTAGATCGACACCGGGAAGACCACCTTGGCCACGTCGACCGGGACGCGGTCCAGGTCGACCTTGATCTGCTCGTCGTCCCCGTCCCCGCCGCCGGTCAGGTTGTCGCCGCTGTGCTCGACCGAACCGTCGGGGCTGCGGAGGTTGTTGAAGAAGACGAAGTGCTGGTCCGAGACCACCTTGCCCAGCGCGTTGCACAGCAGCGCACTGGCGTCCAGGTCGTAGTCGGCCCCGGTGGTGGTACGCACGTCCCAGCCGAGACCGACGATCACGGCGCTCAGACCGGGCGCCTCCTTGCTCAGCGAGACGTTGCCGCCCTTGGCCAGCGAAACTCCCACAATGCCCTCCTCGGATCTCTCCCTGTGGACGAATCTACAACACTGTAGAGATCACGAGAATCCGTCTGCGGCCGGCCGCGCACCCCTGCGCCGCGCACGCCGAGCACCGTGAGGACCGGGGACCCTAGACTGGCAGTGGATTTCCCCTCGTCGCAGGCCTGTCGCCGGAGGTCCCGATGCGCCAGCGGTACAGCTTCCACCTCGATCAGGGCGGGCACTCGGTGACCGTCAACGTGCGGTCCGGCTGGATCACCGAGACCGAGCTGCTGGTCGACGGCAAGGAGTGCGCCTTCCACCGGGTCCACGGCCACGGCGTCTACCCGCTGACCCTCGCCGCCCAGGTCGCCGAGGAACCGCCGAAGCCGCTCGCGGTGCGGCTGGACCGCACGGGCCGGGCCGAGCACCCGCTCTCCTGCGTGCTGGAGCTGTCCGGCGCCGAGCACCCGATGCCGGAGCGCACGGCGCGCTGAAACCATCCGTTCGGGTGGGTTTGTTCACGCAGATCGGAAAGCCCCTTCCCGCGGAGCGCTCAGCCCTCCCGACCGCCCCCGAGGCACTCCGCCACGATCTCCTCGACCGCCTTCCGGGCCCGCTCGGCGTCCTCCGCGACCAGCCCGATCCTGGTGCGGCGGTCGAGCACGTCGGCGGCGTCCAGCGCGCCCTCGTGGCGGACGGCGTGGGCGACCTCGGCACGGGTCACGTCCAGGCCCTCCGCGATCGGCGTCAACTCCCCGGCCGCCAGCACCTCGTGGGCCGCACCGCCGTGGCGGGCGAGCAGCGAGGCGGGCACCGGGCCGGCGGGCCCCGTCCCGGTCGGCAGCGGGCGGCTGTCGCGGTGGCCGGGGGCGCCGACCAGCGGCAGCCGGGCGGTCCAGCAGGCGCGGGCGGGCAGGCCGCGCAGCCGGACGGCGGTGTCCACCGCGTCCTGGGCCATCCGGCGGTAGGTCGTGAGCTTGCCGCCGACCACGGTGATCACCCCGTCGGGGTTCTCCAGCACCGCGTGCTCGCGCGAGATGTCGGCGGTGCTGCCGTCCCCGGTGTCGATCAGCGGGCGCAGCCCGGCGTAGGCGCCGCGAACGTCCGCCCTGGTCAGGGCGGTGGCGAGGGCGGCGTTGACGGTGTCGAGGAGGAAGGCGAGCTCGGCCTCGGTGGGCTGCGGCTCGTCCGGGATCGGGCCCGGGGCGTCCTCGTCGGTCAGGCCGATCGCCACCCGGCCGAGCTGCTGCGGCAGGGCGAAGACGAACCGGCTGGTGGAGCCGGGCACCGGCACGGTGAGGGCGGCGGTGGGGTGGCCGAGGGCCGCCGCGTCCACCAGCAGGTGGGTGCCCCGGCTGGGACGGAGCCTGATCGAGGTGTCCACCTCGCCCGCCCAGACGCCGGTGGCGTTGACCACCGCGCCGGCCCGGAGGGCCAGTTCCCGCCCGGTCAGGGTGTCCACCAGCCGGGCCGAGGTGCCGGTGACCTGCTCGGCGCGCACCCTGGTCAGCACGCTCGCGCCGTACTGCGCGGCGGTCCGGGCCAACGCGACCACCAGCCGCGCGTCGTCCACGAGTTGGCCGTCGTGGGCGACCAGCGCGCCGCGCAGCCCGGCGGTCCGGACGCCCGGCACCAGTCGGCGGGTCCGGTCGGCGTCGATCCGGCGCACCCGGGGCAGCAGGGCGCCCGGGGTGCCGGCCGTCAGGCGCAGCGCGTCGCCGGCGTGGAAGCCGGTGCGGATCAGCGCGGCCTGGCCCGGGCGCAGCAGACCCGGGATCAGCGGCACCAGTTGGGGCAGCGCCCGGATCAGGTGCGGGGCGGTGCGGGTCATCAGCACGTTGCGCTCGACGGCGCTCTCCCGGGCGACCTTGAGCTGCCCGGAGGCGAGGTAGCGCAGCCCGCCGTGCACCAGCTTGGAGCTCCAGCGACTGGTGCCGAAGGCGAGGTCGCGGGCCTCGACCAGCACCGTGCGCAGGCCGCGCGAGGCCGCGTCCAGGGCCACTCCGGCGCCGGTGACGCCGCCGCCGATGACCAGGAGGTCGATCCGGGCGTCGTCGCCGAGCGCGTGGAGTTCCAGCTCCCGGCGGACGGCGTCGAGCCGGCCGGTTCCTGCGTACGGTCCGGCGTGCGGGCCTGGGGTGGGGGTCACGGCGCGAGGTATCCGTTCAGTGCTCTGGCCAGTTCGCGCCGCCAGGCCGCCTCGGGCAGCAGGGAGGCGACCATGCGGTGCGACTGGACGGTGGACTGGGCGATCAGCAGGACCATGGCGGCCAGTTCGAGCGGCTCGCCGGCCCGGATCGAGCCGTGCGCCTGGCCCTGCTGGATGCCGGTGCGCAGCGCCTCCAGCAGGCCGCGCTGGCTGGCGCCGAGCCGCTCGACGACGTACTCGAGCAGCAGGTCGGAGTCGTCGGAGCGCAGCAGCGCGCCGATCACCGGGTGGTCGCGCAGCCGGACGGCGATGTCCACGGTCCGCTCGACGAAGGCCTCCCGGTCGCGGCCGGCCTGCGCGGTGGCCGCCAGGGTGGCGAGGATCTCCCGGGTGAGCAGCGCGCCGATCACCGCCCGGACGTCGGGCCAGCGGCGGTAGACGGTCGGACGGCTGACCCCGGCGCGGCGGGCGATCTCGGCGAGCTGGGTGCGGCGCACGCCGAGGTGGACGATCAGGTCGGCGGCGGCGTCCAGGATCGTGTCGTCGGTGCTGCGCGGCTCGGTGCCGCTGGGCTGATCGGCCGCACTCGACGGCTCGGCGTTACTACTTGACATGATGTGTGAAACTGTAACGCATGGCACCTGAGACGCAAGCGGAACCGGCGGGCGCCGCACTTCCGCTCCCCCCGATGAAGTGGGACGCCTGGGGCGACCCGGCCCTGGCCAGGGAGCTGTCCGCCGACATCAAGGGACTGCTCGCCGCCGCCCTCGGCGTCACCGGCGACGCCGCCCCCGGGCCGGGCGCCGACGAGGTCGTGCTGCACCCGTCCCGGATCTCCGCCGAGGACCTCAAGGCGCTCGCCGCCGCCGTCGGCGAGGCGCACGTCAGCGCCGCCGACGCCGACCGGCTGCCGCGCGCCGGCGGCAAGTCCACCCCCGACCTGCTGCGCCGCCGCAGCCGCGAACCCCAGGACGCGCCCGACGCCGTCGTTCTGCCCGGCAGCGAGCAGGAGATCGCCGCCGTCCTCGCGGTGTGCGCCGAACGCCGCATCGCCGTCGTCCCGTTCGGCGGCGGCACCAGCGTGGTCGGCGGCCTCGACCCCGAGCGCGGCGCCTTCCACGCCGTCGTCTCCCTCGACCTGCGCCGCTTCGACCGGCTGCTCGACCTGGACGAGACCTCCGGCGAGGCCGTCCTCGGCGCCGGCCTCACCGGCCCCGCCGCCGAACAGCTGCTCGCCGAGCGCGGCTGGGAACTCGGCCACTACCCGCAGAGCTTCCGCTACGCCACCATCGGCGGCTTCGCGGCCACCCGCTCCTCCGGCCAGGACTCCGCCGGGTACGGGCGCTTCGACGAGATGGTGCGCGGGCTGCGCGTCGTCACCCCCAGCGGGGTGCTCGACCTCGGCCGCGCCCCCGCCTCCGCCGCCGGCCCCGACCTGCGCCAGCTCTTCCTCGGCTCCGAGGGCACCCTCGGCGTGATCACCGCCGTCCGGCTGCGGGTCCACCCGCTGCCCGCCGTCAAGGCGTACGAGGCGTGGAGCTTCCCCGACTTCGCCACCGGCACCGCCGCGCTGCGCGCCGTCGAGCAGCAGGGCACCGGCCCGACCGTGATCCGGCTCTCCGACGAGGCCGAGACCATGATCAACCTGGCCCTGACCGAGCAGATCGGCGGCGCTCCGGCGGTCACCGGCTGCCTGGCCGTCACCGTCTTCGAGGGCAGCGCCGCCCAGGTCGCCGCCCGGCAGCAGCTCACCCGCGACGCCCTGCTCGCCGCCGGCGGCACCTCGCTCGGCGAAGCCCCGGCCCGGGCCTGGGAGCACGGCCGGTTCAACGCCCCCTACCTGCGCGACTCGCTGCTCAGCGCGGGCGCCCTGTGCGAGACCCTGGAGACCGCGACCAGCTGGAGCCGGCTGCCCACCCTGCGGGTCGCCGTCACCGAGGCGCTCACCACGGCCCTGCCCGGCTCCCTCGTGCTCTGCCACGTCTCCCACGTCTACCCGACCGGCGCCTCGCTCTACTTCACCGTCGTCGCCGCCCTCGGCGAGGACCCGCTCACCCGCTGGGGCGCCGCCAAGCGCGCCGCCGGGGACGCCATCCTCGGCGCCGGCGGCACCATCAGCCACCACCACGCCGTCGGCGCCGACCACCGGCCGTGGATGACCGACGAGGTCGGCGAGCTCGGCGTGCGCATCCTGCGCGCCGTCAAGGCCGAACTCGACCCGGCGGGCATCCTCAACCCCGGCAAGCTGATCCCGTGACCGGCGTGAGAACCGTCCGCAGGGTCGCCGTTCTCACCAACCCGGCGGCGGGCATCGGCCACGCCGAGCCCGCCGCCCACCGGGCCACCGCCCGGCTGCGGGCCCTCGGCGTCCAGGTCGAACCGCACGCCGGCCGCTCCCCCGAGGACGCCGTCCGCCTCGCCCGCGAGGCGGCGGCCGACGGCGTGGACGCGGTGGCGGTGGTCGGCGGCGACGGCATGATCAACCTCGCCCTCCAGGCCCTCGCCGGCACTCCCGTCCCGCTCGGCGTGGTCCCGGCCGGCACCGGCAACGACCACGCCCGCGAGTACGGGCTGCCGCTCGGCGCCCCCGAGGACGCCGCCGACGTCATCGCCGCCGGGCGCACCCGGGGCGTCGACCTCGGCCGGATCACCGGCCCCGACGGCGCCGTGCGCTGGTACGGCTCCGTCCTCGCCACCGGCTTCGACTCCCTGGTCAGCGACCGCGCCAACCGGCTGCGCTGGCCGCGCGGCCGGATGCGCTACAACCTCGCCATCCTCGCCGAGTTCGCCAACCTGCGCCCGCTGCCCTTCCGGATCACCCTCGCCGACGGCACCGTCATCGAACGCGACCTCACCCTGGCCGCCGTCGGCAACACCCGCAGCTACGGCGGCGGCATGCTGATGTGCCCCGCCGCCCTCCCCGACGACGGGCTGCTCGACCTCACCCTGGTCGACGCCATGCCCCGGCTGCGCATCGCCCGCTTCTTCCCCACCCTCTTCAAGGGCACCCACGTGGGACACCCGGAGGTCACCACGCTGCGCACCGAGTCCCTGCGGATCGAGTCCCCCGGCATCACCGCCTACGCCGACGGGGAGTTCATCACCTCCCTCCCGGTGGAGGTCGCGGTGGCGAAGGACGCCCTGCGGATACTGGTGCCGTGAGCCGGCGCCCGGCGGCGCCCGGGCAAGGCGGACGGCAAACGGCGGACGGCAAACGGCGGAGGTCCGCGCGCTCCGGGGAGTGCGCGGACCTCGGGACGTCGAAACCGCCCGGCCTAGACGAGTAGTTCCGAAGTGGGCTGGGTTTGCCGGTTCTGCTCCGGGCATGCAGGAAGGGTGTCCAGCATCGGGTTGTGACGACCGAAGA
>NZ_JBIAVL010000048.1:0-12594 GCF_042894165.1 Kitasatospora sp. NPDC001547 | reverse complement strand
CGACACGACAACCCGTCTCTGCCACCGAGGCACCGGCACTACGCCTGACCAGCGGAAACGCACCCGTCATTATCGGAAAGACAACGACTTCTAAGCCCACCAACCCCCACACGCCCGTTCTCACCCCACCCACAAAACCCCAGCCCACACACCACCCCACACCTCAACTACACCCCCCTCAAACCTCAGGGGCGTGGCGGAAGCCCCGCACGGGCCCACCGTCGACTCTGATGTCCGTTTTGAGAAGGCGTGAAGGGCGGTGTTACGTAACCTCCGGGCCCGTTATTATTGCCAAACGGGCGCATTCTCCCAGCTCAGATGGGCTTTTGACGAGGAGACGACTTTTTGCGACACTGGGGCCTGTAGGCACACTTGTGTCCTGTCCTATTGAAGCCCTGCTTGTTGCAGGGCTTTTTTGTTGCCCTGACAGACCCAGCTCGTTCTCAAGGCCTCCGCCGCTGCGGGGGCCTTTCGTCGTTCCAAAGGAGAAAACCTTGGACACTGCCCTCGTCATCGCGGCCCTGGTGGTCACCCTCGTTCTGGGCTCCATCGTCGTGCTGGCGGTCCTGATCGCGTACATCGTGCGGGTGTGCGTGAGCCGGACGCGGGCCCAGGACATGCCCGACATGGTCGGGCGGTTCACCATGCTGATCGGCGCCGTGGAGAAGTTCACGCCCCGCCACCAGGGCGTGCGTGAACTCACCGCTCCCCTGCGCGGGCTGCAACTCGGCCAGCAGCAGAGTGCGAGCGCATCGGCACCCGCCCCGGTCATCCCCGGGCAGGTCGTCGACCACGGCGCCACCGCTGCGCCCGCCGGCGGTGCCGAGTGACCCGCCGCTCGGTTCCCAGCGATCCCACGGCCCGGACCGCGACTACTAACGCCCTGACGTTCAGTCCGGAGGCATCGGACCGCATCGATGCCCTCATCCTCCTGGTCGCCACCATGGACCTCTCGGAGGCCGAGGTCCGCCGACAGACCGGTGTGACGCGGACGGCGCTGCTCGGACAGTGGAACGGTCATAGCCGATACGCCCTGGACCAGCAATGGAGCTGGGGTGAAATCCGGGACCTGGCCGACGGTCTGCCGCCCAACCTGAAGGCGGCGGTACGGGCGGTGGAGATGAGGCTGTTCCACCCCTGCGAGCAGTGCCAGGAGCCGACGGTCCCACTGCAAAGCCGACGCGGCGGGCGGCCCCAGCGCTTCTGCTCCAGGGCCTGCAAACAGAAGGCGTATCGCCACCGCTCCAGGGCAGCTGATTGATGCCGCCTGCTGCGGCGTCGGTCGCCGGGGTGGCTGCCGAACAACAGCCACCCCGGGCCCTGACAGGCCGCCAGCGGGGCGGAATCACCGCCGGGGCCGTACGGGGCCAGGGTGGCCGTGCCAGGCCGCCACGGGGGCGTTCGGGCGCGTTCAGGCCCGTGCCGCGGGTCGAAACGGGCGTGGGTGCGTGGCAGGGTGAGGGGCATCGAGGTGGCCTTCGGAGCGCGCCCGGGTGCCCGCGACATCGTTCGGGTGTCCAGTCACCCAGTTGCCCCGGCTCGCGGAGCATCTCGACCAGGCCGTCGCCGCCAGCCGCGCCGTTTGGCGAATCCCGGCATTGAACCCGTCCGCCAGCCACCCAGCACGCACCACCTCGGGGCTGGCGGATGGGTGTATCCGGTTCCGCTCCGGGTGGGGTTCGGCGGCACCCTTGGGGTGTGAGTGCCCGAGGGTCCGCACGGGTGCGGCTGCCCCACATCGAGCCGATGCTGGCGACGGCCGGAGCGCTGCCGTCCGGAACCGGGTGGGTCGCAGAGGTGAAGTGGGACGGGGCGCGGTGCGTCGCGTACGTGCCCGAGGCCGCGCCGGTGCGGTTGCTGGGCCGCTCCGGTGTGGACTTCACCGACCGATTCCCCGAGGTCGCCGACGCGCTCACGGAAGTCCGCGGCCCACTGATCCTGGACGGCGAGCTGGTCGTGATGCGCTCCGGCGTCCCGTCGTTCGGCGCGCTGCAGGGCCGCATCCACCGCACCCGCCCGGCCGCGGTGCGGGCCGGCGCGACCGCCGCACCAGCCCTGTACGTCGCGTTCGACCTCCTGCACACCGGCGAGCGGTCACTGCTCGACGAACCGTACGCGCGCCGGCGTGACCTCCTGGAAGCCCTGGAGCTGGACCGGCCGCACCTGCGGGTACCGCCGGTGTGGGACTCGGTCACCGAGGCCTACGGCTGGACCCGCGAACACCGGCTGGAGGGCGTCGTCGCCAAGCGGCTCGACTCCCTCTACTGGCCCGGTGCCCGCTCCCGGGACTGGACCAAGATCAAGCACCTGCGGGTAGCGGACGTCGTCATCGGCGGCTGGCTGCCCGGCGGCCCGGGCGGTACCTCGGTGCGCGCCGTCCTGGTCGGCGTCCCCTCCACAGCCGACGACGGCCGGCTCCTGTTCGTCGGCTCGGTCAGCAGCGGCATGGTCACCGCCGAGAGACGCGCCCTGGCCGCCACCCTGCGCCGCCTCACCGTCCCGGTGTCACCGTTCACCACCGGCGCCAGCCTGGGGCTGCCGCGCGGCACCGAAGTGCGGTTCGTCCGGCCCGAGCTCCACGCCGAAGTCGAGTTCCTGGAACTCACCGACGCCGGCCGGCTCCGGCAACCGGTGTGGCGAGGGCTTCGCGGCTGACGTGGGGCGCAGCCGGCCGGGCCCGTGGGGAGCAGGGGTGTTCCGCGGGGCCCGGCCGGTGGGAGGTCAGCAGCGCCCGGGGCGTGGCGCTGCTGTGCTGCTCGGCGGCCCGGTGGTGTTGTGGTGGGGCCGTCGTGGAGGGAATGCTAGGCCCGCTGATCGGCTGGTGGCTAGGGCTGTGACCTGGGAGTTTTCGGCCGCGAACATGCCATCCGGAAGCGTGGGCTCCGGGCATGCGAGCCGACTGGGACTTCGGGGTGCCGTGCGGTCGGCCGTACGGGTGTGCGACCTACGATGGGCGTCGTGTCCGATGCCATTGATTTCCCCGCTGACCTGCTCGACCTCCAGCGCCGGTGGTACGCCGCCGAGGCCGACTGGGTGGCCGATCCGACCGAGCAGGCGCGGTCCGCGTTCGCCGCGGTGGGTGCCGAGCTGTACGCCCACCCGTACTGGGCCGGGGCAGGGAACCGGCACAAGACGGAGATGGCCCTCAAGCAAGCCGGCCGCCCCGACGACGCCTCGCAGGCCTCCGCGGCCTGACCAACCCACCGCCCGGCCGGCGGCCTCGGCCTCGTGATCGAGGCCGCCGGATGCGTAGCCCTGTGGCTGGTCGGCGGAGCTGCGTGGTCGGGCCGCGTGCCGGAACTCAGGAAGTTCTGGTTGCGCTACTGAGCGTCGGGGACGGCCGGGGCGGAGGAGCCTGTTGCAGCAGCGGTGCTCAGATAGCTTGTGATCCGTTCGCAGAACCGGCGTAGTTCATCGGACGGCTTGAGGTGGTAGCCGTTCTCGAAAACGTAAGCAAGCCATCGGTTCTTCTTCACTGCCGCCTCAGGAACCCATTTTTCGAGTTCGCCAACTGGCACCGCGAAAATACCCCGTTCGGCGAGGACGTCGAAGCTTCTTTTGGCGGCCATATAGGCCGGAGAACTACTGAGAAGCGGCAGGCCGGCCTTCTTGAGGTTGGACCAGCTGCTGGTGGCCTTGAGCATGCCTCTAATTTCTTCAGCCTGTTTCTCCGTGAGCAGGGTGCCGTCCTTCGGGTCTCCGAGTGTCTCAAGAATTCGCCTCTTGACCGCAGCAGCGGTGATAACGGTCTTCTCGTCCCGCATGTGTCGATCGAGGATGTCAAAGTCGGCCGAAATCTGTTCCCAGTCCCCGCCTGCGGCGGTGAGGGCTGTTTTCAGTGTTCCCTTGTCGTTGAGGAGATCCAGATCGGTAATGACGGCGACGGGTATACCACATTTGCGCAGCCTGGCTGCGGTGTCGGCGAGGAGGTGCTTGCCGCCGGTGTGGAGGAATACCAGGTTGGCGCTGGGGTGGTCGTTGTTCTTAAGTGCGTCGATGGTTGCGGCATAGAACTGGCAGTCTCCGGCGGATTCTCCGAGCACGACGCCGTCGTGGAAAAGGCCGGCGATGATGTTGGAGTAGCGCAGCATCGGGGTGCGGAGGATGCTGGCGACGTCTTCGGGGTCCAGTTGGTTTGCGCGGGGGCCTGCTGTTGTGCGGGTGAGTCGGACGAGGGCTACGGGTTTGGTGGTGGCTTCGAGGACGCCGCTGAGGAAGTCGGCGCTGTGGGTGGCGACGAACACCTGGCACGGGGAGGGGGTGCGCTCGGCGAGGATGCGGCCGAGGAGTCGTGCCTGTGGTGGGTGGAGGAAGGCTTCCGGCTCGTCGATGACGATGACGGGTGTGGGGCGTACAAGCGTGTGGAGGAGGAGGTTGATGAAGCTGCGGAAGCCGTCGCCCTGGGCCGCGACTCCGTCGAGGGCCCTGTAGGCGTCCCAGTACTCGTAGGAAGCGGGGTCCGCGTCGGTGGGGAGTTCCGGGTGGTTGATTGTGAGCCGAAGGCCCTGCTCGTCGTAGCGGTTCATCGAGATCGGGGTGCCGAAGGCACTCTCGATCAGCCGGGAGAACTCCGCGAGCGCCGACGGCTCAGTCCTGAGGTACTGAGTGGGGTGGGACGGCGGGTTCATCCGGTTCAACTGGGTGGCGCTCGTCTGGTCCTGCAGCCGGTCGACAGTCCACTGCGTCGACAACAGCAGGGAAGCGATCTGTCCGTAGGTACGGCTGCTCCAGCACGCCGTCAGCATGTGCTCCGGGATTCCCATTTCAGTCATCGGGGTGACATGGCGGCCTTGCAGAGGATAGTACGGACCCTCCGGCCGGACGCGGGGCACCATTCCGACGCTGTGCAGGTATTGAAGGAAATCCTCTTGTGTTCCCTCGTCCTCGACTTCCATTTCTCTCAGCCACCGGGTCGTGGAGGCCGGTCCGGGGTAGCTGGCAAGATGGCTGGCGATTTCTCCCAGCAACACAGACTTTCCACTGTTGTTGGGGCCGATGAATACCGTCATCCCGTTCGCCGGGGCGGAGACGACGGTGCCATCGGTGAGGGTCATCTTGTCGACGCGAAACGAGAACGCCACGGTTGATCCCTTGCTCATGCGTTTGCGGGGGCGCCACGGTACCGCGAGACCCTGACTGTCCGGCAGGGTTTCTGAGGTCAGCGAGCTGGGATCGGGTCAGGGGGTGTCGCCGGCCCAGTCCCAGCGGGCCGGATCTGTCGGGCGGGGTTCGTAGTGGGCGCGGCCGCCGGCGCCGTAGCGGCCGATCTCAGTGGCAAGTGCGGCGCCGTCGGCGAGTTGGTCGGTGTCCCAGCCGGTGACGTCCAGGAGGAGGCCGTCGAGCGGGCCGCCGACGAGCTCGCGGTACGCGCGACCGGGCCGGGGGCCGGGGTCGGGGTCGTCGTGGTCGGCGCCGTAGACCCGGCCCCGCAGCAGTGCCTCGTCATCCATGCTGCCCAGCCTCCCAGCCGGCACCGACACCGCGCGGCGAAGGCGGGGACGCCGGGTCACCACCAGGCCGGTTCGAGCTCGGCGTCCTGGCCTTCGTCCCGACCGCGGTACCGGGGGCGGCGGCATGGTCGGCGAACACTTCGGGCGCGTCGGAGGTCGGTGGCGGCGGTCCCGCTGTCGGTGCCGGTATGGGCCGACCCGTTCGGCGGGCCCGCACGGCACCAGTCCGCAGCTGCATCGTTGTCCGGATCATGAACGACTCCTCCGGCTGCCGACCGGTCTTCCAACCGTTGGCCTCGGGTCCGCCGGCAGCTCCGTGGTGGGCGCCTGCGGTGCCGCCGACCCCGCACCCGGTGGTACCGGCCCTGCCGCAGCCTCGCCGCCTGAAGGCGGCGGCGATCCCAGGCCTGGCCGGATGGGCGGCGCGCGCGACGGCGGCTGGGATCGACCTCGGGATTGCCGGCGGTTTGATGACGGCGTACCTGGCGGTGCTGCACCTGGCGGCACCGGCGTTCGCTGCCGTGCAGCTGCTGGCGCTGCTGGCGAGCGTGGACGTCCGCGGGTGGCTGGCGGGCGGCTACTGGGCGGTGGGCGCGGCCTGGCTGGTCGTCCAGTGGACGGAGCGCGGCCGGACCGGTGAGAGCCTCGGGCAGCGGCTCACGGGGGTAGTGACGGTCGACGAGGAGACAGGGGCGCCGGTGGGCCCGGCCCGCAGCATCCTGCGCGGGCTGCTGCACATCCTGGACGCCCTCCCGGCGGGCGCCGGGTACCTACGCCCGCTGGTCCATCCCCGGCGGCAGACGTGGGCGGACGGCATCTCGCGGACGGTGGTCGTCCGACGTGAGCTGATCGAGTCGATCGCGCAGCCCAGGTGAGATCGAGATGCGCCCAGCCGCCGACGACCGATGCCGCTCGGTGGATTGACCTGCGGCTTTGGTTCAGGCCCCGTCCGGCGGCCGGGCGGGCCGTCAGATCCGGTCAGCGCACCACGCCCTGGCGCAGCGCGAGGCGCAGCAGGGCGATCGCGTCCTGGTTGGTCTCGGCGAGCAGGGGGCGGTGGTCGACTCGGTCTACGACGAGTCGGCCTTCGACCAGGACTGCCCATCCGGCGGGGCCGCGGACGCCTTCTTCGATCCAGGCGATCGTGCGTCCGCGTTGCTCGATCGTGGCGACGCGGGGGTAGGCGGCCCAGCCGTGCAGGGTCAGTCCGTCGCCGAGGTCGGTGTGCTGGTCGGGGTCGCCGAGGAATTCGGGGCTGAGGGCGCTGATGCGGGTGTCCAGGGCGAGCTGCGGCGGTGGCGGTGGTGTCGGCTGGGCGGGGGGCGGGGTGTGCCGGGCTATCCGGTCGATGGTGTCGGGAACGGTGTTGGCGATTTCGGCGCGCTGCTCGGTTGTCGGTGCCGTCGGGGTGGGGGGCTGCGCTTCCCGTACGGCCAGGCCGCCGTCTCTTGATGGCACGCGCGTGGCTTCTGGGGTGGCGGGGCCGTAGGTTGCGGGCCGGGGTGCCGGTGGCAGCAGCGAGGTGGGCGGGTCGGCTGGCTCCGGAAGTCCGACCCCGTCGGACGGTGCCACGCGCGTGCCGTCAAGGTTGGGCGCGGTCTTCCCGGACGATGCCGCGCGCGTGCCATCAAGACCGGGTGCTGCCGGCTGCCCCGGCAGACCGGCCTCGGCCTGCTGGACGGCAGTGCGCGCGTGGGCGAGCAGGCTCTGGGCGGCCTGGGTGAGGGCGGACAGGCTCACCCGTAGGTGCATCGGAGCCGCCCCTGCGTCCAGGTCTCCGGCGAGCCGGCGGGCGGTGCGCTCGGCCAGGGCCCCGAGGCGGGCGAGCTGTTCGGCGGCCTCGGCGTTGAACATCGTTGATGGCTCGCGCGTGCCATCGGCGGCGGCGGCCAGGACGGCGTCCTGGCGGGCCTGGCGGCGGGCGCGGTAGGCCTTGGAGGAGCAGCTGCGCCCCGGGCAGTAGCCGGGACGCTGGCCGGGGCCGGTGGCGCGGATGGGCTTCCTGCACCATCCGCAGCGGGCGCCGTCGTCGGTCTGGTCCTCGTCTTCGATGGCTCGCGTGGGGCTTTCCATGATCGACATGGTACGGGCTCCCGGGACGTCGGAAGGGCCGGAACGCGTGCGTGCGCCCCGGCCCTCGGTCCGTGGTGCCGGGAGGTCAGCTCCCGCTCGGTGCGGCAGAGCGGGCACTGGCACAGCGGCCAGCGGGTGGTAGGCGTCGGGATCGGCCGGGGGCGCGGCGGTGAGGCCAGCCTTGGGCGTGCGGCCGTAGCGGGTGCCGTCGGCGGCGACGCGGTAGGTGCGGCCCCGCGGTCCCGTACGGCAGCCGAGAACGGCGGGCCCGGCGTCCTGGGCGGACGGCGGCTTCACGCGGTGCTCCGCACGGGGGCGCACGGCCACGGGACGGCGCAGCGCACGCAGCGGCCGTCCTGGGCTCGGTGAACGGGGTAGTTGTCACCGCCCTCGGGTTGAGGCGCGCGTGGTGGGCTCGGCGGGCCGTGGGGCGCCCACCGCACGCGGGTACAAGGCCCGTGCCGTGCGTACGGGGCGTCCCGGGCGAGCATCCCGGACCGGCTGTGCCGCCACCTCGTGCCCGGCCGCGGATGAGCGGAAGCGGTGATCTTCGCAAGGTGGATGTTGAGTGAACCTTGACGCGGCCGGTTGCGTCGGCGGTGGCCTGGAGGGTAGGTGTGTAGACATACCGGTTTCCGTCATCGTGGCGGCCGGGTGCCCGTCGGCTGTCGCTGCGACGTCTCCCCGCATCCCGCGTGGGTTCCTAGCCCCGGCCCGCCGCCTCCAGTTGGTGGTGGAGCCTTCGGGGGGCCAGGAGGCGTCCCATGACGACCAACCACTACCACGCGCGCCCGGGGCCGGAAGCCGACCTTCTCGCCGGGGTAACCGCCGTCGACGACGCGGTGGTGTGCACGCCCCTCGGCGATCTGCACATGGACAACGAGCGCGAGCTCCAGGCTGCCCTGGCCCGCGCACTCGCCGAGGACCCCGCGCTGCTGGTGGTCGACCTGTCGCAGACCACCCTGTTCACCTCCAGTGCCCTCAACGCCCTCCTGCACGCCCGCCGCGAAGCCGGACGGCGCGGCGTGCCGCTGGTGCTGGCCGCGCCCACCGAGCCGGTGCGCCAGGTGCTGCGGATCACCCAGGCCGACCAGGTCTTCCCCCTCCACCCGACCGTCAAGCAGGCGCTGCGGCAGCTGCCGCATGCCCCGGCCGTCTAAGGCCGGGCCGACAGGGCAGACGCATGATTCGCGACGATCCGCTCCCGTTCGGACACCACATGCCACCACACCCGGCCGCCCCGGCCGCCCGCTACCACCTCGCGTTCGCCCCGAACCCCGGCCCCGGAAGGGTGCGCCACGGCATGGACTTCACCCGCACCGTCCTCGAACACCGCCCGCCCGCCCCCGACCGGGCCGCCGTGCAGGACGCGCTGCTGGTGGTGGCCGAACTCCTGGCCAACGCCGTCGACCACGCGAACGGCCCCACTGACCTGACCCTCGCCTTCACCCCGGAAGCTGGCCTGCGCATCGAAGTCGCCGACACCTCACCGGCACCACCTACCCTGCGCCACCCCTCGCCGCACGAGCCCCGCGGGCGCGGACTGCGCATCATCGACACCATCGCCACCGCCTGGGGCACCACCCCCGCCACCGGTGGCAAGACCGTCTGGGCCCACCTCCCCCTCCCCGCCCAGCGGCCGGCCCCAAACGGGGCCGGCCCGGCAGCCACGGGGCCCCGAGAAGGCGGTGAGCAGTGAACACCCAGCCCGCCCACCGCCTGCGGGCCCGGCTCGTGGCCCAGCAGCGGGCGTCCGCCGCAGCCCGCTACGCTGCCGCGGTGGACATGCGCGGGGAGATCGAAAACCTGACCCGGGAAGCCGAGGAACAGATCCGCGAGGGCGTGTGGGAGGTAGGTGCGGCGGACCGCGTGCTGGCCGGGAAGACCGCCTCCGAGCTGACCGCCGTCATCCACCCCCCGGACGTCCAGCAGAAGATGGCGCCGATCGACCGGCTGGAACACCTGCGCGAAGCCCTCGCCGCGCTCGCCATCGCCCTGGCCCGCGTCCACGGCCCGATGGCCTGGTTCCTCGCCGCCGCCAGCACCGCGCTGACCCCCGTGCTGCACTGGCGGGCCCTGCCCGCCGACGGCGGACGCGCCTTCGGAGCCATCGAGCCAACCGCCGCCCAGTACGCCGACGCCGAGCAGGCGGTGCGCCGCATCCGCGACACCCTCGCCCGCATCACCACCGCCTGACCCGCCGACCTCCCGGCGGGTCGGACCACCCGGGAGGTCGGCCGCAGGTGATCCGGGCCGTTCGCCGTCACCGCAGGACCAGGTAGAGCGAAACTGATCGTCAACGAACAGCAGGTGACAGCACCGCTCAGCATCGTCCGCAGGTGACAAGTAGCGTGCTGAAACGGTGACAACCACCGTGCTTCACCGCGCAGTTCACCCACGTCACCTCCCGCCGTCGGTGACGACTACGACGCGTCGGCACAAGCCGTCGCTCCGACGGGTAGCGGCCGACTTCGCACCGTCGCCGTACGGGTCGCCTTGCGCACCCGTGACCGGCCGGGCCCCGCACCGGTTGCCACTGGCATGACGACCTCTTCACTGTCCTGGCTGCCGACCCCCACCTCGCTCGACGCCGGGCCCGAGCCCGCGCCGGCCGGGGAGGAGCTGACCGAGGAGGAGCACGCCGGCCTGCAGGCGGCCGCGGCGGCCGGGGAGCGGGCGGCGGCCTGGGTGCGCGAGCTCGCGTGCCGCCAGCCGGTCGAGGCGCACGGGCGGGTGCTTGAGCTGACCGCCGACGCGATCGAGCAGACCTGCACCCGCGAGATCGTCCCCGGCAACGACAACGACCTCGCCGCCGAGCTGCGTTACCGCCTGGACGGCGGCGTACTGCTCGGCGCGACCAACCTGGAGACCGTCCCGGAGCTCACCGGCGGGGAGCGGATCGCCCTGGCCGCCGTCGCCGCCCTCGCCCTCGCGATGCCGGGCACCGCGCTCACCTGGTACGAGCGCGAGCTGCCCCACCTCGCCCACGTGATGGACGACGCCGTCGCCGCCGGCCGCGCCGCCCAGCCCGGCCGGTGAATCCCAGCACCGCCGGCCCCGGAGCGCGGCCCGGCCGCGCCCGACGGGCCCTCGGCCCCGGCGCCGAGCTGGTCCTGGCCGACACCGTCCGCGCGCCCCGCACCCCGCCGCCGTGGTCACCGGCCGCCGTCGACAACGCCCTGCGCACCGCGCTGGAAGAGTTCGAGCAGCGGGCCGAGCCGTGGCGGGACGCCTTCGAGGGCCTGGACGAGGACGTCCTCGCCGAGGCCGCCACCGAGGCGCGCTCCTTCGGTGGCGACCCGGCCGGCGCCGTCGACGAGCTCGTGCGCGGCCTGTACGGGCAGCTCGACCACTGGCAGCAGGCGATCGGCGAGCTCGGCAGCCGGCTCACCCCGGCCGCGCAGGAGCGGCCGCTGCCCAACTTCGCCGCCGACGCCGGCCGAACCGAGGACGTCCGCTGGCGCCAGGCCCGCCAGGCACTGCTGGAGGCCGTCGCCCGCCACCACCACGGCCCCCTTCCCGGCGGACCGCCAGACGACCGACCGTGGTGATCACCACCGCCCGGCACGCGGGAGAATAGGCCGGGTGACCAGCACCCAGCCCCTGCCCCGCGGCATCAGCGCCCTGATCCCCGACGCCCGCGCCAAGGCCACGCCAGGCGAACGCGCTGCCTCCCAACTCCTCCACCTGCGCGAGGCCACGGTGCCCGTGCCGGTCCTCGCCGCAGCCGCTGAGCTGATCGCCGCGCAGCTGGAAGACCCGGACCCAGCAACCCGCGAAGCCGCCAGCGCTGTCCGCGTTCGCCTGCTCGCCGCGATCGAGGCGGCCGCTCCGCTGCCCGACTGACCTCTGACAGGAGACCTTGACCGTTTGACAGGTGATCTTGACCGCCGGGCAGCAGCCGGCAGCGAGTCCTCATCGGCGACAGGGGTGCACAACGGCCTGGACGCCGCGATCCGCGACTTGGACCAGCTCACCCGCGGCCACGACTACACCTACTACACCGACATCGCCCACTTCATGGCCGGCCGCGACCTCGACTTCCCCTCCGGCGCCCGCTGGTACGACGGCGACCAGGCCGTCCGGGAACGGTGGCGCGCCCTCGTCAACGCCCGCCAGGACCGCCTGCGCGCCAGCGGCCGCTAGAAGCCGACCAGCCCCCCGGCCGACGCCCTCGCGACGACCGGGGGGCTACTGCGGCAGGCACGGCCCGCCAGCCGGCCGAAAGCGGATACGGTGGTGCCGAGAGGCAGAGGCAGGAGGAGCCCGATGAGCGTCCAACCCGTGCACCACCCCCCGCAGCCGCAGCCTCGGGTGCCCCGCACCCCCGACGGCATCGCCGCCGCGCTGCAGGGCGGCCGCCGGATGGAGTTCTACCGCGAGCTCGGCCAGGCCCCCATCGACCAGGCCGTAGCGGTCCTCAACCGCTGGTGGTGCGAAGCGGAGATGGACAGCGACCCCGACCAGGACCGCGTCATCGCCGCCGCCCGCAACGGCACCCTGCCCACCGGCACCATGGCCGACGTCCTGCGGCTGCGCCGTGACCGGGGCGGGGACCTGCCGGGTGAGTAGCGAAGACCCGGACGACCTGTGGCCGGTCCTGCCGTCCGAAGCCGTCCAGGACGCCCTGTCCGATCCCGGCCTGCCGGTCGAGTTGTTCTCCGCGATCGTCGCGCTCACCGTCGCGATCGCCGAGGACCCGTGGCTGCCGGAGGGCAGCGCCCGCGACAGCGCCGGCGACTGGCGCCGGCTCCCCATTCCCCACGGACGCGGCCTGGTCGAATATGTCATCGACCAGCACAGCCACGTCGTACGCCTCACCCGCGTCATCCCCCTCTGACAAGCCGCATCGACCCTGCCCCGAGCCGGGCCCCGGCGGGGCCCGGCTCCCGGGCGGCCACCTGGCTCGGCCAGGGCATGCTGCCAGGGCCCGCCGTCACCATCCTCGCCCGCGCCGCCGGCGACTTTCCTGCCGCCCTAGACGAGTAGTTCCGAAGTGGGCTGGGTTTGCCGGTTCTGCTCCGGGCATGCAGGAAGGGTGTCCAGCATCGGGTTGTGACGACCGAAGAGC
>NZ_JBIAVL010000047.1:0-12934 GCF_042894165.1 Kitasatospora sp. NPDC001547 | reverse complement strand
GGGGTTTGACGCCCCGTCCGACGTTTCAAACTCTAGCCGATCCCCGCTCCGAAAAGCGAATCCAGCCGCAACCCAATTAAACGAGCACGCCGAATAAGCACCAGGCCGTCACGCGGAAAAGCGAAACGACCGGCACCAGCCGGAAGTGGTGTTTCAGAGGATTGGCCGCCCCGGGACCGTCCGCGCCGATGCGTGTCCGGTGCTCCCTGCCGAGCGACTAGAAAACACTACCCCTGTCTGGCGCCGGAGGCAAACCCGTCCCGGAGACGGTCCTGGTGCAGAGTGTCCGGCCGGGCTTCACGTACTCCCCGTTGGGATGGTCGTTGCCGGTGACCCAGTGGCGGGCGGCTGCCTCGTCGCGGCCGCCGTCGCGGTGGCGCCGGAGCAGGCGCTCCTCGCGGATGTCGTCGTCGGTGTGCACGTACCAGAGCTCGTGCAACAGTCGGCGGGCGTCGGACCAGGGGGCGTCGGTGGAGGCGAGGTAGTTGCCCTCGGTGATGACGAGACGGGTGTGCGGGCGGACCACATGGCGGGCGGCGACCGGTTCGTCCAGGGTGCGGTCGAAGTCCGGCACGTAGATGTCCTGGAAGCGGTCGCCGGCGATGCGGCGCAGCAGGGCGACGTAGCCGTGGGCGTCGAAGGTGCTCGGGGCGCCCTTGCGGTGGATCAGGCCGAGGCGGTCGAGCTGGGTACCGGAGAGGTGGAAGCCGTCGAGCGGGACGTAGGCGGCGGTGCCGGGGCCCTCGGCGCGTTCGACCTCGGCGACCAGGTGGCGGGCCAGGGTGGACTTGCCGGCGCCGGGCGGGCCGGCAAGTCCGAGGATCGTGCGGGCGTTGCTGCCCGGGCCGCGGAGGAAGCCGAGGGCAAGGGCGGTGAGGCGGTCCTCGTTCATGGCCGCACCTTACTCAGCGGCCGGTCTGCTCAGCGGTCGGATTGTTCAGCCGCCGGTTTGCTCGGCGGTCGGCCTGCTCAGCGGTCGGCGAGCGCGGGCAGGTCCAGGGTGAGGGTGCCGGCGTCGGCGTCGAGCAGGGCGGGAACGCCGAGCGGCACGGTGAGGGTGGACGGGCAGTGGCCGAAGCCCAGCTCCCAGAGGACGGGGACGCCGAGCCCGCCGAGCCGGTCGAGCATCACCTCGCGGACCCGTTCGGGCCGTCCGCAACCCTCCCAGGAGCCGAGGACCAGGCCGGCCACCCCGTCGAGGGCGCCGGAGCGCAGGAGCTGGGTGAGCAGCCGGTCGAGTTGGTAGGGGTGTTCGTTCACGTCCTCGAGCAGCAGTATGTCGCCCTCGTACGAGGGCCGGGCCGCCGGCGTGCCGCGCTCGGCGGTGAGGACGTGGAGGCAGCCGCCGGCCGTGACGCCGCGGGCCCGGCCGGGGATCAGCGGGGCGGCGGTGGGTGAGGTGAGGACGGTGACGGCGGCGGGGTCGAAGAGGGTGCGGCGCAGGTGCTCGGCGGTCGGGCCGTCGGAGACGAAGGAGGCCCCGGCGGCCAGCGGTCCGTACAGGGTGGCGAGGCCGAGCCGCTGGGCGAAGGCCTCGTGCAGGGAGCTGACGTCGCTGAAGCCGATGAAGGGCTTGGGCCGGGCGGTGCGCATCGCGGTCCAGTCGAGCAGGTCGACGATGCGGTGCACGCCGTAACCGCTGCGGGCGCAGATGACGGCGTCGACGGTGGGGTCGAGCCAGGCGGACCGGAGGTCGTCGGCACGGTCGGCGTCGGTGCCGGCCAGGTAGCCGAGGGCGGGGTGGGTGTCGAGGACGTGCGGGGCGACGGTGACGCGCAGTCCCCAGGAGCGGAGGATCGCGCACCCGGCGGCGAGGCGTTCGGCGTCGACGGGGCCGCTGGGGGCGACGACGGCGATGTGGTCGCCGGGGCTCAGGTGCGACGGGCGGGTCAGCCCCTGGCCGAGTGTGGTCGGGTGCTGGTCCATGGCCGGGCCGCCTTTCAGGCGCGGGAGCGGGATGCGGGCGGTCGCGCCGTGGCCGCGACCGCCCGGTGACGATATGCCCCTGGGTCGACCGGCCGATGTGCGCGGGTGGCGGTCCGCTGTTCGGCCGGTTCCCGCGGGAGGCGTCCTGCAGGAGCGCGGGAAACGCGGCAGGGCCGTCCGGGATGGACGGCCCTGCGCAGGCCCGTGCTGGTGGCCGTTCCGGGACGGCCGGCAGCACAAGCCGACAACCGCTTCACGCGCCCGACGGTCGTGGCGTCAGTCCTCCACGACCAGCGCCTGGGTGTCCTTGCGCAGCGTCTCGCCGCGGAAGAACTCCGGCCGGACGAAGCCGTACCAGGTCATCAGCCCGGCGCCGAGCAGCAGGATGCCGACGCCGATCACGAAGACCGAGCCGATGCCGAGGACCGAACCGCTGCCGTAGTCGGGGGACCAGGCATCGGTGAGGGTCTGCAGGAAGACCGCGCTGAGCAGCACACCGCCGAGGAGCGGGGCGACGCCCTTGAGCAGCAGGTCGCGGGCACCGGTGCGCAGCGACCGGCGGAAGTGCCAGACGCAGGCGAAGGCGGTCAGCGCGTAGTAGAAGCAGATCATCAGACCGAGCGCCAGGATGGTGTCCTGGACGACGTTCTCGCTGATCAGACTCATGCCGACGTAGAAGACCGCGGTGGCGATGCCCGCCGCGACGGTGGCGTAGCCGGGGGTGCGGTAGCGCGGGTGGACCGCGCCGAAGCGCGGCGGCACGGCGCGGTAGGCGCTCATCGCGAGCAGGGTGCGGGCCACCGGGATGAAGGTGGTCTGCAGGCTGGCGGCGGCGCTGGCGACGACGGCCAGGAAGAGCAGGATGCTCCACGGCGAGCCGAGCACCGGGCGGGCCAGCGCGGCGAAGACGTTGTCGGCGGTGGCCGGGTTGCCGAGGCCGTTGCCGGTGCTGCCGACGCCCGCGAACATCTGGGAGGCGATCGCGACCAGCAGGTACGAGCCGACCAGGGTGACCATGGAGATCATCGCGGCGCGGCCGGGCGTCTTGGCGCTGCCCTGGGTCTCCTCGTTCATGGTCAGGCAGGTGTCCCAGCCCCAGTACATGAAGATCGACAGCGACAGTCCGGCGGCGAACGCGCTGAACGAGCTGACCTCGAGCGGATTGAGCCAGGAGAAGGAGAAGCCGACCGAGTCGGGCAGGTCGCCGGCGGCCGCCTTGCCGATGGCGATGACGGAGAAGAGCACCAGGACGGCCAGCTGGAGGCCGACCAGGCCGTACTGGAACCACTTGGTGGCGGTCATCCCCCGGTAGCTCATCGCGGTGGCGCCGGCGATCAACAGGACCACCGTGAGCAGGTGGACGGCCTTGTTCTGGTCGAGTTCGGTGACCCAGTCGCTGCCGGTCATCTCCCCGAGCATCAGGTACAGGAAGTCGGTCGCGACCCCGGCCAGGTTGGAGAGCACGATGATGGTCGCCACCGTCAGGCCCCAGCCGGCCATCCAGCCGACCCGGGGGCCGAAGGCCCGGACGCCCCAGGTGAAGGACGTGCCGCAGTCCGGGAAGTCCTTGTTCAGCTCCTTGTACGCGAACGCGACGAGCAGCATCGGCAGGAAGCCCGCGAGGAACACCGCGGGCATCTGGACGCCGACCGCGGTGACGGTCGGGCCGAGTGTGGCGGTCAGGCAGTAGACCGGGGCGACCGTCGAGACGCCCAGCACCACACTGCTCAACAGGCCGACGGAACCGCCCCGTAGGCCCTTGTCCCCCGCTCCCCCAGCGGTCCCCTGATCCGCGGGGACTCCACCACTGGTGCCACTGACCGGGGCACCCTGCGGAGCGCCGGGCGCCATTGCCCGGCCGCTGCTCGTGTGCTCTGAGAGCTGCTGATCAAACACCAGCGCACCCTAGATGCGGGTACGGAAGGTTGAGTAGACCAACCCTTGGTGATCTGAGCCACGTGCTTCGATTCCTCCCCATGGAGGGCGAGCCGACTGATGCATTAACGGCTCGCCAACGCAGGTACCTTTGTTTCAAAGGGGTCGGGTCAAGAGAATTTCTCCGTTTTGCCAAGGTTCGACACGGTTTACCCCCGCGCCGCGGGCAGGGCCGGGAGTTCACCACCACCTGAGTCGGATAGGTTTGCCTAACCTAATCTCAACTCGTGAACGGAGCGTCGCGTGTCCCCCACCTCCGACGACCTGGCCCTCTCCTCCCGCACCTCCGGCCGCCGCCGGTTCCTCACCACGGCGATCGCCGGCGGGGCGGTGCTCGGCCTCGGCGGACTGCTCACCGCCTGCGGCAGCTCGGGCGGATCCGGTGGATCCGGTGGATCCGGCGGCAGCGGCGGTTCGACCCCGGCCGGCGGCGGCGCCTCGCCGAACCAGAAGTCGGTCAAGCAGGGCGGCGACGACTACGCGACCGTGGTCGAGAAGATGAAGGGCTTCGGCACCGACGCCGCCCCCGGCGTCTACCCGCGCACCCTCAGGCACGCGATGGGCGAGACCGTCATCCCGTCCAGGCCCACCCGGGTCGTGGTGCTGGACACCGGCGAGCTCGACAACGTCGTCGCCCTCGGCGTCCAGCCGGTCGGGGTCGTGCACACCGACGGTTCCAAGTCCCTGCCGTCGTACCTCAAGGACAAGGCCGGCAACCCCGCCGCCGTCGGCACCATCAACAGCCTCAACCTGGAGGCCATCGCCGCGCTCAAGCCGGACCTGATCCTCGGCAGCCAGCTGCGCGCCCAGGACCAGTACGCGCAGCTTTCCAAGATCGCGCCGACCGTCTTCTCGCTGCGCCCCGGCTACCCCTGGAAGCAGAACTTCCTGCTCAACGCGAGCGTGTTCGGCCTGGAGGCGGAGGCCAAGGCGCAGCTCGACGCGTACCAGGCGGCGGCCGCGGCGATCGGCGCGAAGCTCGGCGACAAGCGGCCCACCATCACGCCGCTGCGCTTCATGCCGGGCCGGACCCGGCTCTACGCCGAGCTCTCCTTCATCGGGACCATCCTCACCGACGTACCGCTGCCGCAGCCCAAGATCGAGCAGGTCCAGGAGCTCGCGGTGGAGGTCAGCCCGGAACAGATCGACAAGGCCGACGCCGACTGGATCTTCTACGGCGTGTACGGCAGCCCCAGCTCGACCAACCAGGACACGGTGCTGGGCGGCGCGCTCTGGAAGACCCTCGGTGCGGTCAAGTCCGGTCAGGCCCGGCCGGTTTCGGACGAGACCTGGTTCCTCGGGCTCGGTGTCATGGCGGCGAACGCGGTGCTCTCCGACCTCAAGGGCTTCGTCGCGCCCGGTAGTTGATCCCACCCGGCGACGTGGGGCCGGTGTTGAGGGCGGGGTCGACGGGCGTTTCCGGGCGTCGACCCCCGCCGGGGGCAACGGTGTTCGCCGGACGCTGTCCTGGACGATCCGGGGGTGGTTCCGCGAGGGTCCCGCAGGGGTGTCGCGGCCTTCTCGCGGTGGTATCGCGCACTCCGTCGGGTCCGACGCTTGGAGCTGATCGCCTGGTGCGGGAGGATCGTCGGGACCATTCCCCGAAGGGCCCGCAGATGACCTCGCTCCATCCCGCCGTAACCGACCCGTCCCTGCCCGGTCCGCCCGGGGACAGCGCCGGCTCGTCACCCCCGTCCACCGCGACCGGCCCGATGTGCTCGATCGCGACCGCCGCCGAGCCCGGTGCGGCCGCACCCGCCGCCCCGGACGGGGCGGCGCGCCAGGGCGGTGCGACGCGCCACGACTCGGTGCCGCGGCCGCGCAGCCGGTACGACGCGGAGGCGCCGCCCGTCCTGCCCGCGCCCGGCCCGGAGGCCGACGGCGACCCGGCCGACGGCGATCCGACCACCGAGCGGCTGCGGGCGGCGTTCGCCGACCGGCTGCGGACCGCGCGCGCCCAGGGCCGCTCCGTCGCCGAGCTGGCGGAGGCGTGCCACCGACCGGTCGCCGAGGTGCGGGCCCTGCTCGGCGCGGACGTGGACGTGGAGGAAGGCACGGACGCGGAGGCCGAGGAGGCCGAGGACGGTCCCGCCGCGCCCGGTGCTTCCACCGACCGCGCTGCCGCGGCACCCGAGGCCCTCGACGGACCGACCGGGAGCGGGGCCAGGGCCGGGTTCGTCCGGTTCGGGTCCGTCGCCGCGCCGGCCGAGGGCTCCCTGTCCGTGCCGGGCCCGCGTCCGGTGCGCGAGGAGCCGCGGATCCTGGTGTCCCGGCGGCCGTCGCCCTCACGGCGACTGCGCCGGATGCACCCGCAGGCCGACCAGACCGGGCAGGGGGCGACCGCACGGGAGACGGCCGCGTCCGGCCCGACCGGAACGGGCCTGCCGGGTGCCGCCGGCTGGACGGACGGACCCGGCGGCGCGGCGGGAGCGGTGGCGCAGGTGCCGCCGCTCGGAGCCGGGGCCGGAGTTCGAGCCGACGTCGGGGGCTCCGGCGCGGCCGGCTCCTTCGTCGTCGGTCCCGCTACCCGTCCCGGTGCCGGTCCCTCCACCCGCCCGTCCGCCGGGGCCTCGTGGGCCGAACCGCCGCTCGGCATCCTGATCGGCGGCAGCCCCGGGCCCGCCGAGGCGCCCGGTCGGCCGGAGGAACGCGAGCCGGTCCGGGTGGCGGCCCGGCCGATCCGGGTCGGCCTCGGCACCTGCCTGGTCGTGCTGCCGTCCTGGCGGCCCGCCATCGCCGTCTCGGTGCCGACCGACCAGCTGCTGTCCGCCACCGGGCTCGGCTTCGAGCAACTGGCCGACGCCCGGCTGACGGTGCTGATGAACCCGGCCGCGCTGCACGACCGGGAGCTGGAACTGCACGGCTGGGAGCCCGCTCCGGCCGGGCGGGCCCGGCGCGGCGGGCGCGCGTAGTCCCGCTCCGCCGGGCCCCGCTCCCCCGGGCCCCGTTCAGCCCCGCTCAGCCGCGTTCGGCCACGTCCAAGCGCGGTCAGCGGCGTTCAGCCGTCCTCGGACGAGCGGGCCGGGCGGGCCTGGCGGGTGACCGGGGCGTTCGGGACGTACCCGAGGTCCACGGGCACCGGCGGCCGCCCGTCCACGGCCCAGCCGGCGCGGACCGCGTCCAGCAGTTCCGGCAGCGCGGGCGGCCAGAGCGCGTCGGCGTTCTCGTCGGCGAGGTCGGCCGGGGTCCACCAGCGCCAGTCCAGGATCCGGTCGAGGGCGTGCACCGCGCTGACGTCGCCGACCGGGCCGCGGTGCGGTCCGCCGGTGAGGTAGATGTGCTCGTGCTGGCGGACCGGAGTGCCGTGCCAGGTGAAGTCGTGCTCCCAGGTGCAGAGCAACGGGCCGGGTTCGAGGTCGGTCCAGCCCGTCTCCTCCCACAGCTCGCGCCGGGCGCCGTCCCACGGCGTCTCGCCCGGTTCCAGTCCGCCTCCCGGCATGGTCCAGTGCACGCCGATCTCGTCGTTGTCCGAACGGAGCAGGAAGACCGAGCCGTCCTCGTCCAGGACCACCGTGCGGGCGGCCTGCCTCGGCCGGCGTCTGGGGGAACGCAGCAGATTTCGCATCGGGTCACTCTCGCAGCGGTCGCCCGGAGGCGTCGAGCGGATTCGGCACTCCGGTCGGGTGCTCGATCCGGCCGGTCCGTCGTGGCGGGCGCGGGACCCGCCGGGCGGCCGTACTCTGACGGCCATGCCCGTACCCGCGATCATCTTTCCCGCCGATCCGCTCAACCCGCGCCGGCCCGACCCGCACTTCGCCTGGGAGGCCAGGATGCTGCGGGAGTTGGGCGGCGACCACCACCTGGTCGACCACGACGGGCTGCTCGTCGGCCGGGCCGAGGAGGCCGTCCGGCGGGTGCCGCGGGACAGCGGCCCGCTCTGGTACCGGGGATGGATGCTGCCCTCCGCCCGGTACGCCGACTTCGCCGCCGCGCTCGCCGCCCGTGGCGGCAACCTGCTGACCAGCGCGCCCGGTTACGCGACGGCCCACGAACTGCCCGGCTGGTACGACGTGTTCGAGGGCGCGACGCCGGCCAGTGCGTGGATCCCGTCCGACGGACCGGTGGTGCCCGGTCCGGCCGAGCTGGCGCAGGCCGTGGCCCGGCTCGGCGGGCAGGGGCCGGCGATCGTCAAGGACTACGTGAAGTCGCGCAAGCACGAGTGGCACGAGGCCTGCTACGTGCCCGAGTTGGCCGACCTCGCGGCCGTCGGCCGGGTGGTGGAGCGGTTCGTCGAACTGCAGGGCGAGTTCCTGGCGGGCGGCGTGGTGCTGCGGCGGTACGAGGAGTTCGAAGGCGCGGGCGTCCCAGCGGAAGGGCCGGTCATGGAACCGGACACGGCACCGGTCATGGACGGCGCTGACCGCGTTGCCGGCGCTGACGCCGTTGCCGGCGACGAACGGGCCGTGGAGGCCCGGGTGTGGTGGCTCGACGGCCGGCCCGTCCTGGTCGGGCCGCACCCGGACGCCCCGCGCCGGGCCGTCGAGCCCGACCTCACGGACGTCCCGGCGCTGGTCCGCAGGCTCGGCTGCCGCTTCGTCACCACCGACCTCGCCAGCCGGGCGGACGGCTCCGGCTGGCGGGTGGTCGAGGTCGGGGACGGCCAGGTGAGCGACCTGCCGCGCGGGATCGACGCCTCGGGTCTGCTGGCCGCGCTGATCGCCGCCTGACGGCCCGTGCGTGACGGGCCGCCAGGCGGTTCGCAGGCCGGCGGTGGGAGGGTCTATCCGGCGGCGACGGCCTTGACCGCCGGGTGGCCGTCGGCGATGAACGCCTGCCAGAGCCGGGCGTAGGTGCCGCCCCGGGCGAGCAGTTCGGTGTGGGTGCCGTCCTCGACCACCCGGCCGTGGTCCAGCACGATCACCCGGTCGGCGCGCTCGGCGGTGGTGAGGCGGTGGGCGATGACCAGGGTGGTCCGGCCGCCGCTGAGCCGGTCCGCGGCCTGGTTGACCATCGCCTCGGTGGCCAGGTCGAGGGCCGCGGTGGCCTCGTCGAGCAGCAGGATGTCCGGGTCGACCAGCTCGGCCCGGGCCAGCGCGATCAGCTGGCGCTGGCCCGCTGAGAGGTTGCGCCCGCGGCCGGCCACCTCGTGGTCGTAGCCGCCCGAGAGCCGGACGATCATGTCGTGCGCGCCGACCGCCCGGGCCGCCGCCTCGACCTCGGCCGCCGAGGCGTCCGGCCGGCCGTACGCGATCGCCTCGCGGACCGTGCCCGCGAACAGGTACGCCTCCTGCGGCACCACGCCCAGGCGGTGGCGGTACTGCGCCAGGTCGTAGCGGGTGAGGTCGACCCCGTCCACCCGGACGGTGCCCTCCGTCGCGTCGTAGAACCGGGCGACCAGCTTCACCAGCGTCGACTTGCCGGCTCCGGTCTCACCGACCAGCGCCACCGTCTGCCCCGCCGGGATGCGCAGGTCCACGCCGCTCAGCACCGTCGGGGCGCCGTCCGCACCGCCGTTGTAGGCGAAGCCGACCCCCTCGAAGGAGATCTCGCCGCGCAGCCCCTTGGCCACCGGCACCGGGTCGGCCGCCTCGGCGGTGGTGGTCCGGGTGCGCAGCAGCTCGCGGATGCGGCCGAGGCCCACCGAGGCCTGCTGGTAGCCGTCGAAGACCTGGGACAGCTGGTTGACCGGCGCGAAGAACAGGTCGATGTACAGCAGGTACGCGACCAGCGCACCGACCGTCAGCGTCCCGGCGTCGACCCGGGCGGCGCCGACTATCAGCACCAGCGCGGCGGCCAGGCTGGAGAGGAACTGGACGAACGGGAAGTACAGCGAGATGTAGAGCTGGGCCCGGACCCGGGCGTCGCGGTAGGCGATGCCGCGGGCCACGAAGCGGTCGGTGTTGGTGTCCAGGCGGCGGAAGGCCTGGACGATCCGCATGCCGGCCACGTTCTCCTGGAGGTCGGCGTTGACGGCGCTGATCAGGTCGCGGGAGCGCTCGTACTGGTCCCTGGACTTCTTGCGGAACACCAGGGTGGCGATCACCAGCAGCGGCAGGACGGCGAAGACCACCAGGGCCAGGCCGGCGTCGATGATCAGCAGGGCGGCGAAGATCCCGGCGAAGGTCAGCAGGCTGACCACGGCGGTGACCATGCCGGTCTGGAGGAAGGAGGTCAGCGAGTCCAGGTCGGTGGTCATCCGGGTCATGATCCGGCCGGTCAGCTCGCGCTCGTAGTAGTCCAGGCCGAGCCGGTTGAGGTGGGCGAAGATCTTGAGCCGGAGCGTGTAGAGGACGCGCTCGCCGGTACGGCCGCTGACCCGGTTCTCGGCGCCCTGCACCGCCCAGTCCAGCAGGACCACGACGAGGGCGGTGAGCGAGGCCACCGCGACGCCGCCCATCAGGCCCTTGCGGACGCCCTCGTCGATGCCGTGCCGGATCAGCACCGGCAGCACCAGCCCGGCGGCCGCGTCCAGGGCGACCAGCAGGAGGGCGATGAGCAGCGGGGCGCGGAAGGCGCGCAGCAGGCGCCAGAGGGTGAAGTCGGGGTCGCCGGCCTCGGCCTCGGCGCGGGGCACGGCCGGGGTGTCGGAGGCGGGCGGGAGGGCCGCGACCTTGTCCAGCAGGTCGGCGTCGGCGGTGCGGGCGGCCTTGGCCAGGGCGGGGGTGGGGAGGGTGGGGGCGGCCTGGGTTCCGCCGGTTCCGGCGGCGGCCTGCTGCTCGGTTTCCCGCCCGGACGCCGTTGCGGACGCCGTTGCGGGCTCCGTTGCGGGCTCCGTAGCGGGCGCCGCTTCGTCGGCTGCCTCCTCGGGGGCTGCCTCTTCGGAGGTGGACTGCCGGCCGGTGCGACCGGCCTCGGGGTCGGTGATCAGGGCCCGGTACTGGGGACATCGGGCTTCGAGTTCCTCGTGGGTTCCGAGGTCCAGCAGCCGGCCGCGTTCCAGGACGGCGATCCGGTCGGCGAGTTGGAGGGTCGAGCGGCGGTGGGCGATCAGCAGCGTGGTGCGGCCGGTCATCACCGAGCGCAGCGCGTCGTGGATCTCCGCCTCGATCTGCGGGTCCACCGCCGAGGTGGCGTCGTCCAGCAGCAGGATCCGGGGGTCGGTGAGGATCGCCCGGGCCAGTGCGATGCGCTGGCGCTGACCGCCGGAGAGGGTCAGGCCCTGCTCGCCGACCTTGGTGTCGTAGCCGTCCGGCAGCGCACGGACGAACTCGTCGGCCTGGGCGGCGCGGGCGGCGGCGAACACCTGCTCGTCCGTGGCGTCCGGGCGGCCGTAGGCGATGTTGGTGCGGACCGACTCGGAGAAGAGGAAGCTCTCCTCGGGGACGATGCCGACCGTCGCGCGGACCGAGTCCAGGGTGAGGTCGCGCAGGTCGTGGCCGTACAGGCGGACGGTGCCGGCGGCGGGGTCGTAGAAGCGGGGCACCAGCTGGGCCACCGTCGACTTGCCGGAGCCGGAGGCGCCGACCAGGGCGAGGGTCTCGCCGGGGGCCAGCTTCAGGCTGAGGCCGTGCAGGACGGGGGCGGGGTGCTCGGGGTCGTAGCGGAACTCGACCCGGTCGAACTCCAGGGCGACGTCGGGGGTCAGGGCTCCGACGGGGGTCAGGGCTCCGACGGGGGTGCCGCTCGCCGAGGTGGCGCCGCTCGCCGGGCTGTCGCCGTGCGCGAGGTCCAGGGTGCGGGCGTCCGGGCGCTCCTGGACCAGGGGGCGCTCGTCGACCAGCTGCAGCACGCGCTCGACGCCGGCCCGGGCCTGCTGGCCGACGGTGATGACCATGGTCAGCATCCGCACCGGGCCGGTCATCTGGGCGACGTAGGTGGAGAAGGCGACGAAGGTCCCGAGCGTGATCCGGCCGTCGACGGCCAGCCAGCCGCCGAAGGCCAGGACGCCGACCTGGGCGAGCGCCGGGATCGCCTGCATCGCCGGGTTGTAGCGGGCGTTCAGCCGGATCGACCGGAGCCGGGCCGCGAAGAGGTTGCGGGAGGCCGTCTCCAGCTTGTCGAGCTCCTGCGCCTCCTGGCCGAAGCCCTTGACCACGCGGACGCCGCCGATCGCGCCGTCCACCACGCCCGCGACGGCGGCCGCCTCCTGCTGGGCGGCCCAGGTGGCGGGGAAGAGGCGCTTGCGGCTGAGCACCGAGACCCACCACAGCGCGGGGGCCATGACCAGGGCGATCAGGGTGAGCGGCGGGGACAGCCAGACCATCACGACCAGCGACATGACGAACATCAGCAGGTAGCCGGTCATCATCGGCAGCATCGAGAGCAGGCCGTTGACCAGCTGGAGGTCGGAGGTCGCGCGCCCGACCACCTGGCCGGTGTCCAGCCGGTCCTGGCGGTGGCCGTCGAGCCGGCCGAGCGAGCGGAACAGGTCGCTGCGCATGTCGTGCTGGACGTCGAGCGCGAGCTGGCCGCCGTAGTAGCGGCGGACCTGGGTGCAGCCGAAGACCACGAGGGCGGCGAGCAGCAGCACCACCGCCCAGGGGGCCAGCGAACGGGTGTGGGCGACGATGACGTCGTCGATGATCAGCTTGGTGACCAGCGGCACCAGCGCGGTGACGGCCATGCCGAGGAGCGAGGCACCGAAGGCGAGCAGCAGGCTGCGACGGGATCGCCAGCTGTAGCCGACCAGGCGGCGCAGCCAGCCGGCCGACTCGGTGTTCTCGGCGGCGGGCTCGGCGTCTTCGGCGGCCGCTCCGGCGTTCTCGGCGGCGCCCTGCGGACTGGCGACGGGGGTCGGGCCGGGGGCCGGGGGGCCGCTCGGGGATTGCTCCACCGTGGATCCGTGAGTCTCAGGCATATTTAGGGATGCTAACCATTTCGTCGGGTGGCCGCCACGCCGTTTCCGACCCGGGCGAGGTCGGGGCGGGCCGGGGCAGCCCGGATCGTCCGGTCCGGCGGACAGGCCAACAGCCTGCGGCCTGCGCTGATTCCCGATCGAACACGCGCAGGGCCGGTTCGCCTCCCGGCCGCTTCCAGGGTCACCGACGGCACGCACCGCGCCCAGCGGCCCGGGGACGGGCGGGCGCCATCCCTTGGGACTAGACGAGTAGTTCCGAAGTCGGTCAGTGGTCGTAGGCGATCAGTGAGCGGGTGACGGGTTGGCCGGTGGTCCGGTTGTGCCAGATCGCGCAGG
>NZ_JBIAVL010000046.1:0-19390 GCF_042894165.1 Kitasatospora sp. NPDC001547 | reverse complement strand
CTGCGCGATCTGGCACAACCGGACCACCGGCCAACCCGTCACCCGCTCACTGATCGCCTACGACCACTGACCGACTTCGGAACTACTCGTCTAGCTCCGTACCCTGCCGGCCGGCGACGCTCACCCGGGTGACATCAGCGTCGACAGGTAGCCGCAGGGCGCTTGCTCGTACAGGCCCTCGGCGCTGTCCTCGGGCAGCGCGGTCCTGCTCCACGACGGCCTCCAGGCGTACCGGGCATGCCCGCGACTCGGCGGGCCCGTCAGTCCGTGGCCGGCAGGGCGTTGTCCAGGAGGATCTCCGCCGCCGCCCGCGCGTGTCGGCCGTAGTCCGCCTCGCCCAGCACCATGGCGCGGCTGGCGGCGCCGTCCGCGAGGGTCACGAGTTGCTCGGCGAGGGCGGCGGGCTGACGGCAGCCCAGTTCCGCTGCCAGGTCGGCCACCAGTCGCACCATCAGCAGTTTCCGCTCGCGGGCGTAGGAGTGGACCGCGTTCCGCGGGTCGGGGAACTCCGCGGCGGCGTCGATGAACGGGCATCCGCGGACGGGGTCCGTGCCCGCCGGGAGCGGGTCGAACAGCGCGAGGATCCTCTCCCTGGCGGGGACGTCCTCGCGTAGCAGCGCGCCCTCCAGGGTGTGCCCCGTCGAGGCGAGGTCCTTCAGGTGGGCGAGGACGAGCTCATCCTTGGTCCGGAAGTGCGCGTAGAGGGTGCGCTTGGACACCGGCGCCCGCTCCGCGATCTGCTCCATGCCGGTCGCGTTGATCCCTTGGACCGCGAACAGTCCGGCGGCGGCGGCCAGGATGCGCTCCCGTCCTCCGCGGCCCTGCCGTCGAGATGCCGTCGTCACTGTGGCCATGACGCAAGTATACGTTCACGTTTACTTGGCGGGGGTCGCTGGTTATAGTGGGGCCTCCAAGTAAACGACTGTGTTTACTTAAGCGATCCTGAGGAGAGTTCCATGAGTGAGCCGGTCTTCACCCGGATGCGCACGGGCGAGACGCCCGCCGGCGGGCCGCGGACGGGCGGGACGCGAACGCGGGAGTACGCCGAGCAGCTGATCCGCGGGCGCCGCGCGATCCGCGCGTTCCGACCCGACGCGGTGCCCGAGGACGTCCAGCGCGCGGTCTTCTCCCTCGCCGGCGCCGCGCCGTCCAACTCCAACGCGCAGCCTTGGCGGGTCGAGGTCGTCGGCGGCGCGCAGCGAGACCGCCTGGCCGACGCCCTGCGGACGGCCCACGCCGAGCGACGCGTCACGGCCGACTACCCGTACTCCGAGGACATGTACGCCCCCGTCCACCAGGAACGGCGGGCCGCCTTCGGTGCGGGCCTGTACGGAGCGCTGGGTATCGGCCCCGACGACCACTCGGCCCGCGCGGCCTACGACGCGCGGAGCCTGGGCTTCTACGGAGCGCCCCACGCCGCGTTCCTGTTCGTCACCGGCGACGGCGGGCCCCGACTGGCCGCCGACGCCGGCGCCTACCTGCAGACGCTGCTGCTGGCCATGACCGCGTACGGCGTGGCCAGTTGCCCGCAGGGCCTGCTCAGCTTCTACGCCGACACCGTCCGTGAAGAACTCCGCGTAGGCGAAGGGAAGTTGCTCGTGGGGATCTCCTTCGGGTACGCAGATGAGAACGCGCCGGTGAACCGGGTCGCGACCGACCGGGCGGCCCTGACGGCGACCACCACCTTCCACGGCTAGGGCATTCCGGCAGGGAATCGACGCGATCGCGTGGAAGTTCCGGACCGGCTCGCAGGGGGTGCACCTGCCCGCCGCAGCCATCCGATCAGCCCGAGCGGCCACGGAGGCGGCCGTCGTCGCGACCGCTCGTGGCACGGACCGGCCGGCGGTACCCGGGGCGCGGACCCGCGCGCACGACCGTGGACGTGGATCATCCGGTGCTGCCCGCCCCGACCGAGCGCGAGCGGTTGGCCGCCCTGGTCGTCGCCCCGGACGATCCGTGGGGGGAGGAGCGGCTGCTGCACGCCAGACTCCACCCGGCGAAGGGCCGCAGGGTGTTCGCCCGGTGCGGGTGGGCGTGCAGCTCGGTGCCGGTACCGTGTCCCGGCTGCTGCCGACACCGGACGGTGCGAGGGCCTGAGAAATAATTCTTCGGTCGTGTCGATCGGTGGCTGCGCCGTTCGACCTTGGGCTGAGAGGGTCGAGGGACGATCCCTGTTCAAGGAGGCCGACGATGGCGAAGTACATGCTGATCATGCGGGGTACGGACGAGTCGATGGCGAAGATGATGTCCACGCCCTTCGAGGAGATGCTCGAGACCGTGGGCCGCTTCAACGAGGAGCTGATCCGGGCCGGCGTGCTCGTGGCCGCGGAGGGCCTGGACGACCCGTCGCAGGGTGTGGTGGTGGACTTCGCCGGCGAGACGCCGGTGGTCACCGATGGGCCGTACGGCGAGACGAAGGAGCTGTTCGGCGGCTTCTACCTGATCGACGTCGCCTCGAAGGAGGAGGCGGTCGAGTGGGCCAAGCGTCTGCCGGCGGTCCCCGGTTCGAAGTGCGAGGTGCGCCGCGTGCCGGGCATCGACGAGTTCCCGCAGGACAACGAGTGGATCGTCAAGGAGCGGGCGTGGCGCGAGCGGACCGGCCAGCTCTGATGCCGGAAGCAGTCGACGGCCCGCCGGTCGCGGAGGCGGCGCGGCGGGCCGTCGAGGCCGTCTGGCGGATCGAGTCCGCGCGGATCGTCGCCGCCCTGGCCCGCTACACCGGGGACTTCGCGCTCGCCGAGGACGTCGCCCAGGAAGCGGTCGCGGAGGCGCTCGTCGCCTGGACGCGGGACGGCACGCCCACCGACCCGGTGGGCTGGCTGTTGGCGACCGGGCGGCGGCGGGCCATCGACGCCTTCCGCCGCAGGTCGGCGCTCGACGATCGGTACGCCCTGCTGGCGGGCCCGCTGGCCGAGGGCGAGTTCAGCCCGGGCGCGCAGGCCCCGTCCGCGGTGCCGGACGACCTGCCGTGGGATCCGGACCGGATCGACGACGACGTCCTCGCGCTCATGTTCATCGCCTGCCATCCGGTCCTCTCACCCGAGGCCAGGGTCGCGCTCACACTGCGCGTGGTGGCCGGCCTGTCCAGCGAGGAGATCGCCCGGGCCTTCCTCGTGCCCGTACCGACCGTCCAGGCCAGGATCACCCGTGCCAAGAAGACGATCACCGCCGCCCGCGTTCCCTTCGAACTGCCGCCCCCGGGGGACCGGTCGGCGCGGCTGGGTGCCGTCCTGAGCGTCCTGTACGTCATCTTCACCGAGGGCTCCACCGCGACCGCCGGAGACGACCTCCTGCGCCCGGATCTCGCCTACGAGGCCGTCCGGTTGGCCCGGACGCTGACCGCCCTGCTGCCGGGCGAGCCAGAGGTGCACGGGCTGCTCGCACTGTTCGAGCTCACCGCCGCGCGCTTCCCGGCGCGAACCGGCCCGGACGGGAAGGCGGTGCTGCTGGAGGACCAGGACCGCCGCCGGTGGGACCGCTCCGCGATCCGCCGCGGCCTGGCCGCCCTCGGCCGGGCCGCGGCGCTCGGCCGGGGACTGGGGCCGTACGGTCTGCAGGCCGCGATCGCCGCCTGCCACGCAACGGCGCCCTCGGTGGCCGAGACCGACTGGGAGTGCGTCGTGCTCCTGTACGAGGCGCTCGGCCGGGTCGCCCCGTCACCTGTGGTCGAGCTCAACCGGGCCGTGGCCGTCGCCATGGCCAGTGGACCGTGCGAGGCACTGGCCCTGGTGGACGACCTGCTCGTCTCCGGCCGTCTGTCGGGCTCGCACCTGCTCCCCAGCGTGCGCGGCGAGCTGCTGGTCCGGCTCGGCCGCACCGCCGAGGCCCGGGCCGAGCTGGAACTGGCCGTCCGCCTGTGCAACAACGCCCCTGAGAGAGCCGTGCTGCTGGACAAGCTGGCCGCCCTGGACTGACGGCCCGATACGGACGCCGCACCCCGCAGCCGACCGGCACGGGCTACCTCCGGGTCACTGGAGGAGGCGGGCAGAAGAGATCCCGTCTGCGCCCGCCGAATGCCCGGCCGGCGGTCGGACACCGACCCGGCTGCCGACGATCCGCAGGCGCTGCGGGCCTGCCGTGGCGGCCGGGACCCACGCCGCCGCGCCGCGCCGGCCGGCCCCGCCCGGTGGGCGGCCTGGCCTCGACGGCGTGAACGGTACGCATGTGGGCCCGGCCGCTGCCTCCGTGTGGCGGGGCGGCCGGGCCCACATGCGTACCGTTCGCAGGCCCCCGAGGGGCCGGCTCGGGCGGTGGTTCAGCGGTGCCGTGCCACGTAGGCGGGCGTCACCACGGCGATCAGTACGGCCGCCACGCCGATCTGCAGCAGGTGCCGGATCCAGTCGATTCCGCCGGTGTGCCGCACACCGAAGTAGGAGGCCGCGGCGTTGCCGAGTACCGCCCCCACCGCTCCGACGAGGACGGTCAGCCACAGCGGCACGGGCTGACGGCCCGGCAGCACCAGCTTCGCCAGCAGACCCACCACCAGGCCCGCGACCAGGGCCCACAGGATCGTCATGGTCTTCTTCCTCTCGTTCGATCCGACCTCTCCGCGACGCCCGCCGTCTGCCCCGATGCCGGGCATTCATGCCGGTGTCGCGGGGGCCGGGCCTGCCGGGCCTCGTGCGCCGGGCCTCCGCGGGGCCTCGACCCGCGGGCGCTCGCCGTGCGGGACCCGTGCCACCGGGCGGCGTCCGGGTGCGGTGGCACGGGAGCAGCCGACGGCCGCCCGGTCGTGGGCAAACCCACGGCCGGGCGGCCGAGTTCGGGCGGAAGCCCCGTCACGGGCTCCACGGCCGGGCGTGGCGGGGGCGGTGCGCGGCGGGTTCGCTGCGGACCACGGCCGCCCGTGGGCGGCGGTGGCGGCGGGGGAGCGAGGGAGCGGTGGCGGTCAGGATCGCCGCGAGTGCGGCGGGAACGAGCAACAGCACCATGGCCAGGGTCATCGACGCCTCCCGGGTTCTGGATCGGGACTCCCCGTCTGCCCCGCCCGGTCGGGCTCATGTCAGCGACGATGACATGGCGTGACGGAGCCCTGCGCGCACCCGGTCAGCGCCGGAGGCCGAGCAGCTCGGCCGTCTCGGCGCGCCGGTTCCAGGCGATGACGGCCAGCGGCACCATGAAGAGGAACGGCGTCCCGGCGTTCTGCCCGTGCATGGCGGTGAGCTGGGTGACGAACGCGAACACCAGGAAGACGATGAGCGCCGTCGCGGCCGGCCCGGCCAGCCGCCCGACCAGCAGGCCGATCGCCCCGGCGAGCTCCACCAGTCCGGTCAGGTACATGAACCAGTGGCCCCAGCCGATGGCGTCGAAGACGGCCGTGGCGGCGGGGAGCGCGAGCAGTTTGGGCAGCGCGCTGGCCAGGGCGAAGAAGAGTGCGAGCAGGATCCGCAGCGTCCAGACCGTCCGGAGGGCGGTCCGGCGGGACTTCACGGCGGTGGCGGTGCTGGACATTTCAGGTCTCCCCGGGGCTGCTGTCGTTGCTTTCCCGGGTTTGACCGCCGCCGGCGGCGGAACTCATCGGTCGGGTGAGAGGAAATTTTTTCGCCTGGTCCCCGGCCGCAGGCGGGCCGGCCGAGCCGGACAACGCCGGGTGCAGCGCCGGGTGCCGCTCACCCCAGGGCGAACAGGGGGGCGAAAGCGGCGAACCAGAGGGCCACGAACGTGGCGACGGTCATCACGGGCACGAGGAACCGGGTCTCCAGCCTGCTGCCGGTCCGCCGTATCAGCACGAGCTCGAAGCGCTTGCGGTACGGCCAGAGCAGAGGAACCCCACGACGGGTCAGGCAGTCACCGAGCAGATGGGTCAGAGCGCCCAGACAGACCGCGTACGGAAGCCAGAGCGTGATGCCGGGGAACCAGGCGGCCACCGTGGCCGTCCCGACACCCGCCAGACCGACGGCGGTCACCCATGCCGTCAGACCGTGCCCGGGAGGGTGCAGGTGCAGGGCCCGCGCCGCGAGGGCGAGGAGAACGAAGGTCAGGGTGAGGGCGAAGGGATGGCCGAGGCGGGTCACACCCAGCCGCGTGCCCCAGCCCGCGAGCGCGACGAACGCGAGGGAGTGCGTGGCGTGGCGGTGGCCGCCGCACAGCCAGGACACCAGGCGGCACAGTCCCCTCGACAGCGGCCCCAGCAGGTGGGCGGGCGTCGCGTCGTGGTGGTCCAGGTCGGGAAGCAGCGAGGCCCCGGCGCACAGCAGCGTTCCGATCAGGACCTCACTCGGCCGCGGTGCCACACCGAACAGTGCCTCCGGCAGGAACGGCGCCGTCGCCGCGAAGACGAGTGCCCCGCTGACCGCGTGTGACTGGCCCATCATGACGCCCCGTACCCCCGTTTCCCTCCGCTTCCTCGGACGGCCCCGCCCGGCGGCACCGGGTCGTACGGCGATGCGTCTGCTACCCCGCCTTCCCCCTCCCACTCCGCCCGCCCGGCGCCGGGCGGGCGCGACCTGCCGCGACAACCTCGTCCTCCCGGGCCGGCCGCGCCCCCCGCTGCGCTCCACTCGCCCTCCGTCGTCCCTGCCGCCGTCCGGCCGACGGAGGCCGAAGGTACCGCCGCTCGGCGCCTTGGCCGTCCCCGGCCATTCCGCCCGTCCGGTGTCGTACGGTCCGTCCGCTGTCCGGGGCCGCTGCGCGCCACGCGGGAGTCGCCGGCCGCTGCTTGCCTTCCGCCGTTCCGGCCGCTCCGCGGTTCGCCGCACGCTCGTCGCCGGCTCGCTGCCCGTCCCGCCCGGGCCTCAGCTGCGGCCGTTCGGCTGCTGCCGTACGGCGTCCGTCTCTGGGCCCGGCCCTCGCCGACGCCCGTCAGCTCCGGTGCCGGAGGGTTTGCGGGGACGGATCGGGGTCAGAAGAGGACCGGCGGGCGAGAGCACGGGTCCGGACGGTGGACATCCCCCCTTCACCGTCCGGGCCCGCGTCGCCGACCGGCCGTCCTGCTCGTCCTGGCCGCCGCGCGTCCGGCCGGCTGCCGGCTGCCGTCCCGGCGCCGAGCTCGCCTCCGCTCGCATCCTGGCCCGTGGTGCCCACCTGCTCCCCGCTGAGCAAGCCCCCACCCCCAGGGTGCCCGGCGCGCCTGACGCGCCTGCGTCCGCCGCAGCCGGCGGGGAAGCGGGGTGAGCCTGCGGATCGCCGCCGTGCCCGACCCGGCCGCGTCCACGCGCGAGGAACGGCTGGCGGCGCTACTGGAGGAGACCAGCCCGCAGGCCCGCCGGGCCCGGGTCGAGGCTGCGACGCGGGCGGTCCTGCCCACCCTGGAGCCCCTGCCGCCCGACGGGCGCCTGCCCAAGGGAGCCGTCGTCGCGGTGGCCGCCCTGGCGTAGGAGACCGCTGGCAGGCGGCCGTCCCCGTCCCGCCTGCTGCGGGAGGTCCACGACGCCGCGCGGCCCGCACGCGGGCCGCCACCCGGCAACGGACGTCACCGTCTCAGGGTGTGTCGGGGCCGGCCGCCGCAACGACCCCCATGGTGAACAGTTCCTGGTCCGGCAGCGGGCCGCTCTTCGGCCCCTCCTCTGGTGCGCAACGAGCTGCACAGCCGCATCATGACCGATGTCGGGTGCTCCTCCGAGTGGCGGACGGTGTGCCCGTACGAAGGCAGCGCGGAACTCTGCCCTCAGCGACACACGCGACCCGCGTCGTCGTCGCCTGAGGGGAGCAGCGGCAGTTTCGAGCCGAGCGGCGTGCCAACCCGCTCCCCGTCCGGCTCCGGAGCAGGAAGAGCAGCACCCGGGAGAGCACATGATCGACAGACTGCCGTCACCGCTGGTGAGAGGGCGGGCCCTCGCGATCGTCGACGGTGAGCACTATCCGGAGGTGGTGCGGGAAACGCTGCGCGCGCTGCCCTACCGGGTGGTGGGTGCCCTGCTCGTCGGTGGGACGGAGAAGCTGAGGGAGGCCCCGGACTTCGGAGCACCGCTGCTGACCGGAAGTCTCGCGGACGCGGTGTCCGTCTGCGGGGCCGACTTCGTCCTCGACCTGTCGGACGAACCGGTGGTCGGCGGCCCGGAGCGGATGGCGTACGCGGCGCAGGCGATGGCCTGCGGAGTTCCCTACGCGGGGGCGGACTTCTGCTTCGAGCCGCCGCGGCTGGCTCCGTTCGCGCTGCCGTCCCTCAGCATCGCGGGCACGGGCAAGCGGATCGGCAAGACCGCCGTCAGCGGTCACAGTGCGCGCTTGCTGGCAGAGCGGTGGAAGGTCGTGGTCGTCGCCATGGGCCGCGGCGGGCCGGCCGAACCGGAGGTGGTGACCGACCCGCCCACCCTCACCGACCTGCTGGAGCTGTCCCGCTCCGGACAGCACGCCGCGTCCGACTACATCGAGGACGCGGTGTTCACCGGGGCCGCCACCGTGGGGGCCCGGCGCTGCGGCGGTGGCTTCGCGTCCGCTCCTTTCGCCTCGAACGTCGCCGAGGCGGCCGAGGCGGCGGCGAAGCTCTCGCCCGACCTCGTCCTGTTCGAGGGCAGCGGGACCGTCCTGCCGCCGGTGGAGGCACGCCGGCGCATCCTCGTCATCGGCGGCGGCCAGGATCCCGACCGGGTGTTCGGCTACCTGGGGGCGTACCGGCTCCTGGTCTCCGACCTGGCCGTGCTCACCCTCGCCGACCCGCAACTCGACGTCCGCGCCATGCGAGAGGCCGTCCGCCGGATCCGGGACGTGCCGCTGATCGCCGTCGCCCTGCGACCCCGCCCGGTCGCGGACGTGTCGGGGCGTCGCGTCGCGTTCTTCACCACCGCCGCGCCGCACGTCCTGCCCGGGATGGTCGACCACCTGCGGGCGAAGTACGGCGCCCGGGTCGTCCACGCCACGAACGCCCTCGCCGACCGGAACCGCCTTCGAGCCGAACTAGCCGACATCCAGGCTGAGTTGTACCTCGTCGAACTCAAGGCCGCCGCCGTCGACGTCGTTGCCGAACACGCTGAACGGCGCGGTGTCCCGGTCGTGTTCTGCGACACCGAGGTGGCTCCGCTGCCCGGCGAACCCTGCTTCGACCGGGCGGTCCTCACGCTGGCCACCGAGGCGATCGGCTGAGGTCCGGAAGGCCGGGGCGGCCGACCGCGACTGCGGTCGGCGGTCGAGGTCCCGGACCCCGGCCCGCTGCTCGCGATCGCGGCCGGCCCGACCGCCGCCGCAGACACCCTGTGGACCGCGATGATCAGCCGGCCCGACGTCGGCCTCGCGGCCGCCCGCGCCTACGGCCTGCCCTGGGAGCGCACCCTGCCGGCGGACGACCCCGGCGACCACTGGGCCGAAGTCGCCTCCGTCCTCGCCGACGCCTGCGACACCGGCGGCGGGAGGAGCCATGGGTTGGGGTGGTCGGCTGCCCAGCCCGGTGGTCGTGGCCGGTTCGCGTAGCCGGCGAGGAGTACGGCCAGGGGGGCGGGCAGGCGACGATCGCCGACGCGCTCCACGTCCTGCCCCCGTCCGAGTTCGGCGGGGCCCGGGACGAACGCGCCGCCATGCCGAAGAGGACCGACGCTCCGCTACGGGCTCGGCGCGCTACGGCGTCGTGGGCCCCACCCAGCCGGTGGGGACGTGGCCGAGGCGGACACGCTGGGGGTGGTGGCCGACGGCGATCGAGGCGGTCTTGCGGCCGGTCGCGAAGTCGATGGCGGTGACTTGGTCCGCGCCGCTCTCCGAGATCAGGCAGGACCTGCCGTCCCCGCTCACCGTCGCCCAGTACGGTTTGGACGCGGGCACCAGCGGCCCCTCCTGGAGGGTGGCGCGGTCGACCACCGTCGCGTAGTCGTCCACGGTGCCCGCGACGCAGATCCGGTCGCCCGACGGGCTCATCGACAGGCCGTGGTGGCGGGAGTCGTTGGGCCAGGTGGTGCGGTCGGTACTGGCGGCCGGGTCGAGCGGGAGGGTCTTCACCCGGGTGATCCGGTCGGCGGCCACGTCGTACTCCAGGAAGCCGTTGAAGAAGGACACCTGGAAGTAGAGCCGGGTGCCGTCCGGGGAGAAGACGGCGGGCCGGACGGCGTTGGAGAGGCCGCCGAGGCCGGCGTCGTCGAGGCGCTTGCGCAGGTCGATCTCGCGGATCGGGGTGAGGGTGACCGCGTCGACGACGGTGATGTGCCGGTCGCCCTTCGTCCAGTCCAGCCAGGGCGCGTCCAGGGCGGTTTCGACGTTGCCGATGGACATGTTCCACAGCTTCCGGCCGCCGTCGGTGAAGACGTTCTCGTGCGGCTTGTCCCCGGTGCGGAACGAGCCGAGTTCGGCGCCGGTGCGGACGTCCAGGACGTGCACGGTGTTGGCGGTGGAGGCGGAGACCGCCACCCGGGTGCCGTCGGGCGAGAGCGCCATGTGGTCGGCGCGGTAACCCGCCACGGGGAAGCGCCAGTTGACCCGCCCGGTGGCGAGGTCGAGGGAGACCACGTCGGCGAAGCTGGGCCGGGAGACGACCATGGCGGTGCCGTCCGGAGTGCTGTACATGTCGTCGACGAACTGGTCGTGGCCCTCACCGGGGCCGAGCCTGATGCCGAGGAAGTAGCCGAGCTTGACGGGGTTGAGGTAGATCTCGGCGAGCCGCTGGTCCTTGTCGGGGACGACGTTGATCCGTCCGACCTTGCTGAGGGCGCCGGAGGATTCGATCACGTCGGCGGTGCCGTCCCAGTTGTTGCCGACGAACATCACCTCCCGTAGCGCCGGGGCGGCTGCGGGGGCGGCGCTGCTGGTGGCGGCGGCCGGGGCGAGCAGGCCGAGCGCGAGCGCGAGGGTGCAGAGGGATCGGACGCCGAGTCGGCGCCGGGGGCCTGTCCTGGACATCGTCGCTCCTTCGTGGGGGTGGCACGACGGCTTGTGAGACGGTCTGTCAGCTTGCGCCATTCGACGGTAGGGAGGGCTTGGTCCGCTGGCAAGACGTCGGCGGCGGACGCGTTCGCGGCGAGGCCGTCCGCCCGTCGCCTTTCTCGCTTGCCGCTGTCCCGGTCCGCTCGCCGCGGTCCGGAGCCTGCACGCGGCCGTCCCGGCCCGGACTGCTCGTCGGCTGCTGCGCGCTGCCGGGGCCGGTCCCCGGCCGGGACCGCGTCGTGGTCCTGCTGCTGTTCGCTGCGAGCGGGCGGGCGGATGGCGCCGAAGACCTGGCCGTTCTCCTGGGCGACGTGCAGGGGGATCAGGCACCGTACGGTGCCGGCCTGTGCTCCGGCGACGAAGGAGGAGGCGGCGGGGCGCCGGGTGGCGGCGTTGATGTCCGTGGTGAGCACGGACGTGTCGAGCAGCGCGCGGCACAGGGGAGCGTGCTGGTCGAGGGTGTGCCGTCGAACCGGCGCCGGATCGGTCTTTCGCGCAGCGTAGTGCGGGTGCCGACGGGCCGGGGCGGGATTTGGCGGCCGCCCACCGGCAGGCCCCGCCCCCACCGCTCACCTGTGATGCGGCTTGCAGCCGGGCGCGGGTGCCGGGGTGCCGGGGTGCCGCGCCGAAGGTGCGCGGGTTGCTCGCCGGCATCGGCGGTGAGTTGCCTGGGCATGGACCGCGGTTCGTCGGCCGCCGCTGGGCGGGCGCTGCCCGGGCCGGCCGGGGCAGCGGTGGTTCCGGGCGGGCAACCCTTCGGTGTCCGGCCGCAGTTCGGCCTCGTGGTCGGCATCCCCTGGTAAGTCTACAGTTGTAGACTTGCGAAGGATGCTTCCGGCCCGCCGCAGCGGCGTGCGGGCGCGCGTGGCACGCCCAGGAGAGGGGAGACACGGGAATGGATCTCGAACTGGCTGGCAGGCGCGCACTCGTGACGGGTTCGAGCGCGGGGCTCGGCGAGGCCACGGTGCGGCTGCTGGCGGCCGAGGGGGCGGCGGTCGTGGTGCACGGGCGGGACCGGGAGCGCACCGAGGCTGTCGCCCGGCGGATCCGTGAGGCCGGTGGAACGGCCCACGCGGTCGTCGGCGACCTCGCCGACGACGACGGCGCGGCCGAAGTCGCCTGCGCCGCCACGGCGGACGGTCCCGTGGACATCCTCGTCAACAACGCGGGCTTCTACCGGCACCTGTCCTGGGCCGAGGCCACCCCCGAGGAGTGGCGGCGCACCTACGACGTCAACGTCGTCTCGGGCGTGCGCATGATCCGGCACCTGGTCCCCGCGATGCGCGCACGCGGATGGGGACGGGTCGTCACCATCGGCGGGGGACTCGCCTCCCAGCCCACCGACGCCCTTCCCCAGTACAGCGCCACCCTGGCCGCCCGGCACAACCTCGCCGTCTCCCTGGCGCGCGAGCTCAAGGGCACCGGCGTCACGTCCAACACGGTGTCCCCCGGGGCGATCCTCGTCGACGCCACCCGGGACCTCCTCACCGGCATCGGACCTGGCCACGGCTGGGGCGAGACCTGGGAGGAGATCGGGCCCAACGCGGTGCGGGCCATCGCCCCCAACGACCAGGAACGCTTCGGCGAACCCGGGGAGATCGCCGCAGCCGTCGCCTACCTGTGCAGCGCCCAGGCCCAGTACGTCAGCGGGGCGACCATCCGCGTCGATGGCGGACTCATCCGCTCCGCCTTCTGAGCACCCGCCGTCCGGGCACCCGGCGCCCGCCAACTCCGGCGGCCCGGGCGGCTCCAGCAGCTCGGGCGCCTCCACGCGGCTTCAGGCGGCTCCGGCCGGGCGGGATCACCCGCGGGCGCCACCGGGAGCGACGAGCGGTTGCAGCATGTCCGCGAGCAGGTCGGCCAGACGCCCGTCGTCGGCGGCGGCGAGCGCGGAGGTGCCGACGACGCTGCGCAGCAGCCATGTCCCGGCGACCAGGGCGAGAGCGAGCTGGGCGCGCACGTCCGCGTCCGGTCCTTCCAGCAGGCCCGCCAGGCGGGCGCCCACGTGGGCCTCCACGCCCCGGCGCATGATGCCGGCCGCCTCCGGGTCCGGGGCCGAGCGCAGCAGCAGGAGGAACGGGTCGAGCCGCTCGGCGCCCGCGGCGGTGCGCTCGGCGAGGGTGCGGGCGATGGCGTGTGCCAGGGCGGCGGGTTCGTCGCCGACGACGATCGGCGGGGCGAAGGCGCGGTCGACGGCCTGCGTGAACAGGCCTTCCTTCGAGCCGAAGTAACGGTTGATCATCATCGCCGTGACGCCCGCCCGCTCGGCGATCTGCCGTACCCCGGCCGCGGCGTAGCCGTGCTCGGTGAACTCCACGACCGCGGCCGCGAGGATCGCCTCGCGGGTCGCGGCACCGTCGCGTCTGCGGGCGGGGGGTGCGCTGGTCATGGCCAGGAGCATACGGGGCCGGGGGTGTGCGGCCTCGCGGCCTGCGTCCGGCCGCGGCGCCGCGGGGGGCGGGGTGGTGCCGTATCGAGGGGGCCGGCTTCGGACGGCCCCCTCGACACGTTCTCCCTCGGGGCCTACCCCATCGTGAGCAGGGCGAGAGGAACGGCGGGGCCAGGCTGCGCATCGTCTCGCGGCCGTCGTCGATGTCCGCAAGCGTGATGTGGAAGGCGTCGGCCATGAAGAGCAGTTGCACGGCGGTGGTGGTCTGCTCCGCCGGGGTCGGGTTCGGTTCGGACAGCCACCGTGTCTGCCCCCGCTGCGCGGCCGGGGCCGGACCCCGGCCCCGGCCTTCCTGGCGCAGGATTGCGCCACGCCCCTGACAGCGGTACCGGCCTTTCCCAGCGGGAGAACGCCGCGCCCGTACAGGGCGCTCGGTGACCTCGCGTCGCACGGCATGGTCGCCTCGGACGGCAACATCAAAACCGAGGACCGGGCGGTTGGTCGCCGCCGCCGGGTCGGACACGGCCGCGGCGGTGCTGGGGGTGGTCCGCGCGCAGAGGGCCGCCACCGCCCGGAGCGCCCAGCACGCGAGGCGGTCGGTAACCGCCTGCGGTGGGGCGGACCGGGGTGAGCGGGATTCAGTTGTGGGCGCCGAATGCCTTCCGAAGGAGTTCGCCGAACTCGGCGGGGTGCGTGGTCAGGCCGGTGTGCCCGCCGGGGAAGTGCTGGAGTTCCGTGCCGAGACGCTCGGCCAGGAAAGCGGCCGAGCGATAGGGCAGCTCGCCGCGCGAGTCCTGGCCGCCGACCAGCACGAGCCGGTCCGACAGCGCCTCCAGTCGGTGGATGTCCGGGGAGTAGGCCATGAAGTCGGGCACGATGCTCCCGAGGAAGAACGGCAGGTTGGCCATCGTCCGTTCGGCCCGTGCCGCCGCCTGTGGCGGGAGTGTGATCTCGGCCTTCGGTTCGGTGGTGTCGCCGTCCTTCTTCAGGCCCGCGGCGAATTCGGTCATCGCCGGCATCAGCCCCTGGGTGTGGAACACCTCCTGTACTCGTGCGATGAGCGCGCGGTGTTCGGCCGCGTCCGGCAGGACCTCCACCACCGGCGGCTCGTGCGCCACCACGCGTTCGAGGCGTTCGGGATGGGCGGCGAGCAGATGCAGGGCGGCGATCGCGCCCGAACTTGCGCCGAACACCCGGGCGGGCGCACCGGGCGACAGCAGGTCCAGCATCCGAAGCGCGTCGTCGGCGTGCTCGGCCACGCGCTGGTCGGCCTCGGGGTCGTCCAGCGGGCTGCGGGACATGCCGCGCGGGTCGTAGGTCGCGACGGTGTGCTCGGCGGCCAGGTCGTCGGCGATGCCGTCGAAGGACGCCGCGTCGCCCGCCCCTCCGGGGATCAGCAGCAGGAGCGGGCCCTGGCCGCGTACTTCGTAGTGCAGGGTCGCGCCATCCACGCGCAGGCTGCCAGTGGTCGGGTCGGTCATGCCGAGTCTCCTTCTCGGGACGGGGGCCAGTGCTCCAGGAGGGTGTGCAGGGCATCGAGGGCGCGGGCCCAGGACTGCTCGGGCGAACGCTCGTGCGCGAAGCCGCCCGCGGCCTCGAGGGCGACGAATCCGTGGAACGTGCTGCGCAGCAGCCGGACCGCGTCGGTCAGGTCGGGTTCGGTCAGTCCGTAGCCGCGCAGCATGCTGTAGGTCAGTTCGACCGCGCGCCGTGGTCCGGGCGCTTTTGCGGCCAGCTCAGGGTCGATCTGGATCGGGATCTGGGTTGCCGTGTAGCGGCCCGGACGCTGGTGGGCGTACTCCCGCCAGGCGTTCGCGAACGCGACCAGCGCGTCCTTGCCCGCCAGCCCGGCGGTCGCCTCCGCGATGCGGATCGTCTTCTCATCCGCCGCCAGCAGCGCGATCCGTCCCCGCAGATCCTCCAGGTTGCGGACGTGCGTGTAGAGGCTCGCGTCCTTCACACCCAGCCGCCGCGCCACCTGCGCCATGGTCACCTGGTCGAGCCCGACCTCGTCCGCCAGCTCGGCGCCCGCGATCGTCACCCGCTCCGCCGTCAGCCCGGCCCGCGCCATGCGCCCTCCTCAAGGTTTCCTAATGCCTCTAGTTATAGACTAGGACACCTAGGGAAGCAAGGTTGGGGCACGTTCACCCGGGCGTCCAGGAACTTCAGCGCGTCGGCACCGAGCGGGTCTGCATCACCGCCGGTGCCCCGTGGCACGAAGGCGCCGAGCGCTACAACACGCTCAAGGACGCGGTCGCCGCGTGGCTGAACACCCGAGCGAGCGGTGGACCACCGCCGTCGGCTCCGGCCGCGACAAGTTCGCCGGCCACTTCCTCCACCAGCGCCAGCCCGTCGGCCGCTACGCCCCGGCCGCCGCCCCGGAGGGGCCGGTGCCGGAGAACCGGTCGATGGGGGAGTGGTTCGATCCGGACGGCGCCGACGTGGTCGCCTGCCGTCAGGCGTTCACGCTGCTGTGGCAGGCGCTGCGCCGCCACTGGGACGACGCGGTCCTGATGGGCTCGCCGTCGCAGACGGGCCGGGACGTGGTCGCGCACTGTCCCGACGACGGGTAAGTGGGCGGGTGGCTACCCGGTGCTGTCGGAGGAGCTGCGGGGCCTGCTGCACGCGATCGGTGGTCATCAGGGCCGCACTGTGCTGATCCTTCCGCCCGGCATCCCGGAGCAGCTGCCCGCCCTGGTCGAGTACGACCGCACCTTCGCCTACGCCAAGCACCTGTGGAAGTCGCCGGTCGGCACGCCGCGCCGGATCACTGCGGCCGCGTTCGCCGCGATGAGCGAGGCCGAGCAGACGAAGGCGCTGATGTCGTGCTCCGCACTGGAACGTGCGGGTGATCGTCCCGGGCAGCTGGAGCCACGTCGGCCTGCTGGCCGCCCCGGTCACCGGTGACGGCGCCTGGATCTACCCCTCGACGCCGGGGGAGACCTTCGTGACGTGGGCGGGCGGCGCGGAGATCCACCTTGCACCGTGGAAGGTCGAGATCCTCGGCGGCCTGCTGTTCGAGGACGGCAAGCCGCTCGACGAGTGGGGCAAGCGCCTGAAGGCCGCCTGGGCGGACCTGACCAACCTCTCGAAGCTGCACGGAGACGAGCGGCAGCGTCAGGCGGCCTACCTCGCCTCCCGCGCCGTCCGCAGCGTGTTGCTGTTCGGCCTGGGTGGCTTTGCGCAGCGCCCGCGGCTGGTCTCCGGCACCACCCCGGTCGGCGATAACGGACGAGGACCTGCGCGAACTGCTCAACCTTCCGGCCATCGCCGACCTCCGCTCCCAGCGCTCCAACGAGGATCTGCTGCGCCTGGCGCTGCAGATCGCGGTGCTGCGCGCGGTCGCCGACCTCGACCTGCACCGGGTCATCACCTTCCACTCGCGGGTGACGGCGGCGCGGGAGTTCGCCGGCACGGTGCTGGAGACCGCGCAGCTGCTCGAGGACAAGGACCGCCGGAGCGGATCTGGGCGAAGGCCGTGGCGGGCACCGACCGCCTCAAGGACCGCCGCCAGGCGTTCACGGAGTTGAAGGCCCACACCGGTGCGGACGGCGAGGAGTGCGGCATCCTCTGCAACAGCCGGCTGCTGACCGAGGGCATCGACGTCGCCGCCGTGGACGCCGTGTGCTTCGCCGACCCCAAGAGCTCGGTCATCGACATCGTGCAGGCCGTCGGCCGCGCGCTGCGCCAGTCATACCGTCAGGGCAAGGTCTCCTGGGTCGTCATCCCGGTCTACCTCCCCACCCCGGAGGTCGGCGACGACACCGCCACCGCCGACCCGGCCGAGGTCCACGACGCTGGGGAGGCCGTGAAGGGAGGCCGACGCCGAGATCGAGGCGCCTCTTCCTTCTGGACGATCTGGCGGGTCCTGCGGGCGCTGGCGGCGCACGACGCCCGGGTGGTCGGCCGGATCACCGGGCTGCGCGGCAGCCGCTCGCAGGGCACCGCGCACACCACCGCGATCCAGGCCGCTCCGGGTGAGGCCGCCGAGCGCGGGGAGGGCGAGCAGAAGCCGGCCTCGGTCGAGTCGCCGATCGAGTGGCTCAAGATCAACGCGAAGCAGCATGCGGCGCGGATACTGCGTGATCTGACTATGCATTACCTTGTTTGCCTTAGCGGGCCGGCCGTGCCCGCGAATCCCTCAACGAAGTGGGAGCGCAACGATGTTGACGGACGCACTGGTGGAGCTGGCGGCGGCGGGCGGAACCGCGGTTGTTAGCGCGGCGGCGACGGACATCTGGCAGAGCACCAAGGGCAAGGTCGCCCGGCTGCTCGGCCGAGGCGACGACCGGGACGAGCAGCGCGTTTCGGTGCAGCTCGACCGAATCCCGATGGAGCTCGAGCAGGTCGCCGAACCGCAGCAGGAGCGCGTCCGGGATGCTCTCCGGAACCGGTGGACGGTGAAGCTGACTGAGCTGCTGGAGGAGAACCCGGAGCTCGAAGACGACCTCCGGGCCCTAGTGGAGGAGGTCCGTGCCGCGGTACCCGCGGTGCAGCGGACCTTCGTCCAGAACATCAAGGGCTACGACCACTCCACGCAGAACATCACCCAGACCGGCGACATCGTGGTCGGCAACAAGTCCCGGACCCCGTGATGAGCAGCCCTGACCAGCCGGGTTCCCAGAACATCAACGCCCACGGCAACGCCACACAGGCCATCACCCAGAGCGGCGACATCGTTCTGGATTCCCCGGAGGAGATCAGACGCCGGGCGAAGCACCACCGGTTCGTCAGGATCGGCATCGCCCTGGGCCTGGTAGTGGCGGTGGCCGTGGGCGTTGTCGTCTTCCAGATCGAGCGTGACTCGCAGACCTCGAACGACCTGGCCCGGAGCGGGCCGGAGTTGAAGTCCGACCTCGCGCTGTCGCAGGTCTCGGCCTACATCGAGGGAGGCATCGATGGCGAGGAGTACGACGCCTCTGTCCAGAACGCGGTGCGAAGGAAGGCACCCAACGTCTACGGCCCCCACATCGACATCACGTTGGGGAACATCGCCAGCGGCACGTCCTTGGTCACGAAGGCCAGCATCACGTTCAACCGCCTCCAGCCCCTGAAATCGTGCGCTGCTGTCGGTGGGGAGCTGGTCGTCTCGGCGAACTACCAGTTCAAGATCCCCGAGGGTCAGCAGCCCGTACCGCCGTCGAAGCCCTTCACGCTCACGAAGACGATCAGCTACGAGGTGAGCGCCAACAAGCACGATCGCCTCATGCTCACGGTGGGAGAGTCGAAGATCCCCGATGGCGCCTCGCCGTGGCTCGGCGTGGTGGACGTCGTCCTTGAGCACGACGGCGGCCGGCAGCTCAAGATCGGTCCCATTGCGCTTGTGAGCGTCGGCTCCAACTCTGAGTTCTATCCCTCCGGTGACAAGTGGAAGATCCCTGACAAGCCCGCTGACGGGTGCATCGAGGAGAACAGCAAGCTGGTCGCCGAGGTCTTGAAGACCCCGAACCTCGTCGTTGCGAGGGAGGTTGCGGGCCTGGAGCTCGCCCTCCGGCACTTCAAGGATTCGCCTACTGGGCAGCCCCGGGAGAACGTGCCGTCACCGCCCGCCCCGAACCCGTCGGCGGGTCAGGGCGGAGAGGTCGATCCGTCGGGGCCCGCTGTCGACCCGGGGGTCTACACGCTCCTCTGACCGCTGGCGGCGAGTGTGCGAGGCCAGGGCGCTGTCCTCGGCTACCTCCGCGTACAGGCGGGCCACCCAGTTCCTCGGGGTGGCCCGCCCGCTCGTGTTCACTGGACGGTCTTCGCCCCTGCCGTGCCCTTCTCCCGGACGATGCTCCCGGGGTACCTCCTGAACACCGTCTCGGCGGTCGGCTTCGGCGAAGAGGCGAAGAGCACCCTGCCGGCGCCTTCGTCGGCGACGGCCTCGAACTGTCCGCAGCCCTTCTGGCAGGCGCATCCCATGGTCAGGCTCCCTTCGTGGTGTCGCTGGCCGGACCGGCGTTGCCGGGTGGGCGGCCCGCTGTCGCGACCGAAGCGGACGGGAGGACCTTAGTTGACGAACCATCCTGACAACGCGGAGCGAGCCAGGCGTCCTTAGTGACTGTTGTTGTTCCGATCTTGAGCGGTGTCGCTCGAATGAGAGTCTCAGCATCGGGTGACCACGGTGGATGCCGGGCGTGAAGGCCGCGTACATGGCTGTCTCGGCGCAGACCACGGTGTGAGCATCGCCGTGGTCCCATGGAGGAGCGTCGCCCCTACACGGACCGCCGACGCGCG
>NZ_JBIAVL010000045.1:0-23277 GCF_042894165.1 Kitasatospora sp. NPDC001547 | reverse complement strand
GGTGGGGGGTGGGCGCCCCCCCCTTCTGGGTCGGCGGCCCCGCGGGGCCCCCCCCCCCCGGGGGGGGGGGGGGGCGGCCCCGCGGGCGGGGGCCGCCCCCCCCCCCCCCCCCCCCCCCGATCGGGCGGCTGCGGGGCCTCAGACCGCGGCGGGGAGCTCGTCGAGGCCCTCGGAGACGAGCTTGGCGAGGCGGTCGAGCGCGTCGTCGGCGTTCTCGGCGTCGGAGGCGAGGATGACCTCGTCGCCACCCTGGGCGCCCAGGCCGAGGAGGCCGAGCATGGAGGCGGCGTTGACCGGGTTGCCGCCCGGCTTGGCGATGGTGATCGGCACGCCGGTGGCCGTGACGGCCCGGACGAAGACGGAGGCGGGACGGGCGTGCAGGCCCTCGGCCCAACCGATGGTGACGCGGCGCTCAGCCATGAGACGTGCCTTTCCGGTGAAGCTGGTCACGGCCGTGCTCGGGGGGAGCGGGGGAAGCGGCCATGTTGTCTAGACCAGTGTTGCACGCAGGCGACCCCTGGGAACCGCCGCGTTCAGGACTTGTGATTGTTTCTTTTCGGGGCATAAACCCCGGTCGATGGTCCCGGTCCACCCTGCCGCGAGCACGCGACCGGCGCCATTCGGCTCGCCGCCGGATAACCTGACGAACGTGGAAGACCCCGCGGTGGCGAACCCCGAGCAACCCGACTATCCGCAGCACTGGGAAGCGGACATCCTGCTGCGCGACGGAGGCACGGCCCGGATCCGGCCGATCACGCCCGAAGACGCCGGACGGCTCGTGGAGTTCTACGAGCAGGTGTCGGAACAGTCGAAGTACTTCCGGTTCTTCGCCCCCTACCCGCGGCTCTCCGACAAGGACGTCCGCCGCTTCACCCACCACGACTTCGTGAACCGGGTCGGCCTCGCGGTGGTGGTCCGGGACCACTTCATCGCCACCGTCCGGTACGACCGGATCGACGCCGAGGGCCGCCCCTCCGAGACCGGCACCGACGCCGAGGTCGCCTTCCTGGTGCAGGACGCCCACCAGGGCCGCGGCGTGGCCTCCGCCCTGCTGGAGCACATCGCGGCGGTCGCGCAGGAGCGCGGCATCCGCCGCTTCCAGGCCGAGGTGCTGCCGGAGAACCGCAAGATGGTGAAGGTCTTCACCGACGCCGGCTACACCCAGCACCGCAGCTTCGCCGACGGCGTGGTGCACCTGGAGTTCGACCTCGAACAGACCGAGCGCTCGCTCGCCGTGATGCGCGCCCGCGAGCACCGCGCCGAGGCGCGCTCCGTGCAGCGGCTGCTCACCCCGCGCTCGGTGGCGGTGATCGGGGTCTCCCGCACCCCGCAGACCGTCGGCCGGGCCATCCTGCGCGACCTGCTGGGGGACGACGCCCCGGCCGACCGCCCGGTGTACGCGGTGAACCGCAACGCCGCGCCCGGTACCGAGCTGGACGGCGTCCCGCTCCACCGTTCGGTTCTGGACATTCCCGGACCGGTGGACCTCGCGGTGATCGCCGTCCCCGAGGGCGCCGTCCCGGCCGTCGTCGCCGAGTGCGGCGCCCACGGGGTGCAGGGCCTGGTGGTGGTCACCGCCGGCTACGCGGAGACCGGTCCGGAGGGCCGGGACCGCCAGCGCGCGCTGGTTCGCCAGGCGCGCGCGGCCGGCATGCGGGTGATCGGCCCGAACGCCTTCGGCCTGATCAACACCGACCCCCGGCACCCGCTGAACGCCTCGCTCGCCCCGCGCCTGCCCGGCCGCGGCGGCTTCGGGATCTTCTGCCAGTCCGGCGCGATCGGCGTGGCCCTGCTGGAGGCCGCCCACAAGCGCGGTCTCGGCGTCTCCTCCTTCGCCTCGGTCGGCAACCGGTCCGACGTCTCCGGCAACGACTTCCTCCAGTACTGGGCCGAGGACGAGGCCACCCGGGTGGTGCTGCTCTACCTGGAGTCCTTCGGCAACCCGCGCAAGTTCACCCGGATCGCCCGCCGGCTCGCCGCCGTCAAGCCGGTCGTGGTGGTCAAGGGAGCCCGGCACACCGGCAGCCTGCCGCCCGGCCACGCCGTCCCCGCCACCGCCACCGGCCTGCGCGACGCCACCGTGGACGCGCTGTTCGAACAGGCGGGCGTCACCCGGGTGTCGACCATCACCGAGCTGTACGACACCGGCGAGCTTCTGGCCCAGCAGCCGCTGCCGCCGGGGGACCGGGTCGCGGTGGTCGGCAACTCCGACTCGCTCGGCCTGCTCACCTACGACGCCCTGCTGGGCGCCGGCCTGCGCCCCCGCACACCCGTCGACCTCACCACCGCCGCGACCGGCGAGAACTTCCGGATCGCCCTGGACGTCGCGCTCGCCGACCCGGCCGTGGACGCGGTGATCGCCGTCGCCATCCCGCCGATCGGCACCTCCGCCCACGCCTTCATGGGCGGCCGGCTGACCGGCGAGGACGACCCCGCGATGGGCTCGGACGACCCGGAGATCGCCGCCGCCCTGCTGGAGGCCGGAAGCCGCGCCCGGGAGCTGGGCAAGCCGCTGCTGCTCACCCACCTGGCGCTGACCGACCTCCCGGTCCGGCTGCGCCCCGGCGGCATCCCCGCGTACGCGGCGCCCGAGCGGGCCGTGCACGCCCTCGCCCACGCCGTGCACTACGCGCAGTGGCGCCGCCGCACGGCCCAGGCGGAGGAGACGGCGCGCGTCCCCGAGCTGGACCGGATCGACGAGCCCGGCGCCCGCCGCCTGGTGGAGGCGGCGCTGAGCACCCGGGCCGCGATCGCCGCCCGCACCCAGCCCGGCGGCGCCCGGATCACCCTGCCGGAGGCGGAGGCCCAGGAGCTGCTGGCCCGCTACGGGATCGACGTCTCGCCGGTGCGGCCGGCCCCGGACGAGGAGAGCGCGGCGGCGGCGGCCGGGGCACTCGGCTACCCGGTGGCCCTCAAGGCGACGGCCCCGCACCTGCGCCACCGCCCCGACCTGGGCAGCGTCCGGCTGGACCTGACCGACGAGGCGGTCCTGCGCCGCGCCCACCGCGAGCTGGACGCGCTGCTCGGCGGCGCCGCGCAGGCCGAGCTGGTCGTCCAGCGGATGGCACCGCGCGGCGTGGACACCGTGATCGCCGCCACGGTGGACCCGGCGGTCGGCGCGATCCTGTCCTTCGGCCTGGCCGGCGCACCGGCCGAACTGCTGGGCGACACGGCGCACCGGCTGGTTCCGGCCACCGACCAGGACGTCGCCGGGCTGATCCGGGAGGTCCGGGCGGCGCCGCTGCTGTTCGGCTGGCGCGGCGCCGAGGCGGTGGACACCGACGCTCTGGAGGAACTGCTGCTCCGGGTGTCGCAGCTGGTGGACGACGTGCCGGAGATCGCCTCGGTGGACCTCGAACCGGTGGTCGTCGCCCCGCACGGACTGGCGATCCTGGGGGCGCGGGTGCGGGTCGCACCCCTGCCGGTCCGCAGCGATCTGGGCCCGCGCGCGATGAGCACGCTGTAACCTTCCTTGGTTGCGCCCTGCCCGGGCGCTGTTGTCCGAAGCTCGGCGCCGTGCCGCCCGCTTCGTCGGCGGACCATGCCAGGATGGAGATATGGCGAAGACCGGTACCACCACCACTCAGGACCTGCGCTCGGCTATCGAGCGCAGCGGCTACTACCCGGCCCTGGTGTCCGAGGCGGTCGAGTCCGCGGTGGGCCCGGAGCCGATCAGCTCCTACCTGGTGCACCAGGAGACGACCTTCGACGCCAACGAGGTGCGCCGGCACGTGACGGTGCTGGTGCTCACCCCGACCCGGTTCGTGGTGAGCCACACGGACGAGCAGTCGGGGGCCGAGGGCAGCCCGGCGGTGCCGTTCGCGACCACGTCGACGGAGAGCGTCCGGCTCGACCGGATCGGCTCGGTCGTGGTGAGCCGGATGGTGGCGAACCCGGAGACGTACACCCCGGGCACCCTGCCGCGCGAGGTGGTGCTGACGATCGGCTGGGGCGCGGTGCAGCGCCTGGACCTGGAGCCGGCCGGCTGCTCCGACCCGAACTGCGAGGCGGACCACGGCTACACCGGCTCGGCCACGGCCGACGACCTCTCCCTGCGGGTGAGCGAGGCCGGTGACGGCCCGGAGACGGTGGCCCAGGCGCTGGTGTTCGCGCGGGCGCTGTCCGACGCGACGATCAGCAACGGCCCGCGGGTCTGAGTCCCACCGCTTCCGACCGCCCGCACCGCTACGAATCCGGTTCCATGTCCTTCGTTCCTGCCGACGGCTACGACGCCTTCGAGATCCTTGACCCGGCCACGGCCCCCGCGCCCCCGTACGGCAGCGGTTCGCTGTGCGACCTGCTGCCCTCGGTGGCGGCGGGGCTCGGCGTCCCCGGGTTCACCGCGACGCTCCCGATCGCCCCGGCGGACCGGGTGGTGGTCTTCCTGGTGGACGGCCTGGGCTGGGAGCTGCTGCTGCGCCACCCCGAGTACGCGCCGTTCCTGTCCTCGCTCGCCGGCAGCTCGATGGGCGGCAGCGGCCGTCCGCTGACCGCGGGCTTCCCGTCGACCACGGCGACCTCGCTGGCCTCGGTCGGCACCGGCACGCCGCCGGGCCTGCACGGCCTGGCCGGGTACACGGTGGCGGTGCCGGGCGCCGGCTACCTGATGAACCAGCTGCGCTGGCAGCCGCCGACCGAGCCGCACGCCTGGCAGCCGTACCCGACGGTCTTCGAGCGCACCCACCAGGCCGGGGTGGCGACCGCGCAGGTCTCCTCCCCGCTGTTCGCCCAGACCCCGCTGACCAGGGTGGCGCTGTCCGGCGGCACCTTCCTCGGCCGCACCACGGGCGAGGAGCGGATGGACCAGGCGGCGGCCTGGCTGGCCGAGCACGACCGGGCGCTGGTGTACACCTACGTCAGCGAGCTGGACGGCGCGGGCCACCGCTTCGGGGTCGACTCGGACGAGTGGCGGATGACGCTGGACGCGGTGGACCGGCTGGCCCGCCGGCTGGCCGAGCAGCTGCCGCCGCGCTCGGCGATGTACGTGACGGCCGACCACGGCATGATCGACATCGCGCCGGAGGACCGGATCGACTTCGACGAGGACTGGGAGCTGGGCGCCGGCGTCGCCCTGCTCGGCGGCGAGGGCCGGGCCCGGCACGTGTACGCGGTGCCGGGCGCCGCCGCCGACGTGCACACGGTCTGGAGCGAGGTGCTGGGCGACCGGATGTGGGTGGCCACCCGGGACCAGGCGATCGCGGCGGGCTGGTTCGGCCCGGCCGTGGACGAGCGGGTGTACGCCCGGATCGGCGACGTGGTCGCCGCGGCGCGCGACGACATCGCGATCGTCGCCTCCCGCAACGAGCCCGGCGAGTCCACGATGATCGGTCTGCACGGTTCGATGACCCCGGTCGAGCAGTTCGTGCCGCTGCTCGAGGTCCGCGGCTGACCGGGCCGTACCGCCCAATTGACTTATCTGTGCCCGAACTCCCTTGATTTGAAAGGCCTTTGCTCCACCCATGGCTGAACTGGTGTTCTTCTCGGGCACGATGGACTGCGGCAAGTCGACGCTGGCGCTGCAGATGGACCACAACCACACCGCGCGCGGCCGGCAGGGCGTGATCCTCACCCGCAACGACCGGGCGGGCGAGGCGACGATCTCCAGCCGGCTGGGCCTGCGCGCCGACGCGGTCGAGGTGACGGACGACTTCGACTTCCACGCGCACGTGGTGCACCGGCTCTCGGCCGGCGGCCGGGTGGACTACCTGATCTGCGACGAGGCGCAGTTCTTCGCCGCCGAGCAGGTCGACCAGCTGGCCCGGGTGGTGGACGAGCTGGACATCGACGTCTACACCTTCGGCATCACCACCGACTTCCGCACCCGGCTGTTCCCGGGCTCGCAGCGGCTGATCGAGCTGGCCGACCGGGTGGAGGTGCTCCAGGTCGAGGCGCTGTGCTGGTGCGGTGCGCGGGCCACCCACAACGCCCGTACGGTCGGTGGGGTGATGGTGGTCGAGGGCGCCCAGGTGGTGGTCGGCGACATCTCGGTGGACCAGGACGAGGTCGGCTACGAGGTGCTGTGCCGCCGCCACCACCGCCGCCGGCTGACCGCCGCGACGGCGCGCGCCTCGGTGCTCTCCCCGGACGTGCTCCCCTTCGAGGAGCAGCAGGTCTGACGGCGGGCCCCCGCCCTAGGGGGCCGCTTCCAGGACGGAGAAGTGCCCGCCCTGCGGGTCGGCGAGCCGGGCGGCCCGGCCGCGGGCGGTGTCGTGCGGTTCGACCAGGACCCGGCCGCCGAGCTCGACGGTGCGACGGGCGGTCAGCTCGGCGTCGCGGACCGCGAAGTGGGTGCGCCAGCGCGGCGGGTGGCCGCGCAGCTCGGCGCGGTGCCGGATGCCGGCGACCGGACGCCCGTGCACCAGCAGCGCGCTCTCCTCCGTGGCGGAGCGGACCGGGCGGTCGAGCACGGCGGAGTAGAAGGTGGCCGCGCCCGGCGCGTCGGGCGTGAGCAGTTCGGCCCAGGCCGGGGCGCCCGGCTCGCGGCCGGCCTCCCGGCCGAGGTGCTCCTCGCCCTGCCAGAGGCCGAAGACGGCGCCGGAGACGTCGGCGGCGATGGCCATCCGCCCGGCGCGCTCGGCCTGGAGCGGCCCGACGGCGACGGTTCCGCCGCACTCGCGGACGAGTTGGGTGGTGCGGTCGGCGTCGTCCACGGCGAAGTAGGTGGTCCACTGCACCGGGAAGCCGGTGGCGGTGGAGACGCCGAGGCCGGCCACCGGCGCCCCGTCGAGCTCGGCCCGGACGTAGTCGCCGAGCTGGCCGGGCCCGGGCGTGTACGTCCAGCCGAGCAGGGCGCCGTAGAAGGCGCGGGCGCCGGGCAGGTCGTCGGTCAGCAGGCTGACCCAGCAGGGCGTGCCCTGGGCCAGTCGGAGTTCCACCGCGGGCAATGCGGGCCTCCTCGTGGGTGGTCGGCGCACGGAGATCCCTGCGCGAGGGTGATGCTTCCACCCTGGGGGTCGCCCAACCCCCGGGCCGCGCGGAAAGTGCGGCAAAGACCCCACAAAGAGCGGTGGGCCGGGGCGTTCGCTGCGGATTTCCGCCGCCTTCTGCCGTCTTCCGTCGGATTCCGTCGTGTCCCGTCGGTCCGGGCGGCGGTGGAGGATCCGGATGCCCCCGCCGCCCGGGCCGCGCTGCGCGACAATGTCCGCCATGACCACCACCTACAACGACGGTTCCCCGCTGATCTCCGCGGCCGGGCTGCGGGAGGCGCTGGCCTCCGCGCTGCCGCCGGTGCTGCTGGACGTGCGCTACCAGCTGGTCGGCGCCGCGCCGGGAGGCCCGACCGCGGCCGAGGAGTACCGGGCCGGTCACCTGCCCGGCGCCCACTTCGTCGAGCTGGACCGGGACCTGGCCGCCGCGCCCGGCGCGCCCGGCCGGGGCGGGCGCCACCCGCTGCCGGACCCGGAGGAGTTCGGCGCGGCGATGCGCCGCTTCGGGGTGAGCGCCCGGCGCCCGGTCGTGGTCTACGACGGCGCGGCCTCGATGGCGGCGGCCCGGGCCTGGTGGCTGCTGCGCTGGGCCGGCCACCGGGACGTCCGGGTGCTGGACGGCGGCTTCGCGGCCTGGCAGGCGGCCGGGCTGCCGGTGACGACCGAGCTGCCGGAGCCCGGGGAGGGCGACTTCAAGCCGGTGCCGGGGCAGCTGCCGACGGTGGACGGGGACGGCGCCGCGGCCTGGGCGCGCGGCGGCCTGCTGCTGGACGCCAGGTCGGGGGAGCGCTACCGGGGCGAGACCGAGCCGGTGGACCCGCGGGCCGGGCACATCCCGGGCGCGGTCTCGGCGCCGACGGCCGGGAACGTCGGCCCGGACGGCAGGTTCCTCCCGGCCGCCGAGCTGGCCGCCCGGTTCCGGGCGCTGGGCGCGGGGGAGCGGGAGACCGCGGTGTACTGCGGTTCGGGGGTGACGGCGGCGCACCAGATCCTGGCGCTGGAGGTGGCGGGGCTGCCGGCCACGCTGTACCCGGGCTCGTGGAGCGAGTGGTCGAGCGACGGGGCGCGCCCGGTGGCGGTCACTGGGCAGCCGGGCTGATCCCCCGGGTACGCCGCAGGGGCGGGAGGCCGAGCCTCCCGCCCCTGCGGCGTACCGCCGGTGCTACTCCTGCTTCTTGCGCCGGCTGCCGAAGACGATCTCGTCCCAGCTCGGCACGGTGGCCCGGCGACCGGGCCGGACGCCGTCCGCCTCGGCCTGCCGGTCGGTGGTGCCGACCAGGCGGTCGCGGTGCGGGGCCACGGCGCGCGGCATCAGGATGTCGGCGTAGGCCGAGCCCGCGCCGACCGCCGGGGCGGCCGCCGCCGCGGCCGGCTCCTCGTTCTCCTCGGCGACCTCGGCGGGCACCGGCTCGATCGGGGCGGGGGCGCCGACGGCGAGGTCGCCGCGGAAGGCGGGGACCACGTCGAGCAGGCTGGTCAGCGAGTCCCGGGACTCGGCGGTGGCCTCCCGCGACTCGCGGACCTCGCGGGCCGACATGATGCGGTCGGCCGAGGGCCGGTCGATCATCGGGCGGGGCGGCCGGTCCTGGGGGAGCCGGGCGATCCGCGGGATGAACGGGAAGACCGACTCCTCCTCGCGCTCGACGTTCTCGCCGATCAGCGCGCGGGCCTCGTCGTCGTTGGGCTGGACCAGGCGCCGGGGCGGGTCGTACGTCCAGGAAGCGCTGCGGCCCTCGCCGTCGGCCCGGTAGGAGAGGATGACCTCCCAGGTGCCGTCGTCGCGCCGCCAGGAGTCCCAGCGTTCGGTCTCCTTCTCGGCGCCGCGCAGCGCGAGCCGCTCGGCGACGGCCTCGCCGAGCTGAGGGCCGGGGGACTCGCCGTTGCGGCGGATCGCGGTCTTGCGCGCGCGCTCGGCCATGAAGGCGCGCTCGGCGAGCACCGGGCCCTCGAAGCGGCGGACGCGGTCGACGGAGATCCCGGCGGCCTGGGCGACCTCCTCGGCGGAGGCACCGGCTCGTATCCGGGCCTGGATGTCCCGGGGGCGCAGATGGCTCTCGACCTCGATCTCGATCTGGCCGAGGCGCGGCCGGTCCCCGCGGATGGCGGCGCGTAGCCGCTCGTCGATGGGAAGGGTGTACTCCGTGCTGTCGGCAGCCTTGAGCACCAGCCGTGTGCCGTCGTTGCTGACGGCCACAACCCGCAGTTCGGGCACGGTTACCTCCCGGGTGGTGCCTGCCGACGTCACCTGCGTCGCTGCTCCCGTACTGAGTGTGGCCTGCCCACTCGCGACTGGCCACAACCTTGCTGAGTTCCCCGGCGTGTCGGGCGTATGCCCGTGCATGCCGCTGTGGCACGGTTGCCTTTTTGCCACGCCGTCGGTCGGCGTCGCGCCTGGGTGTCCCGGCCGTCCTCGCACGCGCAGTGAACGCGACGATCCGGGACGGGCGTCGCCGTGCGTGCCCGCTCCGTGGCTCCTCGTCAAGCTGTCGGTGTAGGCACAGTCGACAAGTCGACCCAAGGCTCGGGCTTTACGAACAGTACTCCATTCGTGGCATCCACAGGGGCGGCTCGCCGCTCAAGTCTCCCGCGATTCACGGGAATCTCAAGAGCGCGCTCCCCCAATGGCGGATGGCCGCCGGACGGACGGTGATCATCTTCACACAATCCGGGCGTGGAGAACCGCATTTTCGTCCCTTGTGTCCTTCTTTGGGCAAGATGGAGAGTCTTGTTCGAGGAACAGCCGTACGGACCGAGGGATGTTGATGCCGGAGCGGAGCCCCGCCGAGGAGGGCGGCAAGGCCAAGGAGGAGCGCAGGCGCATCGATCTGAGTGTGGCTCAGGTCGCGGCGAGTGCGCTGGCCACGGTGGTGGGTGCGCTGCTCGCCTCCGAACTGGGGGTGTACGGCACGATCCTGGGCGCCGCCGTGGTGAGCGTCGGGGCCACCACCGGCGGCGCGGTGTTCCAGCACCTCTTCAAGCGGACCGGCGAGCAGCTGCGCGGGGCGGTGGACCGGGGGCCGAACCGGACCGTCAACGCGCTGCGCCAGGTGCCGGTCGGCGCCGGCGAGCCCGGGCCGCGGGCGGAGCCGCCGGTGATCACCTCGGAGTGGAACGAGCCGCAGGTGGTGCGGGCGCGCCGGCGGTGGGGCTGGAGGACGTACGCGGCGGTGTCCGGGCTGGTCTTCCTGCTGGCGATGACGCCGATCGTGGCGTTCGAACTGGCCACCGGGCAGCCGGTGTCGGCGACGGTCAAGGGCGAGTCCGGCAACGGCACGTCCTTCGGCGGCTCGGTGACGCCCAGGTCGTCCCAGCAGCAGGACGACCCGGCGGACCGGCCGTCCCCGGGCGGCCGGCCGAGCCAGGACGCCACGCCGTCCGGCGGTGCCTCGGCTCCGGCGACCACCCGGCCGAGCCGGGGGCCGGGCGACACGCCGAGCGGCGGCGCCGGGACGGCCACGCCCTCGGCGGGCCCGAGCGCGACCCCGTCGGCCGGCGCCTCCCCGTCGGCGGGCGGCGGGAAGCCCAGCGGCGCGGCGAGCCCGCAGCCGCCGGCGCCGAGCGGCGTTCCGTCGAACGAACCGGCGAAGGAGCCGGCGAAGGCGCCGGTGGCCCCGCCGCCGGCCGACGGCACCGGCTCCACGTCCTAGCTAGGAGGGCGCGCGGAGCTAGGCGCCCAGCACCCGGCGCAGGTAGTCGTTGCCGAACACCCGCTGCGGGTCGACCTCGTCGCGCAGCGCGGTGAAGTCGGCGAAGTGCGGGTAGACGCCGGCTAGGTAGCCGGCGTCGCGGGTGTGCAGCTTGCCCCAGTGCGGCCGGCCCTGATGGGCGGTCATCAGCTGTTCGACGCCGGTGAAGTAGCCCTGGTCGGCGGTGCCCCGGTAGAGGTGGACGGCGATGTAGGCGCTGTCCCGGCCGGACGCGGTGGAGAGCCAGAGGTCGTCGGCGGGGGCGAAGCGCACCTCGACCGGGAAGCTGACCTTCCAGCCGGAGCGCTCGACCAGGGCCCTCAGCTCGCGGAGCACCTCGCCCACGGCCGCGCGCGGCACCGCGTACTCCATCTCCACGAAGCGGACCTTGCGCGGGCTGGTGAACACCTTGTACGCGGTGTCGGTGAAGCTGCGCTCGGACCAGGCCCGGCTGGCCAGCGAGGCGATCGAGGGGATCGAGCCGGGGAAGCGGCGGCCGACCCGGCAGGCGCCCTCCCAGACCGTGTTGGAGAGGAAGTCGTCCTCCAGCCACTCCTTGAACCGGGGCAGCGGGGCTGCCGGGCCCTGGCTGCGGTTGTTGCGCTTGGTGGCGCAGCGGTCGGTGTGCGGGAACCAGTAGAACTCGAAGTGCTCGTTGACGGCGGTGAGGTCGTCCAGGCGCTCCAGCACCTCGTCGAAGCCCATCGGCTGCTCGTGCGCGGTGAGCAGGAAGGCCGGCTCGACGCCGAAGGTGAGCGCGGTGATCACGCCGAGGGCGCCGAGGCCGAGCCGGGCGCCCTGGAAGAGCCGGGGGTTCTCGGTCGGGGAGCAGTGCCGGACGGTGCCGTCGGCGAGGACGATCTCCAGCGCGCGGATCTGGGCGGCCAGCGAGCCGGAGTCGCGGCCGGTGCCGTGGGTGCCGGTGCTGGTGGCGCCGGCCACGGTCTGGACCTCGATGTCGCCCATGTTGGTCAGCGAGAGGCCCTCGGCGGCGAGGAGCCGGTTGAGCCGGTGCAGCGGGAGGCCGGACTCGACGGTGACGGTGCCGGCCTCGCGGTCGATCCCGCGGACGGCGGTGAGCGCGTGCGGGCGGATCTGGACGCCGTCGCCGGCGGAGGCGATCGAGGTGAAGGAGTGGCCGGAGCCGACGGCCTTGACGGTGCGGCCCTGTTCGGCGGCCCGCCGGATCTCCCTGGCCAGTTCCTCCGCGGTGCCGGGGGCGGCGGTCCGGGCGGGCCGGGCGCTCTGGTTGCCGGCCCAGTTGGTCCACCGGGCGGGGGTCGCGGTACTGGCCTGCGGCATTGCGCTGCCTCCTGCTCCGTGGCCGAACGGGTCGGCGCGGTCCGGGGCGGCGCGGCCGCCCTACCCGCTGGTAGGGCCTGCGGGTAGGGCGAGAGACTAGTCAGTTCACCGTTCGGCGTCTACGGGTTGTCCGACCCCGTCGGCCGTCGCCGCGGCGGGCGTGCCGGAGGCCAGTCCGGCGCGCAGCCGGCCGAGGCCGGCGAGGGCGGCGACCACCCCGAGCAGGCCGGCGGCGACCGGCACCCAGTAGCCCGCGGCGGCGCCGGAGGCGTCGACCACCCAGCCGCCGGCCGAGGAGCCGGCCGCGACGCCGAGGGCCAGGCCGGTGGTGGTCCAGGTCATCCCCTCGGTCAGCTGGGCGGCCGGGACGAGCCGTTCGACCAGGGCCATCGCGGTGATCAGGGTGGGGGAGATGGCGATGCCGGCGACCAGCAGCGCGCCGCCGGCCGAGACCAGTCCGCCGATGCCGTGCACCGCGTGGGCGACCAGCACCAGCGGCACCATGCTGATCGCCATGAACAGGACGCCGCCGAGGAAGCGGACGGCCATCGAGCCGGTGAGCCTGAGGGTGCCGAAGACCACCCCGGCCAGGCAGGAGCCGAGGGCCCACAGGGCGAGGATCACGCTGGAGATCGACTTGTGGCCCTGGTCCTCGGCGAAGGCGACGGTGACCACCTCGACCGAGCCGAAGATCGCGCCGGTGGCGACGAAGGTCAGGATCAGCACCTGGAGGCCGCGGTTGAGGATGACCGAGCCGCCCTGGTGCCGGGCGGCCGGATGGACCGGCGGCTCGGTGGAGCGCTGCCCGGCGAACAGCAGGACGCCGACGGCGAGGAAGAGCCCGGCGAGCAGCACGCCGGCCTCGGGGAAGACGGAGGTGGCCAGGCCGATGGAGAGGATCGGGCCGACGATGAAGCAGACCTCGTCGACCACGGCCTCGAAGGAGTAGGCGGTGTGCAGCCTGCCGGCGTCCTCGCGGTAGAGGTGGGCCCAGCGGGCGCGGACCATCGCGCCCGTGCTGGGCATCACGCCCATGCCGGCGGCGAAGACGAACAGCGTCCAGTCGGGGGCGCCCAGCCGGGCGCAGAGCAGCAGGCCGGTGACGGCGACGACGGTGATCGCCATGGCGGGGACGATGATCCTGCGCTGGCCGTGCCGGTCCACCAGCCGGGAGACCTGGGGGCCGAGCACCGCGGCGGAGATCGCGAGGCAGGCGGAGACCAGGCCGGCGACCCCGTAGGAGCCTCTGAGCTGGGACAGCATGGTCACGATGCCGATGCCGGTCATGGAGATCGGCAGGCGGGAGACGAAGCCGGTGGAGGAGAAGGCCAGAGTGCCGGGGGCGGCGAATATCTGGCGGTAGCTGGACAGCACGGGAGCTCCGGGCGGGGAGTAAGGAACAAGGCTGGTGAACACAGCTTACGTACGTTGGCAAACGGTATTTTCCGGACACCCGCGCGGCCCCGGCGACGGCGCCCGCCCCCTCAGTGGCAGGATCGGTGCCATGTCCGACGCGCGCAATCCCTCCCCTTCCGGCGCCGCCCCGTACGACGCCCTGCTGCTGCTGTCCTTCGGCGGGCCCGAGGGCCCCGAGGACGTCGTCCCCTTCCTGGAGAACGTCACCCGCGGCCGAGGCATCCCCAGGGAACGGCTGAAGGAGGTGGGCAAGCACTACTTCATGTTCGGCGGGGTCAGTCCGATCAACGGGCAGAACCGCGAACTGCTCGCCGCGCTGCGCAAGGACTTCGCCGAGCACGGGCTGGACCTGCCGGTCTACTGGGGCAACCGGAACTGGGCGCCCTACCTGGTCGACACCCTGCGCGAGATGGCCGCCGACGGCCACCGCCGGATCGCCGTGCTCGCCACCAGCGCCTACGCCGGCTACTCCGGCTGCCGCCAGTACCGGGAGAACCTGGCCGACGCGCTGGCCGCGCTCGCCGAGGAGGGCGTGCCCGCCCTGCGGGTGGACAAGCTGCGGCACTTCTACAACCACCCGGGATTCGTCCAGCCGATGACCGACGCCGCCCTGGCCGCCCTGGACGAGCTGCCCGAGGCCGTCCGCCCCGGCGCCCGGCTGGCGTTCACCACCCACTCCATCCCGGACTCCATGGCCGAGACCTCCGGCGCCCCGGACGACCCGGCCCGCGGCGAGCCCGGCGGCGCGTACGTCGCCCAGCACCTGGACGTGGCCCGGCTGATCGCCGCCGCGGTGGCCGAGCGCACCGGCGTGGCCGACCGGCCGTGGGAGCTGGTGTACCAGAGCCGCAGCGGCGCCCCGCACACCCCGTGGCTGGAACCCGACATCTGCGACCACCTGGAGGCCCAGCACGCCGACGGCGCGCCCGCCGTGGTGATGGTCCCGATCGGGTTCGTCTCGGACCACATGGAGGTCAGGTACGACCTGGACACCGAGGCCGTCGCCAAGGCCGCCGAACTCGGCCTGCCGGTGGCCCGCGCCGCCACCGTCGGCGCCGACCCCCGGTTCACCGCCGCGGTGCGCGAACTCGTCCTGGAGCGGGCCGCCACCGAGCGCGGGGAGCGGGTGACCCGCTGCGCGCTCGGCGCGCTCGGCCCCAGCCACGACGTGTGCGCGGTGGCCTGCTGCCCCAACCCGCGCGCCCCGCGCCCGGCCGTCGCCGAGCGCTGAGCGCGGATCCCGGGCTTCCCGTCCGCCCCGCGCGTCCGGCAAGTCCCGTCCGATCCGTCCGTCCGTCTGATCCGTCCGATCCGTCGTCCGTCGTTCCGGAGGAGAACCCCGTGCCCACCCCCGCCCTGCCCGACGACCGGCTCCTCGACGACCTGCTGGAGGTCGCCCTGGACGCGGCCCGGCAGGCCGGCGCCCTGCTGCGCGACGGCCGCCCCGCCGACCTCGGCGTGGCCGGCACCAAGAGCAGCCCGGTCGACGTGGTCACCGAGATGGACCTCGCCTCCGAGAAGCTCGTCGTGGAGCTGATCACCGACCGCCGCCCGGAGGACGGCTACCTCGGCGAGGAGGGCGCCGAGCGGCCGGGCACCAGCGGCGTCCGCTGGGTCGTGGACCCGCTCGACGGAACGGTCAACTACCTCTACGGGCTGCCGTCCTGGGCGGTCAGCGTGGCCGCCGAGCTGGACGGCCGGGTGGTCGTCGGGGTGGTGTACGCCCCGGCCCGCGGCGAGCTGTTCCACGCCGTCCTGGGCCGTGGCGCCCGCCTGGACGGCCGGCCGGTCTCGGCCCGCCCGGCCCCGCCCTGGGGCCAGGCGCTGATCGCCACCGGCTTCAACTACGTCCAGCCGGTACGGGTGCGGCAGGCCGAGGTGCTGCTGGCGCTGATGCCGGAGGTGCGGGACGTCCGCCGGGGCGGGGCGGCCGCGGTGGACCTGTGCGACGTCGCCGCCGGGCGGCTGGACGGCTACTACGAGCGCGGCCTGGCCCCCTGGGACCGGGCGGCCGGCTGCCTGATCGCCGCCGAGGCCGGCGCGCTGGTCGGCGGCCGCCCCGGGCACGGGCCGGACCGCGAGCTGACCGTGGCCGCCGCCCCGGGGGTGTACGAGCCGCTGCAGGAGCGGCTGGCCGCGCTGCGCGCCTGGGCGGACTGACCGGTTCCGGCCGTGTCGCCCCGGACCCCCGGGGCGGCACGGCCCCGGACATGCGAAGAGCCCTGACATACGGGGGATGCCAGGGCCTGGGTTTCGCACGGCCCCCTCAGGGCCGCTGGTGCCGGAGGTCCGGCGACGGGTCGGTGGTGCCGAACGGGTCAGGCAGCGGTGCGGTGGCGCTCCAGCACCGTGTCCACGCCGTGCTCGGCTGCGAGTCGGCGGAGGTCGTCCAGCTCGGACTGCTCCACCTCGGCGAGGAACTCGTCCCCGGCCTCGATCGCGCGGTGCAGGTCCTGCTCGGCGTTGGCTATGCGCTGCAGGATTCCGGCCTTGAAGGCGTCCATACGGGCCCCCTTACTGTGTCGGACGTGCACGGTCGTGCGCTCTCCGCCCCGAGGAGGTCCAGCCGGTGAGAGCACCCGGGCCGGAGGGTGATGGATCTCCGGATGGGTGCGGAGAGGCCTTCGGCCGCTCCCGGTGATGTCCCAGCCCCAGGGCCGGCGCGGATGAACGCACGGCGGGTGGGTGCGACCGGCCGTCAGCCAGATCGCGGGTGTGCAGCTGTCCTCCCCGCCCCGGGGGCCGGGAAACCTCCGGGTGGAAGAAAGTTGCCCGTGTCACAGTCCAAACGGAATGATGCGGGTGCGAACGGTGGCCGACGCGGCCCCGGGGCCCGTGCCCGAGGGGCAGCTTATCGCTGCTTTACCGCAGGACCAGGCAGGATGGAGGCACCGTCGGAGCCGTGCGTCCGCTTCCGGGGCCGGCCTGGAGAAGGGACAACGACCGTGCGGGTTCTCGTCGTCGAGGACGAGCAGCTGCTTGCCGAGGCCGTCGCGACCGGCCTGCGCCGCGAGGCGATGGCCGTCGACGTGGTGTACGACGGGGAGGCCGCGCTCCAGCGCATCGCGGTCAACGACTACGACGTCGTCGTCCTGGACCGCGATCTTCCGCTGGTGCACGGGGACGACGTCTGCCGCAAGGTGGTCGAGCAGGGCCTGGCGACCCGGGTGATCATGCTGACCGCCTCCGGCGACATCAGCGACCGGGTCGAGGGCCTGGAGATCGGCGCGGACGACTACCTTCCGAAGCCGTTCGCCTTCAGTGAACTCGTCGCCCGGGTAAGGGCGCTGGGCCGCCGCGCGACCATCCCGCTGCCCCCGGTGCTGGAGCGGGCCGGCATCTCGCTCGACCCCGGCCGGCGTGAGGTGATCCGCGACGGACGCACCGTCCAGCTCGCGCCCAAGGAGTTCGCCGTGCTGGAGGTGCTGATGCGGGCCGGCGGCGCCGTCGTCTCCGCCGAGCAGCTCCTGGAGAAGGCCTGGGACGAGCACACCGACCCGTTCACCAACGTCGTGCGCGTCACCGTGATGACGCTGCGCCGCAAGCTCGGAGACCCGCCGGTGATCGTCACCGTGCCGGGCTCCGGCTACCGGATCTGACGACCGGAGTCCGCCCGCCCCGGACTCCCCGCCGTACGCGCCCGCCCCGGCGGACGCCCCGAGAGGACCATCATGACCACCCCGCCCCCCGCCGGCGGGGCCTCCGGCGCGCCCGCCGGGGGCCCACGTGCCGTCCCGCCGAAGCCCCTGACCCCGCCGCGCGTCCACCGCCCCGGGCCCTACGTCCCCGGCGACGGCATGCTCGCCTGGCTCCCCTTCCGCCCCACCATCCGGATGCGCCTCACCCTGCTGTACGGCGGGATGTTCCTGATGGCAGGCGTGGTGCTGCTGCTCCTGATGTACGTGTTCTTCCAGGACGCCGTCTCCTACCTGGCGCCGCGCCAGCTGTTCGTCGACGGCGGCATCCGTGTCACCACCCCTGACGGCACCGTTCGCACCATGGACTCCGCGGCGTTCAACCAGTGGCAGGCCGCCGACTACCTGGGCCGCTCCGACTCCGCGCTCAACACCCTGCTGCGCAAGTCGCTGACCATGCTGGTCTGCCTCGCCGTGATCGCCTTCGCCGCCGGCTACGCGATGGCCGGCCGGGTGCTGCGACCGCTCGGCCGGATCACCCGCACCGCCCGTGACGTGGCCTCCTCCGACCTGCACCGCCGGATCGAGCTGGACGGCCCGGACGACGAGCTCAAGGAACTCGCCGACACCTTCGACGGCATGCTGGACCGGCTGGACCGCTCCTTCGACTCCCAGCGCCGCTTCGTCGCCAACGCCTCGCACGAGCTGCGCACCCCGCTGGCGATCAACCGCACCCTGCTGGAGGTCCAACTCTCCGACCCGGCCGCCTCGTCGGACCTCCAGCAGCTCGGGAAAACCCTGCTGGCCACCAACGAGCGCAGCGAGCAACTGGTCGAGGGCCTGCTGCTGCTCGCCCGCAGCGAGAACGAGCTGACCGACCGGCGCCCGGTGGAGCTGTCCGAGGTGGCCACCCGGGCGCTGGAGCAGAGCCGGGGCGAGGCCGACAAGCGCGAGGTCGAGCTGCGCTCGAAGCTCGATCCGGCCATGGTCGGCGGCAACGGCGTACTGCTGGAGCGGCTCGCGCTGAACCTGCTGCAGAACGCCGTCCGCTACAACACCGCGGGCGGCTGGGTCGAGCTGGCCACCACCGCGGTGCCCGGCGGCGGCGAGCTGGTGGTCTCCAACACCGGCCCGGTGGTGCCCGGGTACGAACTGGAGCACATCTTCGAGCCGTTCCGCCGGATCAAGGGCGCCGACCGCACTCGCAGCGACAAGGGGGTCGGGCTCGGCCTGTCCATCGTCCGCTCGGTGGTGCGCGCGCACGGCGGCACCATCGAGGCCACCCCGCGCTCCGGCGGCGGTCTCACCATGCGGGTTCGCATCCCCTCCCCGTAAGGGGCCGACGCCCCTTTCGCGGGCGACAGTTCCCAGCCGCCCCCGCCAGGCCCGTCAAGACGACATAAGGCCTGGCGGGGGCGGCTTGTCATTTGCGGTCCGAGCAACTTACGGTGTCGTAACCTACGCAACCGTAGGTGAATCCGTCGGCGGACCGTCGACGGGTCGAACGATGTGTCCCAGTCCCCGCGCCCGTCCCAGCGCGTGCCGTCCCCTCAGGAGCAAGACCTTGACCATCGCCCCTGTGCAGAGCAGCTCTCCGCTCGTCGCGAGCGGCTGGACCGACGCGCGGCTGATCCTCGCCCTCGAGGAGGTCGTGGAGACCGAGCTCAACCGCCACCTGGGCGTGGCCAAGGAGTGGATGCCGCACGAGTTCGTCCCGTGGAGCCAGGGCCGCGACTTCGACGGCGTGCTGGGCGGCGAGGCCTGGTCGCTGGAGCAGTCCCGGGTGACCCCGGTGGGCCGGGTGTCGCTGGTGGTCAACCTGCTCACCGAGGACAACCTGCCGAGCTACCACCACGAGATCGCGACCATGTTCGGCCGCGAGGGCGCCTGGGGCACCTGGGTGCACCGCTGGACGGCCGAGGAGGGCCGCCACGGGATAGCCATCCGCGACTACCTGCTCGCCACCCGGGCGGTCGACCCGGTGGAGCTGGAGCGGGCCCGGATGAGCCACATGTCCGAGGGCTTCGAGTCCGACAACTCGCACAGCATGCTGCACTCGGTCGCGTACGTGGCCTTCCAGGAGCTCGCCACCCGCATCGCGCACCGCAACACCGGCAAGTACGCCGGCGACCCGCTCTGCGAGCAGCTGCTGGCGAAGATCGCCAACGACGAGAACCTGCACATGGTCTTCTACCGGAACCTGCTGAAGGCCGCCCTGGAGATCGCCCCGGACCAGGCCATGCGGGCCGTCGCCGACGTGGTCACCGAGTTCCGGATGCCCGGCCACGGCATCCCCGGCTTCGAGCGCGCGGCCGCGCAGATCGCCATCGGCGGGGTGTACAACCTGCGCATCCACCACGACGACGTGCTCCAGCCGGTGCTGCGCCACCTCAAGGTGATGGAGATCGGCGGCCTCGGCCCCGAGGGCCTGCTGGCGCAGAACGAGCTGGGCGTGTTCCTGGACGGGCTGGACGGTCAGGCCCGGAAGTTCGAGGAGCGCCAGGCCGCCCTGCTGGCGCGTCGCGAGGCCCGGCGGAACGCCGGCTGAGGCGCGGCGACGTACGGTCGGAGTGGGTGGATTTTCCGCGATTTGCCCTGGAAGATTCTGAACGTGACCAAGCTCACACCGTGTCGCTCCACGATTCCGGGCAACCCCGGAGAGTGATCACCTGATCAGGGGTGCCGATCGCCGTCCGTGATCGGTTTTCGACCCCCGCCCGGTCCGCCGGATCGGTCGGCATCCCTGATGGACAAGGGATTTCGTAGGCGTCCGAAACCGTCGTGCTCACTGTGCGTGGTCGGTCAACCGGGCCCGGGGAGGGCCGGCGATGGCCCAGCGTGAGGCCTTCCACAGCCCCGGGGATCACCCCGATGGAGCCCGGGCTGAGTGTCGATTGAGTAACAGGGCTTGAAGTAAGGCAAAATCTCCGCCTCGGGTCGGGCACAAGACCGACCCCCCATGCGTTACGTGCGCTGGAGATACCGCACACACCGCACAACCCGGAGGGGGAGAGCGAAAAATGGCAACCGACTACGACACCCCACGCAAGACCGACGACGAGCTCAACGAAGACAGCATCGAGGAGCTCAAGGCTCGGCGGAACGACAAGGGCGGCAGCTCTGTCGACGTCGACGAGTTCGACGCCGCCGAGGGCATGGAGCTCCCCGGTGCCGACCTCTCGAACGAGGAGCTCGCCGTCCGCGTCCTGCCCAAGCAGGCCGACGAGTTCACCTGCATGAGCTGCTTCCTGGTGCACCACCGCAGCCAGCTGTACAGCGAGAAGAACGGCAACCCGATCTGCCGGGACTGCGGCGCCTGAGCACCGCGGCGGACAGGGCCCGGGGCCCGCGGCTGCGCCCGCGGGACCGGCACACCGCTCCTTCCGGCCCCGGGCAGCGGGGCCGGACGGCAGGTCCGGGTACCGTCCGGCTGGACGGGCCCGACAGGACGGCGTCGGCCGGCGCATCGGCCAGGACAAAGTCGTAGGGACGGTCCCGCAGCAGCGGAACCGTCCCTCTCCGTTTGTCCGGCCTCTTCCGTCCGGCCCGTTCCGGTCTGGCCTCTTCCGTCCGGCCCGTTCCGGTCCGGCCTCTTCCGTCCGGCCCGTTCCGGTCCGGCCGGCTCCCGGCCGGCCGGACCGCCTCAGGTGCGGGCGCCGCGCCGGGCGTCCTCCAGCGCCTCCGCCAGCTTCATCGGCGAGCGGGTCGACAGGTAGAGGTACGGCGTCGGGTCGGCCGGATCGGTCACCTCGATCCGCAGCGCCGTCGGGACGTAGCTGCGCAGCAGCATGAAGGCGCGCGGATCGGCCTTGGGGCCGCGCCAGGCAGCCGCCTCGGCGGGGCTCAGCGCCTGCGCGTCGCCGAGCGCGTCCACCGGGATCCGGGCCGGACCGGCCACCAGCGAGCCCTGGACCACGCGGATGCGGGCCGAGCCGTAGCCGCTGATCGCCACCGCGCCGGCGGCGATGCCGACCACCAGCCCGATCAGCGCGGCCGGACCGCTGACCCGGATCAGGATCAGCGCGAGCGTGAAACCCACCGCGATCGGGAGCAGCCACCAGGAACGCGGCACCGTGAGCCGTTCGTCGTACATGCCCCCCATTGTGGTCGCCCTGACGTCCGGCAGGGGACGCCACCCCCACGGCGGCCGCCCTACCCCTGGGTAGGGTGGGGCCCCGTGACCGGTACGACAGCCCCCAGCACCCCCGACGACCGGCCGGCGCCCCCCATGCCGCCGTCCCCGACCACGCCGCCGCCGGACGCCGTCCTGCCGGCGCGCCACCCCCAGGCGCCCGCCCCCGGCACCCGGCTCGGCTCGCACTACGAGCACTGCTTCGGGTGCGGCCCGCAGCACCCCGGCGGCCTGCGGATCGACGCGGTCGCCGGCGAGGGGCTCGTCGTCACCGCCGAGTTCCCCGTCCGCGACGTCCACCAGGGCGGCCCCGGCCTGGCCCACGGCGGGCTGCTGACCACCGCCATGGACGAGACCCTCGGCGCGCTCAACTGGCTGCTGCACGCCCCCGCGGTGACCGGCCGGCTGGAGACCGACTTCCTCAGCCCGGTGCCCGTCGACTCGGTGCTGCACCTGCGCGCCTGGATCACCGGAGTGCACGGCCGCAAGATCTACAGCGCCGCCGAGGCGCGGATCGGCGGGCCGGACGGGCCGGTCGCCGTACGTGCTCAGGCGCTCTTCGTCCAGGTGAAGCTGGAACACTTCACCACGCACGGTCGTCCCGAGGACATCGGGAAGGTCCTCGACGACCCGGATCTGATGAAGCGCGCACGAGCCTTTGAGGTGAACCCTTGAGCGACACCCCCCGTCCGCAGCTGGACGTCCTGATCAAGCGCATCGACCCCGAGCTGCCGCTGCCGGCCTACGCGCAGCCCGGGGACGCCGGTGCCGATCTGCGGACCACCGTCGACGCCGAGCTGGCCCCCGGTGAGCGGATCGTCCTGCCCACCGGCATCGCCATCGCCCTGCCGGACGGCTACGCGGCCTTCGTCCACCCGCGGTCCGGTCTGGCAGCTCGTTGCGGCGTTGCCCTCGTGAACGCCCCGGGGACGGTCGATGCCGGGTACCGTGGAGAGATCAAGGTGATCGTCGTCAATCTGGACCCGCGCGAGGGGGTCAGCTTCCGCCGAGGGGACCGGATCGCCCAGCTGGTGATCCAGCAGGTCGAGAAGGCCCGTTTCCACGAGGTGGAGGAGCTGCCTGGGTCGGCACGCGCCGAGGGCGGGTTCGGGTCGACCGGCGGCCATGCCGCGGTCTAGCATTCCCGCGGCCTCGCAGGAAGCCGAGCAGGTATTCGCATCGGTCTTGGACCGGGAAGGACAGTGACCGTGTTCCGTCGTCGCCAGAAGAGCGAGGACGCTGTCGAGCAGCTCGCCGACGACGCCATCAGCGCCGACGAGACGGCCGATGACGTCGAAGGTTCCGCCGAGAGCGAGAACGTGACCGACCTGGACCCGGCCGACAGGGTCGGCCTGCCTCCGGCTCCCCGGCCGGACGGTCCGTGGGACCACTCCGAGCTGGAGAACCCCGAGGAGGGACGAGTCGACCTCGGGGGTCTGCTGGTCCCCGGTGTCGAGGGCATGGAGCTGCGCGTCGAGGTCGCCGGTGACGCGATCGTGGCCGCCACCCTCGTGCTCGGCAACAGCGCCATCCAGCTCCAGGCCTTCGCGGCTCCGAAGTCGGAGGGCATCTGGGGCGAGGTCCGCGAGGAGATCGCCAACGGCATCACCTCGCAGGGCGGGATCATCGAGGAGGAGGAGGGCCCGCTCGGCTGGCACCTCCGCGCCCAGGTCCCCGTGCAGCTGCCGGACGGCACCCAGGGCGTGCAGCTGGTCCGGTTCGTCGGCTGCGACGGTCCGCGCTGGTTCCTGCGCGGCGTGATCTCGGGCCAGGCCGCGGTGCAGCCGGAGATGGCCGGAATCCTGGAGCAGGTCTTCCGGCAGACGGTCGTCGTGCGCGGCGAGTCCCCGATGGCTCCGCGTGACCCGATCGTCCTGAAGCTTCCCGAGGACGCCCAGATGGTCGCCGACGGTGGCGGGGCGGCCGCCGCCGCGGGCGAGGGCGAGAACCGCTTCGGCGGCACCGCGCTCGACCCGTTCGCACGCGGCCCGGAGATCACCGAGGTCCGCTGACCCGGCTCCGGCCGGCTCTGATCGGCATCGATCGCCCCTGCCCGGGCTCCGGGGCAGGGGCGATTTGCATGTAGCGGGCCCGTCCCCGTACAGTTCCGGAGTCGCCGCGGGAGACCGGGGCGGCAAAGCGGAAAGCGAATCCGATGAATGAAACTCCGGAAAACGGGG
>NZ_JBIAVL010000044.1:0-24834 GCF_042894165.1 Kitasatospora sp. NPDC001547 | reverse complement strand
GCCCGGTTACATTCCGAACCCGGAAGCTAAGCCTTACAGCGCCGATGGTACTGCAGGGGGGACCCTGTGGGAGAGTAGGACGCCGCCGAACAATTTTTCCAAAAAGCCCCTTCCCGTCCGGGAAGGGGCTTTTTGCGTTACCCTCTGCCAATGCAGAACCTGACCCTGACCTGGCAGTCCGCCGGGGCCGCCGCGATCGGCCTCCATGCGAGCGCGTACGCCATGGCGAAGGGCCGGAAGCCGGTGCTGTCCTCGCTGTTGCGGGAGGCCGGCACGCTGCTGGCGCTGTTCGCGCTCTGGCAACTGGTCGGGCACCTCTCGGTGATGAGTACGGACCACGCGCTGGACCGCGCGAGCTGGATCCACCACGCCGAGCAGGTGGTCGGGCTGCCGGACGAGGCCTCCTGGCAGAAGGCGGTGACGCCGTACCCGGTGCTGGTGAGGCTGGCGAACTACTACTACGCGGTCATGCACTTCGCCGTCATGCTCGGCGTCCTGCTCTGGGTGTTCGTACGGCACCGCGAGCGTTACGCGTGGGTGCGCAACACGGTGGTGATCACGACCGCGGTCTGCCTGCTGGTGCAGTTCGTCCCGGTGGCGCCGCCGCGGATGCTGCCGGAGAACGGCTTCGTCGACGTGGCCGCCCAGTACGGGCAGTCGGTGTACGGCGGTGCAGTCGGCGGTGTGGTGGTGGCGGACCAGTTGTCGGCGATGCCCTCGGTGCACGTCGCCTGGTGCGTGCTGGCGGCGGTCGCGGTGATCCGGGTCTCGCGCAGTTCACTGCGTTGGGTGATGGTGCTGCACCCGGTGCTGACGGTGGCGGTGGTGGTGGTGACGGCCAACCACTTCTGGCTGGACGGCATCGTGGCCGTGGTGATCCTGCTCCTCGCCTACGCCGTGCTGGCGCTGTCGGCACGCCGACGGGGCCGGGCCTCCGCCGAAACGGAGTTCCGGCCCCGCGGCACCGCCGGGGAGCGGCTGGAGCAGGTCGGTTGAACCGGGGCTGATCCACGGCGCTCCCGGGCCGGTCACTTGACCGGCAGGGCGATCCTCCCCCAGGAGCCGTTGCTCAGTGCGGAGGTGGCCCAGTACCAGGCGGCGAGCCCGGAGACGGCCGCGATCCAGCCGGCGGCCTTGGCCAGGCCGCCGTAGCCGCCGAAGGAGCCGATGGCGGAGAGCACCAGGGAGAGCGTCAGCAGGCCGTAGACGGCGCGCCCGATCAGGTTCGCGCCCCAGCTCGCGGCGGTGAGGGAGAGGGCGAGCAGGGCCCACAGCAGCAGGAAGAGGCCGGCGGCGTTCTTGCCCGCCCCGCCGGCCGCGGACCAGGTCGCCCAGAAGGCGCCGAGGCTGGTGAAGGCGGTTCCGGTGAAGCCCTCGCCGCCGCGGAGCTGCCAGAGCCCCGCGATGAAGAGGGTGGCACCGCCGAGGACATGGGCGAGGTGGGCCGCGCTCCCGACTCCGGCGCCGTGCAGGACGCCGGTGGAGAGCAGGCCGTAGGCGAGCAGTGTGAGACCGAGCGCGAGGTAGCCGAGGCTACCGGCGTCGGCTCCGGTGGAGCGGGCGTTCGTTGCCCCGGTAGCGTCGTTGCTCACCGGAGGCTCCTTTCACTCTGGGCGCGCGCAGGGCGCAGTGACGCTGTGGTGTCGTCTCGATGAGTGGATGCGCGCGACCGCGCCGAGGGCGCACGGCGGTGAGCGTGCGCGGGCTGCGGTCGGAAGTGAGGGGCCGTCGGAAGTGACGGGCCGGCGCAGAGCCGCCGGTCACGTCCCCGCCGGAGGGAATCTCCGGTGGGATCGGTCTACCCGACCCGATCCGCTTGTACCATTGTGAATATAACAATTTGTGACTGCGTCAGCCGGGGCTCACACCTGGCGCTGGGTGGGCACCCGCAGGGTCAGGATCGCCATGTCGTCGGACGGCGGCTCCGGGGCGAAGCGCTCGACGGCCCGCTGCACCCTCGCCGCGACCGCCCCGGCGGTCAGGCCCGTGCAGCCGGTGAGCACCTCGGCGAGACCGTCGTCGCCCAGCATCCGCCGGCCCTCGCGGCGTTCGGTGACGCCGTCGGTGACGCAGAGCAGGACCTCGCCGGGGGCGAGCACCAGGTGCTCGGCGGTGAGGTCGAGATCGTCCATGACACCGAGCAGCGGCTGCGGGGTGGCGGCGCGGTCGACCTGGCCGTCGGTGCGCAGCCGCAGCGGCAGCGGATGGCCGGCGCAGACCAGCGAGAGCTCGGTGCTGCCGTCCGGGCGGGGCGTCAGCTCGCCGTAGAGCAGGGTGAGGAAGCGGCTGCGCGCGCCCTCGTCCAGGATGGCCGCGTTGAGCCGGCGCAGCACCTGCGGCGCGTCCAGGCCCTCGCGGGCGAGCAGCCGCAGCGAGTGCCGGGCCAGGCCGGTGACCGAGGCGGCCTCGGGCCCGGTGCCGCAGACGTCGCCGATGGCGAAGCCGTAGGTGCCCTCGCGGATGGTGAACAGGTCGTAGAAGTCGCCGCCGACCTCGTTGCCCTCGCCGGCCGCCTGGTAGTAGACGTCCACCTCGACGCCGGGGATCTCCGGCAGGTCCGGCGGGAGCAGGCTGCGCTGGAGGGCCTGGCTGGTGGCGGTGCGCTCGGAGTAGAGGCGGGAGTTGTCCAGGGCCAGGGCGGCCCGGCGGGAGAGGTCCTCGGCGAGTTCGAGGATCTCCTGGCGGAACCGGACGCCGGCCGGGACGCCGAGCACCAGCAGGCCGATGACCCGGTTGCGGGCGGTCAGCGCGAGGACGACGGTCTCGCCGAGCAGGCCGGCGAGTTCCGGGCTGTCGACGAGGCCGCCGGCCTCGGCGGTCTCGGTGGGGGCCGCCCAGAACCGGACGCCGCCGTGGGTGGGGCCGGCCTCCGGGGCGGGGGTCTTGTCGAGCAGGTCGCGCAGCGGGTCGATGCGGTCCTCGTCCTCGTGCAGGACGAAGGCGAGCCGGGCCGTCGAGGCGTGGTCGGCGGTGGTGTAGACGGCGCACCAGGAGGCGAGGGTGGGGACGGCCATCTGGGCCATCAGCGCGAGGGTCTGCTCGTGTTCGAGGGTGCCGGCCAGCAGGTCGGAGGCCTCGACCAGGAAGGAGAGCGAACCGCGGCGCAGCTGTTCGAGCTCGGTCAGCCGGGTGCTCTCGACGGCGAGGGCGACCCGGTCCGCGGCGAACTGGAGGCGCAGCGCGTCCTCGTTGTCGTAGCGGCCGGGCACGGCGGCGGCGATGCCGAGCGAGCCGATCAGCCGGCCCTCGACCTTGAGCGGGACGGTGACCAGGGAGCGCATGCCGCTGTCGGAGAGCAGGGGCAGGCCGGTGGGCCGGGCGGAGAGGTCCTCGTGGACGGAGGGCAGCCGGGCGGAGTCGTAGCGGTTGCCGGTCCCGACCGGGAAGCGGGCGTGCCGGCGGTGTCCGGCGGTGAGGCCGGTGGCGGCGCGGACCTCGAACTCGGCCTCGTCGTCGGTGGTGAGCAGCAGGTACGCGGCGTCGCCGTCGAGCAGGTCGCGGGCGCGTTCGACGGTGCGCTGGAGCAGGGTGTCCAGGTCGTCGGTGGGGACCGGGCCGGCCAGCAGGTCGAGCCGGGCGCCGGCCGGGTCGGGGCGCTCGCCGGGCAGGGCGCGGGCGGGGGAGCGCAGCACCGCGCGGTCGGGTTCGAGGACGAGCAGACAGAGCGTGGAGGGGACGCCCACGGTGTCGCGCAGCCGGACCTGCACGCCGTACACCTCGACCTCGCGGCCGTCCTGGCGGCGGACGCCGTAGCCGCCCTCCCAGCGGGCCATCCGCAGGGTGTCGGTCAGGCCGAGGCCGCGGGCGGGTGACTGCGGCCAGACCGCGAGGTCGGCCCAGGGGCGGCCGAGGACGGTGGTGGCGGGGTACTGGAAGAGCGCCTCGGCGTCCGGGTTCCAGGCCAGTACCCGGCCGTCCTCGTCGAGTTGGACGACGGCGACGTGCACCGGGCCGGGGCCGCTGGGCAGGTCGCTGCCGGGGGTGGCGGGAACGGCGTAGCGGGTCCCGAGCACCTGTGCGGGCAGTGCGAGGCGGAACCAGACGGTCTTGCGGCCGGCCGCGTACTCGACGCCCCACCGCTCGGAGAGGGCGGAGCACATCAGCAGCCCGCGGCCGCCCTCGCCGTCCGGGTCGGCGTAGCGGTCGGAGGCGTTGACCGGGCCGTGGCCGAGCGAGGGCAGACCGCGCTCGGGGTGGTGGTCGGTGACCTCGATCCGGACGCTCTGCTCCTCGCGCAGGCAGCAGACCTCCGCGGCGGTGCCGGCGTGCACGACGGCGTTGGTGACGAGTTCGCTGACCAGCACGACGGCGTCGTCGACGACCTCGGGCAGGCCCCAGCCGAGCAGCGCGTCCCGGACGAAGCCCCGTGCGGCGGCCGCGGACCGGCCGTCGGGGTCGAAGGTGGCGGCTGCGCGCGCGGTGACCACGTTGCCACTTCTCCTCTGCTGCTCTTGCCCTGGCTGTCCGGGGGTGCGGCGCCGACTCCCGGTGCGCGCCGTCGGGGTGGGCGGCGGCGCTGGGTCGGGTCGTGGCCCGGTGCAGCGCTCCACCCTACTTTCCGCTTGGTTCCCCGTGGGGGCGGGGAGCCGAAACAGGCACCAGAGGGTGATTCTGCCCACCTGTTTCGGGCGGTGCGGTACGAACCGAGCGCAACCGGCCGTTCACCCGGCGCCGTTGCTGCCAGACTGGGGGGTCCGCGACGGCCGGTGGGAGCAGTACGGTCGTCTGGGTGCCGGCGCGTCCAGGGCCGCCGGTACGCAGCCCAGCCGGGCCGGTGCCCGGGTGCGTGCCGCCCCGGCACGGCCGGTCACCGGACAGTTCACGATGTGGGAGGGGCCCGTTGAGTTCGGCCACCAAGGACGCAACCGGAACGACGCCGCCCGCTCCGCGCGGTGGGCGCCCCGGGGCCGTGCCGCGGAACGCGGCCGGCCGTCGGGCGAGCCACAACCGTGGTGCGGAGCCCGCCGAGCTGCGCAAGCTGCTGTCGGCGCTGACCGCGATGCGGGACGGCAACTTCCGCCGCCGACTGACGGTGCCGGGGGACGGGCCGCTGGCCGAGATCGCCGCGGTGTTCAACGAGGTCGCCGAGCGCAACCAGCACCTGACCGGTGAACTGGCGCGGGTCCGGCGCGCGGTGGGCCGGGAGGGGCGGCTGAACGAGCGGCTGGAGACCGGTGCGGGCGAGGGCGCCTGGATGGCGGCGGTCGACAACTGCAACGCGCTGATCGACGACCTGGCCCGCCCGATGGCCGAGGTGGGCCGGGTGCTCACCTCGATCGCCGAGGGCGACCTGGACCAGAAGATGGAGCTGCGCTCGCTGCACAGCAACGGGGTGAGCCACCCGCTGCGCGGCGAGTACCTGAAGATCGGGCGGACCGTCAACGGGCTGGTGGACCAGCTCTCCGAGTTCACCGACGAGGTGACCCGGGTGGCCCGCGAGGTCGGCACCGAGGGCAAGCTCGGCGGCCAGGCCAAGGTCCGCAGCGTCTCCGGCAGTTGGAAGGACCTGGCGGACTCGGTCAACACCATGGCGGGCCGGCTGACCGCCCAGGTGCGCAACATCGCCCAGGTGACCACGGCGGTGGCCAAGGGAGACCTGTCCCGCAAGGTCACCGTCGAGGTGGCCGGCGAGATGCTGGAGCTGAAGAACACCGTCAACACGATGGTGGACCAGCTGAACGGGTTCGCCGCCCAGGTCACCACGGTGGCCCGGGACGTGGGGACGGAGGGTCGGCTCGGCGGTCAGGCCCAGGTGCCCGGGGTGGCCGGGGTCTGGCGGGACCTGACCGACTCGGTGAACTTCATGGCCGACAACCTGACCGGCCAGGTCCGCAACATCGCCCAGGTGACCACGGCGGTGGCCCGCGGGGACCTCTCGCAGAAGATCGAGGTGGACGCGCGCGGCGAGATGCTGGAGCTGAAGAACACCATCAACACGATGGTGGACCAGCTCTCCGGCTTCGCCGAGCAGGTGACCCGGGTGGCCCGCCAGGTGGGCACCGAGGGGCGGCTCGGCGGTCAGGCGCAGGTGCCCTGGGCGGCCGGGGTCTGGCGGGACCTGACCGACAACGTCAACTTCATGGCGAACAACCTCACCGATCAGGTGCGCAACATCGCCCAGGTGACGACCGCGGTCGCCAAGGGCGACCTGTCGCAGAAGATCCAGGTGGACGCGCGCGGGGAGATCCTGGAGCTGAAGAACACCATCAACACGATGGTGGACCAGCTGGGCGCCTTCGCGGACGAGGTCACCCGGGTCGCCCGGGACGTCGGCACCGAGGGCATCCTGGGCGGCCAGGCCAGCGTGCCCGGCGTGGCCGGCATCTGGAAGGACCTGACCAACTCCGTCAACCTGATGGCCAACAACCTGACCAGCCAGGTCCGGAACATCGCCGAGGTGACGACGGCGGTGGCGCGCGGCGACGTCTCCAAGAAGATCACCGTCGACGCCCGGGGCGAGATCCTGGAGCTGGTGACGACCGTCAACACCATGGTCGACCAGCTGTCGGCGTTCGCCGACGAGGTGACCCGGGTGGCCCGTGAGGTGGGCACCGAGGGCATCCTGGGCGGCCAGGCCCGGGTGCGCGGGGTGTCGGGCATCTGGAAGGACCTGACCGACAACGTCAACTTCATGGCGTCGAACCTGACCGGGCAGGTGCGCAACATCGCCGAGGTCGCCGGTGCGGTGGCCCGCGGCGACCTCTCCAAGAAGATCTCCATCGACGCGCAGGGAGAGGTGGCGGCGCTCGCCGCGACCCTCAACACCATGGTCGACCAGCTGTCCTCCTTCGCGGTGGAGGTCACCCGGGTGGCCCGCGAGGTGGGCACCGACGGCACCCTGGGCGGTCAGGCGAGCGTGCCGGGCGTGGCCGGGATCTGGAAGGACCTGACCGACAACGTCAACCTGATGGCCAACAACCTCACCGGCCAGGTGCGGAACATCGCGCTGGTGATCACGGCGGTCGCCCGCGGCGACCTCTCGCAGAAGATCGACGTCGACGCGCGCGGCGAGATCCTCCAGCTCAAGACCAGCATCAACACCATGGTCGACCAGCTCTCGGCGTTCGCCGACGAGGTCACCCGGGTCGCCCGCGAGGTGGGCACCGACGGACGGCTCGGCGGCCAGGCCCGGGTGCCCGGCGTGGACGGCACCTGGCAGGACCTCACCGAGTCGGTGAACGAGCTGGCCAACAACCTGACCCGGCAGGTGCGCGCGATCGCCCAGGTCGCCACCGCGGTCACCAGGGGCGACCTGAGCCTGCGGATCGACGTGGACGCCGCGGGCGAGCTCGACGAGCTCAAGGACAACATCAACCAGATGATCGCCAACCTGCGCGAGACCACCCGCACCAACCAGGAGCAGGACTGGCTCAAGACCAACCTGGCCCGGATCTCCGGCCTGCTCCAGGGCCGCCGGGACCTGGAGGCGGTCGCCTCGCTGATCATGACCGAGCTGACCCCGGTGGTCTCCGCCCAGCACGGCGCCTTCTTCCTCGCCCAGCCGGCCGGCCGCACCGCCGAACTGATCACCGAGGACGACGACGAGAACGACACCGTGCTGCGCCTGATCGGCAGCTACGGCTACCAGCGGCGGGCGATGCCGACCACCTTCCGGCCCGGCGAGTCGCTGATCGGCCAGGCCGCGGTGGAGAAGCGGGCGATCATCCTCAAGGAGGCGCCGCCCGGGTACCTGAAGATCGCCTCCGGGCTCGGCGAGGCCTCCCCGGCCCACATCGTGGTGCTGCCGGTGCTGTTCGAGGGCCGGCTGCTGGGCGTGATCGAGCTGGCCACCTTCAGCTCCTTCACCACCGTCGCGCTGGACTTCCTGAACCAGATCGCCGACCTCATCGGCGTCACCGTCAACACCATCAGCGTCAACACCAAGACCGAGGGCCTGCTGCTGGAGTCCCAGCGCCTCACCGCCGAACTCTCCATGCGGTCCGCCGAGTTGGAGGCCCGGCAGGAGGAACTGGAGCGCACCAACGAGGAGTTGCAGGAGAAGGCCGAGCAACTCGCCCAGCAGAACCGCGACATCGAGATCAAGAACGGCGAGATCGAGGAGGCCCGGCAGGTCCTGGAGGAGCGCGCCGAGCAGCTCGCCCTGGCCTCCCGGTACAAGAGCGAGTTCCTCGCCAACATGTCGCACGAGCTGCGCACCCCGCTCAACTCGCTGCTGATCCTGGCCAAGCTGCTCTCCGACAACAACGAGGGCAACCTCTCGCCCAAGCAGGTCGAGTTCGCCGACACCATCCACGGCGCCGGCTCCGACCTGCTCCAGCTGATCAACGACATCCTCGACCTGTCCAAGGTCGAGGCCGGCAAGATGGACGTCCGCCCGGCCCGGATCGCCCTGGTCCAGCTGGTCGACTACGTCGAGGCGACCTTCCAGCCGGTCGCGCTGGACAAGAACCTGGACTTCGCCGTCCGGGTCTCGCCCGCCCTGCCGGTCACCCTGCACACCGACGAGCAGCGGCTCCAACAGGTGCTGCGCAACCTGATCTCCAACGCGGTGAAGTTCACCGACGCCGGAGCCGTCGACTTCTCGATCCGCCCGGCCGGCCGGGACGTCCCGCAGCACGTGCGCGAGCGGCTGCTGGAGTCCGGCTCGATCCAGGGCCCGGACGACGAGCTGATCGCCTTCGCGGTCTCCGACACCGGCATCGGCATCCCCGGCAACAAGCTGCGGGAGATCTTCGAGGCGTTCAAGCAGGCCGACGGCACCACCAGCCGCAAGTACGGCGGCACCGGCCTCGGCCTGTCCATCAGCCGCGAGATCGCCCGGCTGCTCGGCGGCGAGATCCACGCCGAGAGCGAGCTGGGCAAGGGCTCCACCTTCACGCTCTACCTGCCGCTGCGCACCGAGGCCCCGGAGAGCGCCGGCGAGCCGCGCCAGACCGCGCCGAACGGCCTGGCGGCCCGCGCCTCGGTCGGGGTGACCCCGGTGGGCCTGCCGGTGCCGGTCGGCGAGAACCCGGCCGACCACTGGGCCCAGGAGGTCCGCGAGCTGGCCGAGGAGCGCCGCCGCGGCGCGGTGGAGCGCCGGCGCGCCGCCGCCCTGGAGAGCGCCGCCGGGCCCCGGACGGTGGAGCCCGCACCGCCCCGCCCGGTCAACGGCGACCGGCGCTTCGACGGCCAGCAGGTGCTGATCGTGGACGACGACGTCCGCAACGTGTTCGCCCTCACCAGCGTGCTGGAGCAGCACGGCCTGACCGTGCTGTACGCCGAGAACGGCCGCGAGGGCATCGAGATGCTGGAGCAGCACGAGAACGTGGCGCTGGTCCTGATGGACATCATGATGCCGGAGATGGACGGCTACGCGACCACCGAGGCGATCCGCCGGATGCCCCAGTTCGCCGGCCTGCCGATCATCGCGCTGACCGCCAAGGCGATGAAGGGCGACCGCGAGAAGTCGCTGCAGGCGGGGGCCACCGACCACATCACCAAGCCGGTGGAGACCGACCACCTGCTGTCGGTCATGCGCGAGTGGCTGAACGGGGACCGCGCGTGACCGCACGGGGAGGCGTGAACCCGGACCGGACCCTGCGGTTCACCCCGGCCCGGCGGTCGGCTTGCTGGCGGTCGGGCCCGGGAACCGGGTAGGGTCACCGATCGTTGCGAACAGTGACCGGACGGCGACACGCTGCTGAGCGTGCGCCGGAGCACTGGCTGCGCGCCGCTCCGGATCGGGTCACGACGGGGCGATGTGCCGGGCGAGGGGGTGCGGCTAGCATGACCGGGGTAGCGGTGGGCGGTACGCGGGTGCCTGCACCGAGCGGCAGGCAGGCGACAGGAGGGCGAGCCCTGATGCAGAAGGCCAAGATCCTCCTGGTCGACGACCGACCGGAGAACCTGCTGGCGCTGGAGGCGATCCTCTCGGCCCTGGATCAGACGCTGGTGCGCGCGGCCTCCGGCGAGGAGGCGCTCAAGGCGCTGCTCACCGACGACTTCGCGGTGATCCTGCTGGACGTCCAGATGCCGGGGATGGACGGCTTCGAGACCGCCGCCCACATCAAGCGCCGCGAGCGCACCCGGGACATCCCGATCATCTTCCTGACCGCGATCAACCACGGCCCGCACCACACCTTCCGCGGTTACGCGGCCGGTGCGGTGGACTACATCTCCAAGCCCTTCGACCCGTGGGTGCTGCGCGCCAAGGTCTCCGTCTTCGTCGACCTGTACGCGAAGAACTGCCAGCTGAAGGAGCAGGCCGCGCTGCTGCGCCTGCAACTGGAGGAGGGCGGCGACGGGCAGTCCCTCGGCGGGGTGCTGCTGGGCGAGCTGTCCGCCCGGCTGGCGGCGGTCGAGGAGCAGGCGGAGGCGCTCGGCAAGCAGCTGGACGGCGGCGAGGACGCCGGGGCGGCCGCCACCGCCGCGCACCTGGAGCGCAAGCTGGCGGCGCTGCGCCGGGCCCTGGACGCGATGCGCCCCGGCAGTTCCTGATCCCCCGCCGGCGGTTCACCCGTCCGGGTGGTCCGACGCGGCGACCGGGTGAATCCGGATCAGGGTGACGGTGTGTCGGCGACACGTCCGGGCGCCCGGACTCGGGCGCATGTGCAGTGGTCGCCCGCCCCGGTAGGCTGCTGACCCATGGCCACTCGCACGCCCGGGAACGCAGCACGTAAGACGAGTCCGGGTCCGTCCAAGAAGGCCGCGGCGAAGGCCCCGGGCAAGCCGCCCGCGAAGAAGGCGGCGGCGAAGAAGGCGGCTCCCGCGAAGAAGACGGCGGCCAGGCCGGCCGCGCCCCCGCCGAAACCGTCCAGGTCGGTGCTGATGGGCGCGCTCAACGCGCTGGCGAGCCCGATAGCCGCGATCTTCCGGGGCTTCGGCGACGGGGCCAAGAACCTCGACCCGGCCCACCGCAAGGACGGCGTCGGCCTGCTGCTGTTCGCGCTCGCGCTGGTGACCGCGGCCGGCACCTGGTTCAGCCCGCAGGGCTGGCTGGGCGAGGCGGCCACCGCCGTGGTGTCCGGGCTGTTCGGCCGGCTCGACGTGCTGGTGCCGTTCCTGCTGGCCGCGATGGCGATCCGGCTCTGGCGCCACCCGGAGCTGCCGGAGGCCAACGGCCGGATCATGATCGGGCTGAGCGCGCTGCTGGTCGGCGTCCTCGGCCTGGTCCACATCGGCTGCGGCGCGCCCATGATGGGCAGCGGCGCCTCCCGGATAAGGGCGGCCGGCGGGATCATTGGCTGGGCCGCGTCCACCCCGATGATGGCCGCCGCCGGCCCCGCCCTCGCCGTTCCGCTGCTCCTGCTGCTGGCCTTCTTCGGCCTGCTGGTGGTCACCGCGACCCCGGTCAACCGGATCCCGGAGCGGCTGCGGTCGATCGGCGTACGGCTCGGGGTGGTCGAGCCCGGGCCGGAGGACGGGCACTGGGGGCGCACGCCGGAGCGCGAGCTGTCCACCGACCCGCCGGAGGACGCCGACCCCGACGCGCTGCCGTTCACCGTGGACTCCGACGGTGACGACCCCTCGGACGAGGTGGCCGCCCGCCGGCGCCGCCGCCGGCGCAAGCCGGCCGAGGAGCCGGGGGACGCCGAGCGGATCTCCCTGGACAAGGAGCCGCCGGACCCGTACGCCACCCGCAACCTCGCCGCCGGCGCGGCGGCCGACCTGGACGGCGCGCTGGTCTACGGCGTGCCCGCCTCCTCCGCGGTGGCGGACATGATGCACCAGGTGCAGGACCGGACCGCCCCGCCGGAGGAGGCCGCCGTCCCGGCCGCCCGCAGCGGCGGGGTGGGGGCGCCCGAGGGGCACGGCGAGGCGCCGGTGCGGATGGAGCAGCTCCAGCTCGGCGAGGGCGTCACCTACGCGCTGCCCTCGCTCGACCTGCTGGAGCGCGGCGGCCCGGCCAAGGCCCGCAGCGCCCTCAACGACGAGGTGGTCGCCCAGCTCACCAGCACCTTCGCCGAGTTCAAGGTGGACGCCCGGGTCACCGGCTTCACCCGGGGCCCGACGGTCACCCGCTACGAGGTCGAGCTCGGCCCGGCCGTCAAGGTGGAGCGGATCACCGCGCTCGCCAAGAACATCGCGTACGCGGTGGCCAGCCCGGACGTGCGGATCATCAGCCCGATCCCGGGCAAGTCCGCGGTCGGCATCGAGATCCCCAACCGGGACCGCGAGATGGTCAACCTCGGCGACCTGCTGCGCTCGCGCACGGCCGCCGAGGACCCGCACCCGATGGTCGTCGGCATGGGCAAGGACGTCGAGGGCCACACCGTGATGGCCAACCTCGCCAAGATGCCGCACATCCTGGTGGCCGGCGCGACCGGCGCGGGCAAGTCCTCCTGCATCAACTGCCTGATCACCTCGATCCTCGCCCGGGCCACCCCGGACGAGGTGCGGATGGTGCTGGTCGACCCCAAGCGGGTCGAGCTGACCGCGTACGAGGGCATCCCGCACCTGATCACGCCGATCATCACCAACCCCAAGAAGGCCGCCGAGGCCCTCCAGTGGGTGGTGCGCGAGATGGACATGCGCTACGACGACCTCGCGGCGTTCGGCTTCCGGCACGTGGACGACTTCAACGCGGCGGTGCGGGCCGGCAAGGTCACCCCGCCGCTGGGCAGCGAGCGCGAGCTGACGCCGTACCCGTACCTGCTGGTGATCGTCGACGAGCTGGCCGACCTGATGATGGTCGCGCCGCGCGACGTCGAGGACTCGGTGGTCCGGATCACCCAGCTGGCCCGCGCGGCCGGCATCCACCTGGTGCTCGCCACCCAGCGGCCCTCGGTGGACGTGGTCACCGGCCTGATCAAGGCCAACGTGCCGTCTCGGCTGGCCTTCGCGACCTCCGCGATGGCCGACTCCCGGGTCATCCTGGACCAGCCCGGCGCGGAGAAGCTGATCGGCAAGGGCGACGCGCTCTTCCTGCCGATGGGCGCCAGCAAGCCGATCCGCATGCAGGGCGCGTTCGTCACCGAGGCGGAGATCGCCAAGGTGGTGCAGCACTGCAAGGACCAGCTGACCGCCGTCTACCGGGACGACGTGATGGTCGGGGGCGGGCCGAAGAAGGAGATCGACGAGGAGATCGGCGACGACCTGGACCTGCTGATCCAGGCGGCCGAGCTGGTGGTCTCCACCCAGTTCGGCTCGACCTCGATGCTCCAGCGCAAGCTCCGGGTCGGCTTCGCCAAGGCGGGCCGGCTGATGGACCTGATGGAGTCGCGCGGGATCGTCGGCCCGAGCGAGGGTTCCAAGGCCCGCGACGTGCTGGTGAAGCCGGACGAACTGGACGGGGTGCTGATCACCCTTCGGGGCTGACCGCCTGGGCCCGAGCGGGGCCCGGGCCGTGTCCTGACCGAGGTGTCACTCGTTCGGTGGAGGGTAGGCGGCGTGCGGGGAACCGAACGTGCGTACACCGCGTCACACGGCGGAAAGCGGACCCCGGGACCCACACGCGGCTCCGCCGACGTCCCGTCAGCGGAGTGTCGGACCCCGGTGAGAACGGGTATGCGCATTCGGGCCCGTTCCGCTTGAGAAACGATCCGCCCCCGCCCCTAGACTGTTCCCCAGCAGGTGGCCATCCGCTCGAAAGGCGTGCCCCGTGACCATCGGCAAGTCCTCCGATCGCGAGAACACCATGCCGTCCCCCGAGCCGGCCGACGACGTGGTGCAGGCGGCCGATGCCCCGAGCATCGGCCGGATGCTGTCCACCGCCCGGATCGACGCGGGACTCACGGTGGACCAGGTGAGTACCGCCACCCGGGTGCGGGTGCCGATCGTCCATGCCATCGAGGAGGACGACTTCGCCCGCTGCGGCGGCGACTTCTACGCCCGCGGGCACATCCGCCTGATCGCCCGGGCGGTCGGCCTGGACGGCGAGGCGCTGGTCGCCCGGTACGACGCCGCGCACGGCGGCTCGCCCGCCGCCAGGCGCCCGTCGACCCAGCTGATCGACAGCGGCCCGATCAAGGTGCCCCGCCGCGGCCGGCCGAACTGGGCGGCCGCCATGGTCGCCGCGATCGTCGCCGTGGTCGCGCTGATCGGCTTCAACCTGGTCAGCGGCAAGGACGGGCGCGGCACCACCGGCTCGGCCAGCGCGCCGCTGCCCAGCGGCTCCGGGACCGGCTCGGTGGCCCCCGCCGCCACGCCCACCGTCCAGCCGCCGGCGCCCGCGCCGAGCGCCGCCGCGATCGCCGCCGTCCCCGCCGACAAGGTCACCGTGAAGCTGGTCGCCGAGGGCACCAGCTGGGTCTCGGCGATGGACGGCACCGGCAAGTCGCTGTTCCAGAACAACATCAGCAGCGGCCAGGACCAGACCTTCACCGACCCCAAGCAGATCAAGCTGGTGCTGGGCAACGGCGGGGCCGTGCACGCGTACGTCAACGGGAAGGACCTCGGCCTCCTCGGCAAGGACGGCCAGGTGGTGCACGTCACGTACACCCCCGGAGACCCGCAGGCAGGCTGACCACAGGGGTCGGAAGGTCCACCGATGATCAGCTGATCCGAGGCGCGCGGCCTCCGGGGCGAACGGCACCGGAGCCCGCGCGTTAATCTTGGCCCTATGCCTGAACGCCGCACTGTCGCCCTTGTCACGCTCGGATGCGCCCGCAACGAGGTGGACTCCGAGGAACTCGCCGGGCGACTGGAAGCCGACGGCTGGTTGCTCGTCGACGACGCCACCGACGCGGACGTCGCCGTCGTCAACACCTGCGGCTTCGTCGAGGCCGCCAAGAAGGACTCGGTGGACGCCCTGCTGGAGGCCAACGACCTCAAGGGGCACGGCCGCACCCAGGCCGTCGTCGCCGTCGGCTGCATGGCCGAGAGGTACGGCAAGGAGCTCGCCGACGCCCTCCCCGAGGCGGACGGCGTCCTCGGCTTCGACGACTACGCCGACATCTCCGACCGCCTCCAGACCATCCTGTCCGGCGGCCACCACGCCCCGCACCTGCCGCGCGACCGCCGCAAGCTGCTGCCGATCAGCCCGGCCGAGCGGCAGACCGCCGCCGAGGCGGTCGCCCTGCCCGGCCACGGCGCCGAGGCCGCCGCCGAGCCGATCGCCGACCTGCCCGACGGCGTCGCCCCGGCCTCCGGCCCGCGCACCCTGCGCAAGCGGCTGGACGACAACCCGGTCGCCTCCGTCAAGCTCGCCTCCGGCTGCGACCGGCGCTGCTCCTTCTGCGCCATCCCGGCCTTCCGCGGCTCCTTCATCTCCCGCCGCCCCTCCGACGTGCTGCACGAGGCCCAGTGGCTGGCCGGGCAGGGCGTGCGCGAGATCGTCCTGGTGAGCGAGAACAACACCTCGTACGGCAAGGACCTCGGCGACATCCGGCTGCTGGAGACGCTGCTCGGCGAGATCTCCGCGATCGAGGGCGTCGAGCGGGTCCGGGTCTCCTACCTCCAGCCGGCCGAGATGCGCCCCGGCCTGATCGACGCGATGACCGGGACCACCGACGTGGTGCCCTACTTCGACCTGTCCTTCCAGCACTCCGCGCCCGCCGTGCTGCGCCGGATGCGCCGCTTCGGCTCCACCGACCAGTTCCTGGAGCTGCTGGGGACGATCCGCGGCAAGGCCCCGCAGGCCGGCGCCCGGTCCAACTTCATCGTCGGCTTCCCCGGCGAGACCGAGGAGGACTTCGCCGAGCTGGAGCGCTTCGTCACGCACGCCGGGCTGGACGCGATCGGCGTCTTCGGCTACTCCGACGAGGACGGCACCGAGGCCGCGACCTACGACGGCAAGCTCGCCGAGGACGTGATCGCCGACCGGCTGGACCGGCTGAGCCGGCTGGCCGAGGAGATGACCGCCCAGCGGGCCGAGCAGCGGATCGGCACCGAGGTCGAGGTGCTGATCGAGTCGATCGAGGACGGCGTGGTCGAGGGCCGCTCCGCCCACCAGGCCCCGGAGACCGACGGCCTGACCACCCTCACGGGTGTCGAGGCCCCCCGGGTCGGCCAGTTCTGGCGGGCCAAGGTGGTCGCCAGCGAGGGCGTCGACCTGATCGCCGAGGCGCTGGAGCAGGTGCGGGTGCCCGGGACCGCGGGGGCCGAGGCCTCGGGAGCCGGGGAATGACCAAGGGGCCAGGCGCCCCGGCCGCGGCCCACCCGGGCAGACCGGTGGCCGCGGCGCCGTCGACCCCGGGGGTCTGGAACATCGCCAACGTGCTCACGATGGTCCGGGTGCTGCTGGTGCCGGTCTTCGTGGTGCTGCTGTTCGCCGACGGCGGGCACGACCCCAAGTGGCGCTCGGTCGCCTGGGCCTCGTTCGCGATCGCGATGATCACCGACCTGTTCGACGGTGAACTGGCCCGGCGCAAGGGCCTGGTCACCGACTTCGGGAAGATCGCCGACCCGATCGCCGACAAGGCGATCATGGGCTCGGCGCTGATCGGCCTCTCACTGCTCGGCGACCTGCCCTGGTGGGTCACCGTGGTGATCCTCTCCCGCGAGCTCGGCATCACGCTGATGCGGTTCTGGGTGATCCGCTACGGGGTCATCCCGGCCAGCCGCGGCGGCAAGCTGAAGACGCTGACCCAGGGCACCGCGGTCGGCATGTACGTACTGGACCTGACCGGCTGGCTGGCCACCGGGCGGGCCGTGCTGATGGGGCTGGCGGTGCTGCTGACCGTCGGCACCGCGCTGGACTACATCGGGCAGGCGCTGCGACTGCGCCGCGAGGGGCGGGCCGCGGCGCGGCCGGGCCGCTGAGCTACGGGGGGACCGGGTGGCGGAGCGGGACTACGAACTGGCCGAGCGGGCGCACGCCGCGCTACGGGCCGAGGGCGGCACGCTGGCCGTCGCCGAGTCGCTGACCGGGGGTCTGCTGGCCGCCGCGCTGGTGGACGTCCCCGGCGCGTCCGCGACCTTCCGGGGCTCGGTCACCGCGTACGCGACCGAGCTGAAGGCCTCGGTGCTCGGGGTGGACGAGGGCCTGCTGGACGTGTACGGGCCGGTCCACCCGGTGGTGGCCCGACAGATGGCCGAGGGCGTACGGGGACTGCTGGGGGCCACCTACGGGCTCGCGACGACCGGGGTGGCCGGGCCGGACCCGCAGGACGGGCAGCCGGTGGGCACCGTACACCTGGCGGTCGCCGGCCCGGGTGGAACCCTGGTCAGTTCACCCCTGCTGTCGGGGGGTCGTGCCACAATCCGTCACGAAGCGGTGACCGCCGCGCTGGAGCTGCTGGTCGGTCGGTTCGTAGGCTAGGAGGCCGCCGGGGCGGGATCTCCACCGAACCGAGATCTGCCGGGCTGGCGCGCGGGCATGGGACAGCTGGAGGATCGTGTTACATCCAACACCCTGGTTGGGCAGAAACCAGGTGGCGAACGAGTTGCGTGACGGTGACCGGGTGGGTCGCTACGGGTACCACGAGGGGCCCGCGAACCCGGGTGCGACACCGGAACGAGGAGGGGGACGGCCTTGCAGCCCAGAGTGAACACGACCAGGGTCCCCGCACGCGAAGCGGGCAAGGCGGTACGGTGGGGACGTGACATCTCGATCCGCAGTCCGAGGAGGGAGGCACCGATGATCCTGCTCCGTCGCCTACTGGGCGATGTACTGCGTCGGCAGCGCCAGCGCCAGGGCCGCACACTCCGCGAGGTGTCGGCGGCCGCCAGGGTTTCGCTCGGATACCTCTCCGAGGTCGAGCGGGGACAGAAGGAGGCCTCCTCGGAGCTGCTCTCCGCCATCTGCGACGCACTCGACGTCCGGATGTCCGAGGTCATGCGCGAGGTCAGCGACGAACTGTCGCTCGCCGAACTTGCGGCGATGGCCACCCTCTCCGAAGGTGATCTGCTGAGGCCGGTGCTCGAACCGGTTCCGCTGCCCGCCCCCGGCACCGACCGGGCGAACATGTCGCCCAAGGCCGCCGCGATGGACGTGGTCGCCGCCTGATCCCGGCCTCGACTCCCGGGCGCCCCTGCCCGGGGCGAGCGAAGGGAGGGCGGTCGTGCGAACAGACGCGCAGACGCGCCCGAGAGCCCGAATACGGGCCAGGGTGCGACTGTTCCTCCGGGTACGGCGTCCGGTGCGGTGGGTCCTGGTGGTCTCGGCGGCCGGGGTCGCCTGGTGGCTCCTGGCGGTCCGGGGACAGCTGACCGACGGTGCGGTGCTGGGGCTGCTCGCGGCCGGCGGCTGGGGACTCGGTCTCATTCCGGTCCACGCCGACTGGAGCGAGACCGGACCGGCCCGGCGCAGGCGCGCGGAGCCGGCGGCACCGGCGCAGGCGCAGCCCCCGCCGAACGGGTGATTCGACGTGGCCGGAGGCCGCGGGGTTCTCGGCCCCGCGGCCTCCGGCTTTCGGTGCCCCGGCTCAGGGGCGCAGGCGCAGGCCGCGCGGGGTGGCGTGGAAGCCGGCCTCCTCCAGGGCGTGGCCGAGGGCCGAGCCGAGCGCGGGCTCGCCGTTGGCCCGCTCGACCGTGACGCTGCCGAGCGCCCCCTCCCGGACGGCGGCCGCGAGCGCCCCGGCCGCCAGTGCCCGGCTGGCCCCGTCCTCCGGCCAGGCCAGCAGGGACTTGCCGCCGCGCTCGACGTACAGCGCCAGCTCGCCGTCCACCAGGACCACCAGGGCGCCCGCCTTGCGGCCCGGGCGGTGGGCGGTGGACTCCTTGCCGCCGGGGGAGGCGGGCGGTTCGGGCCAGGGCAGGGCGGCGCCGTAGGCGTTGGCCGGATCGGCGGCGGCCAGCACCAGCGTCTGCGGCGGCTCGGCGGCCGGGGCGGCCGGCCACTCGGCGGCCCGGGCCCGCTCCAGCCGGCCGTTCACCGAGCGCAGCCGGTCGGCCGCGCCCTCCATGGCGAACTGGGCGCCGCCCAGGCCCTCGACGAAGTAGCCCCGGCGGGCGCGGCCGCGCTCCTCCATCGCGGCGAGCACCCGGTACACCCCGGCGAAGCCGCCGGGCACCCGTTCGGCCGCCACCGTGCCCCGGGTGAGCAGGCCGTGCCGGTCCAGCAGGCTCTGCGCCTGGGCGGTGGCCCGGACCGTCGGGTCGGCGGCGGAGGCGGGCAGCAGCGACCAGCGGCCGGCCACCGTCGGCGGGCCGCTGCGCAGGGAGCCGCCGACCCGGCCGAAGGCCCGGCCGGCGCCGCCGTAGCGGCCGCGCGGGGTGGACCGGGGCGCGCGGTGGGCGGTGGCGCCCGCCGTCCGGCCGGAGCCGAGCAGGGCGCGCAGCGGGGCGAGGGTGTCGTTGGTGACGTAACCGGCCCAGACGAGGTCCCAGAGCGCTTCGACGACCTCCGGCTCGGCCGTCCCCTCCGGCAGCTGCTGGACGAGTTGGCGGAAGAACAGACCGTAGCCGCCGGCCAGCGCGGACATCAGGGCGCTGTGCACCGGGGTGAGCGCGGGCGGGACGGGCTCGGGGCGCAGCAGGTGGGCGTTCTCGGCGAGGTGCAGGCTGAGCCAGCCGTCCTTGCCGGGCAGGGCGCCGGCCCCGCACCAGCCGACCTCGCCGGCCGCCATCAGCTCGTCCAGCAGGCCGGGGGAGTAGTCGGCGAGCCGGGCCGGGAGGATCAGCTTCTCCAGCGCGGAGGCGGGCAGGGCGGTGCCCTGGAGCTGCTCGACCACCCGCAGCAGGCCGTCCGGGCCGCGCAGCCGGTGGCCGGCCAGGTGCTGCCACTGGGGCAGGAAGGCGGCCAGGGCGCGCGGCGGGACCGGTTCGACCTCCTGGCGCAGCGCGGCCAGCGAGCGGCGGCGCAGCCGGCGCAGCACCTCGGCGTCGCACCACTCGGCGGCGGTGTGCCACTCGGGGTCGGTGTGGCTTCCGGCGGGCCGGAACTGGCCCTGGACGAGGCGGCCGGCGGCGGTCATGCGGTGCAGGGTGCCGGTGACCACGGCGGTGCCCAGGCCGTAGCGGTCGGCGGCCTCGGCGGCGGTGAACGGGCCGTGGGTCCGGGCGTGGCGGGCGATGAGGTCCCCCAGCGGGTCCTTGACCGGCTCGGTGAAGGCCTCGGGGACGCCGACCGGCAGCGGGGTGCCGAGGGCGTCGCGCAGCCGTCCGGCGTCCTCGATCGCGGCCCAGCGCCGCTCGCCGGCGATCCGGACCTGGATCACCCGGCGGGCCGCCTCCAGCTCCAGGGCCCACAGCGGCTCGGCGCCGCGGAGCGTCAACTCGGCCTCGCTGAGCGGGCCGAGCAGGCGCAGGGCGTCGGCGACGCCCTCGGCGTCCCTGATCCGCCGTTCGGGGGTGAGGCGCTGGAGCTCGGCCTCCAGCTCGGTGAGCACCTGAGGGTCGAGCAGTTCGCTCAGCTCGGCCTGGCCGAGGAGTTCGGACAGCAGCCGGGAGTCGAGCGAGAGGGCGGCGGCGCGGCGCTCGGCGAGCGGGGAGTCGCCCTCGTAGAGGAACTGGGCGACGTAGCCGAACAGCAGCGAGCGGGCGAACGGCGAGGGCTCCGGGGTGGTGACCTCGACCAGGCGGACGGCGCGGGACTCCAGATCGCGCATCAGCTCGACCAGGCCGGGGACGTCGAAGACGTCCTGCAGGCACTCCCGGACGGCCTCCAGGACGATCGGGAACGAGCCGTACTCCGAGGCGACTTCCAGCAGTTGGGCGGCGCGCTGGCGCTGCTGCCAGAGCGGGGTGCGGCGGCCGGGGTTGCGGCGGGGGAGCAGCAGGGCGCGGCCGGCGCACTCCCGGAAGCGGGAGGCGAACAGGGCGGAGCCGCCGACCTGGTCGGTGACCAGCTGCTCGATCTCGCCGGGGTCGAAGAGGGCGGCGTCGGCGCCGACCGGGGCCTCGTCCGGGGCCGACTGCTCCGCGGGGGCGCTGAAGTCGAAGTCGAGGGAGAGCAGGTCGGCGTCGGGCAGGCGGAGCACGATGCCGTCGTCGGCGTGCATGACCTGGGGGTCCAGACCGTGCTTCTCGCGCAGCCGGGCGCCGAGGGCGAGCGCCCAGGGGGCGTGCACCTGGGCGCCGAAGGGGGAGTGGATGACGATCCGCCAGTCGCCGAGCTCGTCCCGGAAGCGTTCGACCACGATGGTGCGGTCGTCCGGGAGGTGGCCGCAGGCGGTGCGCTGCTCGGCCAGGTAGTCCAGCAGGTTGGCGGCCGCCCAGTCGTCCAGGCCGGCCTGCTTGAGCCGCTCGGTGGCGGCCTCGGGCTGGAGGGCGCCCAGTTCGCGGGTGAACGCGCCGAGGGCGCGGCCGAGTTCGAGCGGCCGGCCGAGGGCGTCGCCCTTCCAGAACGGGAGCCGGCCGGGGACGCCGGGGGCGGGGGTGACCAGCACCTTGTCGTGGGTGATGTCCTCGATCCGCCAGGAGGTGGTGCCGAGGGTGAACACGTCGCCGACGCGGGACTCGTAGACCATCTCCTCGTCGAGCTCTCCGACCCGGCCGCCGCCCTTCTTCGGGTCGGTCCCGGCGATGAAGACGCCGAACAGGCCGCGGTCGGGGATGGTGCCGCCGGAGGTGACGGCCAGCCGCTGGGCGCCGGGGCGGCCGGTCACCGTACCGGCCACCCGGTCCCACACCAGCCGGGGGCGCAGCTCGGCGAAGGCGTCCGAGGGGTAGCGGCCGGCCAGCATGTCGAGCACGGCGTCGAAGGCGGACTGCGGGAGGGAGGCGAAGGGCGCGGCGCGCCGGACCACGGCGAGCAGGTCGTCCACCGGCCAGGCGTCCAGGGACGTCATCGCGACCAGCTGCTGGGCGAGCACGTCCAGCGGGTTGCGCGGGATGCGCAGCGCCTCGATCCGGCCGGCCCGCATCCGCTCGGTGACCACCGCGGACTGCACGAGGTCGCCCCGGTACTTGGGGAAGAAGACGCCGGTGGAGACCGCGCCGACCTGGTGGCCGGCCCGGCCGACCCGCTGCAGGCCGGAGGCGACCGAGGGCGGGGACTCGACCTGGACGACCAGTTCGACGGCGCCCATGTCGATGCCCAGCTCCAGGCTGGAGGTGGCGACCACGGCGGGCAGCCGGCCGGCCTTCAACTCCTCCTCGACGAGCGAGCGCTGCTCCTTGGAGACGGACCCGTGGTGCGCCCGGGCGATCACCGGGGGCACGCCCTTGGCCGCGCCCGAGCCGCCCATCAGCTCGGCGGGGGCGTGCGCCTCGGGGACGGCGGTGCCGGTGGCGCGCTCGTGGGCGATCTCGTTCAGCCGGTTGCACAGCCGCTCGGCCAGGCGGCGGGAGTTGGCGAAGACGATGGTCGAGCGGTGCGCCTCGACCAGGTCGACGATCCGCTCCTCGACGTGCGGCCAGATGGACGCGCCCCCAGCCTGGCGGCCGGGAGGTGCCCCCAGCCGCTGCGGGTCGCTGCCGGCGGCGCCGCCGGTGGCCGGGGCGGCGGGCAGGTCGTCCAGGTCGGGGACGGGGACGACCACCGAGAGGTCGAAGTCCTTGGCGGCGGCGGGCTGGACCACGGTGGCGCCGCGCTGGGGGCTCAGGAAGCGGGCCACCTCGTCGACCGGGCGGACCGTCGCGGACAGGCCGATCCGGCGGGCCGGACGGTCCAGCAGTTCGTCCAGCCGCTCCAGGCTGAGCGCGAGGTGGGCGCCGCGCTTGGTGCCGGCGACGGCGTGCACCTCGTCCAGGATCACCGTGTCCACGCCGCGCAGGGCGTCCCGGGCGGCGGAGGTGAGCAGCAGGAACAGCGACTCGGGGGTGGTGATCAGGATGTCCGGCGGGTGGGTCGCGAAGCGGCGGCGGTCGGCGGCCGGGGTGTCGCCGGAGCGGATGGCGACCTGGACCTCGGGCTCGGGCAGGCCGAGCCGGACGGCGGCCTGGCGCAGGCCGGCCAGCGGGGCGCGCAGGTTCCGCTCGACGTCCACCGCGAGGGCCTTGAGGGGTGAGACGTAGAGGACCCGGCAGCGGCGCTTGGACTCGGCGGGGGGCGGGGTGCTGCTGAGCCGGTCGAGGGCGGCGAGGAAGGCGGCCAGCGTCTTGCCGGAGCCGGTGGGGGCGACCACCAGGACGTCCGTCTCCCGCTGGATAGCCTGCCAGGCCTCGGCCTGGGCGGCGGTGGGGGCGGAGAAGGCACCGGTGAACCAGGCCCGGGTGGCCGGGGCGAAGCCGGCCAGGGGGTCGTGGGCGGGCGGGGTCGGGTGCTGGGGCGCCATGCCCCCATGGTGCCGGGTGGGACTGACAAGTGGGGTGGGGGCGGAGGGAGGGGGAGGAGGTGGGGCGGGGCGTGGGGTGCAAGCTGGGGGGCAGAAACGGTGATCCGCTCATATGGTGAGAAATCGGATGCTTGATCCATCCGTGACCCATCGGACCGACGAGTGGAGACCGTGCGATGGCGCAGGCGTACCCGCCGGGCAGGACCGCCCGCGCCGCCCGTCGCCGCCGGGTCCGCGGGCCCGCTCGGGCACTGCTCGCGATGCTGCTCCTGGCGCTCGTGGTGGGCGGCGCCGTCCCGTACGTGTCGGGGCCGGGGCGGGCCTACCTCAGCTACCTGGTGCTGGCCGAGGGCGAGGACGCCGCCGGCGCGGCCCGGGCCGGGAAGGAGAGCCGGGCGGCGGGCGGACAGGTGGTCCAGGAGTACCCGCAGATCGGGGCCGCGCTGGTGTACGCGACCGGCCCGTTCGCCGACCGGGTCCGGGCCCGGCCCGGGATCGCCGCGGTCGGGGCCACCAGGACCGCGCCGGTGGTCGCGCCGCCCCGGGCGGTGGCGGGGGCGGGGGACTTCACGGCGGGGACGGACCGGGCGGCCGACGGGGGGCGGGGTGGAGACGGGGTCGGCGGGCGGGGTGGGGACCGGGGGGACTCGGGGACCGTCACGGTGCCCGACCCGGGGGAGGGCGGGGCCTGGAACCTCGCCATGGTCGGGGGCGCCGGCGGCCGGGCGGGAGACGCCTCGGCGGTGTCCGCGGCAACCGCGCCGAGCGTGGAGGCGCTGCACAAGGTGCTGGTCGCGGTGCTGGACTCCGGGGTCGACGACACCCACCCGGACCTGCGCGCCGCCGTCGACCCGAAGGCCTCCGCCTCCTGCGCGGACGGCCGGCCCGACGCCCGCACCGGCGCCTGGCGGCCCGACGCCGGGGTGGTCGAGAGCGGCCACGGCACGCACGTGGCCGGGATCGTCGGCGCCACCCGGGACGGCCACGGCGTCACCGGGGTCGCACCGGGCGTGCGGATCGCCGCCGTCCGGCTGCTCGGGCCGCTCGGGCAGTACTACGCGGAGAACATCGTCTGCGGCATGCTCTGGGCCGCCGACCACGGGGCCAAGGCGATCAACAACAGCTACTTCGCGGACCCGTGGAAGTACAACTGCCCCGAGGACCGGGACCAGGCCGCGCTGGTCGCGGCCGTCGGACGGGCCGCCGGATACGCCCAGCGCAAGGGGGCGGTGGTGGTGGCCTCGGCGGGCAACGACGGGCAGGACCTCGGCGCCGCCCGGACCGACGAGCGGAGCCCCAACGACCGGGTCTCGGGGCCGGCGCCCGTCCGCCACCTCGGCACCGAGTGCGTACGGCTGCCCGGCGAACTGCCCGGGGTCGTCACCGTCACCGCGGTCGACCGGGACGGGCACCCGGCGGGGTACTCCAACTACGGGCGCGGGCGGGTCTCGCTGGCCGCGCCGGGAGGCGATCCGGACGGCGGGACGCAGGGGGCGGTCGTCTCCGACTGGCCGGGCGGGCAGTACGCGGCGCTGGCGGGGACCTCGATGGCGGCCGCGCACGTGACCGGGGCGGTGGCGGTGGTGGCGGCTCTGCATCCGGAGCTGGGGGCGGACGGGTTGGCGGGGGTGTTGGCGGGGGCGGCGGCGGGAGGGTGTCCGGTGGGGGGTCGGGGGTGTGGGGAGCGGGGGTATTTCGGGGCGGGGGTGTTGGTGGTGCCGCGGTGAAGGGGGGTTTCTGTTCGGGGTTCGGGCTTTCGGGAGGGTGGGGGGCCGGGGGGGGGGGGGGGGGGGGGGGGGGGGGGGGGGGGGGGGGGGGGGGGGGGGGGGGGGGGGGGGGGGGGGGGGGGGGG
>NZ_JBIAVL010000043.1:0-24949 GCF_042894165.1 Kitasatospora sp. NPDC001547 | reverse complement strand
GCACCCGACAGCCGGGCCGCCAACCCCGCCACCGTCGGCGCCTCGAAGAGCACCGGCACCGGCACCTCGACGCCCAGGACCGAACGCACCCGGCTCACCAGGCTCACCGCGAGCAGCGAGTGGCCGCCGAGGTCGAAGAAGTCGTCGTCGATGCCGACGCCCTCCAGGCCCAGCACCTCGGCGAACGCCGCGCAGAGCAGCTCCTCCTGCAGGGTCGCCGGGCCACGGCCGGAGCCGCCCGTGTAGTCGGGGGCCGGCAGGGCCTTGCGGTCCAGCTTGCCGTTCACGGTCAGCGGCAGCGCGTCCAGCACCACGACAGCCGACGGCACCATGTACTCCGGCAGCGACGCCGCCACGTACTTCCGCACCGCTTCCGGGAGACCGGACGTCTCGGTGACGGTGTCCTGGTCGGGGACGACGTAGGCGACCAGGCGCCGGTCACCGGGGCGATCCTCCCGGACGACCACGGCGCTCCGGCCGACCTGGTCGTGGCCGGCGAGGACGGTCTCGACCTCGCCCGGCTCGATCCGGAACCCGCGGACCTTGACCTGCTCGTCCGCCCGGCCCACGAACACCAGCTCGCCGTCGGCCGTCCACAGGGCGAGGTCGCCCGTCCGGTACATCCGCCCGTCCGCGAACGGGCAGGCGACGAAGCGCTCCGCGGTCAGCCCCGGTCGGCCGAGGTAGCCGCGGGCCAGCCCTGGGCCGACCACGTACAGCTCGCCGGGCACGCCCTCGGGCACAGGCCTCAGGTGCCGGTCCAGCACGAAGACCTTCGCGCCGGCGATCGGTCGGCCGATCGGCACCGGGCCCCGACCGTCCGCGTCGAGGGGCTCGCTCATCGTCGCGCAGACGGTGACCTCGGTCGGACCGTAGGCGTTGACCATCCGCCGCCCCGGCGCCCACCGCTCGACCAGCTCGGGGGCGCAGGCCTCGCCCGCCACGACGAGCGTGCGCAGGCTCCGCGGCAGCCGCTCCACCGTGGCCAGCACCGACGGCGGCACGGTCGCGTGGGTGACGCCGAACTCCGCCAGCGCGTCGCTCAGCAGCCCCTTCGGCGGCAGCCGGTCCGCGCCGGCCATCACGAGCGCGGCACCCGAGAGCAGCGCCATGCAGACCTCGGAGACGGCCGCGTCGAAGCTCTGCGAGGCCAGCTGCAGCACCCGCGAGGTCGCGGTCACGCCGAAGCGGTCCACCTGGGCGGCGGCCAGCGTCCCGATTCCCCGGTGGGTCACGAGCACGGCCTTGGGCCGTCCGGTCGACCCCGACGTGTAGATCACGTAGGCCGGGTGCGAGGGCGACAGGTGGCCCGAGCGTTCCCCGTCCGACAGGGCCGCGGCGTCGAGGCGCGCGAGTTCCCGCTCCACCGACGGTTCGTCGAGCACGACCAGCGGGACCAGGACGGAGGCCGGCAGGACCTCGGCCGCCTCCCCCGAAGTGACGATCACCGACGGCGCGGCGTCGCCGAGCATGTACGCCACCCGCTCCACCGGGTAATCCGGGTCGATCGGCAGGTAGGCGCCGCCGGCCTTCACCACCGCCAGCAGCGCGACGACCAGGTCGGCACCGCGGTCCATCACCACACCGACGAGGGACTCCGGACCGACACCCCGGCCCACGAGCAGCCGCGCCAGCCGGTTCGCGCGGGCGTCCAGCTCCGCGTACGACAGCTCCTCGCCGTCGGACACCACCGCGACCGCGTCCGGCGTCCGCGCCACCTGCGCCTCGAACAGCTCGGGCAGCGTAGCCGCCTCGACGCCGGTCGCGGTGTCGTTCCACTCCTCCAGCACCCGGCGGCGGCCGGCGTCGCCGAGCACGTCCACGGCGCTGAGCCGCACCTGACGGTCCTCGGCCACCGCGGCCAGCACGCGCCCGAACCAGGACACCAGCCGCGCCACCGTCTCCGGCTCGAACAGGTCGGCCGACGCGACCAGCGAGCCGCGCAGGCCCGCCGGCGCCCCGGAGGCGTCGAAGGCCTCGCGGACACCGACCCACAGGTCACACCGCGACACCGTCGTCCCGGCGGACAGCTCGCCGGCCTCGATGCCGGACAGATCCAGCTCGGCGTCCGCCGTGTTCTCCACCGACAGCAACACCTGGCAGAGCGGGTGCCGGGACAACGACCGGGACGGCGCCAGCTCCTCGACCAGCTTCTCGAACGGGACGTCCTGGTGCTCGAACGCCGACAGGCTCGTCTCGCGCACCCGCCCCAGGACGTCGGTGAACAGCGGGTCACCGGACAGGTCGGTGCGCAGCACCAGGGTGTTGATGAAGAAGCCGACCAGGTCCTCCAGCGCCTCGTCCGTGCGGCCGGCGTTGACCGCGCCGATCGGGATGTCCGCGCCGGCACCGAGGCGGTTCAGCAGGACGGCCAGGCCCGCCTGCAGCACCATGAACATGGTCACGCCCTCGGCGCTCGCGATCTCGGCGAGCCGGGCGTGCACGTCCGCCGGGACGTCCAGCGAGGCGCTGAGCCCGCGGTGGGAGGCGACGGCGGGCCGCGGGTGGTCGGCCGGCAGGTCGAGTTCCTCGGGGAGGCCGGCGAGGTTCGCGCGCCAGAAGTCGATCTGGCGCGACAGCAGGCTGTCCGAGTCGTTCTCGTCGCCCAGCAGCTCGCGCTGCCACAGCGCGTAGTCCGCGTACTGCACCGGCAGCGGCTCCCACTCCGGCGCCCGGCCCGCGCTGCGCGCCGCGTACGCCGTCGACAGGTCGCGCGCCAGCGGCGCCCTCGACCAGCCGTCGCCGGCGATGTGGTGCATCACGACGACCAGGACGTGGACGTCCGCGCCGCCGCGGAACAGCCAGCTGCGGAAGGGCAGTTCCCCGGCCAGGTCGAAGGGGTGGTCGAACGCGGCGGAGACCGCGTCCTCCAGGTCGGCCGTGGGAACGTCCACGACCTCCAGTTCCCACGCCAGGTCGTCGGGGGCGACGACCTGCTGGTAGGGCTCGCCGTCGACGGTGACGAACACCGTCCGCAGCGCCTCGTGCCGGCCGATCACGTCGCGCAGAGCCGCGTCCAGCACCGCGCGGTCGACCGCCCCGGTCAGCCGCACCGCCACCGGGATGTTGTAGGACGCGCTCCGGCCCTCCAGCCGGCTGACGAACCAGAGGCCCCGCTGGGCGAAGGAGAGCGGCACCAGCTCCGGGCGCTCCCGGCGGGTGAGCGCCCGCCGGGCCGCCTGCGCGCCGGCGAGCCGGGCGGCGAGGCCGCCGACGGTCGGGGCCTCGAAGAGATCGCGGACCTCCACCTCGACGCCGAGGACCGTCCGGATCCGGCTGGTGAGGCGGACGGCGAGCAGGGAGTGGCCGCCGAGGGCGAAGAAGTCGTCGTCGACGCCGACCTCGGAGACCCGCAGGACCTCGGCGAACGCGTCGCAGAGCGCCTGCTCGCGCTCGTTCGCCGGCGCCCGGCCGGCCCCCGCGCCGCCCGAGAGCTCGGGCGCGGGCAGGGCCTTGCGGTCCAGCTTCCCGTTGCCGGTCAGCGGCAGCGCGTCCAGCACCACGACGGCGGACGGCACCATGTGCTCGGGGAGGCGACGCGCGGCGAACTCCCGGACGGACGACGGAAGGGCGCTCGCGTCCTCGTCCTGGTCGTCGGCGACGACGTAGGCGACCAGGCGCACGTCGCCCGGCACGTCCTCGCGGGCGATCACGGCGACCCGGGCCAGCCGGGGGTGTCCGGCGATCGCGGCCTCGACCTCGCCGGGCTCGATCCGGAAGCCGCGGACCTTCACCTGCTCGTCCGCCCGGCCCAGGTACTCGAGCCGGCCGTCGGCGCGCCAGCGGGCGATGTCGCCCGAGCGGTACATCCGGGCGCCGTCCGGCTCGAAGGGGTTGGCGACGAAGCGCTCGGCCGTCAGACCGGGACGCTTGACGTAGCCGCGCGCCAGCTGGGCGCCCGCCAGGTAGAGCTCACCCGCGACGCCCACCGGCACCGGGCGCAGCGCGGCGTCCAGCACGTACAGGCGCGTGTTCGCGGTCGGGCGGCCGACCGGCACCACCGCGCCGACCTCGTCCCCGGCCCGGACCTCGAACACCGAGCAGCCGACCGTCGCCTCCGTCGGGCCGTACTCGTTCACCACCACCGACCGGGGCGCACGCTCCAGCCAGGCCCGCACCACCGGGCCCGGCAGCGCCTCGCCCCCGACCACCCAGGTGCCTGCGGCCTCCGCGGCCTGCTCGTCCGTCAGCAGCTCGGACAGCAGCGGGAGGTGGGCGGGAACGGCCTTCACCAGGCCGAAACCGCCGTCCGTGGAGCGCAGCAGCTCGGCCAGCCCCTCGGCGCCGCCCTCACCGCTCGCCACGACTCGCGCGCCCGAGATCAGCGGCACCACCACGCTGGTCACCGTCAGGTCGAAGGCCAGCGAGGAGTGCAGCGGGGCGCCGCCTTCGGTCCGGTACGAACCGGCCGCCCACAGCGCGTAGTTGGCCAGCGCGCCGTGCGCGACCGCCACGCCCTTCGGCCGGCCCGTCGAGCCCGAGGTGTAGATCACGTACGCCAGGCCGTCGCCCGACACCGGTGCCTCGGGAGCGGTCGCGGGCAGCATCGACAGCTGGACGTCCATCAGGGCCGAGTCCACCGCGACCATCCGCGCCCGGCCGGCCGGCAGGTCCCCCAGCAGATCCTCGTCGGTCAGCGTCAGCACGGCGCCGCTGTCCGCGAGCATGAACGAGATCCGCTCCACGGGGTACGACGGGTCGATCGGCAGGAACGCCGCCCCCGCCTTCCAGGCCGCGAGGATCGCGACCACGGCCTCGACGCCCCGGGGCAGGCAGACGCCGACCACCGATTCGGCTCCGACGCCCTGTCCCTCCAGGTACCGGGCGAGTCGGTTCGCCCGCTCGTCCAGCTCCGCGAACGACACCTCGTGGCCGTCGGCGACCACGGCCACCGCATCCGGCGTACGGGCCGCCTGGGCCGCGAACAGCTCCGGTACCAGCGCCGGACCCAGTTCCACCGCCGAGGAGTTCCACTCGGTCAGCACCTGCGAGCGCTCCCGCGCGGAGAGCACGTCCACCGAGCGCAGCGGCGTGTCCGCGCCGCCGTCGAGGGCCCGCTCCAGCGCCGCCACCAGGTCGGCGGTGGCGACCTGCATCAGCTCGGCGACCGCGTGCGGGACGATCGGGGCGATGCCGTCGATCGTCACGTCGAGCGTGTCACCGTCGTCCGTCACCGCCACTGACAGCGGGTAGTTGGTCCGGTCGTGCTCGTAGACCATCCGGATGCCGCCGCCCGAGCCCTCCGGCGCGGCCGCGGGCCGGTCGGTCTCCGCGGCCCGAGCGCCGTGGCTGTGGCGGTAGTTGAAGAAGGAGGTGAACAGCGGGAGGTTGCCGGGCACACCGCTCGCGCGCTGCGCGACCGCCAGCGGGGCGTGCTCGTGCTCCAGCAGCTCGGCCAGCTGGCCGCGCATCGCCGACACGGCTTCCAGGGAGCCGAGTTCGTCGGTGCGCAGGCGGACCGGGAGGGTGTTCATGAACGGGCCCGGCACGCGGTCGGATCCGGCGCCGGCGTTCATCCGGCCGAACAGGACGGTGCCGAAGACCACGTCGGAGCGGCCGGAGAGCGCTGCGAGCACCCGCGCCCAGGCGACGTGCAGGACGGACGCCGGGCTGACGCCGATCCGCCGGGAGGTCTCCCGGATCCGGTCGGTCAGCTGCTGCGGCAGGGTGAGGCCGTCCCGGACCACTCCGCTGCCGTCGCCGCGCGCGTCGAGCAGGCCGTACGGCGCGGTCGGCTCGTCCACGTCGCCGAGCAGCTCGCCGAAGTAGCGCTCGTGCTCGGCCTCGTCGACGGCGCCGCGCGCCTGGGCCACGAAGTTGCGGAACGGGAGCGGCTCGGCGAGTTCGCCGCCGCGCCCGGTGAGGAAGGCCCGCACCTCCGCCAGCAGGACCTCCTTGGCGGTGTGGTCCTGGACCATGTGGTGCATCCGGATCAGGGCCAGCCACCGGCCGTCGTCGCCGCGCTGCGGGGCGTGGGCGGTGTGCAGGCCGATCAGCGGGGCCCGGCTGAGGTCCATCGGCGTGCTGCCGAGCTCCACGAGTTCGGCGATCGGGTCGTCCCCGTGCGGGTCGAGGGCCACCTCGGCCACCTGCAGCCCGGCCCGGCGCCACACCACCTGGACGGGTTCGCGCAGCCCGTCCCAGACGATGCCGGTGCGCAGGACGTCGTGCCGGTCGACCACCTGCTGCAGGGCTCCCAGGAAGCCGTCCAGCAGTTCGCGGGAGTCGAACTCCAGCACCGTGGGCAGGGCGTAGGCGTCGTCGCCGGCGCCGGCGAGCAGGTGGTGGAAGAGCAGGCCCTCCTGGAGGGGGGCGAGCGGGTAGACGTCCGCGATGTTCGCGGCGCCGCCCTCCACCGTGGCCGCGATCCGCTCGATCTCCTCGGCCGTGACGTCGACCAGCGGCAGCATGTCCGGGGTGATCACGGTCGCGCCGGCCGGGATCAGGTTGTCCGGCACGGCGACCTGGGTGGTGCCGCCGGCCAGCGCGAGCCCGGCCGGGGTCGGGCTCTCGAACAGCGCGCGCACGGAGACCGGGACGCCGCGCTCGCGCAGCCGCTCGACGAGCCGCACGGCGAGCAGCGAGTGGCCGCCGAGGGCGAAGAAGTCGTCGTCGACGCCGACCCGCTCCAGGCCCAGCGTCCCGGCGAACTCCTCGCAGAGGATCCGCTCCTGGCGGTTCGCCGGGGCCCGGCCGCCGACGGCGAACTCCGGGGACGGCAGCCCCTTGCGGTCGAGCTTGCCGTTGACGGTCAGCGGCAGGGCGTCCAGCAGGACGACGGCCGCCGGGACCATGTACTGCGGCAGCCTCGACCCGGCGAACTCGCGGACGGCGGATCCCAGCCCGGCCCGGTCCGCGGTGTCCGCGGGCACGACGTAGGCGACCAGGCGGACGTCGCCGGGGACGTCCTCGCGCGGGACGACGGCGGCCCGGGCGACCCCGGGGTGCGCCGCGACCACGGCCTGGACCTCGCCGGGCTCGATCCGGAAGCCGCGGATCTTGACCTGCTCGTCCGCGCGCCCGGCGAAGAGCAGCTGCCCGTCCTCGGTCCAGCGCACCAGGTCGCCGGTGCGGTAGAGCCGCTCACCGGCCTCGTAGGGGGAGGCGACGAAGCGCTCGGCGGTCAGGTCCGGGCGGCCGACGTAGCCGCGGGCCAGCTGCGCCCCGCCGATGTAGAGCTCACCGGCGACGCCGGGCGCGACCGGCTGCAGCCGGCGGTCCAGGACGTACATCCGGGTGTTGGCGACCGGGCCGCCGAAGGGCACCGCGCCGGTGCCGTCGGGGTCGACCTGCCCGACGGCGGTGATCACGGCCGCCTCGGTCGGGCCGTAGGCGTGGACGAGCCGCCGGTCGCGGGCCCAGGCCCGGGCGAGGGCGGGGTCGATGCCCTCCGAGCCGACGACCATCGCGCCGACCCCGGCCAGGTCGTCCAGGTCGAGGACGGCGAGCAGCGAGGGCACCAGGCTGGCGGAGCGGACGCCGGCCGACTCCACCAGGGCGCGCAGCAGGGCGGGCTCGGAGCGCTCGGTCGCGCTCGCCACGACCAGGGTGCCGCCGCGGGAGAGGGTGACCGCGACGTCCAGGACGGAGGCGTCGAAGTTGAACGAGGCGAACTGGAGGACCGGGACGCCCGGACCCACCTCCATCAGGGGGCCGAACACCGACACCAGGTTGGCCAGGGCGCCGTGGCCGGTGGCCACGCCCTTGGGCCGGCCGGTCGAGCCGGAGGTGTAGATGACGTAGGCCAGGGAGCCGGGGGCCACCCGGCCGTGCGGGGCCATGGCGGGCAAGGCGGCCAGTTCGGCGGCCTCCTGCGGGTCGTCGAGCCACAGCACCCGGTCGGTGTCGAGCCGGGCGGCCACGCCGTCGGCCGCGTCCCGGGTGCTGAGCACCACCCGGGCGCGGCTGTCGTCGAGGATGTGGGCGAGGCGGTCGACGGGGTGCTCGGGGTCGAGCGGGACGTAGGCGCCGCCGGCCTTCCAGACGGCGAGGATCGCGGTGACGATGTCGACGCCGCGCGGCAGGCAGAGGCCGACGACCGTCTCGGCACCCACGCCGAGCGCGGTCAGCCGGTGGGCGAGCCGGTTGGCGCGGGCGTCGAGCTCGGCGTAGCTGAGCCGAGTGCCCTCGCACACCACCGCCGCGGCGTCCGGGTTCCGCTCGACCTGCCGGGCGAACAGCTCGGGCAGCAGGCCGGGTTCCACGTCGGCCGCGGTGTCGTTCCACCCGGTCAGCAGCCGCCGGCGCTCGTCCCCGGCGAGGATGTCGACGGCGCCGGTCCGGGCCCGGGGCGCGGCGGTCAGCTGCGCCACCACGCGGGCCAGGCGCTCGGCGATGCGGGCGGCGGAGGCGGCCTCGAAGAGGTCCGCGTTGACGATGACCGAGCCGCTCAGGCCCGCCGGGGCGCCGGTCGCGTCGAAGGTCTCCTCGGCGACGACCTCCAGGTCGAACTTGGCGACGGTGCTCGTCGGGCCCTCGGCGGCGGAGGGCTCCGCGCCGGCTCCCCCGGCGACCTGCGCGCCGGCCAGGGACGCCTCGGCGCGGGCGAGGTTCTCCACGCTGAGCATGACCTGGAAGAGCGGGTGACGGGCGAGCGTGCGGGTCGGGGCGAGCTCCTCGACGAGCTTCTCGAAGGGGACGTCCTGCCGTTCGAAGGCGGACAGGTCCGTCTCGCGCACCCGGGCCAGCAGCTCGGTGAAGGTCGGGTCGCCGGACACGTCGGTGCGCAGCACGAGGCTGTTGATGAAGAAGCCGACCAGGTCGCGCAGGCCGACGTCGGTGCGGCCGGCCACCGCGGTGCCGATCGGCAGGTCCTCGCCGGCGCCGAGCTTGGACAGCAGCACCGCGAGGGCGGCCTGCAGCGCCATGAAGACGGTCACGCCCTCGGCGCGGGCCAGCTCGACGAGCCGCGCGTGCACCTCGGCGGGGATCTCCAGCGGGGTGCGGTGGCCGCGGTAGGAGGCCACCGGGGGCCTGGTGCGGTCGTACGGGAGCTCCAGCTCCTCCGGGGCGCCGCTCAGGGCGTCACGCCAGTGGGAGACCTGTCGGGACATCAGGCTCGCGGGGTCGGCCGGGTCGCCGAGCAGTTCGCGCTGCCAGAGGGTGTAGTCGGCGTACTGGACGTCCAGCGGCTCCCAGTCGGGCGCCCGGCCCGCGCGGCGGGCGGCGTAGGCGGCGGAGACGTCGTCGGCCAGCGGGCGCAGCGAGTAGCCGTCGCCGGCGATGTGGTGCACCACCACGGCCAGCACGTGTTCCGCCGGGCCGGTGGTGAACAGCCAGGCGCGGATGGGCAGTTCGGCGGAGAGGTCGAAGGCGGTGGCGGCCGCGTCGGCGAGCGCGCGATCGAGCTCGGCCCGCACCGCGGCCGGGTCGCCGCCGGTCAGGTCGACCCGGTGGAGGTCCCAGTCCAGGTCCTCGACGGCGTGGATGTCCTGGTAGGGCTCGCCGTCGACGACGGCGAAGGTGGTCCGCAGGACCTCGTGGCGCTCGAGGACGTCGCGCAGGGCCGCGGCGAGGGCGTCCCGGTCGACTTCGCCGACCAGCGGCAGCGCGAGGGGGATGTTGTAGTGCGCGCTCGGCCCCTCGACCTGCTGAATGAACCACAACCGACGCTGCGCGTATGACAACGGAACCATCAGGACCCCTCCTGCTTACGTCCTCGCCGCGACGTCGGCCGAGGCTGACTGGTGAACTCCGGCTGTTCGCCCCGCCCGCCGGCCGGCACGAATGGCAGCGGCGGAGGGCAGGGCTGTACGGACCGTCCGGAAATCGCTCCGTCCGGCCGGTTCACACAACCGTTGGTACACGGACCCTCGCTCGATCACGGCTTCCGGCAGCACCGCGTCGAGACGGTTGCCGGCCTGGGCGAGAGGTCCCCTTATCTAGGTGTTTCGACAGCGTGGAGCGCCGTTTTCCCCGGCAGTCACTATGACCCACGGCTCGACTGATGATCAATGTTCGGCCCGCGTGCGAGGGGCCGGTCCGGGCGGCGCGATCACGGCCGTCGGAGGGGAATGCGGCCGCCCTGTTCAACTGCCTTCACAGGGGCAGTTGAACAGGGCGGAAAACCCGGGCCGCGCGAATTCTTGACAAACGGACGACCCGGGGATTCACGGATCAGGGAGGCGGGGCGGTTCACCGGTCCGCGATCAGGACCGCGCATTCGCGGCAACGGAAGCAGCACGGAAAAGGCGCGGGCCGAATCGGCCCGCGCCTGCGCGACGGTGTCGGGCGAAACCCCCTCACTGGTCCCGGCGGTTCGCGGAGAAGGCGGCCAGCGTCGCGGCGGCCAGCGCCCAGACGACGAGGACGAGAGCGGCTCCCCCGTCCGTCCAGGGCCACTCCGAGGCCGGGGACTGGCCGTGGCCGATGCGGTCCCAGGCCTGCATGACCGTCATGTGCAGGAGGCTCACGCTGAGGTGGCTGCGGTCGTTCAGCAGCGAGGGGAGGACGAAGAGCAGGGCGACCGTCGCCACCATGGTGATCACGCTGTGCCGTACCACCGCCGCCACCGCCATGCCCACGAGGGCGGCGATCGGGGCGAGCAGCGCGGAGGCCACGATCAGGCGCAGGATCCCGGGGTGCCCGAGGCCGACGGCGAGGTCCTGACGGGACAGGACGACCTGGGCGGCACCGTACGAGGCCAGCGCCACGCCGGCGCCGAACAGGGTCGTGGCCACGGCGACCACCGCCAGCTTCGCGGCCATCACCGAACTGCGGGCCGGAACCGCCGTGAAGGTCGTCCGGATCATGCCGGAGGTGTACTCACCGAGGACCGTGATGGCCCCGATCGCCCCGGCGCCGATGATCAGCATCGTGGCGGCGCCGTACGGGAACGCCTCCGCCAGCGGTCCGAGCGTCCGGAAGAGCTCCCGCTGCGGCTCGCCGGCCCGGGCGTACTCGTCGACGTCTCCCAGGGCGATGGAGACGGTGCTGGTGAGGACCAGTGCCGCGGTGGCGATGAAGGCCCACGGGGTCGACCTCAGCGACCACAGCTTGATCCATTCAGCGGCGAACAGGTCACCGAAACGGGCCCTGGGCTCCGGGGGTGACACAGCGGGCACCACGGTCGTCTCCGTCGTCGTCGGCGCAGTCACGTGCTCTCTCCTGCGAGGTGCTCGGCCCTGTCGGCGGTCGCTCCCACGAGCGCCTCCAGCGTGCCGGTTCGGTCGGTCGAGTCGTTCGGCGGTGGGTACACCGCTCACTGGTCCCGGTGGCTCGCCGTGTAGACGGTCAGCGCCCCGGCGACCAGCGACCAGACGGCGAGCACGACGCACGCGCCGCCCACCGTCCACGGCCACATCTCCGTGGTCGCCTGCTCGTGGCCGATGCGCTGCCAGGCCTGCGAGATCGTCATGTGCACGAGGCTCGCACCGAACTGGCTCCGGCTGTTCAGCATCGAGGGAATCACGAAGAGCACGGCGATCGTCGCCACGATGGTGAGCACGCTGTGCCGGATCACCGCGGCGATCCCCATGCCCACCAGCGCCGACACCGGAGCCAGCACCGCGGAGGCCACGAGCAGGCGCAGGATCCCGGGGTGCCCGAGGCCGACGGCGGCGTCCTGGCCGGACAGCACCGCCTGGGCGGCGCCGTACGAGGCCAGCGCCGTGGCCACGCCCAGGACGGTCGTGGCCACGGCGACCACCGCCAGCTTCGCGGCCATCACCGAACTGCGGGCCGGAACCGCCGTGAAGGTCGTCCGGATCATGCCGGAGGTGTACTCACCGAGGACCGCGATGGCACCGATCGCCCCGGCGCCGACGATCACCATCGTGGCGGCGCCCTGGGAGAACGTGGCCGCCACCGACCCGAAGGCGCGGTAGTACGCCTTCTGGTCGTCGTCGAAGCCGGCGAAGTGCTGCGCGTCCGACATGGCGCCGAAGAGGGTGATCGTCAGGACCAGCAGCACCGTGGCGGCGAAGGCCCACGGGGTCGACCTCAGCGACCACAGCTTGATCCACTCGGCGGCGACCAGGTCACCGAAACGGGCCTTGGGCTCCAGCGGGGGCACGACCGGCGCCCCGGCCGTCTTCGAGGTCGTCGGCGCGGTCACTTCTTCTCCCCCGCGAGGTACTCGACGCTGTCGGCAGTCAGCTCCATGAACGCCTCCTCCAGCGAGCTGGTGTGGTTGGTCAGTTCGTTCACCAGGATGCGGTTCTGGAACGCGATCTCGGCGATCCGGTCCCCGTCCAGTCCGACCACCGTGAGCCTCCCGTCGGCCTCGCGCTCCACCTGCGCCCCCTCGGAGACCAGCAGGGGCTGCAGCGCCGCCGGGTCCGGCGTGCGGACCACCACGCTCCGACGGGCACCGCGGGCCGCGAAGTCCGCCACGCTCTCCGCGGCGATCAGCTCGCCCTTGCCGAGGACGATGAGCTGCTCGGCGGTGTGCTCCATCTCGGACATCAGGTGGCTGGACACGAAGACCGTGCGCCCCTCGGCCGCCAGTCGGCGGAACAGGCCGCGCACCCAGTGCACGCCCTCCGGGTCGAGCCCGTTGAGCGGCTCGTCGAAGAGCAGCACCGGCGGGTCGCCGAGCAGTGCGGTGGCGATGCCGAGGCGCTGGCGCATGCCGAGCGAGAACCCGCCGATCCGGCGGTCCGCCGCGTCCACGATGCCGGCCTCCCGGAGCACCTCCTCCACCCGGCTGCGCGGGATGGCGTTGCTGCGGGCCAGCGCCCGCAGGTGGGCCCGGGCGGTGCGCCCGCCGTGCACGTCGCCGGCGTCCAACAGGGCGCCGACGTGCCGCAGTCCGCGGGGCAGCGAGCGGAACGGGCGGCCGTCCACGGTGACGGTGCCGCTGGTGGGGGTGTGCAGACCGAGGATCATCCGCAGGGTGGTGCTCTTGCCGGCTCCGTTGGGGCCGAGGAAGCCGGTCACCTGGCCCGGATTGACGGTGAAGGTCAGGTTGTTGACTGCCAGCTTCTTGCCGTAGCGCTTCGTCAGCTCGTGGACTTCGATCATGCGATCCATCGTGCCGTCGGCGCGGTGTTCAGTGCATCAGACCAGTGGTGACACTTCCGCGGGCCGGCGTGTCAACCACGGCATGACACCCGTGGTCCGATGTCCGGCCGGGAGCGCCTGGCTACCATCGCCGTATGTACGCCACGATGACTCTCCCGCGGTTGAAGCGCGTGCCACCGGGCGCCTGGACGGCCCTCACCTGGCTGGTGGTCACCGTCTACCCCACGCTGCTCGTCGGGCAGGGCGGAGCCGCCGCCTGGTTCAACAGCATCGCCATGGGCGGCCGCACGGCGACGAGCCGCGACTGGAACATGGTGGCCGTGGCGGCGCTGGTCGCCCTGGCCGGCAGTGCGCTGCTGACCCGCCGGCCGCTGGCCGGCCTCGCCCTGTTGATCACCGCCTCGGTCGGAGTGACCAACGGCTGGTCGTACGGGTCCCAGTTCCCGCCGCTGCAGTTCATCTCGGCGGACATCGCCCTGCTCGTCATCACGGCCACCCGCCCCCGGCGCACGGCGCGCATCGCGGCCGGCATGCTGATCGGCGTCCTGGTCCTGCACGTCGGCATGGTCCCCCGCACCGACACCAGCGACGCCCAGGGAGCGGTGCTGCTGGCCGTCATCGCCCTGCTGATCGGGCGCTCGATGCACCAGGCCCGCGACCACGCGGAACAGCTCAGGACCGAGGCCGCCGCCCAGGCGGTCACCACCGAGCGGCTGCGGATCGCCCGCGAACTGCACGACATGGTCGCGCACACCATCGGCATCGTCGCCCTGCAGGCGGGCGCCGCCCGCCGGGTCATCGAGACCCAGCCGGACCGGGCCCGGACCGCGCTGGGCGAGATCGAGACGGCGAGCCGGGAGACGCTGTCCGGGCTGCGCCGGATGCTCGTCGCGCTCCGCCAGCCCGAGCCGGGCTCCAGTGCCGAGCGGGTCCCGATGGAGCCCGGGCCCGGCCTGGCGAACGTCGACCAGCTCGCGGCGACCACCACGGCCGCCGGCGTCCGGGTCGACGTGCGGTGGAGCGGCGAGCGGCGCCACCTCCCCCCGGAGATCGACATGTCGGCCTTCCGGATCATCCAGGAGGCGGTCACCAACGTGACGCGGCACGCGGACACCAAAGCCTGCCAGGTGTCCATCGACTGCCAGGCGTCGGAGCTGTCCATCGAGGTCCTCAACCGGGGCCACCAGCACTCCCCGGGCAGCACCACCGGGTCCGGCTTCGGGCTGGTGGGCATGCGCGAGCGGGTCGGCCTGCTGCACGGCGAGTTCTCCGCCGCACCACTACCCGAGGGAGGCTTCCGCGTGGCCGCCCGTCTTCCCGTTCCGGAAGGAGTCCGATGACGATCCGAGTGGTGCTGGCCGACGACCAGCCGCTGGTGCGCGCCGCCCTGCAGATGGTGATCGCCGACGCCCCCGATCTGGAGGTCGTCGGCGAGGCCGGCGACGGCGCCGAGGCGGTGGAGCTGACGGCCGCGCTGGACCCCGATGTCGTGGTGATGGACATCCGGATGCCCGGCATGGACGGTCTGGAGGCGACCCGGAAGATCACCGAGGGCCCGGCCAAGGCCCAGATCGTGGTGCTCACCACCTTCGACGACGACGACTACATCTACGGCGCCCTCCAGGCCGGCGCCTCCGGATTCCTGGTCAAGGACATGGCCCTGGACGAGATCCTGGCCGCAGTACGGGTGGTCGCCGGCGGCGACGGGCTGATCGCCCCCAGTGTCACCCGGCGGCTGATCAAGGAGTTCGCGGGCCGCCCGTCGGCCTCCGGTGCCGCCAAGCCGCGGCGGACCATCACCGGTATCACCGACCGCGAGCGCGAGGTCCTCACCCTGGTCGCCCAGGGACTGTCCAACACCGAGCTGGCCGAGCACCTGGTGATCAGCGTCGCCACCGCCAAGACCTACGTCACCCGGCTGCTGGCCAAACTCAACGCCCGCGACCGGGTCCAGCTGGTGATCATCGCCTACGAGGCCGGCCTGGTGACCCCGTAGGCCCGGCGGGTCCCGCCCCCGACGGCCGGCCGCCGCATCCGCTTCCACGGACTGCGGCGGCCGGCCGTCGGCGTTCGCCCGACCGGTCCGGTCAGTGCGGTGTCATCACCGCCCGCCCCGGTCACGCATCGGCCGCAGGGCCGGCCGGGTCGACTTCTCGGTCCCGAGCTGCTGCGCGAGTCCCGCCACGGTCGGCGAGTCGAACAGCGCCCGGATGGGGACGTCGACCTCCAGTACGGCACGGATCCGCGCGACGAGTTCGACCGCCAGCAGGGAGTGCCCGCCGAGTTCGAAGAAGTCGTCGTCGACGCCCACCTTCGCCAGCCCCAGCACCTCGGCGAAGGCCTGGCACAGGAGCTCCTCCTGCCGGTTGGCCGGGGCCCGGCCGGTGCCCGCGCCGGCCGCGTAGTCCGGGGCCGGCAGGGCCTTGCGGTCCAGCTTCCCGTTGCCCGTCAGCGGCAGCGCCTCCACGAGCACGACGGCGGACGGGACCATGTACTCCGGCAGCCGCTGCGCGGCGAAGCTCCGCAGCTGCTCCGGCAGGCCGTCGGCCTCGTCGTCGGCGACGACGTACGCCACCAGACGCACGTCACCCGGCACGTCCTCCCGGGCCACCACCGCCGCCCGCGCGACCTGCGGATGCGCGGCGACGACGCTCTCGACCTCACCCGGCTCGATCCGGAACCCGCGGACCTTCACCTGCTCGTCCGCACGCCCCAGGAACTCCAACTGCCCATCGGCACGCCAGCGGGCGATGTCGCCCGAGCGGTACATGCGGGCGCCGCCCGGCTCGAAGGGGTTGGCGACGAAACGCTCCGCCGTCAGACCGGGCCGCCTGACGTACCCGCGCGCCAACTGAGCACCCGCGATGTACAACTCACCCGCCACACCCGGCGCCACCGGACGCAGCCCGTCGTCCAGCACATACAGCCGCGTGTTCGCCACCGGACGACCGACCGGCACCACCGAGCCGACCTCGTCACCCGCGCGGACCTCGAACACCGCGCAGCCGACCGTCGCCTCCGTCGGACCGTACTCGTTCACCACCACCGAGCCCGGGGCCTTGGCCAGCAGGTCCCGCACCACACCGGCCGGCAGCGCCTCACCACCGACGACCCACCGGCGCGCCGCCTTCGCCAACTGCCCCTCCGACAACATGCCGGACAACAGCGGGAGATGAGCGGGGACGGCCTTCACCAGGCCGAAACCGCCGCCATCGCGCAGCAGCTGCGCCAGGCCCTCGGCCCCGCCCTCACGGCTGACCACCACCGGCGCGCCCGAGATGAGCGGCACCACCACACTGGTCACCGTCAGGTCGAACGCCAGCGACGAGTGCAGCGGCGCACCACCCTCCGTCCCGTACGAACCAGCCGCGAACCGCGTGTAGTTGGCGAGACCGCCGTGCGTGACCGCCACTCCCTTCGGCCGACCCGTCGACCCCGACGTGTAGATCACATACGCCAGCGAGTCCGCCGACACCTCGACGACAGGCGCCGTCTCCGGCTGAGCGGACAGCTGCATCACCATCAGCGCGCTGTCCACCGCCACCAACCGGTTGCGCCCCGCCGGCAGTTCGTCCAGCACCTCCTCATCGGTGAGCGTCAGCACCGCGCCACTGTCCGCCAGCATGAACGAGATCCGCTCCGCCGGGTACGACGGGTCGATCGGCAGATAGCCCGCGCCCGCCTTCCACGCGGCGAGGACCGCCACCACCGCGTCCACACCGCGCGGCAGGCAGACACCCACCAACGACTCCGCACCCACACCCTGGCCGAGCAGGTAGTGCGCCAGCCGGTTCGCCCGCGCGTCAAGCTCCGCGAACGACACCTCCACGCCATCCGCGACCACCGCCACCGCTTCCGGCGTCCGCGCCACCCGCTCCGCGAACAGCCCCGGCACCAGCACCGAACCGAAGTCCACCGCAGTGTCGTTCCACTCGGTGAGGACGCGTCGGCGCTCGTCCGCCTCCAGGACGTCGACCGCGCTCAGCCGAACGCCCGGATCGGCGGCCACCAACTCCAGCACCCACACCAGGCGCTCCGCGATCCGCCCCACGCTGTCCGCCTCGAACAGGTCCGCCGCACCGACCACCGCGCCGTACACGCCGGCGGGTGCGCCCTGCGCGTCGAAGGCCTCGCCCAGCAGCACGTCCAGGTCGAAGCGGGCCGACGTGGCGGCGCCGGTGGCCACCCCGCTGACGCCCGCGCCCGGCAGGTCGAGGACCGCCCGCTCGTTGTTCTGCATGGTGAACACGGTCTGGAACAGCGGGTGCCGCCCCATCGACCGGGCCGGCGCCAGTTCCTCCACCAGCCGCTCGAACGGCACGTCCTGGTGCGCGAACGCCTCCAGGCTGCGCTCGCGGACCCGGCCGAGCACCTCACGGAACGTCGGATCACCCGACAGGTCCGCCCGCACCACCAGCGTGTTCACGAAGAACCCGACCAGATCGTCCAACGCCGCATCCGTACGGCCCGCGTTCGCCGCACCGATCGGCACATCCGTACCCGCACCCAGCCGCGACAACAGCACCGCCAACGCCGACTGCAGCACCATGAACATCGTCACGCCCTCGGCCCGCGCCACCCGCGCCAACTCCGCGTGCAGCACCGCCGGAACCGCCACCGGCACCTCATGACCCCGGTTCGACGCCACCGCCGGACGGACATGGTCCACCGGCAGCGCCAACTCCTCCGGAACTCCCGCCAACGCACCACGCCAGTAATCGATCTGACGTGACATCAGGCTCTCCGGGTCACCGGCGTCACCCATCAGCTCACGCTGCCACAGCGCGTAGTCGGCGTACTGCACCGGCAACGGCGCCCACTGCGGCGCCCGGCCCGCGCTGCGCGCCGCGTACGCCACCGACAGGTCCCGGGCCAGCGGTGCCCACGACCAGCCGTCACCGGCGATGTGGTGCACCACGACGACCAGCACCCGGTCCTGCGGCCCGGCCTCGAACAGCCAGGCCCGGATCGGCGCCTCCGCCGACAGGTCGAACAGGTGCCCGGCGGCCCCCGCCACGGCGGCGTCCAACCCCTCCGGCGCCACCTCGACCACCGACAGCTCCCAGTCCAGCTCCTCGACCGGGACGATCCGCTGCCAGGGCTCGCCGTTCTGCGTCGGCAGCACGGTGCGCAGCACCTCGTGCCGGCCGAGGACGTCCCGCAGGGCCGCGCCGAGGGCGTGGCGGTCGATCTGCGCCGGGAGCTTCAGCGCCATCGGGATGTTGTACGCGGCGCCGGCGTCCTGGAGCTGGCCGATGAACCACATCCGGCGCTGCGCGAAGGACAGCGGGATCCGGTCGGGGCGTTCCATCGGCGTCAGGGCCGGCCGGTTCTGCCCGTCGTCCGTGAGCCGCGCGGCCAGTGCCGCGACGGTCGGCGCGTCGAACAGGAGCCGGATGTCCACGTTCACGCCGAGCACGGCCCGGACCCGGCTGGCCAGGCGGACGGCGAGCAGGGAGTGGCCGCCGAGGGCGAAGAAGTCGTCGTCCACACCGACGCTCTCCACGCCGAGGACCTGGGCGAAGACGCCGCAGAGCAGTTCCTCGCGCGGGTTGGCCGGGAGCCGGCCCGCGGCGGAGCGCTCCTCGGGGGCAGGCAGGGCCTTGCGGTCCAGCTTGCCGTTCACGGTGATCGGCAGGGCGTCCAGCACCACGACGGCCGACGGCACCATGTACTCCGGCAGCCGCTCGGCGGCCAGTCCGGTGAGCAGCGCGGGCAGGTCGGCGTGCGGGCCGTCGGCGGCGACGACGTAGGCGACCAGGCGCTTCTCGCCGGGCTCGTCCTCGCGGACGACCACGGCGGCCTGGGCCACCCCCGGGTGCGAGGCCATCACGTTCTCGATCTCGCCGGGTTCGATCCGGAAGCCGCGGATCTTCACCTGGTCGTCGGTACGGCCGGCGAAGACGAGACGCCCGTCCGCCGTCCAGCGGGCCCGGTCGCCCGTGCGGTAGAGCCGCTCCCCCGACTCGCCGAACGGGTTCGCCACGAACCGCTCCGCCGTCAGGCCAGGACGCCCCAGGTAGCCGCGCGCCAGACCCACACCCGCCACGTACAGCTCACCCGGCACACCCACCGGCACCGGCGCCAGGAACTCGTCCAGCACGAACACCCGGGTGTTCACCACCGGCGAGCCGATCGCCACCTCCCCCGCCACCGGGTCGCAGCGCCACAGCGTCGCGTCCACCGTGGTCTCGGTCGGACCGTAGGAGTTGTACAGCCGGTGACCACGCGCCCAGCGCGCCATCACCTCCGGGGGACAGGCCTCACCAGCGGTCACCAGCACCACGTCCGCGCCGATCGACCCCTCGTCGAGGGTCGCCAGCACCGCCGGGGGCAGCGTCACGTGCGTGACCCGCTGCTCCGCGAGGAACTGCGGCAGGGCCTCGCCCAGCCGGCGCTCCTGCGGGATCACCACCAGGGCCGCGCCGCTCAGCAGCGCCATCAGCCACTCCCAGCCGAAGGTGTCGAAGCCCGCCGAAGCGAACTGGCCCACCCGCGACCCGGCACCGACCCCCAGGTAGCGGACATGGCCCGCCACCAGACTCGCCACACCCGCGTGCGACACCAGCACACCCTTCGGGCGCCCCGTCGAACCCGAGGTGTAGATCACGTACGCCGGGTTCTCCACCCGCACCACCGGGGTGGCCGGCGGCTCCTCCTCCAGCGCCGCCGGCTCCGCCACCGTCTCGGGCGCGTCCACCAGCACCACCGGGCCCGGCACGACCGCCGCCGTGCCCGAGGAGGCGAGCACCACGGCGGGCCGGGCGTCCTCCAGCATGTACGCGATGCGGTCCACCGGGTAGGCCGGATCGATCGGCATGTACGCACCGCCGGCCTTCGCCACCGCGAGCAGCGCCACCATCAGCTCGACGCCGCGCTCCAGGCAGACTCCGACGATCGACTCCGCACCCACGCCCCGGCCCGCGAGGTACCGCGCCAGGCGGTCCGCCCGGGCGTCCAGCTCGCCGTACGAGACCTCGACACCGTCGGCGGCCACGGCCACCGCGCCCGGATCCCGCGCCACCTGCGCCGCGAACAGCTCCGCCACCGTGCCCGAGGGCACCTCGGCGTCGGTCGCGTTCCACTCCACCAACAGCCGCTCGCGCTCGGCGGCGCCCAGCACGTCCACCGCGCTCAGCCGAACCCGCGGGTCACCGGTCAGCGCGTCCAGCACCTGCACCAGCCGGGCCACCAGACGCGCCGCGGAGGCCTCGTCGAGCAGGTCCGCCGCCGCGGTCACCGAACCCAGCACACCGGCCGGGGCGCCCTGCTCGTCGAACACCTCGGACACGATGACGTCGAGGTCGAACCGGGCGAGCGGTCGGCCGGCCGCGCGCTGCGCGACCCGCAGGCCGGGCAGCTCCAGCACCGCCGCCTCGGTGTTCTGCAGCGTGAGCATCACCTGGAACAGCGCGTGGCGGGCCATCGAGCGGTTCGGCGCCAGCTCCTCCACCAGCCGCTCGAACGGCACGTCCTGGTGCGCGAACGCCTCCAGGCTGCGCTCGCGGACCCGGCCGAGCACCTCACGGAAGGTCGGGTCGCCGGACAGGTCGGTGCGCACCACCAGGGTGTTGAGGAAGAAGCCGACCAGGTCGTTGAGCGCGTCGTCGGTCCGGCCGGCGTTGGGCGAGCCGATCGGGATGTCCGTGCCGGCGCCCAGGCGCGAGAACAGCACCGCCAGGGCGGCCTGCAGCACCATGAACACCGTCACGCCCTCGGCCCGGGCCAGCTCCACCAGCCGGGCGTGCACCTCGGCGGGGACCGCGACCGGCACCTGGTGGCCGACGTGCGAGGGCACCGCCGGGCGCGGGCGGTCGAAGGGCAGCTCCAGCTCCTCCGGTGCCCCCGCCAGCGCACCGCGCCAGTAGTCGGCCTGGCGGGAGATCAGGCTCTCCGGGTCGCGCTCGTCACCCAGCAGACCGCGCTGCCACAGCGCGTAGTCCGCGTACTGGACGGGCAGCGGTGCCCACTGCGGCGCCCCGCCCGCGCGGCGCGCCGCGTAGGCCACCGAGAGGTCGCGGGCCAGCACGCCCGTCGACCAGCCGTCACTGGCGATGTGGTGGATCGTCACCACCAGGACCTGCTCCTCGGGAGCGGTCCGCAGGAGCGACACCCTGATCGGCAGCTCGGAGGCCAGGTCGAACAGGTGCCCCGAGGCCTCGGCCACCGCCGAGTCCAGGGCCCCGGCCGCCACCTCGGCCACCGAGAGCCGCCAGTCCAGGCCCTCCGCCGGCAGGACGACCTGGTACGGCTCGTCGTCCACCACCGGGTAGACCGTGCGCAGCACCTCGTGCCGGCCGATCACGTCCAGCAGCGCCGCGTTCAGGGCGTCCTCGTCGAGCCGGCCGAGCAGCCGCAGCGCGACCGGCACGTTGTAGGTCGCGCTCGGGCCCTCCAACTGCCCGAGGAACCACAGGCGGTGCTGGCCGTACGACAGCGGGACCCGCTCCGGGCGTTCACCCGCCGTCAGCGCCGTCCGCGCCGTCCCGGCGTCCGTCAGACCGGCCGCCAGACCCGCCGCCGTGGGGGCGTCGAACAGCAGCCGCAGCGGCACCTCGACCCCGAGGACGGTACGGATCCTGCTCACCAGCCTGGTGGCCAGCAACGAGTGGCCGCCGAGGGCGAAGAAGTCGTCGTCCACACCGACCTGCGGCAGACCCAGCACCTGGGCGAACACGCCGCACAGCAGCTCCTCCTGGAGCGTGGCCGGGCCGCGGCCGCTGCCGGTCGCGTACTCCGGGGCCGGCAGGGCCCTCTGGTCGAGCTTGCCGTTCACGGTCAGCGGCAGCGCGTCCAGCACCGTCACGGCGGACGGCACCATGTACGCGGGGAGCCGCTCGGCGACGAATTCCCGCACCGCGGCGGGAAGTCCGGCTGCGGCACCGGCACCCTCGGCGGCGACCACGTACGCGGCCAGCAGGGCGTTCCCCGCCGCCTCGCGCCTCACCACGACGGCCGCCTGCGCGACCCGCGGGTGCGCGGCGACCGCGGACCGGACCTCGCCCAGCTCGATGCGGAAGCCGCGGACCTTCACCTGCTCGTCCGCCCGGCCGAGGTACTCCACCTCGCCGTCCGCGTTCCGGCGCACCAGGTCACCCGTGCGGTAGAGCCGCTCGCCCGTACCGAAAGGCGAGGCGACGAACCGCTCCGCCGACAGGGCGGCCCGGCCCACGTACCCCCGGGCCAGGCCGGCACCCGCCAGGTACAGCTCACCGGCCGCGCCCGTCGGGACCGGCGACAGCGCGCCGTCCAGCACGAACGCCCGGGTGTTGCCGATCGGCACACCGATCGGCACCAGCGCCACGCCGGGCCGCGCCCGCCAGCTCAGCGCGTCCACGGTCGTCTCGGTCGGACCGTAGGTGTTGAACAGCTGCCGCCCGTCGGCCCAGCGGTCCACCAGCTCCGGCGAGCACGCCTCACCGCCGACCTCGAGCACGACCTCCGCACCGATCGAACCGACGTCCAGGCCCGCCAGCACCGCCGGCGGCAGGGTGGCGTGCGTCACCCCGGACTCCGCGAAGAAGTCCGCCAGTTCCCCACCCAGTCGCCGGTTCGGCGGAACCACCACCAACGTCGCGCCGTAGGTCAGGGCCAGCGACCACTCCAGGCAGAAGTTGTCGAAGCTCACCGACGCGAACTGCGCCACCCGGGAACCCGGACCGGCCCCGAAGCGCGCCAGCGCCGCCACCGTGTTGGCGAACGCTCCGAGCGGGATGCCCACGCCCTTCGGCCGACCCGTCGACCCCGAGGTGTAGATCACGTACGCCAGCTGCCCGGGCAGTGCCGCGGGTCGTCCGGCCAGGGCCGATCCGGCCGGTTCCCGGAGCACCTCCGGGGAGTCGACGAGCACCACCGGAGCACCCACCCCGGCCACCACCCCGGCCGTGGCCGCCGAGGCCAGCACCAGCGCCGGTGCCGCGTCCTCGACCATGAACGCGATCCGCTCGGCCGGGTACTCCGGATCGATCGGCAGGTACGCACCGCCCGCCTTCATCACCGCGAGCACCGCGACGACCAGGTCCACGCCCCGCCCCAGAGCGAGTGCGACGACCGACTCCGGGCCCGCTCCCCGGGCCGCCAGATGGTGCGCCAGGCGGTTCGCCCGGGCGTCCAGCTCCGCGTACGACACCTCCGCGCCGTCGGCCACGACCGCCACCGCGTCCGGGGTCCTGGCCGCCCACTCCTCGAACTGCCCGATCACGGATACCGGGGACACCTCGGCCACCGTGTCGTTCCACTCGGTGAGGACCCGCCGCAGCTCGTCCTCGGCCAGCACCGGAAGGGTGCTCAGCCGCTGGTCCGCGCCACCCGCCAGCGCCGTCTCCAGCGCGCCGGCCAGCTGCTCGGCCGCCGTGCGCAGCAGCACGCCCACCGCCCGCGGGTCGATCGGGGCCACCGCGTCGACGGCCAGCGCGATCGAGTCGCCGTTGTCGTCGACCGACACGCTCAACGGGTAGTTGGTGCGCTCCTGCGCGAAGACCTGCCGGATGTCGGAGAAGTCGTCGGCCTGAGCCGGCGCCGCACTCGGGGCCGCGTTGTGGCGGTAGTTGAAGAGCGAGGTGAACAGGGGCACGTCGGCACCGACCCCGCTGGCCCGCTGCGCCACGGACAACGACGCGTGCTCGTGCTCCAGCAGCTCGGCCAGCTGGCGGCGCATCGCCGACACGGCCGCCAGCGCCCCCAGCTCGCCGGTACGGACGCGCACCGGAAGGGTGTTGATGTACGGGCCGAGCACCTGTCCCGAGCCCGCTCCCGCACTCATGCGGCCCAGGAGCACGGTGCCGAAGACGACGTCCTGGCGGTCCGAGACCGCCGCGAGCACCCGGGCCCACGCGACGTGCATCAGCGTCGCCGCACTGGTGCTCAGGCGCCGGGCGATCTCGCGCAGCCGGTCGTTCAGTTCCGGCTCGAACGGCACGACGGCCGTCGCCGCGGTGGCGCCGTCACCCCGCACGTCGGCCATGCCGTACGGGGCGGTGGGCTCGTCGACGTCCCCCAGCAGCTCCGTGAAGTACCGCTCGTGCCCGGCGCGGGCGCCTGCGGCGCCGGCCTGCGCGACGAAGTTCCGGAACGGCAGCGGCTGCGGCAGTTCGGCGCCGCGTCCGGTCATGAAGGCCGCCACCTCGCCGAGCATGGCCTCCAGTGCCGTGTGGTCCTGCACCATGTGGTGCAGCCGCACCAACACGAGCCGACGGTCCGTGCCGGGGACCACCGCGACGTGAACGGTGATCAGTGGAGCGCGGCCCAGGTCCATCGACGAGCCCACCCGTGTCACCAGCTCGGCCACCGGGTCGGCGCTCTGCGGGTCGACTGCCATCTCGGTGACCGTCAGGGCGGCGTGGCGCCAGACCACCTGCACGGGCTCGCGCAGACCCTCCCAGACGATCGAGGTCCGGTAGATGTCGTGCCGGTCGATCACCTGCTGGAACGCCTGGACGAACGCGTCGAGCCGCTGCGGCGAGTCGAACTCCAGGACCGCCGGGAGGACGTAGGCGTCCTCGCCGCCGTCTGCGAGGAGGTGGTGGAAGAGCAGGCCCTCCTGGAGCGGAGCCAGCGGGTAGACGTCCGCGACGTTCGCCGCACCGCCCTCGACGGTGGCGACGATCCTGGCGATCTCCTCGGCAGTCAGCTCGACCAGCGGCAGCATCTCCGGGGTGATCGCGATCGCGTCGGCGGGGATCAGGTTGTCGGGGACCTCGATCTGGACCGCACCGGTGGAGGCGGCCAGCCCGGCCGGGGTCGGGGACTGGAAGAACGACCGTACGGAGACGGAGACACCCAGCCGGCGGAGGTGCTCCACCAGGCGGACGGCGAGGAGGGAGTGGCCGCCGAGGGCGAAGAAGTCGTCGTCCACGCCGACGTTCTCCACGCCGAGGACCTCGGCGAAGGCTGCGCAGACGAGTTCCTCGCGGGCGTTGGCCGGGCCTCGACCGGAGCCCGCGGTGAACGCGGGGGCGGGCAGGGCCTTGCGGTCCAGCTTGCCGTT
>NZ_JBIAVL010000042.1:0-25055 GCF_042894165.1 Kitasatospora sp. NPDC001547 | reverse complement strand
CGGGGGGGGGGGGGGGGGGGGCGGGCCGGGGGGGCCCCCCCCGGGCGCGCCGGGGGGGGGGGGGGGGGGGGGGGGGCGCCCCCCCCCCCCCCCCCCCCCCCCCCCGCCGCGCCCGGTGGCCGCTCGCAGCCCGCGTCCCCGCGGACCGGGGCCGGTCCTAGCGGTAGTTCACGTACTGGATCGCGAAGTCCAGGTCCTTGCCCTTGAGCAGGGCCTGCACGGCCTGGAGGTCGTCGCGGCTCTTGGAGCTGACGCGCAGCTCGTCGCCCTGGACCTGCGCCTTGACGCCCTTCGGGCCCTCGTCACGGATGATCTTCGCGACCTTCTTCGCGTCCTCCGTGGTGATGCCCTCCTTGACGTTGGCGAAGATCTTGTACTCCTTGCCGGACAGCTGGGGCTCGTTGGCGTCCAGGGCCTTCAGCGACAGGCCGCGCTTGACGAACTTGGTCTGGAGGATGTCCAGGACGGCGCGCACGCGCTCCTCGCCGTTCGCCTTCATCTCGATCTTCTCGCCGGAGCGGCTGATCTCGGCGCCCACGTTCTTGAAGTCGAAGCGCGTCGCGATCTCGCGGGAGGTCTGGTTGATCGCGTTGTCGACCTCCTGCCACTCGACCTTCGAGACGATGTCGAAACTGGAGTCGGCCATGGGTGTTGGTCTCCTTGATGCTCTGGCTTCACTGGCGCGGGGCCGCCCACCGGGCGTCCGCGGTCCCAGCCTATCCAGCGCCACACCGGCCCCGCCCGTAGCGGTCGCCCGAGGTTTCCTGATCGTCGCGTGATCTATCGAGTGGCGGAGCACCCCCCGGCATCGGGTATGGTTTACCACGTCGAACGGGGTGAACGCCCCGGGAAACGAAGATCCTGGCTGGTTGCCCGAGCGGCCAAAGGGAGCAGACTGTAAATCTGTCGCGCAAGCTACGCAGGTTCGAACCCTGCACCAGCCACAGGATGGAAACAGCCCCCGATCTGCGGAAACGCAGATCGGGGGCTGTTTCGTCTATCCGGGACCGTTCCGCGGGGGCGGGGCTCCGGGCAGACTTATTGCACATTGCTTGCAATTACGGGTTGCAGGCAGCAGAGTGGGGTGCCGGGGGTGGGAGTCCTTCGACAGAGCTGATCGTCTTCCCAGCCGGCGACCGCCGGGACAACGGCTCGCCCCACCCCCGCCAACAGCCACCGGACGGGGCCCGCGCGGCGTGGCGGCCGTGTCGAGGACGCCGCGTCAAGGGCGCGTCAGGGCCGCTCGTGGCGGCGTCAGGAACGTGTAGAGGCCCGTCGGGCGACGGGCGGGCGGACCGCAGGATCGGACCAACAACCGACTGCGGAGGTCCCGTCCGATGTCCAGCGCCACCACCCCGGCCGTCGCGGCCGACCCCCAGCCTCCGGACACCGGCGCCGGCGACGAGCGGCACCGGCTCAGCGCGCTCGGCGGGCTGGCCGCGCTCTCCCTGGACGCCATGGCCTCGGTCGCGTACGGCCCGGAGTCGATCGTGCTGGTGCTGGCCGCCGCCGGGGCGTACGGGCTGGGCTTCACGCTGCCGGTCACCGTGGCGATCGCGGTGCTGCTGGCGGTGCTGGTCGCCTCCTACCGGCAGGTGATCGCGGCGTTCCCGGACGGCGGCGGCTCCTACGCGGTGGCCAAGGCGCACCTGGGCCGCCGGACCGCGCTCACCGCGGCCGCCTCGCTGGTGATCGACTACGTGCTGAACGTCGCGGTCTCCGTCACCGCCGGCGTGGCCGCGCTCACCTCGGCCGTACCGGGCCTGTACGACGACCGGGTCTGGCTCTGCCTGGGCGTGCTGGCGCTGGTCACCGCGGTGAACCTGCGCGGGATCGCCGAGTCGGCCCGCTGGTTCCTGGCGCCGACGGCCGTCTTCGTGCTCTCCGTCCTGGCGATCGTCGTGGCCGGACTGCTCCGGGATGGCCCGGCCAGCACCGCGGCCGCCGCCGGCCACGCCTCCACCCTCGCCGGGAACGCCACCACCGTCGGCGCGCTGCTGCTGCTCAAGGCCTTCGCGGCCGGCTGCTCCGCGCTGACCGGCGTGGAGGCGGTGGCCAACGCCGTCCCCTCCTTCCGCACTCCGCGGGTCCGGCGCGCGCAGCACACCGAGGTCGCGCTCGGCGCCCTGCTCGGCGTGATGCTGGTCGGGCTGGCCGTGCTGATCGGCCGCTTCCACCTCCAGCCGGTCGAGGGCGTCACCGTGCTCGCCCAGCTCGCCGACGCCTCGCTCGGCCACGGCTTCGGCTTCTACGTCGTCCAGTCCGCCACCGTGGTGCTGCTCGGACTGGCCGCCAACACCTCCTTCGGCGGCCTGCCGGTGCTGCTCGACCTGCTCGCCCGCGACAACCACCTCCCGCACCTGTTCGCGCTGCGCGCCGACCGCCAGGTGTACCGGTACGGCGTGCTCTTCCTGGCCGCGGTGTCGGCCGCGCTGCTGGCCGGCTCCGGCGGGGACGTCAACAGCCTGGTGCCGCTGTTCTCCATCGGCGTCTTCGTCGGCTTCACCGTCTGCCAGGTCGGCATGGTCCGGCACTGGCTGCTGCACCGGCCCGCCCGCTGGCGGGCCAGGGCCGCGCTGAACGGCTTCGGGGCGCTGCTCACCGGCGTCGCCGCGCTGGTCGTCACCGGCACCAGGTTCACCGAGGGTGCCTGGGGCATCGTGGTGGCGCTGCCGCTGCTGGTGGGGCTGTTCGAGGCCGTCCACCGCAGCTACGCGCGGATCGGCGAGCGGCTGGAACTGGGCCGGGTGCCCGGCCCGGTGACGCGGCAGCGCAGCCTGGTCGTCGTCCCGGTGACCGCGATCACCCGGCTGACCAGGGACGGCCTCTCGGCGGCGCTCTCGCTCGGCGACGAGGTGATGGCGGTGACCGTGGTGCACGAGCCGGCCGCCGCCGAGGCGCTGCGCCGGGACTGGGAGCTGTGGCGGCCGGGCGTGCCACTGGTGGAGCTCCCGGACGTCCACCGCCGGCTTGGCCGGCCGATCGCCGACTTCGTCAACGAGCTGGGGGCGGAGCACGCCTACGACCGGCTGACGGTGCTGATCCCCGAGGTGGAGCCGGCCCGCTGGTGGCAGCGGGCGCTGCAGAACCGGCGCGGGGCGGTGATCGACCGCGCCCTGCGCCGGCACACCGACGCGGTGGTCTGCCGGCTGCGCATGCGGATGTGACCGGGAACGCGGGACAGGACGGCCCCGGCCCCGGACGGCAGCCCGCCGTCCGGGGCTGGGGCCGTTCCGTTCCCGGGACGGTCGCCACTGCCGCCGGACCAGCCGAGGATCAGCCGCCGTAACCGCTGTCGGACCCGTCGGACCCGCCGGGCCGGCCGCGGATCAGCCGCCGTAACCGCTCTCGGACCGCCGCCGGACCAGCCGCCGGGGTCTCGGCCCGATCACGACGGTCTCGGTCCGGTGAAGCGCCCGTCAAAGCCGCGTCAACGTCGCGCTATCACCCGTATGGACGGCGTCAGGGCCCTCATGACGCGCCCCTGACGGCTGGTTTGCTGCATCTGCCGGTCGTCCACCGGCGCCGCGCGAGCCCCTCCGGCCAGGTCGCGGCCTCTCCCGAACCACTCTGGTGGAGCCCATGTCCGATCTCATCTACGTCGGTGTCACGGTCGCCGTGTTCGCCGTCATCGCCCTGGTCGCGCGGGGGGTGGAGAGGCTGTGAGTGCGGAGAACATCGCTGGTCTGGTCGTGGCCGTCGCACTCGTCGGCTACCTCGTCGTGGCGCTGATCTTCCCGGAGAAGTTCTGACATGGGATCCACTCTCGCGGGCTGGCTCCAGGTCCTCGCCCTCGTCGGCGCGCTGGCTCTGTGCTACCGCCCACTCGGCGACCACATCGCCAAGCTCCTCACCTCCGCCAAGCACCTCAGAGCCGAGCGCGGCGTCTACAAGCTGATCGGCGTCGACGGCGACGCCGACCAGCGCTGGCCGGTCTACCTCCGCTCGGTGCTGGCCTTCTCCGCGGTGTCCGTGCTCTTCCTCTACGCCCTGATCCGCCTCCAGGGCCACCTGCTGCTGAGCCTGGGCGTTCCGCAGATGGAGGGCCACCAGGCCTGGAACACCGCCATCTCGTTCGTCGCCAACACCAACTGGCAGTCCTACGGCGGCGAGTCCGCGATGGGCCACCTGGTGCAGATGGCGGGCCTGGCGGTGCAGAACTTCGTCTCCGCGGCCGTCGGCATCGCCGTCGTCGCCGCGCTGGTACGGGGCTTCACCCGCAACCGGACGGACCGGGTCGGCAACTTCTGGGTGGACCTCACCCGGATCAACATGCGCCTGCTGCTGCCGATCTCGATCGTCTTCGCCCTGGTCCTGGCCGCCAACGGCGTGATCCAGAACTTCCACGGCTTCCACGAGGTCACCACCCTCGCGGGCGGGGTGCAGAAGATACCCGGCGGCCCGGTGGCGTCCCAGGAGGTCATCAAGCTGCTCGGCACCAACGGCGGCGGCTTCTTCAACGCCAACTCGGCGCACCCGTTCGAGAACCCGACCGGCTTCACCAACCTGGTCGAGGTCTTCCTGATCCTGCTGATCCCGTTCGCGCTGCCGCGGGCCTTCGGCCGGATGGTCGGGGACGACCGCCAGGGCTACGCGATCGTCGCGGTGATGGGCCTGTTCTGGGCCGCCTCCACCGCCCTGATGACCCTCGCCGAGTCGCAGCACTCCGGCACGGCCCTGCAGGCCGCGGGCGCCGCGATGGAGGGCAAGGAGCAGCGCTTCGGCATCGCCGCCGGCTCGCTGTTCGCCGCCTCGACCACGCTGACCTCGACCGGTGCGGTGAACTCCTTCCACGACTCGTACACGCCGTTCGGCGGCGGGCTGGCGGTCTTCGACATGATGCTGGGCGAGATCGCGCCCGGCGGTGTGGGCTCCGGCCTGTACGGCATGCTGGTGCTGGCCGTCGTGGCGGTGTTCGTGGCCGGCCTGATGGTCGGGCGCACCCCCGAGTACCTGGGCAAGAAGCTCGGCGGCCGGGAGATGAAGTTCGCCTCGCTGTACATCCTCACCACGCCGACGATCGTGCTGGTCGGCACGGGTGTGGCGATGGCCCTGCCGGGTGAGCGCGCCGGGATGCTCAACTCGGGTGCCCACGGCTTCTCCGAGGTGCTGTACGCCTTCACCTCCGCGAGCAACAACAACGGCTCGGCCTTCGGCGGCATCACCGTCAACACCGACTGGTACGACACCGCGCTCGGCCTGGCGATGATCTTCGGCCGTCTGCTGCCGATCGTCTTCGTCCTGGCGCTGGCGGGTTCGCTCGCCCAGCAGCAGCCGGTCCCGGCCACCCCGGGCACCCTGCCCACCCACAAGCCGCTGTTCGTGGGCCTGCTGTCGGGCGTGATCCTGATCGTCGTCGGCCTCACCTACTTCCCGGCCCTGGCTCTCGGGCCGATCGCGGAAGGTCTGTCCTCCTGATGTCCACCCCAACGCTCAACCCCGCACCGGCCGAGACCCACGCCGAGCCCGCCGCCCCGCACAGAGCGGCCGGCGGCCTGCTCGACCCGAAGCTGATCCTCGCGTCCCTGCCGGACGCGGTGAGGAAGCTCGACCCCCGGGTGATGGTCAAGAACCCGGTGATGTTCGTAGTCGAGGTCGGCTCGGTGGTCACCACCGTCGCCGCGATCGCGGACCCGTCCGTCTTCGCCTGGGCCATCACCGTCTGGCTCTGGCTGACCACGGTCTTCGCCAACCTGGCCGAGGCCGTCGCCGAGGGCCGCGGCAAGGCCCAGGCCGACACCCTGCGCAGGACCAAGACCGAGAGCGTCGCCCGCCGGCTGACGAACTGGCCCGCCACCCGGGACGAGGAGGAGGTGCCCGGCACCGCGCTCGGGCTCGGCGACCACGTGGTGGTCGAGGCCGGGCAGGTCATCCCCGGGGACGGCGACGTCGTCGAGGGCGTCGCGAGCGTCGACGAGTCGGCGATCACCGGCGAGTCCGCGCCCGTCATCCGCGAGTCCGGCGGCGACCGCAGCGCCGTCACCGGCGGCACCAAGGTGCTGTCCGACCGGATCGTGGTGAAGATCGCCTCGGAGCCCGGCAAGTCCTTCATCGACCGGATGATCGCCCTGGTCGAGGGCGCCGCCCGGCAGAAGACGCCGAACGAGATCGCGCTCAACATCCTGCTGGCCTCGCTGACCATCGTCTTCCTGGTCGCCGTGGTCACGCTCCAGCCGATGGCCACCTACGCGGGCGCCCCGCAGTCGATGATCGTGCTGGTCGCCCTGATCGTGGCGCTCATCCCGACCACCATCGGCGCGCTGCTCTCCGCGATCGGCATCGCCGGCATGGACCGCCTGGTGCAGCGCAACGTGCTGGCGATGTCCGGCCGCGCCGTCGAGGCCGCCGGCGACGTCAACACCCTGCTGCTCGACAAGACCGGCACCATCACCCTGGGCAACCGCCAGGCCGCCGAGTTCGTCCCGGCACCCGGCGTCGGCCAGGACGAACTGGCCAGTGCCGCGCAGCTGTCCTCCCTCGCGGACGAGACCCCCGAGGGCCGCTCGATCGTGGTCCTCGCCAAGACCGGGTACGGCCTGCGGGCCCGCGCCCAGGGCGAGCTGACCCACGCCACCTGGGTCCCGTTCACCGCCCAGACCCGGATGTCGGGCGTGGACCTGGACGAGGCCGACGGCGTCCACCAGGTCCGCAAGGGCGCGGCCGGCGCGGTCACCAACTGGGTCGCCGAGAACGGCGGCCGGGTCACCGACGAGGTGTCGACGCTGGTCGACGGCATCTCGGCGGCCGGCGGCACCCCGCTGGTGGTGGCGACCAAGGTCGGCTCGGCCCCGGCCAGGGTCCTGGGGGTCGTCCACCTCAAGGACGTGGTCAAGGAGGGCATGCGGGAGCGGTTCGACGAGCTGCGCCGGATGGGCATCAAGACCATCATGATCACGGGCGACAACCCGCTGACCGCCAAGGCGATCGCGGAGGAGGCCGGCGTGGACGACTTCCTCGCCGAGGCCACGCCCGAGGACAAGATGGCCCTGATCAAGAAGGAGCAGGAGGGCGGCAAGCTGGTCGCGATGACCGGCGACGGCACCAACGACGCCCCCGCGCTCGCCCAGGCCGACGTCGGCGTCGCGATGAACACCGGGACCATGGCGGCCAAGGAGGCCGGCAACATGGTCGACCTGGACTCCAACCCGACCAAGCTGATCGAGATCGTGGAGATCGGCAAGCAGCTGCTGATCACCCGCGGTGCGCTGACCACCTTCTCGATCGCCAACGACGTGGCCAAGTACTTCGCGATCATCCCCGCGATGTTCGCCGGGGTCTACCCGGGCCTGAGCCACCTCAACATCATGGGCCTGCACAGCCCGCAGTCCGCGATCACCTCGGCGATCGTCTTCAACGCCCTGGTCATCATCGGCCTCATCCCGCTCGCCCTGCGCGGCGTGAAGTACCGGCCCGCCGACGCGAGTTCGCTGCTGCGCCGCAACATCGGGCTCTACGGCTTCGGCGGCCTGGTGGTGCCCTTCGTCGGCATCAAACTGATCGACCTGATCGTCCAGTTCATCCCCGGCCTCAGCTGACGCGGGGAAGGAGAGGAAAACCATGTCCAAGCCCCTGCCGACGATCCTCCGCACCCACTTCACGGCCCTGCGGGCACTCCTCGTGCTCACCGTGGTCCTCGGGATCGTCTACCCGCTGCTGGTCACCGGCATCTCGCAGGTCGCCTTCGACGACCGGGCGAACGGCTCGCCGGTGAAGTCCGACGGCAGGGAGGTCGGCTCCAGCCTGATCGGCCAGAGCTTCGACCTCCCGAAGAAGAACCCCGCCGACCCGGACGAGGAGGCCCAGCCGGACCCGCAGTGGTTCCAGCCCCGCCCCTCGGCCGCCGGGACCGGCTACGACGCCTCCTCGTCCGCCGCCTCGAACCAGGGCCCGAACAGCGAGGACCTGCTGAAGGCCGTCGACGACCGCCGCGCCGCCGTCGCCGCGTTCGACGGCGTCGACCCGGCGAGCGTCCCGGCCGACGCGCTGACCGCCTCCGGCTCCGGCCTCGACCCGCACATCTCCGTCGCGTACGCCGAGGAGCAGGTCAACCGGGTCGCCAAGGCGCGCAACCTGCCGGTGGAGACGGTGGACAAGCTGGTCGAGAAGTACACCGAGGGCCGCTCGCTCGGCTTCCTCGGCGACGAGGGGGTCAACGTCCTGCTGCTCAACAAGGCGCTCGGCGAGCAGAAGTGACACCGCCCCACACAGTCGGGTGACCGGGCCGGCCCGGGTGCGGGAGCACGCCTCCCGCGCCCGGGCCGGCCGGCCCGCGTCCGCAGACGTGTACCACCTCCCGATGGAAAGAGCAGTGCCCATGGCCCGCGACCTCACCACCGGCACCGGCAACCGCGGTGGCCGGCTGAGGGTGTACCTCGGCTCCGCGCCGGGCGTCGGCAAGACCTACCGGATGCTGGACGAGGCCCGGCGCAGACAGCAGCGCGGGGCCGACGTCGTGGTCGGGTACGTCGAGTGCCACGGCAGACGCCACACCGAGGCCATGCTGGCCGGCCTGGAGGTCCTGCCGCGGGTCCACCGCTCCTACCGGGACGCCGAGTTCGAGGAGATGGACCTCGACGGCCTGCTCGCCCGCCGCCCGTCCGTCGTGCTGGTGGACGAGCTGGCGCACACCAACATCCCCGGCGGCCGGCACGCCAAGCGCTGGCAGGACGTCGAGGAACTGCTCGCCGCCGGGATCGACGTCATCACCACCGTCAACATCCAGCACCTGGAGTCGCTGAACGACGTCGTCCGGAAGATCACCGGCATCCCGCAGCGCGAGACCGTCCCGGACGAGCTGGTCCGCCGGGCCGACCAGCTCGAACTCGTCGACATGGCCCCGCAGGCGCTGCGCCGCCGGATGGCCCACGGCAACGTCTACCGGGCGGAGAAGGTGGACGCCGCGCTCTCCAACTACTTCCGGGTCGGCAACCTCACCGCCCTGCGCGAACTCGCCCTGCTCTGGGTGGCCGGGCGGGTGGACGAGGGCCTGCGCGACTACCGGGCCAGCCACGACATCGACCGGGTCTGGGAGACCCGCGAACGGGTCGTGGTCGCCCTCACCGGCGGCCCCGAGGGCGAGACCCTGATCCGCCGCGCCGCCCGGATCGCCGACCGCACGGCCGGCGGCGACCTGCTGGCCGTCCACGTCTCCCGCAGCGACGGTCTGGCCGGCGCCTCCTCCGGCGCGCTCGCCCAGCAGCGGCGGCTGGTGGAGACCCTCGGCGGCAGCTACCACGTGGTGGTCGGCGACGACGTCCCCACCGCGCTGCTCAGCTTCGCCCGCGCCCACGACGCCACCCAGCTGGTGCTCGGCACCAGCCGCCGCGGCCGGATCAACCGCTTCCTCACCGGCCCCGGCACCGGACAGACCACCGTGGACGCCTCCGAGGACATCGACGTCCACATGGTCACCCACGAGTTCACCGGCCGCGGCCGGCTGCCCTCGCTCGGCCGCCGCCACTCCCGGCGCCGCACCGTCGCCGGCTACCTGGCCGGCCTGGTGCTGCCCTGGCTGCTCACCGTGCTGCTGCCGCGGGCGGACCACGGCATCAACCTGACCACCGACGCGCTGATCTTCCAGTTGGGCGTGGTCGTCGTCGCCCTGCTCGGCGGCGCGGTGTCGGCCCTGCTGGCCTCGGTCGTCGCCTCGGTGCTGCTCAACTACTACTTCATCCCGCCGATCCACAGCCTGACCATCGGCGAGACCAACAACATCGTCGCCCTGGTGGTGTTCGCCGCCATCGCGCTCACCGTCTCCACCGTGGTCGACCACGCCGGCCGGCTCACCAGCCGGGCCGCCCGCGCCACCGCCGAGGCCGAGACCCTCTCCACCCTGGCCGGCAGCGTGCTGCGCGGCGCCGACGCGCTGCCCGCCCTGCTGGAGAAGTCCCGGACGGCCTTCGGCATGCGGGCCGTCGCCCTGCTCTCCCGGGTCGACGGCGAGGTGCTCGCGCACTGCGAGGGGGACCACCAGGGCGACGGCGAGGGACCGTACGAGACCACCGAGGTCCCGGTGGGCCCGGACGCCGTGCTGGTGCTCACCGGCCGCCGGCTGCCCGCCGCCGACCAGCGGGTGCTGACCGCCTTCGCCGCCCACGTCGCCGCCGCGCTGGAGCGCGACCGGTTGGCCGTGGTCGCCGCCGAGGTCGAGCCGATCAAGGCCGCCGACCGGATGCGCACCGCCCTGCTCGCCGCCGTCAGCCACGACCTGCGCACCCCGCTGGCCGCCGCCCGCGCCTCGGTCGGCTCGCTGCGCAGCCCCGACGTCGAGTTCTCCTCCGAGGACCAGGCCGAACTCCTCGCCACCGCCGACGAGTCGCTGGTCAAGCTCACCCGGCTGGTCGACAACCTGCTCGACATGAGCCGCCTCCAGGCCGGCGCGCTCACCCTGCACCTCACCGAGACCCACCTGGACGAGATCCTGCCCCGGGCGCTCGACAGCCTCCCGGACCCGTACGCGCCGATCCAGCCGCTGGACCTCGACACCACCCCGCCGGTGCTCGCCGACCCCCCGCTGCTGGAGCGGGTGCTCGCCAACGTGATCACCAACGCGCTGCGCCACAACGCCCCCGGCGCGCCCGTCCTGGTCACCGCCAGCCACCACGCCGCCCAGGTCGAGATCCGGGTGATCGACCGCGGACCCGGCATCGCCCCCGAGGACCGCGACCGGGTCTTCCTGCCCTTCCAGCGCCTCGGCGACACCGACAACACCACCGGCGTCGGCCTCGGACTCGCCCTCTCCCGCGGCCTCGCCGAGGCGATGGGCGGCAGCCTGGAGGTCGAGGACACCCCGGGCGGCGGCACCACCATGCTGCTCACCCTGCCCGCCGCCGGGCCCGACGCCCCTGGGGAGGAACCGCCGCATGAGTGAACGGAGTGAACGGATCACCGGGAGGTCCGTGTCCCGCGAAGCGAGGGAGATCCTGGTCGTCGACGACGAGCCGGCCCTCCTGCGCACCCTGCGGATCAACCTCAGCGCCCGGCAGTACGCCGTCCGCACCGCCGCCAGCGGCGGAGAGGCGCTCGACCGCGCCGCGCACTCCTCCCCGGACGCCGTCCTGCTCGACCTCGGCCTGCCCGACCTCGACGGGATGGACGTGCTGCGCGGCCTGCGCACCCACAGCGCGGTGCCGGTCATCGTGCTCTCCGGCCGGACGGACGCCGCCGACAAGGTGGGCGCCCTGGACGCGGGCGCCGACGACTACCTCACCAAGCCGTTCCTGATGGACGAGCTGCTGGCCCGGCTGCGCGCCGTGCTGCGCCGACCGCCGGGTGACGTGCTGCCGGGCGGCGTGCCGCCGGGCCGGCCGGTGATCGGCGACCACACCGTGGACCTCGTGGCCACCGCGGTGAACGGCCCGCACGGCCCGGTCCGGCTCACCCCGACCGAGTGGCGCATCCTCACCCTGCTGCTCGCCAACCCCGGCCGGCTGGTGCCCGGGCGGCAGATCCTGCGCGAGGTGTGGGGCCCGGCCCAGGAGGGGCGCGGCAACTACCTGCGGGTCTACTTCGCCGGGCTGCGCCGCAAGCTGGAGCGCGACCCGGCCCGGCCGCGGCACCTGATCACCGAGCCGGGGATCGGGTACCGGTACGTGCCGTGACCGCTGTGACCGTCCGGGCTGTCCGGGCCGCCGCCGCGCCCCGTCAACGTGCCGTCAAGAGCGGCCCGGTGGGCGACAGGAGGGCGTCAAGGCCGCCCGGCGGCGGCGCTCCGCGGACGTAGTGTCGGTGCCGAGGGAGCGGGCCCTGCTCCGTGTGGGGGAGGTCTGGGGCCGCTCCGGACGCCGTCCACGGACGGCCGGCAGGTGGGGGAGGGGCGCGCGACACCCGTCGCGCGCCCCCAAGGCCTTTCCGGCTCCGGCCCCAGCCGTCCTCGCCCCGGTTCAGCCGTCCTCGCCCCCGCACTGCCGGGGCAGCGCCAGCGCCACGGTGTCCGCGAACTCCCGGACCGCGCTGGTCCGGCTGACCACCCGGCCGCTGTGCACCACCAGCCGGCTGTGCCCGCCCGCGAGCGCCCCGGCCAGGCTGTCCCCGCGCACCGCCAGCAGTTCCGCGGGGAACCCGGCGTCCACCCGGACCGGCGCCAGGCCGAGCGCCGCCCGGGCCTGGTTCGCCACCGCGTCGTACGCCGCCTCCGGGCCCAACTCCCCACCGGCCGCCAGAAGATAGGCCGACTCCAGCGGATCCGCCCGGCCGACCGGGTTGGACGGATCGCGCAGCGCTCCGCTGCCCGCCGCCAGCGGCACCCGGGCGGCCGCCAACTCCCTTACCAGGCCCGGCCGCAGGCCCGTCGCCCGGCCCTCCAGCCCGGTGCAGCAGCCGTTCTGCGGCAGGCAGACCACCCGGATCCCGCTGGTCGCCAGCACCGTCGACGCGCCCCGGGGTAGCGCCCCGCACGGGCCCAGCGTCACCCGCGGCCGAAGCGGCGCCAACGCCCCGGCCATCCGGGCGAGTTGGGCGGCGTCGGCGGCGCTGGTGTGCAGGTCCACCGAGCAGTCCGCCTCCCGGGCGGCCTCCAGCAGCAGCTGCACGTACCCGGCCGGGTCGGGGTCCAGCTCCGGGCAGCCGCCGGCCGCCGTGGCGCCCAGCTTGAGCGCCTCGCGCAGCTGCGCCCGGCTGTCCGCCCCGGCCCGCCCGGTGAGCAGCCGGGGCATCGCCACCGCCTGGAGCTCGGCCAGCCCGCTCAGCGCCTGCCGGGCGGTGAGCACCGCCTCCAGCCGGCGCAGCCCGTGCACGTCGCCGATCCGGACGTGGGTGCGCTGGGCGGTGGCGCCGTAGCCGAGCGAGGTCAGCGCGGCCTCGGTGATCCGCCGGGTGAGGTCGGCCGGGGTGTCCGGCGGCGGGGTGGAGAGGGCGGCGGAGAAGGCGGCGTCGTAGTGGGCGTGCGCCTCGGCGGGGGCCGGGAGCAGCAGGTAGCCGCGCAGGTCGATCCGGGCGCCGGTGGTGACGGTGGGCGCGCCGGGCAGGGCGGGCAGCGGGCCGAGGCTGCCGACGGTGCCGACCGCCTGGATCCGGTCGCCGCTGATCCGGACGTCCACCACCCGCCCGTCGGCCAGTCTGGCGCCGGTGAGCAGGAGGACCGGGCCGTGCCCGAGCGGGTTGGCCGCCGGGCCGGGCCCGGAGTGCGGCCCGTCGGCGGCTGCGCTGTCCATCGCCGGCTCCTTCTCGGGCCGGCCCGTGCGGTCGGCCCCGTACGGCCGGCCCGTCCAGCCGGCCAGCCCTCCCGATCAATGAGCGTCGAGCCTATGGGCCCGGGGGGCGGGGCGCCGGGAGGCGGGCAATAGTCGTATCGGGTCGGGCCGTGCGGCTCGGAGGCCGATCGAACGCCGGGCCTTGGATCGTCCGTCCGTACCCCTCGCCCACCTGCGGTCTTCGCCGCGGGATACGGATTTCACCTCCGGCCGCGAAACGTGTAATCTCTTCCTCGTTCGCCCCTATAGCTCAGTCGGTAGAGCGTCTCCATGGTAAGGAGAAGGTCTGCGGTTCGATTCCGCATGGGGGCTCGGGTGAGAAGCAGTCAGCTCCGGCTGTGCTGCGGATCACTGTGGCGGTGTAGCTCAGTTGGTAGAGCAAGCGGCTCATAATCGCTGTGTCACCGGTTCAAGTCCGGTCACCGCTACCCCGCGTAGTCGGTCGGGAGATCGCACTCCCGGTCGGCTACTCTTGTTGTGTTCTTATTCGTTGTCCAAGGAAGGCACTCCCGTGGCTGCCACCGATGTCCGCCCGAAGATCACGCTGGCCTGCGTGGAGTGCAAGGAGCGGAACTACATCACCAAGAAGAACCGGCGTAACGACCCGGACCGTCTTGAGATGAAGAAGCACTGCCCCCGCTGCAACTCGCACACCGCGCACCGCGAGACCCGCTGACCCTGTTGCAGGGCGCCGGGCCTGTGTGAATTCAGGTCTGCTACTCCGGGCCGCATCCCTCATGGGGGTGCGGCCCGGAGTTTTTTCGTATCCACCCGCGTTCCGAGGAGCTGCCATGGCGCTCGACCCCTCCTTCATCGGGCGTAGTTACCCGCCCACCGAGCCGTACGAGGTCGGCCGGGAGAAGATCCGCGAGTTCGCGACCGCGATCGGCGACGCCAACCCCGCGTACACCGACCCGGAGGCGGCGAAGGCGCTGGGCCACCCCGACGTGATCGCCCCGCCGACCTTCCCGTTCGTGATCACCTACCGCGCGGCGGCCCAGGTGGTCGAGGACCCGGAACTGGGCCTGGACTTCACCCGGGTGGTGCACGGCGACCAGAAGTTCGCCTACAGCCGCCCGGTGCGGGCCGGCGACCGGCTCTCGGTCGCGGTGACCATCGACAACATCAAGTCACTGGCGGGCAACGACGTGCTCACCGTGCGTGGCGAGGTGACGGACGCGACCGGCGAGCACGTTGTGACGTCGGTCATGACCCTGGTGGCCCGGGCCGCCGACGAGGCGGGGGAGTGAGCGCGATGGCGATCAGCTACGACGAGGTCGAGGTCGGCACCGAGCTGCCGGCGCAGTCCTTCCCGGTGACCCGCGACACACTGGTGCGCTACGCGGGCGCCTCGGGCGACTTCAACCCGATCCACTGGAACGAGAGGTTCGCCCTGGAGGTCGGCCTGCCGGACGTCATCGCGCACGGCATGTTCACCATGGCCGAGGCGATCCGGGTGGTCACCGACTGGGTCGGCGACCCGGCCGCGGTGGTCGAGTACGGCGTGCGCTTCACCCGCCCGGTGCCGGTGCCGAACGACGGCGTCGGCGCGGTGGTCGAGGTCTCGGCGAAGGTCGCCAAGAAGCTGGACGACCGCAGGGTGCAGGTCGACCTGCTGGCCACCACGGGCGGCCAGAAGGTGCTCGGCATGTCCCGGGCCGTCGTCCGGCTCGGCTGAGCCGCTCCCGCCGACGGCGGCCGCGGCCGGAGCCCGTACCGCACGGGAGTTCCGGCCGCGGCCGCGGGCCTTGTTCGGCGCCGCGCCGGCGCGGGTCTGAGCCGCCGGAGCGCGGGCCGAGCCGGAGCGCCGGAACGCCTGGCGACGGGTGGCAGGCGTGCCGGGGGGCATCCCGGCCACCCGTACGCTGGTGGGCGTGCTGGTAGAAAACGACGCCCCCCTCGCCCCGCTGACCACGCTCCGGCTCGGCGGCCCGGCCCGCCGGCTGGTGACCGCCCACACCGACGACGAGGTGATCGCCGCCGTCCGCGAGGCCGACGCGGCCGGCGAGCCGCTGCTGGTCCTCGGCGGCGGCTCCAACCTGGTGATCGGCGACGCCGGCTTCCCCGGCACCGTGCTGCGGATCGCCACCGAGGGCTTCGCCCTGGACGGCACCGGCCTGGAGGTCGCGGCCGGCGAGACCTGGTCCGAGGTGGTCCGCCGGACCGTGCTCGACCACCGCCTGGCGGGCATCGAGTTCCTGGCCGGCATCCCCGGCTCGGCGGGTGCCACCCCGGTGCAGAACGTGGGCGCGTACGGCCAGGAGGTCGCGCAGGCGATCACCGAGGTGGTCGCGTACGACCGCGCCGCCGACGAGGTGGTCGTGCTCTCGAACGCCGAGTGCGCCTTCTCCTACCGGCACAGCCGCTTCAAGGCCGATCCGGACCGCTACGTGGTGCTGCGGGTGCGGTTCCGCCTGGAGGACAACGGCGGGCTCTCCACCCCCGTCCGCTACGCCGAGACCGCCCGGCACCTGGGCGTCGGGCAGGGCGACCGGGTGGCGGTCGACACCGCGTGGAACGCGGTGCTGCTGCTGCGCGCCGGCAAGGGCATGGTGCTGGACCCGGCGGACCACGACACCTGGTCGGCCGGCTCCTTCTTCACCAACCCGGTGCTCACGGCCGCGCAGTACGAGTCCTTCCGCACCCGCCCCGGCGCCGAGGACGCCCCCGCCTACCCGGCCCCGGAGGGCTGCACCAAGACCTCGGCGGCCTGGCTGATCGACCGCTCGGGCTTCGGCAAGGGCTACGGCAGCGGCCCGGCGACGCTCTCCACCAAGCACACCCTGGCCCTCACCAACCGCGGCTCGGCCACCGCCGACGACCTGCTGGCGCTGGCCCGGGAGATCCGGGACGGGGTCCGCGAGGCCTTCGGGGTGGAGCTGGTGAACGAGCCGGTGATGGTGGGCGTCAAGCTCTGACCAGGGCCGGGGCCCGGGGCGGACCCCGGACGGCCGCCGGCTAGGCGGGCACCGCCGCCCGGTCCGCGGGGGCGCGGCCGTCCGCCAGCCAGGCGTCGATGTCCGCCAGCAGCTCCTTGCGGACGGCCTCCGGCGCGACCGAGCCGCGCACCGACTGCCGCGCCAGCTCGGCGAGTTCGGTGTCGGAGAAGCCCAGCACGTCCCGGACCAGCTCGTACTGGGCGACCAGCCGGCTGCCGAACAGCAGCGGGTCGTCGGCACCCAGCGCGAGCGGCACCCCGGCGTCGAAGAGCCGGCGCAGCGGGACATCCTCGGGGTGCTCGTAGACGCCGAGCGAGACGTTGGAGGAGGGGCAGACCTCGCAGGTGACCTGGCGGTCCGCCAGCCGCTCCATCAGCCGGGGGTCCTCGGCGGCCCGCACGCCGTGGCCGATCCGGCCGGCGCCCAGGTCGTCCAGGCAGTCCCGGACGGACTCCGGGCCGGACAGCTCGCCGCCGTGCGGGGCCGCCAGCAGCCCGCCCTTGCGGGCGATCGCGAAGGCCCGGTCGAAGTCCCGGGCCAAGCCCCGGCGTTCGTCGTTGGAGAGGCCGAAGCCGACCACCCCGTGGTCCGCGTAGCGGACGGCCAGCCGGGCCAGCGTCCGGGCGTCCATCGGGGACTTCATCCGGTTGGCCGCGACCAGGACCCGGATGCCCACCCCGGTGGCCGCGGCGGCGTGCTCCACCGCGTCCAGGATCAGCTCCAGCGCGGGGATCAGCCCGCCCAGCCGGGGCGCGTACGAGGTCGGGTCGACCTGGATCTCCAGCCAGCGGGAGCCGTCCCGCTTCTCGTCCTCGGCGGTCTCCAGGACCAGCCGGCGGATGTCCGCCTCGTCCCGCAGCACCGAGCGGGCGGTGTCGTACAGCCGCTGGAAGCGGAACCAGCCCCGCTCGTCGGTGGCCCGCAGCCGGGGCGGCTCGCCGGAGCTGAGCGCCTCCGGCAGCCGGACGCCGTGCTTGTCGGCCAGCTCCAGGAGGGTGGCGGGCCGCATCGAGCCGGTGAAGTGCAGGTGCAGGTGGGCCTTCGGGAGGCCCCTGACGTCTCGCGGGTTCAACAGGCGTTCCATTCACCGATACTGCCGTATGAGGCCCCCGAACGGGAACCGCCTCCTTCGCATCCCCCGAAGGGGTGAAAGGAGGCGGTGTGCCGGGTGAATCCCGTATGTCGGATTGACGTCAGTGCCGGACCGGCGTCAGTCGCGGGCCTCGCCGAGCAGCTTCTGGACCCGGCTGACGCCCTCGATCAGGTCGGCGTCGCCGAGCGCGTAGGAGAGCCGCAGGTAGCCCGGGGTGCCGAAGGCCTCGCCCGGGACGACCGCGACCTCGGCCTCGTCCAGGATCAGGGCGGCCAGCTCGCCGGAGGTCTGCGGGCGCTTGCCGCGGATCTCCTTGCCCAGCAGGCCCTTGACCGACGGGTAGGCGTAGAAGGCGCCCTCGGGCTCGGGGCAGAACACGCCGTCGATCTCGTTGAGCATCCGCACGATGGTCCGGCGGCGGCGGTCGAAGGCCTCGCGCATCTCGGCGACCGCGTCCAGGTCGCCGGCCACGGCGGCCAGGGCGGCGCGCTGGGCGACGTTGGAGACGTTCGAGGTGGCGTGCGACTGGAGGTTGGTCGCGGCCTTGATCACGTCCTTGGGGCCGATCACCCAGCCCACCCGCCAGCCGGTCATCGCGTAGGTCTTGGCGACACCGTTGACCACGATGCACTTGTCGGCCAGCTCGGGCAGCAGGGCCGGCAGCGAGGTGAAGGTGGCGTCGCCGTACACCAGGTGCTCGTAGATCTCGTCGGTGAGCACCCACAGGCCGTGCTCCAGCGCCCAGCGGCCGATCGCCTCGGCCTCGGCCTCGGTGTACACCGCGCCGGTCGGGTTGGACGGCGAGACGAACAGCACCACCTTGGTGTTCTCGGTGCGCGCGGCCTCCAGCTGCTCGACCGAGACCTTGTAGCCGGTGGTCTCGTCGGAGACGACCTCCACCGGGACGCCGCCGGCCAGCTGGACCGACTCCGGGTAGGTGGTCCAGTACGGGGCCGGGATGATGACCTCGTCGCCCGGGTCCAGGATCGCCGCGAAGGCCTCGTAGATCGCCTGCTTGCCGCCGTTGGTGACCAGCACCTGGGAGGCGTCCACCTGGTAGCCCGAGTCGCGCAGCGTCTTGGCGGCGATCGCGGCCTTCAGCTCGGGCAGGCCACCCGCCGGGGTGTAGCGGTGGTTCTTCGGGTCGCGGCAGGCCTCGACGGCCGCCTCGACGATGTAGTCCGGGGTGGGGAAGTCGGGCTCGCCGGCGCCGAAGCCGATGACCGGACGGCCGGCGGCCTTGAGGGCCTTGGCCTTGGCGTCCACGGCGAGGGTCGCGGACTCGGCGATCGCGCCGATCCGGGCGGAGACCCGGCGGTCGGCGGGGCGGATGGACTGGTCGGGCTGCGGGGTGGAAGCGCTCATGTCTGCATCGTCGCAGAACCCGGACCTACCGGGCATCGGGGTATCGGCATCCGTACGTCCCCGTCCGGATCGCGGCCCCGGCGATCCGTCGGCGGGGCCCCGGCCGGGCCGGACATCCGCCGGGGGACCGGCCGGTCCGGAAGAAGACGTTCGACCAAACGCCCCTCGACCACGTACACTCGCTGCTCGACGGCCCGCCGAAAAGACCGGAGCTTTCACCGCCTGTGCAGACAGCGGGGGGAGATGCGGTAGGTTGGTCGCCACCGGAGCCGCGAGGCACCGTAGGGCAATAGCTCAATTGGTAGAGCACCGGTCTCCAAAACCGGCGGTTGGGGGTTCGAGTCCCTCTTGCCCTGCTGCTAGATCCGTTTTCAGCCCGTTCGCTCCACAGGAGTGAGCGGGCTTGATGCGGAGATGGCACCGATCAGCACCGCTAGCCGGCTGGTCGTGCCCCACCTGGTGCGCGGCGAAGTCGGCAGGACCCGGATTCAGGTGAGGACGAGTGACGGAGACCACGGGCTCCACCGCAACGCCTGAGAGCGGCAACCCCGAGGGTGCCGACGGCGCTGCCGAGACCACGCCCGCCGACGACAAGTCGGGCAAGCGCGGCAACCGCGAGAAGAAGTCCGGCAAGCGCGCCAAGAAGGGCCTGTTTGCCCGGATGGCGCTGTTCTACCGCCAGATCATCGCGGAACTGCGCAAGGTCGTCTGGCCGACCCGCAGCGAACTCACCAACTACACCGCCGTCGTGGTCACCTTCGTCGTGGTCGTGATGGCCTTCGTGGCCGGCCTGGACTACGGCTTCTCCAAGCTGAGCCTCCTGGTCTTCGGCTGACCGGCCGCCCCACCTCTCGAACAGCCTCCCGACCCGGGCCGAACCCTCGGCCCGGGTCGAGCTGTCGGCGCCGGACGTACGCGCGGTTACCGTGGACTCGGTACTGTTGAAGTCTCCGAGACCTCATCTGGCGCCCGCGCGAGCGGTCGTCCGCCGGGCCGGTCGAGGAGCGCGCCACCTTCACCATCTCCAGGAAAGAAGCCGCCACCGTGTCTGAGTCCCCCCTGTACGACGCCGACGAGACCGTCCGCGAGGCGGATGTCGCCGCCGAGCCGGACGCGACCGAGCTGGCTGTCGACACCGAGTCCGCCGAGCAGATCGTGGACGCCGCGGACAGCGACGAGGACGAGGTCGAGGCGTACGACGAGGCCGAGGCCGGCGAGCCCGCCGAGGAGGCCGCGCTGCACGTGGAGGGCGCCGCCGAGGAAGCCGAGGAAGCCGAGGAGGCCGAGGAGGAGCCGGCCGAGGAGGTCGACCCGGTCGCCAAGTTCCGCGAGGACCTGCGCTTCATGCCGGGCGAGTGGTACGTGATCCACACCTACGCCGGCTACGAGAACCGGGTGAAGCAGAACCTGGAGCAGCGCGCCGTCTCGCTGAACGTCGAGGAGTACATCTTCCAGGCCGAGGTGCCGCAGGAGGAGGTCGTCCAGATCAAGAACGGCGACCGCAAGACCATCCGCCAGAACAAGCTCCCCGGCTACGTCCTGGTGCGCATGGACCTCACCCCCGAGTCCTGGGGCGTCGTGCGCAACACCCCGGGTGTCACCGGCTTCGTCGGCAACGCCTACGACCCGTACCCGCTGACCCTGGACGAGGTCGTCAAGATGCTCGCCCCCGACGTCGAGCGCCAGGCCGCCAAGGAGGCCGGCAAGGCTTCGCCGGTCCGCCCGGTCGAGGTCCAGGTGCTGGACTTCGAGGTCGGCGACTCGGTCACCGTCACCGACGGCCCGTTCGCGACCCTCCAGGCGACCATCAACGAGATCAACCCGGACTCGAAGAAGGTCAAGGGCCTGGTCGAGATCTTCGGCCGGGAGACCCCGGTCGAGCTCTCCTTCGACCAGATCCAGAAGAACTAGTCGTACGGTCTTCGGATCCGGGCGGGCCCGCGGGCCCGCCCGGATCCGTTTTGGTCCAGCGGCGCGAACGCGTTAGCCTGGTCCGATGTGTGTGCTGGCGGCCGGGTGTCGCCCCGGTTCCGCACGCACCAGCAATCACCTCTCGGAAGGACCCGGAGAGACATGCCTCCCAAGAAGAAGAAGGTCACGGGGCTTATCAAGCTCCAGATCAACGCCGGCGCGGCCAACCCGGCGCCGCCGGTCGGCCCCGCGCTGGGCCAGCACGGCGTCAACATCATGGAGTTCTGCAAGGCCTACAACGCTGCGACCGAGTCGCAGCGCGGCATGATCGTGCCGGTGGAGATCACGGTCTACGAGGACCGTTCCTTCACCTTCATCACGAAGACGCCGCCGGCCGCGCGCCTCATCCTGAAGGCCGCCGGTGTCGAGAAGGGCTCCAGCGAGCCGCACAAGACCAAGGTCGCCAAGCTCACCAGCGCCCAGGTCCGCGAGATCGCCACGACCAAGATGCCCGACCTGAACGCCAACGACCTGGACGCCGCGGCGAAGATCATCGCCGGCACCGCCCGGTCGATGGGCATCACCGTCGAGGGCTGAGAACCCCTCTCGTCCTCTGTGGTAGGGCCCGCGCAGGCCCGTGACACCACAACTCCATTCACCATTCAGGAGCAGCTATGAAGCGCAGCAAGGCCCTGAAGGCCGCGGACGCCCAGGTCGACCGCGAGCGCCTTTACGCCCCCCTCGAGGCCGTCCGCCTCGCCAAGGCGACCAGCACCACCAAGTTCGACGGCACCGTCGAGGTCGCCATGCGTCTGGGCGTCGACCCGCGCAAGGCCGACCAGATGGTCCGCAGCACCGTGATCCTCCCGCACGGCACCGGTAAGACCGCTCGGGTCCTGGTCTTCGCGACCGGCGAGCGTGCCGAGGCCGCGCGTGCTGCGGGCGCCGACATCGTCGGTGCCGACGAGCTGATCGACGAGGTCGCGAAGGGCAAGCTGGACTTCGACGCCGTCGTCGCCACCCCGGACCTCATGGGCAAGGTCGGCCGCCTCGGCCGCGTGCTCGGCCCCCGTGGTCTGATGCCGAACCCGAAGACCGGCACCGTGACCCCGGACGTCGCCAAGGCTGTCAACGACATCAAGGGCGGCAAGATCGAGTTCCGCGTCGACAAGCACTCGAACCTGCACTTCATCATCGGTAAGGCCTCCTTCACCGACGAGCAGCTGGTCGAGAACTACGCCGCCGCGCTGGACGAGGTGCTCCGCGCCAAGCCGTCCGCTGCCAAGGGCCGCTACATCAAGAAGACCGCGTTCTCGACCACCATGGGCCCCGGCATCCAGGTGGACCCGAACCGCACCCGCAACCTCCTCGTCGAGGAGGACCCGGCCGCGGTCTGAGCCCCAGTGCTCTAGAGCAGTCCGTACGACGGGCCCGTACCCCCTTCACCGGGGGTGCGGGCCCGCCGTCGTTCCCGGGCGGTGACCGGGGGACCCGACCGGGCGGGGGAGGGCACGCCGGCGGGCCGCAACGGTTGCCGGATCGGGACACCGGCGGATGGGAACGGCGGGCCGAACCGTCGTACGCTCTGCCGGTCAGACCATGTGGAGAACCTGTGACCGCCGGAGTGTGCCGTGCCGCCCGCCCCTCGCCCCACCGTTCTCGCGGCGGCCCTGCTGCTGCTCGCCACCACCGGGTGCAGCCTGCTGGCCGCCCCGACCACCGCCACCCCGGGGGGCCCCGCGCCGGTGCCGCCCAAGCAGGTGGTGCTGGCGGCCGCGCAGGCGCTGGACGACGCCGGCGGCGCCCGGATCGACGTGGTCCAGGAGGGCGCGGCCGGCCGGCGCACCGCGAGCGGCTCGCTGGTCTGGGGCGCCTCGGACGAGGCGGCCCTCACCGTCACCGACGAACTGGGCAGCGGGCGGCTGACCCTGAAGGACGGCGCGCTCGACCTCGTGTACCAGGGCGGTGCGGCCAAGCACGCGGAGCGGAGCACCGCCGAGGCGGTCGACCCCGGGGCGGGCCCCGATCCGGAGGGCTTCGCGGGCGGCTGGACGACCGCGCTGATCACCGGCCCGGGCAGCCGGGCGTACGAGGTCGCCCAGGGCGTCAAGCTCGTCTCGCTCGGCGGCGAGCAGCTGGCCGGGGTGACCGTGGCGCACTACCAGGGCTCCGCGCCGGTGGCCGAACTGTTCGGCAAGGACGACGAGTTGACCCCGAAGCGGCGCGCCGCCACGCTGGACTGGTACCGGGTGCACGGGGTGACGTCGATCGGCTACGAGGTCTGGGTCGGGCCCGGCATGCAGTTGCTGCGGCTGCGCGAGACGATCCGGGGGAGTGCGGGAACCACGGTCACCACGACCGATGTCTCGGCTCCCGGGGGCGCGGACGCGACGCCCGCCGCGGGCGGGTGACGGGGAGGGGGATATCCAGTGCGTGGGGGGTTCGGCGATCGGTTAGAGTCCGCGTGAAAAGAACATGAGAAGAGCCGACGATCGGATCTTCCATGGATTGACCAGATCCCACGGGGGTAGCTTCATGCGCGCTCTGCGCCTCGCCTCGGCCGTCGCGACGACGGCCGTCCTGCTCGGTGCGGCTACGGCCTGTGGCGGTGACACCAAGAGCAATGACGCCAAGGCCGGCGACACCAAGACCGCCGAGGCCAAGGGCGGCGAGACCAAGGCCGCCGACGCCAAGGCCGCGGACCCGCTCGCGGCGGTGCTGGCCGGGGACCCGAAGGCCGCGCTGGCCGCGTCCGCGCTGGTGATGCAGAAGGCCGGCAACGGCAAGGTCACCATGATCCCGGCCGAGCCCGACAGCCCCGGCGGCACCGGCGACGCGGACTGGAAGGAGCCGGCCAAGACCTCCGTGGACCTGCTCGGCGACATGGGCGGCAAGAAGCTCAAGATCCGGGTGGTCGGCGTGGACGCCTACCTCGGCGGCGACGAGGCGGCCCCGGCCCTCGGGGGCAAGCACTGGGTCAAGTTGTCCACGGACGAGACCGGCGCCACCTTCCGGGCGGCGGGCCAGATGATGAACCCGGTCACCCTGCTCACCATGGCGGCCCAGAGCGGCAAGCTCACCAAGGTCGGCCAGGAGGCCGTGGACGGCGCCCAGACCGTCCACCTGCGGGCGGAGCAGGACACCGCCGCGCTGGTGGCCGGAATGACGGGGCTCCCGGCGGAGCGGCGGCCCGCCGTCCAGAAGGTGCTGGAGGAGGACGGCAAGTCCCTCACCATCGACTTCTGGCTGAACGCCAAGCAGGAACTCGTCCAGTACCAGGAGTACGGCGAGAAGAAGGGCAGCAAGGAAGCCGTCACCGTCAAGTACTCGGACCTCGGCAAGGCCGCCCCGATCACGGTGCCGGCCGCCGACGACCTCGGCGCCGAGACCGACCTGCTCAAGCTGCTCGGCTGATCCGGCCGTCCGGACTCCGAGCCCTCCGGCTACAACCGGCTACCGCCCCGGGCGCATCCCGCGCCCGGGGATCCTCAAGGGGGGAACCATGGCTGGAACCCGCAACACCGCCGTCGCTGTCGTCCTCGCCGCCCTGGCGCTGACCGCGACCGCGTGCAACGACAACGACGACAAGAGCGCCGCCCCGGCCGCGCCGACCACGGCCGCCGCCACCTCGGCCGCCCCGTCGTCCGCCGCCCCGGCCACCGGCGCGAAGCCGGAGAAGGTCAGCCCGGCGGTCTACCTGGAGCAGGTCACCCAGAAGACCGGCGCGGCCAAGTCGGCGAAGGTCGACGAGCTGATCCAGGTCGGCGAGATCACCATGAAGGGCAAGGGGGCGGTGTCCTGGGCCGACGGCCTGGAGGCCGACCTCACGATGGACCTGTCGGGCTCCCCGATGGCCAAGCTCCTGGAGCCGCTGACCGGCGGCCCGAACGTGCACTACCTGTACACCAAGGACGCCATGTACATGGGCCTGGGCGGGAAGCTGCTGGAGAGCGGCGGCCCGAAGTGGGTGCGCTACAGCAAGGCCGACATGGCCAAGGCCTCCGGCGGCACGACCGACCAGCTCCAGAGCGCGGACCCGGTGCAGGGCGTCCGGACGCTGATCGCCAGCGGCAAGGTCACCGAGGTCGGCCCGGAGACGGTGAACGGCAAGGCCACCACCCACTACTCCGGCGTGCTCAGCGCGGCCGACGTGGCCAAGGCCACCAGCCAGGGCATGACCCAGGAGCAGGCCGACCGGCTGAAGCAGAACCTGGACGCGGCCGGCGTCACCAGCGACCGGATCGACGTCTGGGTCGACGCCGACAAGCTGGTCGTCAAGCGGACCGAGCAGGCCGAGACCAAGGCCGGCGCGATGAACGTCACCGTCAGCTACTCGGACTACGGCACCCCGGTGATCGCCGCCACCCCGTCGGCCTCGGAGGCCGTCGACCTCGCCGACCTGCAGAAGGCCGCGGCCGGCAGCTGATCCGCGCGGTCGGGGGGGGGGGGGGGGGGGCCCGCGCCCCCCCCCCCCCCCCCCCGGGGCCCGGCCCCGCCCGCCCCGGCCGCCCCCGGGGGGCCCCCCGGCCCGCGGGGGGGCGGGGGGGGGCCCGGCCC
>NZ_JBIAVL010000041.1:0-31778 GCF_042894165.1 Kitasatospora sp. NPDC001547 | reverse complement strand
GGTTCACGATGCCCTCGTGCGGCACCACCACACCCTTCGGACGACCCGTCGACCCCGACGTGAAGATCACATACGCCGGCTGCGACGGCAGCACCACCACATCCAGCGGACCGTCGTCCAGCCCAGCCAGGGCCGGGTCCTCCACCAGCACCCGCACCACACCGCCGGGCAGCACACCCGCCAGCGAACCGGTGGACACCACCACCGACGCACCCGCCGTCTCCACCGCGTAGCCGACCCGCTCCGCCGGATACTCCGGATCCAGCGGCAGATACGCCCCACCGGCCTTCACCACCGCCAGCAGCGCCACCACCAACTCCACGCCGCGCTCCAGGCACACCCCCACCACGGAACCCGCACCCACACCCTGCGAGACCAGGTGACGCGCCAGCCGGTTCGCCCGCGCATCCAACTCCGCGAACGACACCTCCACACCCTCGAAGACCACCGCCACCGCATCCGGCACCGACGCCACCCGCGCCTCGAACAACGCCGGCAACGTCGACACCACACCCCCGACAGCCGTGTCGTTCCACTCCACCACCACCCGGTGAAGCTCCTCGGAAGGCAGCACCTGGACCGTGCGGAGCTCGGCGTCTTCCTGGCCGTCAAGGGCCCGCTCCAGCAGGGGGAGCAGTCCATCGACAGCCGTCCGCAGCAGCACGCCGACGGCGCCCGGGTCGATCGGTGCGACCGCGTCGACCGCAAGCGCCATCTCGTCGCCGCTGTCGTCGACGGAGACGCCGAGTGGATAGTTGGTGCGCTCCTTGGAGAACACCACGCGGATGCCGTCCAGACCGCGGTCATCCTCCTGCTCGGGGGCCCTGCCGGTGTTGTGGCGGTAGTTGAGCAGCGAGGTGAACACGGGGGTGCCGGCCGCGAGGCCGCTGGCCTGCTGGGCCACGGCGAGCGCGGCGTGCTCGTGCTCCAGCAACTCGGCCAGCTGGCCGCGCATCGCCGTCACGGCCTCCAGCGCACCCAGCTCACCGGTCTTCACCCGAACCGGCAGCGTGTTCATGTAGAGCCCTGCCACCCGGTCGGCGCCCGCACCCGCGTTCATCCGGCCGAACAGCACCGTCCCGAACACCACGTCCGCGTGGCCGGACACCGCCGCGAGCACCCGCGCCCACGCGACGTGCATCAGCGTCGCCGGGCTGGTTCCGGCCCGACGTGCCACCGCCCTCAGCCGCTCCACCGTCTCGGGTGCGAGCGGCACCACGGCGCGCTCCACGGCGGTGCCGTCGCCCTGGACGTCGACCACCTCGAACGGTGCGGTGGGCTCGGTCACGTCACCGAGCAGTTCGGTGAAGTACCGCTCGTGCTCGGTCCGTTCCTGCCCGATGCGCACCTGGGCGACGAAGTCGCGGAACGGCAGCGGTTTCGGCAGTTCACCGCCGCGACCGGTCAGGAACGCCCGGACCTCGTGCAGCAGCACCTCCAGCGCGGTGTGGTCCTGCACCAGGTGGTGCAGCCGCAGCAGCACCAGCCAGCGCCCGCCCTCGGGCAGCGCCGCCGCGTGCACGCTGATCAGCGGCGCCTGCCCCAGGTCCATGGACAGGCCGACGACTTCCCGGAGTTCGGCCGACGGGTCGGCGGCCTGCGGGTCGAGGGCCACCTCGTTCACTGCCAGCCGGGCGTGCCGCCACACCACCTGCACGGGCTCGCGCAGGCCCTCCCAGACGAACGACGTGCGGAAGATGTCGTGCCGGTCGATCACCTGCTGGAAGGCATGGACGAAGTCGTCCACGCGCTCCCGCGAGTCCAACTCGATCACCACCGGCATCAGGTACGCGTCCTCGCCGCCCTCCGCCATCAGGTGGTGGAACAGCAGGCCTTCCTGCAGCGGCGCCAGCGGATACACGTCCGCGACGTTCGCCGCGCCGCCGTCCACCGTCGCGACGACCCGCTCGACCTCCTCCGCGGTCAGGTCGACCAGCGGCAGCATCTCCGGCGTGATCGCGGTCGCGTCGGCCGGAATGAGGTTCGCCGGTACCGACACCTCCGCCACGCCGGACGAGGCCGCCAGACCGGCCGGCGTCGGCCTGTCGAACAGCGCCCGCACCGACACCGACACGCCCTGCTTCCGCAGCACCTCGACCAGGCGCACCGCCAGCAGCGAGTGTCCGCCGAGCCGGAAGAAGTCGTCATCGACGCCGACGTTGTCCAGTCCCAGCAGTTCGGCGAACGCCGCGCAGAGGATCTCCTCGCGCGCGTTCGCCGGGCCGCGACCCGTCCCGCTGGTGTACTCCGGCGCGGGCAGGGCCTTGCGGTCGAGCTTGCCGTTGCCCGTCAACGGGATCGCGTCCAGGACCACGACCGCGGCCGGCACCATGTGCTCGGGCAGACGACGCGCCGCGAACTCCCGCACCGCGGCCGGCAGACCACTGGCGTCCTCGTCCGGATCGTCCGCCACGACATACGCCACCAGACGCACATCACCCGGCACGTCCTCCCGGGCCACCACCGCGGCCTGCCCGACCAGCGGATGCGCGGTGATCCCGGCCTGGACCTCGCCCAGCTCCACCCGGAACCCACGGACCTTCACCTGCTCGTCCGCACGACCCAGGAACACCACCCGGCCATCAGCCGTCCACCGCACCCGGTCACCCGTGCGATACATCCGCTCCCCGGCGACGACACCGTACGGGTTCGCGACGAAACGCTCCGCCGTCAACCCCGGCCGCTGCACATAACCACGCGCCACCTGCACGCCCGCCACATACAACTCACCCGCCACACCCACCGGCACCGGCCGCAGGAACCCGTCCAGCACATAGAACCGGGTGTTCGCCACCGGCGCACCCACCGGCACCAGACCACCGGCGGCATCATCAACGCTCAACCGCGTGGTCGCGACACCGATCGTCGTCTCGGTCGGGCCGTAGTGGTTGAACACCCCCCGCTCACCCGCCCGCTCGACCAGCTCGCGCACCAGCTCCGGCGTGGCAGCCTCACCACCCAGCACCAGCGAACGCCCCGGCAGCACACCCCCCACACCCGCCACCGACGCCAGAGCGGCCAGGTGCGAGGGCACCGCCTTCAGGAAGTCGATCCCCTGCTCGGCCAGATACGCCGCCACCCGCGCCGGATCGGTGACCGCCCCCTCCTCCAGGACGTGCAGCTCACCACCCGTCGCCAAGCTCGCGAACACCACCGTGTTCCCCAGGTCCGTGGCCTGCGCCTGAAGAAGCGCATACCGCCCGCCCGGCACACCGAACCCGACCCGACCCGGCACCGACGACACATAGTTCGCCACACCGCCGTGCGTGACCGCCACACCCTTCGGACGACCCGTCGAACCCGACGTGTAGATCACATACGCCAGACCGTCCCCGGCAACCGCCACCCCGGGAGCGGTCGTGGGCAGGGCGGCCAACTGCATCGCCGTGAACGTCGCGTCGATGGCCACCAGCCGGACCCCGACCGACGGCAGCTCACCGAGGATCTCGTCCGTCGTGACGACCAGCGCCACCCGGCTGTCCTTCAGCGTGAACGCCACCCGGTCCGCCGGCTGCGCGTGGTCGACCGGCAGGTAACCCGCACCCGCCTTCCACACCGCCAGGATCCCCGCGATCATCTCCACACCACGCGGCAGGGCAAGACCCACCACCGACTCCGCACCCACACCCTGAGCCACCAGGAAGTGCGCCAACCGGTTCGCCCGCGCGTCCAGCTCCGCGAACGACACCCGCTCACCACCGGCCACCACCGCCACCGCATCCGGCGACGACGCCACCCACGCCTCGAACAACTCCACCACCGAGGAAGCCGAAACCTCCTCCTCCGTGGCGTTCCACTCCACCATCACACGACGGTGCTCGGCGTCGTCGAGCAGTTCGACTCCGCTCACCCGCGCCTGCGGGTCAGCGGACACAGCGGCCAGCACGCGCACGAAGTACACCGCGAGCCGCTCGACCGACGCCGCATCGAACAGATCCGCCGCACCGATCACCGATCCGTACACACCGGCCGGTGCGCCCTGCGCGTCGAACGCCTCGCCCAGCAGCACGTCCAGGTCGAACCGGACCGTCCGCTCGCCCGTCGGCAGCCCGCCCGCCGACAGACCGGGCAGGTCGAGCACGGCCTGCGCGTTGTTCTCCAACGTCAACACCGTCTGGAACAGCGGATGACGCCCCATCGACCGGGTCGGCGCCAGCTCCTCGACCAGCTTCTCGAACGGCACGTCCTGGTGGTCGAAGGCCGACAGGGTCGTCTCCCGCACCCGGTCGAGCACCTCGCGGAACGTCGGATCGCCCGACAGGTCCGCCCTCACCACCAGCGTGTTCACGAAGAACCCGACCAGGTCGTCCAGCGCCACGTCGGTACGGCCGGCGACGACGGTGCCGATCGGCAGGTCCGTGCCCGCGCCCAGACGCGAGAGCAGCACGGCCAGCGCCGACTGCAGCACCATGAACATGCTCACGCCCTCGGCCCGGGCCAGTTCCGCGAGCTGCGCATGCACCTCGGCGGGAACCTCCACCGGAGCGGTGGTGCTGCGGTGGGAGGACACCATCGGACGCGGACGGTCCACGGGCAGCGCCAGTTCCTCCGGCGCACCCGCCAGGGCCCCACGCCAGTAGTCTAGCTGAGCGTGCATCAGGCTGGCCGGGTCGTTCTCGTCGCCCAGCAGTTCACGCTGCCACAGCGTGTAGTCCGCGTACTGGACCGGAAGCGGCTCCCACGCGGGCGCCCTGCCCGCGCAACGGGCCGCGTACGCCTCGGAGACGTCCCGGGCCAGCGGCCCCATCGACCAGCCGTCACCCGCGATGTGGTGCACCACGACCGCCAGGACGTGCTCGTCCGGGGCGGTGGAGAAGACCCAGGCCCGGATCGGCACCTCGGACGCCAGGTCGAACAGGTACCGCGTGGCCTCGCCCACGACGGCGTGCAGCTCCTCCGGCGCCACCTCGGACACCGCCAGCTCCCATTCCAGCTCGTCGAGCTTGTGGATCCGCTGGTAGGGCTCGCCGTCCTTGGTCGGGAACACCGTGCGCAGCACCTCGTGCCGGCCGATGACGTCGCGCAGTGCGGCGTTCATCGCCGTCGGGTCCAGTCCGCCGGACAGCCGCCGCACGATCGGGAGGTTGTAGGCCGGGCTGGGGCCGTCCAGCTGGCCGATGAACCAGAGCCGACGCTGGGCAAAGGACAGAGGGATCATCAGTGCTGCTCCTCGGTGGTGCGCATCGGCCGCAGTGCTGGCCTGGCTGTCTTCTGTGTTCCAAGCTGCCGGGCGAGTCCGGCGACCGTCGGTGTCCGGTAGAGCGTGCGCAGCGATACGTCGATCCGCAGCAGCGCCCTGATCTGGCTGATGAGTCGGGTGGCGAGCAGCGAGTGGCCGCCGAGGGCGAAGAAATCGTCGTCCACGCCCACGCTGTCGAGGCCCAGGACCTCGGCGAACGCCCGGCACAGGAGTTCCTCCTGCCGGTTCGCCGGTGCCCGGCCCGCGCCCGCGCCGAACTCGGGGGCGGGCAGGGCCTTGCGGTTCAGCTTCCCGTTGGCGGTCAGCGGCAGGGCGTCCAGCGCCACGACCGCCGACGGGACCATGTACGCGGGCAGCTGGTCCTGGACCGCCAGGCGGAGTGCCTGCACGAGTCCCTCGGCCTCTTCCCCGCTCGCCCCGGCGGGCACCACGTAGGCCACCAGTCGCTGGTCGCCGGGCTTGTCCTCGCGGACGACCACGACGGCCTGGGCCACCGTGTCGTGGGCGGCGAGCACCGCCTCGATCTCGCCCGGCTCGATCCGGAAGCCGCGGACCTTCACCTGGTCGTCGGCGCGGCCCAGGCACTCCAGCTGGCCGTCGCGGGTCCAGCGCGCGAGGTCGCCGGTGCGGTACATCCGCTCCCCCGGCTCATACGGGTTCGCGGTGAACCGCTCCGCCGTCAGACCGGGACGGCCCGCGTAGCCGCGCGCCAACTGGGCGCCCGACAGGTACAGTTCGCCCGCCACACCGGCCGGAGCGAGCTGCATCCGGGCGTCCAGGACGTACCCGCGCACACCGGCGAACGGGCGTCCCACCAGTACCGGACCGGCGGCCACCTCCGCGGAGGTCGCCCACACCGTCGCCTCGGTCGGGCCGTACAGGTTGACCGCCTCGATGCCGAGCGCGGTGAAGCGCTGCGCCAGTTCGGCCGGCAGGGCCTCGCCGCCGACCAGCGCCCACACTCCGGCGGGCCAGCCGTCCACGTCCAGCAGGGCCCGCCACAGCGACGGCACGCCCTGCACCACGGTCGCTCCGGAGGAGACCACCAACCGGGTGAGGGCCGCCGGGTCGCGGACCACCTCGCGGGGGGCCACCACCACCGACGCGCCGGACACCAGGGGCAGGAACAGCTCCAGCGCCGCGATGTCGAAGGACACCGTGGTGACCGCCACCAGGCGGTCACCGCCCGTCAGCCGGACCCGCTCCCGCACGCCGCCCAGGTGCGCGGCGAGCGCGCCGTGCGGGACCACGACGCCCTTGGGGCGGCCGGTGGAGCCGGAGGTGTAGATCAGGTACGCCGGCTGCTCCGGCAGCGGTGCGGCACACCCGTCCGCGGGCGGCACATCCGAGGGCAGCCTGGTCAACTCCGCCGTGACAGCGGCGTCGTCGAGGGCCACCACGGGCGCCCCGAGGCCGACCAGGACCTTGGCCGGGCCGCTCGTGGTCAGCACGAGGGCGGTGCCGGCGTCGTCGATGGTGTAGGCCACCCGGTCCGCCGGGTACTCCGGATCCACCGGCAGGTAGGCGCCGCCGGCCTTCAGCACCGCCAGCAGGGCGACGACCAGCTCGACACCGCGGTCCAGGACCACCGCGACCACCGACTCGGGACCGACGCCGCGGCCGGCCAGGTAGTGCGCCAGCCGGTTCGCCCGGGCGTCCAGTTCGGCGTACGTCAGCTCGGCGCCGCCGGACACCACGGCGACGGCGTCCGGGGTGCGCGCGGCCTGGGCCGCGAACAGCTCGGGCACCAGGGCGCCTTCGGACGCGTCCCCCGTGTCGTTCCACTCGTCGAGCAGCCGGTGCAGGTCGTCGTCGCCGAGTACCCGCACCGCGGCGAGCGGCTGCTCGGAGCCGCCGTCCAGGGCGGTCTCCAGGGCGGCGACCAGGTTCTCGGCGGCGGTGCACATGAGCCGGGCGACGGCCTCGCCGTCGACGGCGGCCACCGCGTCCACGGTCAGGTGGATCGACTCGCCGTCGTCGTCGACCGCCACCACGAGCGGGTAGTTGGTCCGCTCCTGGGCGAACCGCGACTCGAAGCCCTCGAACCCGCGGTTGCGGTCGCCGCTCTCGCGCTCGGAACTGCTGGGGTTGTGGCGGTAGTTGAGCAGCGCGGTGAACAGCGGGGTGTCGCCGGCCAGTCCGCTGGCGCGCTGGGCCAGGGCGAGCGAGGCGTGCTCGTGCTCCAGCAGCTCGGCCAGCTGGCCGCGCATCGCCGACACGGCCTCCAGTGCACCCAGTTCACCGGTGCGCACGCGCACCGGGAGGGTGTTGATGAACGGTCCGGGGGTGTTCGCCGAGCCCGCGCCGGCGTTCATCCGGCCGAAGAGGACGGTGCCGAAGACGACGTCGGAGCGGCCCGACACGGCGGCGAGGGTCCGCGCGTAGGCGACGTGCAGGACGGTCGCCGCGCTCGTCCCCAGCCGGCGGGCGACCGCGCGCACCCGGTCGTGCAGCCTGGGTGCGAACGGCACCCGCAGCCGGACCGCGTCCGCCCCGTCACCGTGGACGTCGACCAGGCCGAACGGCGCGGTCGGCTCGTCCACGTCGGCGAGCAGCCCGGTGAAGTAGCGCTCGTGCTCCGCCTGCGCCACGCCGCCCCTGGCCTGCGCGACGAACTCGCGGAACGGCACCGGCGCGGGCAGCGAGTCGCCCCGGCCGGTCAGGAAGGCCTGCACCTCGGCCAGCACCACCTCGAGGGCGGTGTGGTCCTGGACGGCGTGGTGGACCTTGAGCAGCATCAGCCACCGGCCGCCGTCCGGCAGCGCCGCGACGTGCAGCGTCAGCAGCGGCGCCCGGCCCAGGTCCATCGACGAACCGCCGATGGTCAGCAACTGCTGCACCGGGTCGGTGCCGTCCGGGACCAGGGCCACTTCCTCGACGGAGAGCGGCGCTCGGCGCCAGACCGCCTGGACCGGCTCGCGCAGGCCCTCCCAGACCAGCGAGGTGCGGAAGATGTCATGGCGGTCGACGACCTGCTGCAGGGCGCCGGTGAAGGCGTCCAGCAGCTCGCGGGACTCCAGCTCGAACACCAGCGGGGTGACATAGGCGTCGTCGCCGCCGTCGGCCAGCAGGTGGTGGAAGAGCAGGCCCTCCTGCAGCGGGGCGAGCGGGTAGACGTCCGCGATGTTCGCCGCACCGCCGGGAACGGCCGCCACCACGGTGGCGAGTTCCCGGTCCGAGAGCTCCACCATCGGCAGCATGTCCGGGGTGATCTCGACGGCGTCGGCGGGGATCAGGTTCACCGGGACGTCCACCGCCCGGCCGGCACCCGCCGACAGGGCGAGCCCGGCCGGGGTCGGTGTCTGGAACAGGGCCCGTACCGACACCGACACGCCGTGGCCGCGCAGCACCTCGACCAGGCGGACCGCGAGCAGCGAATGCCCGCCGAGCCGGAAGAAGTCGTCGTCCACGCCGACGCCCTCCACGCCGAGCACCTCGGCGAAGGCCGCACAGACGACCTCCTCACGCGCGTTGGCCGGAGCACGGCCGGCACCGGCCGCGTACGCCGGGGCGGGCAGCGCCGCCCGGTCCAGCTTCCCGTTCACGGTCAGCGGCAGCGCCTCCAGCACCACCACCGCCGAGGGGACCATGTAGGCGGGCAGCCGCTCCGCGGCCGTCCGGATCAGCAGCCCCGGCAGGTCGCCCGGCGCACCGTCCGCGACCACATACGCCACCAGACGCTTGTCACCCGGCTCGTCCTCCCGCGCGATGACCGCCACCTGGACGACCCGCGGATCAGCGGCGAGGACGCTCTCGACCTCGCCGGGTTCGATCCGGAAGCCGCGGATCTTCACCTGGTCGTCGGTGCGGCCGGCGAAGACGAGACGCCCGTCGGCCGTCCAGCGGGCCCGGTCACCGGTGCGGTAGAGCCGCTCGCCCGCGCCGCCGAAGGGGTTCGCCACGAACCGCTCCGCCGTCAGGCCCGGACGGCCCAGGTAGCCGCGTGCCAGACCGGCACCGGCCACGTACAGCTCACCGGCCACACCCACCGGCACCGGCGCCAGGAACTCGTCCAGCACGAACACCCGGGTGTTCACCACCGGCGCCCCGATCGCCACCTCGCCGGCCAGCGGATCGCAGAGCCAGCAGGCGGCGTCCACCGTCGTCTCGGCCGGACCGAAGGAGTTGAACAGACGGTGACCACGCGACCAGCGCGCCATCACCTCCACCGGCAACGCCTCACCACCCGTCACCAACACCACATCGGACGCGATCGAACCCTCGTCCAGCGTCGCCAGCACCGCCTGCGGCAACGCCACATGCGTCACCCCCGACTCCGCCAGGAACCCGGGCAGCGCCTCACCAACCCGCCGCTCCGACGGAATCACCACCAGCGCCGCGCCGGTCAACAGGGACATGAACCACTCCCACGCGAACGCGTCGAAGCCCACCGACCCGTACTGACCCACCCGCGAACCGGCACCCACACCCAGATCACGGACCTGACCCGCCACCAGACTCGCCACACCCGCGTGCGACACCAACACACCCTTGGGCCGACCCGTCGACCCCGAGGTGTAGATCACGTACGCCGGGTTGGCCGGGGCCGGCCCCGGCCCGGCGAGCGGGCCGGCGTCCAGCTCCGCCAGGGCGGCCACGACCTCACGGTCGTCCAGCAGCACCGCACCGGGCAGCACGCCCTCGGTGGCGGCCGCGGCCAGCAGCACCCGCGGCTCGGCGTCCTCCAACATGTACGCCACCCGCTGCGCCGGATACTCCGGATCGATGGTCATATAGGCACCACCGGCCTTCAGCACACCCAGCACCGCCACCAGCAGCTCGGCACCACGCTCCAGACAGACCCCGACCACCGACTCCGCACCGACACCACGACCGACCAGGAACCGCGCCAACCGATTCGACCGCGCGTCCAACTCGCCGTACGACAGCCCGACACCGCCATCGACCACCGCCACCGCACCCGGATCCCGCGCCACCTGCACCGCGAACAACTCCGGCACCGTCCCCGACCCGACCTCCACCGCCGTGTCGTTCCACTCCACCAGCAACCGACGCCGCTCCTCAGCGGCCAGCACCTCGACCGCGCTCACCCGCTGCCGCGGGTCGGCGGCCACCGCACCCAGCACCCGGACCAGGCCCTCGGCGAACCGCTCGGCCGTCTCCCGGGTGAACAGGTCCGCCGCGACGATCACGGCGCCGTGGATCCCGGCCGGACGGCCGTCGGCGTCGAACGCCTCGCTCGCCGCCACCTCCAGGTCGAACTTGGAAACCGACACCCCCGACGCCGTCCCGGCGGCCTCCGCCCCCGGCAGGTCGACGACGGCCCGCGCGTTGTTCTGCAGCGTGAGCATCACCTGGAACAGCGGCTGAACCGCCGTCGAGCGGACCGGCGCCAGCTCCTCGACCAGCTTCTCGAACGGCACGTCCTGGTGCTCGAAGGCCGACAGGCTGGTCTCGCGCACCCGGCGCAGCAGTTCGGTGAACGCCGGGTCACCGGACAGGTCGGTCCGCAGCACCAGGGTGTTGACGAAGAAGCCGACCAGGTCCTCCAGCGCGGCATCCGTACGGCCCGCGTTCGCCACACCGATCGGAAGGTCGGTGCCCGCGCCCAGCCGGGCGAGCAGCACCGCCAGAGCGGACTGCAGCAGCATGAACGGGGTGACGCCCTCCGCCCGGGCCAGCTCGGCGAGCTTCGCGTGGACCTCGGCCGGCACCGTCAGCGGCACCTGGTGGCCGCGGTGGGAGGCGATCGGCGGCCGCGGGTGATCGAACGGCAGGTCCAGCTCCTCGGGGGCGCCGGCCAGCGCCTCGCGCCAGTGGGCCGTCTGCCGGGAGAACAGGCTCCGCGGATCCTGCTCGTCGCCGAGCAGTTCCCGCTGCCACAGCGCGTAGTCCGCGTACTGGACGGGAAGCGGCTCCCACTCCGGCGCCCGGCCCGCGCAGCGCGCCGCGTAGGCCTGCGAGAGGTCCGCCGCCAGCGGGGTCGTGGACCAGCCGTCTCCGGCGATGTGGTGCATGGTCACCACCAGGACGTGCTGCTCCGGGCCGCCCTCGAACAGCCAGGCCCGGATCGGCGCCTCGGTGGCGAGGTCGAAGGCGTACCCCGCCGCCTCGGCGACGGCGGCGTCCAGCTCGGCCGGGGCCACCTCGGTGACCGTCAGCTCCCAATCCAGCTCGTCGAGCTCGTGGATCCGCTGGTAGGGCTCGCCGTCCTTGGTCGGGAACACCGTGCGCAGCACCTCGTGCCGGCCGATGACGTCGCGCAGCGCCGTGTTCAGCGCCGCACGGTCCACCGCGCCGGTCAGGCGCAGCGCGACCGGGACGTTGTAGGTGGCACTCGGGCCCTCCAGCTGTCCGATGAACCAGAGGCGGCGCTGCGCGTAGGACAGCGGCAGCCGCTCCGGCCGCTCACCGGCGGCCAGTGCGGTCCGCGCGGTGCCGGCGCCGGCGAGGCGGGCGGCGAGCGCGGCCACCGTGGGAGCGTCGAAGAGCGTCCGCAGCGGCACCTCCACGCCCAGGACCGTCCGGACCCGGCCGATCAGGCGGGTGGCGAGCAGCGAGTGGCCGCCGAGGGCGAAGAAGTCCTCGTCCACGCCGACGCTCTCCAGGCCCAGCACCTGGGCGAAGACCCCGCAGAGCAGTTCCTCCTGGAGGGTGGCCGGGCCCCGGCCGCCGCCGGCCGCGTACGCCGGGGCGGGCAGCGCCGCCCGGTCCAGCTTGCCGTTCACGGTCATCGGCAGGGCGTCCAGCACCACGACCGCCGAGGGGACCATGTACGCGGGCAGCCGCTCCGCGGCGAACTCGCGGACCAGGGAGGGGAGTGCGGCCGCAGCGTCGGCGGCGGCCGGCACCGTGTAGGCGACCAGGCGCAGCTCGCCGGGCTCGTCCTCGCGGACGATCACGGCGGCCTGGGTGACCCCCGGGTGCGAGGCCACCACGGTCTCGACCTCGCCCGGTTCGATCCGGAAGCCGCGGATCTTCACCTGGTCGTCCGCGCGGCCCACGAACACCAGCTGCCCGTCCGCCGTCCAGCGGGCCCGGTCACCGGTGCGGTAGAGCCGCTCCCCCGCGTCGCCGAAGGGGTTCGCCACGAACCGCTCCGCCGTCAGACCAGGACGGCCCAGGTAGCCGCGCGCCAGACCGGCACCGGCCACGTACAGCTCACCGGCCACGCCGACCGGCACCGGCGCCAGGAACTCGTCCAGCACGAACACCCGGGTGTTGACCACCGGTGAGCCGATCGCCACCTCGTCGGCGGCGTCCGGGTCGCAGGGCCAGCAGGTGGCGTCCACCGTCGTCTCGGCGGGGCCGTAGGCGTTGAACATCCGCCGGCGGCGCGCCCAGCGGGCCGCCGTCTCGGGCGGCAGCGCCTCGCCCGCCGTCACCAGCACGAGGTCCTCGGCGACCGAGCCCTCGTCGAGCGTCGCCAGCACCGCGGGCGGCAGCGTCACATGGGTCACGGCCTGCTCGGCCAGCAGCCGCACCAGCGGATCGCCGGTCCGCTCCTGCGGCGGGATGACCACCAGGGTCGCGCCGGTCAGCAGAGCCATGAACCACTCCCACGCGAACGCGTCGAAGCCCACCGAGGCGAACTGGCCGACCCGGTGCCCGGCACGGACGCCCAGCATCCGGGTGTGGCCCGCCGTCATGCTCGCCACACCCGCGTGCGACACCAGCACGCCCTTGGGCCGACCCGTCGACCCCGAGGTGTAGATCACGTACGCCGGGTTGGCCGGGGCCGGCCCCGGCCCGGCGAGCGGGCCGGCGTCCAGCTCCGCCAGGGCGGCCACGACCTCACGGTCGTCCAGCAGCACCGCACCGGGCAGCACGCCCTCGGTGGCGGCCGCGGCCAGCAGCACCCGCGGCTCGGCGTCCTCCAACATGTACGCCACCCGCTGCGCCGGATACTCCGGATCGATGGTCATATAGGCGCCACCGGCCTTCAGCACACCCAGCACCGCCACCAGCAGCTCGGCACCACGCTCCAGACAGACCCCGACCACCGACTCCGGACCGATACCACGACCGACCAGGAACCGCGCCAACCGATTCGACCGCGCGTCCAACTCGCCGTACGACAGCCCGACACCGCCATCGACCACCGCCACCGCACCCGGATCCCGCGCCACCTGCACCGCGAACAACTCCGGCACCGTCCCCGACCCGACCTCCACCGCCGTGTCGTTCCACTCCACCAGCAACCGACGCGCCTCGGCCCCGTCGAGGACGGGCACCGCGGCGAGCGGCTGCTCGGGGCCGCCGTCCAGGGCGGTCTCCAGGGCGGCGACCAGGTTCTCGGCGGCGGTGCACATGAGCCGGGCGACGGCCTCGCCGTCGACGGCGGCCACCGCGTCCACGGCCAGCGCGATCGACTCGCCGTCGTCGTCCACGGACACCGCGAGGGGGTAGTTGGTCCGCTCGCGCGAGAACTTCGCTTCGAAGCCCTCGAACCCGCGGTTGCGGTCGCCGCTCTCGCGCTCGGAACTGCTGGGGTTGTGGCGGTAGTTGAGCAGCGCGGTGAACAGCGGGGTGTCGCCGGCCAGTCCGCTGGCGCGCTGGGCCAGGGCGAGCGAGGCGTGCTCGTGCTCCAGCAGCTCGGCCAGCTGGCCGCGCATCGCCGACACGGCCTCCAGCGCGCCGAGTTCACCGGTGCGCACCCGAACGGGCAGGGTGTTGATGAACGGTCCGGGAGTGTTCGCCGAGCCCGCGCCGGCGTTCATCCGGCCGAAGAGGACGGTGCCGAAGACGACGTCGGAGCGGCCCGACACGGCGGCGAGGGTCCGCGCCCAGGCGACGTGCAGGACGGTCGCCGCGCTCGTGCTCAGTCTGCGGGCGACCGCGCGCAGCCGGTCGTGCAGCTCCGCCCCGAACGGCACCCGCAGCCGGACGGTGTCCGCCCCGTCGCCGCGCACGTCGACCAGGCCGAACGGCGCGGTCGGCTCGTCCACGTCGGCGAGCAGCTCCGTGAAGTACCGCTCGTGCTCCACCTGCGCCACGCCGCCCCTGGCCTGCGCGACGAACTCGCGGAACGGCACCGGCGCGGGCAGCGAGTCGCCCCGGCCGGTCAGGAAGGCCTGCACCTCGGCCAGCACCACCTCCATCGCGGCGTGGTCCTGGACGGCGTGGTGGACCTTGAGCAGCATCAGCCACCGGCCGCCGTCCGGCAGCGCCGCGACGTGCAGCGTCAGCAGCGGCGCCCGGCCCAGGTCCATCGACGAACCGCCGACGGCCACGAGTCGCTCGACCGGGTCGGAGTCGTCGGCGGCCAGGGCCACTTCCTCGACGGAGAGCGGCGCTCGGCGCCAGACCACCTGGACCGGCTCACGCAGGCCCTCCCAGACCAGCGAGGTGCGGAAGATGTCATGGCGGTCGACGACCTGCTGCAGGGCGCCGGTGAAGGCGTCCAGCAGCTCGCGGGACTCCAGCTCGAACACCACCGGGGTCACGTAGGCGTCGTCGCCGCCGTCGGCCAGCAGGTGGTGGAAGACCAGGCCCTCCTGCAGCGGGGCGAGCGGGTAGACGTCCGCGATGTTCGCCGCGCCACCGGGAACGGCGGCGACGATGCGGGCGACCTCGTCGGCGGTCAGATCGACGAGCGGGAGCATCTCGGGGGTGATCTCCCGCGCGTCGGCGGGGATCAGGCTCGCCGGAGCCGCCACCTGAACGGCGCTGGTGGATGCCGCCAGCCCGGCCGGGGTCGGTGTCTGGAACAGGGCCCGTACCGACACCGACACGCCGTGGCCGCGCAGCACCTCGACCAGGCGGACCGCGAGCAGCGAATGCCCGCCGAGCCGGAAGAAGTCGTCGTCCACGCCGACGCCCTCCACGCCGAGCACCTCGGCGAAGGCCGCACAGACGACCTCCTCACGCGCGTTGGCCGGAGCACGGCCGGCACCGGCCGCGTACGCCGGGGCGGGCAGCGCCGCCCGGTCCAGCTTCCCGTTCACGGTCAGCGGCAGCGCCTCCAGCACCACCACCGCCGAGGGGACCATGTACGCGGGCAGCCGCTCCGCGGCCAGTCCGGTGAGCAGCCCCGGCAGGTCGCCCGGCGCACCGTCCGCGACCACATACGCCACCAGACGCTTGTCACCCGGCTCGTCCTCCCGCGCGATGACCGCCACCTGGACGACCCGCGGATCAGCGGCGAGGACGCTCTCGATCTCGCCGGGTTCGATCCGGAAGCCGCGGATCTTCACCTGGTCGTCGGTGCGGCCGGCGAAGACGAGACGCCCGTCGGCCGTCCAGCGGGCCCGGTCACCGGTGCGGTAGAGCCGCTCGCCCGACCCGCCGAAGGGGTTCGCCACGAACCGCTCCGCCGTCAGACCAGGACGGCCCAGGTAGCCGCGCGCCAGACCGGCACCGGCCACGTACAGCTCACCGGCCACACCCACCGGCACCGGCGCCAGGAACTCGTCCAGCACGAACACCCGGGTGTTCACCACCGGCGCCCCGATCGCCACCTCGTCGGCCAGCGGATCGCAGAGCCAGCAGGCGGCGTCCACCGTCGTCTCGGCCGGACCGAAGGAGTTGAACAGACGGTGACCACGCGACCAGCGCGCCATCACCTCCACCGGCAACGCCTCACCACCCGTCACCAGCACCACATCGGACGCGATCGAACCCTCGTCCAGCGTCGCCAGCACCGCCTGCGGCAACGCCACATGCGTCACTCCCGACTCCGCCAGGAACCCGGGCAGCGCCTCACCAACCCGCCGCTCCGACGGAATCACCACCAGCGCCGCGCCGGTCAACAGGGACATGAACCACTCCCACGCGAACGCGTCGAAGCCCACCGACCCGTACTGACCCACCCGCGAACCGGCACCCACACCCAGATCACGGACCTGACCCGCCACCAGACTCGCCACACCCGCGTGCGACACCAACACACCCTTGGGCCGACCCGTCGACCCCGAGGTGTAGATCACGTACGCCGAGTCCTGGGCCCGGACCACCACGTCCAGCGGACCGTCGTCCAGCCCCGAGAGGTCCAGTCCCTCGACCGGAAGCGCCCCCGGCACCAGAGCCAGCGTGCCGTCCGACGCCAGTACCACCGACGGCTCGGCGTCCTCCAACATGTACGCCACCCGCTGCGCCGGATACTCCGGATCGATGGTCATATAGGCACCACCGGCCTTCAGCACACCCAGCACCGCCACCAGCAGCTCGGCACCACGCTCCAGACAGACCCCGACCACCGACTCCGCACCGACACCACGACCGACCAGGAACCGCGCCAACCGATTCGACCGCGCGTCCAACTCGCCGTACGACAGCCCGACACCGCCATCGACCACCGCCACCGCACCCGGATCCCGCGCCACCTGCACCGCGAACAACTCCGGCACCGTCCCCGACCTGACCTCCACCGCCGTGTCGTTCCACTCCACCAGCAACCGACGCCGCTCCTCAGCGGCCAGCACCCGGACGGCGTGCAGCGGCGTGTCCGGCGCGCCGTCCAGGGCGTCCTCGACCAGGGGGACGAGGTTCTCGACGGCGGTGCGCAGCAGCAGGCCGACCGCCTCCGGCGCGATGGGCGCGACCGCGTCGACCGCCAGCGACATCGCGTCGCCGTGGTCGTCGACGGAGACGCCGAGCGGGTAGTTGGTGCGCTCCCGGGAGGAGAGCACCCGCATGCCCTCGGGCCGGGCATAGCCCTGCTTCTCGCTTTCCGCACCGGTGTTGTGACGGTAGTTGATCAGCGAGGTGAACACGGGGGTGCTCCCCGGAAGGCCGCTGGCCTGCTGGGCGAGGGCGAGCGAGGCGTGCTCGTGCTCCAGCAGCTCGGCCAGCTGGCCGCGCATGGCCAGCACCGCCTCCAGCGCACCCAGCTCACCCGACCGCACGCGCACCGGGAGGGTGTTGAGGTAGAGGCCGGCGACGCGGTCGGCGCCCGCGCCGGCGTTCATCCGGCCGAACAGCACCGTGCCGAACACCACGTCCGCGTGGCCGCTGACCGCGCTGAGCACCCGGGCCCAGGCGACGTGCATCAGCGTCGCGGGGCTCGTACCCACCCGGCGCGCCACGGAGCGCAGCCGCTCCACCGTCTCCGCCGCCAGCGGCACCACGGCGCGCTCGACCGCCGTACCGTCACCCTGGACGTCCACCAGCTCGTAGGGGGCGGTCGGCTCGGTCACATCACCCAGCAGACCGGCGAAGTACCGCTCGTGCTCCGCCCGCCCGACACCACCGCGCACCTGCGCGACGAAGTCGCGGAAGGGCAGCGGCTTCGGCAGTTCACCGCCGCGACCGGCCAGGAATGCCGCCACCTCGTGCAGCAGCAGCTCCAGCGCCGTGTGGTCCTGCACCAGGTGGTGCAGCCGCAGTAGCACCAGCCAGCGCCCGCCCTCGGGCAGCGCCGCCGCGTGCACGCTGATCAGCGGTGCCCGGCCCAGGTCCATGGACAGGCCCACGACGGACTGGAGTTCGGCCGCCGCATCGGCGGCCACCGGGTCCAGGGCCACCTCGGTCACCGGCAGTTCGGCCTTGCGCCGGACCACCTGGACCGGCTCGCGCAGCCCCTCCCACACGAAGGACGTCCGCAGGATGTCATGCCGGTCGACGACCTGCTGGAGGGCGGCCACGAAGGCGTCCACTCGCTCCCGCGCGTCCACCTCGATGACCACCGGCATCAGGTAGGCGTCCTCGCCGCCCTCCGCCATCAGGTGGTGGAACAGCAGTCCCTCCTGCAGCGGCGCCAGCGGATAGACGTCCGCGACGTTCGCCGCGCCACCCTCCACCGAGGCCACCACACGCGCCAGTTCCTCGGCCGACAGGTCGACCAGCGGCAGCATCTCCGGCGTGATCTCGACCGCGTCGGCGGGGATCAGGTTCGCCGGAACGGCGACCTCCTCCGCACCCGTCGAGGCCGCCAGGCCAGCCGGGGTCGGCGTGTCGAACAGCGCCCGCACCGACACCGACACACCGTGCCGGCGCAGCACCTCGACCAGTTGCACCGCCAGCAGGGAGTGGCCGCCGAGCTGGAAGAAGTCGTCGTCGACGGTGACGTTCTCCAGGCCCAGCACCTCGGCGAAGGCCGCGCACAGCGCCTCCTCCCGAGCGTTCGCCGGGGCCCGGCCGGTGCCCGCGCCGGCCGCGTAGTCCGGGGCGGGCAGGGCCTTGCGGTCCAGCTTCCCGTTGCCCGTCAGCGGCAGCGCCTCCAACACCACCACCGCCGACGGCACCATGTACTCCGGCAGCCGCCTGGCCGCGAACGCCACCACGGTGTCGGCGAGTTCGGCGGACGCCTCGTCGTCGGCGACGACGTACGCCACCAGACGCACGTCACCCGGCACGTCCTCCCGGGCCACCACCGCCGCCCGCGCGACCTGCGGATGCGCGGCGACGACGCTCTCGACCTCACCCGGCTCGATCCGGAAACCACGGACCTTCACCTGCTCGTCCGCACGCCCCAGGAACTCCAACTGCCCATCCGCACGCCAGCGGGCGATGTCGCCCGAGCGGTACATGCGGGCGCCGCCCGGCTCGAAGGGGTTGGCGACGAAACGCTCCGCCGTCAGACCGGGCCGCCTGACGTACCCGCGCGCCAACTGAGCACCCGCGATGTACAACTCACCCGCCACACCCGGCGCCACCGGACGCAGCGCGTCGTCCAGCACGTACAGCCGCGTGTTCGCCACCGGACGACCGACCGGCACCACCGAACCGACCTCGTCACCCGCGCGGACCTCGAACACCGCGCAGCCGACCGTCGCCTCCGTCGGACCGTACTCGTTCACCACCACCGAGCCCGGGGCCTTGGCCAGCAGGTCCCGCACCACACCGGCCGGCAGCGCCTCACCACCGACCACCCACCGGCCCGCCGCCTTCGCCAACTGCCCCTCCGACAACATGCCGGACAACAGCGGGAGATGAGCGGGGACGGCCTTCACCAGACCGAAACCGCCGCCATCGCGCAGCAGCTGCGCCAGGCCCTCGGCCCCGCCCTCACGGCTGACCACCACCGGCGCGCCCGAGATGAGCGGCACCACCACACTCGTCACCGTCAGGTCGAACGCCAGCGACGAGTGCAGCGGCGCACCACCCTCCGTCCCGTACGAACCCGCCGCGAAACGCGCGTAGTTGGCGAGACCGCCGTGCGTGACCGCCACTCCCTTCGGCCGACCCGTCGACCCCGACGTGTAGATCACATACGCCAGACCATCGGCCCGAACCGCCACCCCGGGCGCGGTCGTGGGCTGAGCGGCCAGCTGCATCGCCATCAGCGCGCTGTCCACCGCCACCAACCGGTTGCGCCCCGCCGGCAGCTCGTCCAGCACCTCCTCATCGGTGAGCGTCAGCACCGCGCCACTGTCCGCCAGCATGAACGAGATCCGCTCCGCCGGGTACGACGGATCGATCGGCAGATAACCGGCACCCGCCTTCCACGCGGCGAGGACCGCCACCACCGCGTCCACACCGCGCGGCAGGCAGACACCCACCAACGACTCCGCGCCCACACCCTGGCCGAGCAGGTAGTGCGCCAGCCGGTTCGCCCGCGCGTCAAGCTCCGCGAACGACACCTCAACGCCATCCGCGACCACCGCCACCGCTTCCGGCGTCCGCGCCACCCGCTCCGCGAACAGCCCCGGCACCAGCACCGAACCGAAGTCCACCGCCGAGGAGTTCCACTCGGTCAGCACCTGCGAACGCTCCCGCGCTGACAGCACGTCCACCGCACTCAGCCGAACGCCCGGGTCGGCGGCCACCAGCTCCAGCACCCGCACCAGGCGCTCCGCGATCCGCCCGACGGACTCCGCCTCGAACAGGTCCGCCGCACCGATCACCGCGCCGCGCAGCCCGCCGGGTGCGCCCTGCGCGTCGAAGGCCTCGCCCAGCAGCACGTCCAGGTCGAAACGCGCGGCCACCTCGGCGGCCGTCGAGAGGGGGCACGCCTGCACCCCGGGGAACTCGACCACGGCGTGCTCGTTGTTCTGCATGGTGAACACGGTCTGGAACAGCGGGTGCCGCCCCATCGACCGGGCCGGCGCCAACTCCTCCACCAGCCGCTCGAACGGCACGTCCTGGTGCGCGAACGCCTCCAGGCTGCGCTCCCGCACCCGGCCGAGCACCTCACGGAACGTCGGATCACCCGACAGGTCCGCCCGCACCACCAGCGTGTTCACGAAGAACCCGACCAGATCGTCCAACGCCGCATCCGTACGGCCCGCGTTCGCCGCACCGATCGGCACATCCGTACCCGCACCCAGCCGCGACAACAGCACCGCCAACGCCGACTGCAGCACCATGAACATCGTCACGCCCTCGGCCCGCGCCACCCGCGCCAACTCCGCGTGCAGCACCGCCGGAACCGCCACCGGCACCTCATGACCCCGGTTCGACGCCACCGCCGGACGGACATGGTCCACCGGCAGCGCCAACTCCTCCGGAACACCCGCCAACGCACCATGCCAGTAGTCCATCTGGCGCTCGGCCAGGCTCTCCGGGTCACCGGTCTCGCCCAGCAGCTCACGCTGCCACAGCGCGTAGTCCGCGTACTGCACCGGCAACGGCGCCCACTGCGGCGCCCGGCCCGCGCTGCGCGCCGCATAAGCGCGCGAGACGTCCGCTGCCAGCGGCGCCCAGGACCAGCCGTCGGCCGCGATGTGGTGCACCACGACCACCAGGGCGTGCTCGTCCGGCGCGGTGGAGAAGAGCCAGGCCCGGATCGGCACCTCCGCCGACAGGTCGAACAGGTGCCCGGCGGCCCCCGCCACGGCGGCTTCCAACCCCTCCGGCGCCACCTCGACCACCGACAGCTCCCAGTCCAGCTCCTCGACCGGGACGATCCGCTGCCAGGGCTCGCCGTCCTCGCCCACCGCGAACACGGTGCGCAGCAGTTCGTGGCGCGCCAGGGTGTCGCGCAGCGCGGCGTGGAGGGCCTGACGGTCGAGGTCACCGGTCAGCCGAAGGGCGACGGGGATGTTGTAGGTGGCGCTGGGGCCTTCCAGCTGGCCGATGAACCACATCCGGCGCTGGGCGAAGGACAGCGGCACGCGCTCCGGCCGCTCACCCGCGGTCAGCTCCAGCCGGGCCGTGTCCGCGTCCACCAGCCGGGCCGCGAGGCCCGCTACGGTGGGCGTCTCGAACAGCGTCCGCAGCGGCACCTCGACGCCCAGGACGGCGCGGATCCGGCTGATCAACCGGGTCGCGAGCAGGGAGTGGCCGCCGAGGGCGAAGAAGTCCTCGTCGATTCCGACCGCGGCCTCGGCCAGTCCCAGGACCTGGGCGAAGACCCCGCGGAGCAGTTCCTCCTGGACGGTCGCCGGGCCGCGGCCGTCGGCGGCCGCGGTCTGCCCGGGGGCGGGCAGGGCCTTGCGGTCCAGCTTGCCGTTGGCGGTCAGCGGCAGGGCGTCGAGCGCCACGACCGCCGACGGCACCATGTACGGCGGCAGGCTCTGCCCCGCGTGGGCGCGCAGCCGCGCGCCGTCCACGGTCGCGCCGGCCCGGGCGACGACGTACGCGACCAGGCGCACGTCGCCCGGTACGTCCTCACGGGCGATCACCGCGGTCTGCGCCACCGTGTCGTGGGCGGTGAGCACCGCCTCGATCTCGCCCGGCTCGATCCGGAAGCCGCGGACCTTCACCTGGTCGTCGGCCCGGCCCAGGCACTCCAGCTGCCCGTCACGGGTCCAGCGCGCGAGGTCGCCGGTGCGGTACATCCGCTCCCCCGGCCCGTACGGCGAGGCGACGAAGCGCTCCGCCGTCAGCCCCGGACGGCCCAGGTAGCCGAGGGCCACCTGGGCGCCGGACAGGTACAGCTCACCCGCCACGCCGGGGGCGACCGGCCGGAGCCGCTCGTCCAGGACGTGCGCCCGCACGTCGGCGAACGGCCGGCCGACCAGTACGGGCCCCTCGCCCGTGACCGGGGCGGAGGTGGCCCAGACGGTCACCTCGGTGGGTCCGTACACGTTCACGACCGGCGCGCCGGTGGCGGCCATCCGGGCCGCCAGCTCGCCCGGCAGCGCCTCGCCGCCGACCAGCATCCGCACGTCGGCCGGCCAGGCGCCGGCCTCCAGCACGCCCCGCCAGAGCGAGGGGACGCCCTGCACGACCGTCGCGCCCGAGGAGACGACCAGTTCCAGCAGCGCGGCCGGGTCGCGGACCACGTCACGCGGGGCCACCACCACCGTCCCGCCCGACAGCAGGGGCAGGAACAGTTCCAGCGCCGCGATGTCGAAGGACACCGTGGTCACCGCCACCAGCCGGTCGCCGGCCTCCAGCGGCACCCGCTCCGCCGCGCCCCGCAGGTGCGCGGCCAGCGCGGCGTGCGGGACCACGACGCCCTTGGGCCGGCCGGTCGAACCGGAGGTGTGGATGACGTACGCGGCGTCCTGTGCCCGCACCGCCGCGACCGGCGGCGCGCCGTCCGGCTCCGCACCGGACGGGTCGGCGGCGGACGGGTCGGCACCGGACGGGTCGGCGGCGGACGGGTCCGCGACCAGCAGCCGCGCCACGCCCTCCGGCAGTGCGGGGGCGCACTCCTCCGAGGTGAGCACGCACACCGGCGCGGCGTCCGCCAGCACGTACGTGAGCCGCTCCGCCGGGTACTCCGGGTCGAGCGGCAGGTAGGCCGCGCCGGCCTTCAGCACGGCCAGCAGGGCCACCACCAGGTCGGCACCGCGCTCCAGGCAGACCCCGACCACGGCACCCGCACCCGCGCCCGCGCCGACCAGGCGGCGCGCCACCCGGTTCGTCCGCGCGTCCAGCTCGGCGTAGCTGAGCGCCTCGTCGCCGAAGACGACCGCGGTGGCCTCCGGGGTCCGCGCCACCTGCGCCGCGAACAGCTCGGGCAGGAACGCGGCCGGCTCGGCCGGCCGGCCTCCGGCCCACTCGCCGAGCACCCGTGCGCGCTCGGCGGCGTCCAGCACCTCGACGCCGCTCACCGGCGCCGAGGGGTCGGCGACCAGCTGGGACAGCACCCGCACCAGGCGCCCGGCCAGCGGCCCGACCGACGCCTCCTCGAACAGGTCGGCGGCCACGGTCAGCGAGCCGCGCAGACCGGCCGGGCGGCCCGCCGCGTCGAAGGTCTCCCAGCAGTCGACCTCGAGGTCGAACTTGGCGCCGTGGATCCCGGCCCCGGCCACCTCGACCCGCAGGCCGGCCAGTTCCAGCACCGCCGCGGCGTTGTTCTGGAGGTTCAGCACGACCTGGAAGAGCGGGTGGCGCGCCATCGAACGCGCCGGGGCCAGCTCCTCGACGAGCTTCTCGAAGGGCACGTCCTGGTGTTCGAAGGCCGCCAGGGCGGTCTCCTGCGTCCGGGCCAGCAGCTCCCGGAAGCTGGGGTCGCCCGTCAGGTCGGTACGGATGACCAGGGTGTTGACGAAGAAGCCGATCAGGTCGTCCAGGGCCGAGTCGGCGCGCCCGGCGACCGCCGAGCCGATCGGGACGTCGGTGCCGGCGCCGAGTCGGGAGAGCAGGACGGCCAGGGCGGCGCGCAGCACCGTGAAGGGGGTGACCCCCTCGGCCAGCGCCAGCTCGGCGAGCCCGGCGTGCACGTCGGCGGGCACCTCCAGGGGCACCCGGTGGCCCCGGTAGGAGCCGACGGCGGGACGCGGGTGGTCGGTCGGCAGCGCCAGCTCCTCCGGGACGTCCGCCAGCGCGCCGCGCCAGTAGGCGACCTGCCGTGCCAGCCGGCTCTCCGGGTCGTCCTCGTCGCCGAGCAGCTCGCGCTGCCAGAGCGCGTAGTCGGCGTACTGGACGGGCAGCGGCTCCCACTCGGGCGCCCGGCCCGCCAGGCGCGCCCCGTACGCGGCCGAGAGGTCCCGGGCGAGGACCCGCAGCGACCAGCCGTCGCCGGCGATGTGGTGGACGGTCAGGACGAGGGTGTGCTCCTCCGGGCCGGTCGAGTACAGCGCGGCCCGGACCGGGATCTCCCGCGACAGGTCGAAGGCGTACTGGGCGGCGGCCGCGACGGCCTCGTCCAGTTCCTCCGGGGCGACCTCGGCCAGGGTGAGGTCCCAGTCGAGTTCGTCGGACCCGAGGATGTGCTGGTGGGGCTCGCCGTCGGCGACCGCGTAGAGGGTGCGCAGCACCTCGTGGCGGCCGATGACGTCCCGCAGCGCCGCGTTCAGCGCCACGCCGTCCACCCGGCCCGTGAGCCGGAGCACGACCGGCAGGTTGTACCGGGCGCTCGGGCCGTCCAGCTGGCCGATGAACCAGAGCCGGCGCTGGGCGAAGGACAGGGGAACCATCAGGACTCCTCGTGGTTGCGCATCGGCCGCAGAGCCGGCCTGGTTGACTTCTCGGTTCCCACGCGCCGGGCCAGCCCGGCCACGGTTCGGGCCTCGAACACCGCCCGCAGCGGCAGTTCGGTGCCCAGGACTTCCCGCACCCGGGTCACCAGGCGGGTGGCCAGCAGGGAGTGGCCGCCCAGGGCGAAGAAGTCGTCGTCCATGCCCACGGCCTCCAGGCCGAGCACCTCGCGGAACAGGGCGCCGACGGCCTCCTCGCGGCTGTCGGCCGGGCCCCGGCCGCCGCCGGCCGCGTACGCGGGGGCGGGCAGGGCGGCCCGGTCGAGCTTCCCGTTGGCGGTCAGCGGCAGGGCGTCGAGGACCACGACGGCCGCCGGGACCAGGTACTCGGGCAGCCGGTCGGCCAGGAACTCCCGGACGTCCGCAGGCAGTTCGCCGGCGGAGCCGTCGACGGGGACAACGTAGGCGATCAGCCGCCGACCGCCGGAGGCGTCCTCGCCGACGATCACCGCGGACTGCGCCACCCGCGGGTGGCCGGCCAGCACCTCGGCCACCTCACCGGGCTCGATCCGCAGGCCGCGGATCTTCACCTGGTCGTCGGCCCGGCCGACGAACACCAACCGCCCGTCCGTCGTCCACCGCGCCCGGTCGCCGGTGCGGTACATCCGCGTGCCCGGCTCGACGGGACAGGCCACGAAGCGCTCCGCCGTCAGGGCCGGCTGCCGGTCGTAGCCGCGGGCCAGGCCCGCACCGGTGGTGTAGAGCTCGCCCTCGACCCCGACCGGCACCGGGCGCAGCGCGGCGTCCAGCACGTACACCCGGGTGTCGGCGATCGGGCTGCCGATCGGCACCGAGACGGCGCCCTCGACCAGGTCGGCCGCGAGGATCTCCTGCACGGTGGTGAAGGTGGTGTTCTCGGTCGGACCGTAGCCGTTGAACAGCCGGATCCCGGGCAGGACGGCCAGCAGCCGGCGGCAGTGCGCGGGCGAGAGGACGTCACCGCCGGCCAGCAGGCGGCGGAGCCCGGCCAGGGCCGACGGGTCCTGGTCGACCACCTCGTGGAACAAGCCCGCCGTCAGCCAGGCCGTGTCGACGGCGTGGGCGGTCAGGAAGGCCTTGAGCTCGGCCATCGACAGCGCGCCCGGGGCCGCGACCGCGAGGGTCGCGCCGTTGAGTAGCGGTCCCCAGATCTCCAGGGTCGCGGCGTCGAAGGAGGCCGAGGAGAGCTGGCCGACGACGTCGCCGGGGCCGAGCGGCAGGAAGCCGGAGCCGCGCACCAGCCGGTCGACGGCCCGGTGCGGAACGACCGTGCCCTTGGGCCGCCCGGTGGAGCCGGAGGTGTAGATGACGTAGGCCGCGTTGTCCGCGCCCAGCGCCGCGTGCAGCTCGGCCGCCCCCAGCGGGCCGTCGGCCAGGGCCGCCAGCTCGCGGACCGTCGCGGCGTCGTCCAGCTCCACCCGGTCCAGGCCCGGGGCCACCAGGGCCCCCCGGCCGTCGGTGAGCACCACGGTGGGCGCGGAGTCCGCCAGCATGTGGGCGATGCGCTCCGCCGGGTACGAGAGGTCGAGCGGCAGGTAGGCGCCACCGGCCTTGACCACGGCCAGCAGGGCGACCACCAGGTCGACCCCGCGCTCCAGGGCCACCGCGACCACCGACTCCGGGGCCACGCCGCGGCCGATCAGCAGCCGCGCCAGCCGGTTGGCCCGCGCGTCCAGTTCGGCGTACGTCAGGCTCACACCGTCCGCAACCAGCGCCGGCGCGTCGGGGTGCGCCGCGGCCTGCGCCGCGAACAGCTCGGGCAGGGTCGCCGCCGCCAGACCGCGGCCGGTGTCGTTCCACTCGTCGAGCATCCGGTGAAGCTCACCCTCGTCCAGCACGGCCACCGCGTCCAGCGGCAGCTCGGGGCCGCCGTCCAGCGCGGTCTCCAGCGCCGACACGAGGTTGGCCATCGCGGTGCGGACCATCCCGCCCACCGCGGCGCCGTCGGCCGGGGCCACCGCGTCCACGGCCAGCGTGAGGTCCACGCCGTTGTCGTCGACCATCAGCGCCAGCGGGAAGTTGGTCCGCTCGTTCGCGAACACCAGCTGGATGCCGTCGAGTTCTTCGTTCCAGCGCTCGTCGAGGTTCTGGCCGGCGTTGCGGCGGTAGTTGATGAACGAGGTGAACAGCGGGCTGCCCGCGGCCACGCCGCTGGCGTGCTGAGCGACCACCAGCGGGGCGTGCTCGTGCTCCAGCAGCTCGGCGAGCTGGCTGCGCATGGCGGCGACGGCCGCCACCACGCCGAGGCGCGGCTCGCGCACCCGCACCGGCAGCGTGTTGATGAACGGGCCGGGGATCCGGTCGGCACCGGCGGCGGCGTTCATCCGACCGGACAGGACGGTGCCGAAGACCACGGTCGGCTGGTTCGAGACCGCCGCGAGCACCCGGCCCCAGACCACGTGCAGCAACGTCGCCGGGCTGGTGCCGAGGCGGCGGGCCACCTCGCGCAGCCGCGCGTCCACCTCGGGGGAGGGCGCGACCGCTTCGCGCTCCAGGCCCGCGCCGTCGCCGCGCACGTCGACCAGGCCCAACGGGGCGGTCGGCTCGGTCACGTCGCCCAGCAGGGCCGTGAAGTACTTCTCGTGCTCCTCGCGCGGGACGCCGCCGCGCGCCTGGGCGACGAAGTCGCGGAACGGAAGCGGCCGGGGCAGTTCGGCACTGCGGCCGGTCAGGAAGGCCCGGACCTCGGTCAGCAGGACGACCAGCGCGGTGTGGTCGCGCACCAGGTGGTGCACCCGGATCAGGGCCAGCCACCGGCCGCCGGGGGCGGCCGCGACGTGCAGGGTGATCAGCGGCGGGTCGACCAGGTCCATCGAGTGGCCGCCGAGGGCGACCAGTTCGGCGATCGCGTCGGTGCCCCGGGGGTCCAGCGCGACCTCGGTGACGGAGATCGGCGCGTGCCGCAGCACCACCTGCACCGGCTCGCGCAGGCCCTCCCAGACGTAGGCGGTGCGGTAGATGTCGTGCCGCTCCACCACCTGGTCCATGGCTCGGGCGAAGGCGTCCAGGCGTGCCCGGGAGTCGAACTCCAGCACCGCCGGCATGACGTAGGCGTCGTCGCCGCCGTCCGCGAGCACGTGGTGGAAGAGCAGGCCCTCCTGGAGCGGGGCGAGCGGGTAGACGTCCGCGATGTTGGCCGCCCCGCCGGGGACGGCCGCGACCACTGCGGCGACCTCCGCCGCCGTCAGCTCCACCATGGAGAGCATCTCCGGGGTGATCTCCCGCGCGTCCGCCGGGATCCGGTTGGCCGGTGCGGTGATCCGCTCGGCGCCGACCGAGGCCGCCACGCCGGCCGGCGAGGGGTTGTCGAACAGGGTGCGGACGGACACCGAGACGCCCTGCGCGCGGAGGATCTCCACCAGCCGGACGGCCACCAGGGAGTGCCCGCCCAGCTCGAAGAAGTCGTCGTCGACGCCGACCTTCTCCAGGTCCAGCACCTCGGCGAAGGCCGCGCAGACGATCTCCTCGCGGGCGTCCGCGGGGCCCCGGCCGGAGCCGGCCCGGCTCGCGAAGTCCGGGGCCGGGAGGGCCTTGCGGTCCAGCTTGCCGTTGGCGGCCAGCGGCAGCGCGTCCAGCACCACCACGGCGGACGGCACCAGGTGCTCGGGCAGCTTCTCGGCCGCGAACTGCCGCAGTTGCGCGGCCAGGTCCTGGGCGTCCGCGCCGGCACCGGGCACCACGTACGCGACCAGGCGCGTCTCACCAGGGGCGTCCCGGCGGGCCACCACGGCCGCCTGGGCGACCTGCCGGTGCGCGGCCAGCGCCGCCTGCACCTCACCCGGCTCGATCCGGTAGCCGCGGATCTTCACCTGCTCGTCGGCCCGGCCGAGGAAGACCACCTGGCCGTCCGCGGTCCACTTCGCGAGGTCGCCGGTGCGGTACATGCGCGCGCCGCCCGGCTCGAAGGGGTTGGCGACGAACCGCTCCGCGGTCAGACCGGGGCGCCGGACGTAGCCGCGGGCCAGCTGGGCGCCGGCCACGTACAGCTCGCCCGCGACGCCAACCGGCACCGGCTGGAGGCGGGCGTCCACCAGGTAGAACCGGGTGTTGCCGACCGGCCGGCCGACCGGGACCACTCCGTCGGCGACCGATTCGGCGGTCAGCCGGGTGGTGGCGACCCCGATGGTGGTCTCGGTCGGACCGTAGTGGTTGAACACCTCGCAACCGTCGGCCGCCGCCACCAGCTCCCGCACCCAGTCCGGGGCGGCCGCCTCGCCACCGAGCACCAGCGACCGCGCCGGGAGCATCTGCTCCGGGCCGGCCACCGCGCTCAGCGCCGCGAGGTGCGAGGGAACGACCTTCAGGTGGTCGATGCCGTGCTCGGCCAGGTAGCCGGAGACCGCGGCGGGGTCGGTGACCGCCCCCTCCTCCAGGATGTGCAGCTCACCGCCGGTCACCAGGCTGGCGAACAGGACCGTGTTGCCGAGGTCGGTGACCTGGGCCTGCAGCAGGGCGTACCGGGCGCCCGGCCCGGTGAGACCGATCCTCGGCGGCACCGTGGCCACGTAGTTGGCCAGCGCCCCGTGGGTGACCGCCACGCCCTTCGGGCGGCCGGTCGAGCCGGACGTGTAGATCACGTAGGCCAGGCCGGCCGGGTCCGCCACCGTCGCCGGCGCGGTCCCGGGCGCCGCGGCCAGCTGCATCCCGGTCAGCGTGTCGTCCAGCGCGACCGACCGGATCCGGCCGGCCGGCAGGTCGTCGAGCACCTCCTCGGTGGTGAGCACCAGGGCCACCCGACTGTCGGTGAGCATGAACGCCACCCGGTCGGCCGGCTGCTCGGGGTCGATCGGCAGGTAGCCCGCGCCGGCCTTCCAGACCGCGAGCATCGCGGTGATCATCTCGACGCCGCGGGGCAGCGCCAGGCCCACCGCGGACTCGGCCCCGATGCCCTGGCCGAGCAGGTACTGCGCGAGCCGGTTCGACCGGACGTCCAGCTCGGCGTACGACACCCGCTCGCCGTCGGCGACGATCGCGACCGCGTCGGGGGTCCGCGCCGCCTGGGCCGCGAACATGCCGACCACCGTGTCGGCCGGCGCCTCGGTCGCCGTGTCGTTCCACTCGGTGAGCAGCCGCGAGTGCTCGGCCTCCGTCAGCACCCGGACCTCGCTCAGCGGCAGCTCCGGGCCGCCGTCGAGCGCCGCCTCCAACGCGCCGACCAGGTTCTCGGTGGCGGTGCGCACCAGCGCGCCCACCTCGGCCGAGTCGATCGGCGCCACCGCGTCGACCGCGACCTCGATCCCGTCGTCGTTGTCGTCGACCAGGATGACCAGCGGGTAGTTGGTGCGCTCCCGCGACAGCAGCAGACGGGTCCCCTCCATCACCGCGCCCGTGCGTTCCTCGGCGCTCTGCCCCTCGTTGCGGCGGTAGTTGATGAAGGAGGTGAACAGCGGGGAGTCGCCGACGATGCCACTGGCGCGCTGCGCCGCGACCAGCGGCGCGTGCTCGTGCTCCAGCAGCTCGGCGAGCTGGTCGCGCATCGCGGTGACGGCGGCGAGCACGCCGTGGCGGTCGGTCAGGGCGCGCACGGGCAGGGTGTTCATGAACGGTCCGGGCACCCGGTCGGCCCCGGCCCCGGAGTTCATCCGGCCGTACAGCACCGTGCCGAACACCACGTCGGCGCGACCACTGACCGCGGCCAGCACCCGGGCCCAGGCCACGTGCATCAGCGTCGCCGGGCTGGTGCCCAGCCGGCGCGCGGTCTCCCGCAGGCGGGCGGCGAGCCCGTCCCCGAGCGTCGTCACCCCGTGCACCGAGTCCGCGCCGTCGCCGCGCACGTTCAGCAGCCCGTACGCCGCGGTCGGCTCGTCCACGTCCGCGAGCAGGCCGGCGAAGTACCGCTCGTGCTCCACCCGCGGGACACCGCCGCGGGCCTGCGCGACGAAGTTGCGGAACGGCAGCGGCGTGGGCAGCTCGGCCTCGCGGCCGGCCACGATCGTCCGGACCTCGCTGAGCACGACCTCCAGCGCGGTGTGGTCGCGCACCGTGTGGTGCATCCTGGCCAGCGCCATCCAGCCCCCGCCCGGCAGCGCCGCGTAGTCCACCCGCAGCAGCGGGGCGCGGCCCAGGTCCATCGTGGAGCCGACGATGGCCTGCAGCTCGGCCGCCGGATCGGTGGTGTCCGAGGCGAGGGACACCTCGCTGACGGGCAGCTCGGCCTTGCGCCACACCACCTGCACCGGCTCGCGCAGGCCCTCCCAGACGAAGGACGTACGGAAGATGTCGTGCCGGTCCACGACCAGTTGGAGAGCCTGGACGAACGCGTCCAGCCGGGCCCTGGTGTCGAACTCCAGGGCCGCCCGCAGCACGTAGGCGTCCTCGCCGCCGTCTGCGAGGAGGTGGTGGAAGAGCAGGCCCTCCTGGAGCGGGGCCAGCGGGTAGACGTCCGCGATGTTCGCCGCGCCGCCCTCGACGGTGGCGACGATCCTGGCGATCTCCTCGGCGGTCAGCTCGACCAGCGGCAGCATCTCCGGGGTGATCGCGGTCGCGTCGGCGGGGATCAGATTGGCCGGCACGTCCACCTGGACGGCGCCGGTCGACGCCGCCAGCCCGGCCGGGGTCGGGGACTGGAACAGCGTCCGCACCGATACCGCGACGCCCCGCAGGCGCAGCTGCTCGACGAGGCGGATGCCCAGCAGGGAGTGGCCGCCGAGGGCGAAGAAGTTGTCGTCGACACCCACGCCTTCGAGGCCGAGGACCTCGGCGAAGGCGGCGCAGACGAGTTCCTCGCGGGCGTTGGCCGGGCCTCGACCGGAGCCCGCGGTGAACGCGGGGGCGGGCAGGGCCTTGCGGTCCAGCTTGCCGTTCACACTCAGCGGCAGCGCGTCCAGCACGACGACCGCCGACGGGACCATGTACTCCGGCAGACCGCGCGCGGCGAACTCCCGCACTGCTGCGGGAAGTTCGGAGCCAGCACCGTCGACGGGGACGACGTAGGCGACCAGGCGGACATCGCCGGGCGTGTCCTCGCGTGCCACCACGGCCGCCTGCGTGACCTGCGGGTGCGCGGCGACGACGGCCTGCACCTCACCCGGCTCGATCCGGAAACCACGGATCTTCACCTGCTCGTCCGCCCGGCCCAGGTACTCCACCTGGCCGTCCGCGTTCCAACGGGCGACGTCACCGGTGCGGTACATGCGAGCACCAGGCTCGAACGGGTTCGCGGTGAACCGCTCCGCCGTCAGCCCGGGACGACCCGCGTAACCACGCGCCAACTGCACACCGGACAGATACAGCTCACCCGCCACACCCACCGGCACCGGCTGGAGCCGAGCGTCCAGGACGTACAGGCGCGTGTTGGCGATCGGCGCGCCGATCGGCACCACACCAGCCGCCTGCCCCGGCACGCACTGCCACGCCGTGACATCGACCGACGCCTCCGTCGGCCC
>NZ_JBIAVL010000040.1:0-32711 GCF_042894165.1 Kitasatospora sp. NPDC001547 | reverse complement strand
CCCACGCGCCCCCCCCCCCCCCCCAAACACCCCCCCCGGGGTGGCGCCGGCCCCCCGGGGGGGGGGGGGGGGTGGTTTTTCCCCCGCGGGGGGGGGGGCCCCCCCCCCCGCGCCCCCCCCACCCCCGTGCCCCATCGTTGTGACAAAGGAGAAGGCCGTGTCGGAGTTCCCGAGCAAAGACCAGCTGGCTTTGTTCACGAGAGCGGGTTCTGGCTCAAGTTCTGTGGAGCGGTCACGTTGGGCGACGTTCAACTCCCGCGATCGTGAATGGTCGATGACCAGCCGGGCCCGTTCGACAGACGTGTCAGTCGTGTTCGGGAGGATGCCGAGGTGAACGATTTCAAACCGCTGTTGGAGCACGTCCGGACTGCCGCCGCGAACAGTGAGAACCTGCAGGACCCGATCACCCCGCAGAGCCTCGACGCTGTGGAGCAACAGCTGGGTTTCCGCCTGCACCCGCTCCTCGCCGCGCTCTACACCACCGTGGGCAACGGCGGATTCGGCCCGCAGGACGGCCTGTTCGAGCTCTTCGAAGCCCCAGAAACCGAGCAGACGAACACGGCACTGGGGAACTGCCACACCCGAGGCGTCCCGGGTGGAACCGACCCGTGGTGGCGTTGGCCCGCTGGCGTCCTGCCGATCCTGAACTGGGGCTGCGGCATGCTGGCCTGCGTGGACTGCCACAGCGCCGACGGCACCGTCCTGCTCTTCGAACCGAACGCGATCGACGGTGAGGACGCCTCTACGGCATGGTTCGTCGACTCACACAGCCTTGCCGAGTGGCTGCGAACCTGGCTCGACCGGCGTGGTTGGTACGAGGCGGACCAGGTGGACGACGACTCGGACATGCAGCCCTGGCCCGATGCGGCGGACAGGCTCCGCTGACATACGACCCACGGTGGGACTACCGGTGGACACGACGAGGCCCATTGGACTGGAGCCAGGACGGCCATGCAGCCCTGGACCGGCTACTCGACCGCCTCGCCGACACACCCGCTCCGGCCGGCCCGACACCACGCGACTGGACGTGCCGTCGATGGCCCGCCCTGCCGGTCGTCGACGTCCGACAGGGCGGGACGGGTTGCCCATCGCGCGGAATATTCGGAGTGCGCCCAGGCCCGGGAGAGTGTCACAGTCACTGCCGTGACCTTGATGGACGTGCTCGTCGACTTCGCCCGAACCGGCCGGATCGGCCCCCTTCAGTGCGGAATGCCCTTGACCGAGGCCGAGGACCTCCTCGGTCAAGGGCGCCCTCACCCCGCCATCCTCATGAAGGGCCCCGACATCGACGGCTACCCCTATGCATGGGGAGGCCTTCGACTGGTCGTCACCCAGAGGGCCGTCAGCGGCATCTGGATCAACCTCTGGCCCGGATCAACGGTGAGTCTCCCGCCGCTCGTCCTGCCTGACTCCGAGTCGTTCGAGGCCACCGTGCTCCGCGAGGAACTGATCACGGCCCTCGACACCGCGGGCTGCCACCACGAGGTCAACCCCGTCCTCACCTTCGGCGAGCAGTCGAGCATCCTCACCCGGCCCGCCGAGGTCTGCGCTGTCTTCAGCCTGCCCGGCCGGGACCACCACGTTCCGCATCGCGATCTGCACTACCTCGACGTGATGCACAAGCACACGGCTTGACAGTGCTGATTCCACAGAATGATCCGGTTGACGTGGCCCTCGATGACACCCGAACTCCAGGGCAGGGTCAACCCGGCGGTGACCGCAGCAAGGTCTCGCTCCAGGCCGTTGACGAAGGCGTTGAGACTCGGCAGGTCGTCGGCGCGGACCGCTTCGATCCACTGCGGGAGCCGGTCGCCTGGGAGCTCGGTGATCATCTTTCCGAACGCGCGGAACTGACAGGTGAGCGCGGCCATGGCCAGTCCCGTCTCCGTGCTCACCGGAGGCCCTGGCTGTGGCAAGAGTTTCGGGGCACGGAAAGATCAGCACTGCTGACATATCTGTCGCAGTCTCTGGACATTTCGCCCAGTTATGTCCTGCTTGAGGGACGCAACAATCGGCAGGTCAGAACGGAGGCTCTCCCGAGGCCGCCGACGCGCGGGTGGCGGGTTTTCCCCAATCGCCACCGCCTCCCCAGCCGCCGGTGCTTCCCGGCTGAACCGGCAGAGACGGTTCCTCTTCCAGCGCCAGAGACCACAAATGACGCCACCAGTTCCGGCGCGGTTCCACCTCGTCGAGCGAGTGCGGCCACCGATCCTCGTTCGGATCGGTCTTGGAGCGTTTGCAGAACACTTCGAAGATGGCGTCGACGACGTCCCCGTTGATAGGCACCGTCTTGCCGAGCATGGCCCGGCGGATGGTCTCCTTGCTCGCAGTGAAGGCGTCGTAGTCGGCTGCTATGGCGTCGGCGATCTCCTGAAGCGTCGGGCGCCCTGCTCGGCGGTAGTAGTCCCACAGCTCTTCCACGAAGTTGCGTCGCGCTCCCGGCGGCAGCTCCCAATCGGACGGCATGCGCAAGATCTTCGCCACGTGTCCCTCCCCAGCTCGTGACCACCTGAGCCTAACGAAGACCACCAGACACTCGTGATGACAACGCGATAACTCGCGAAGACTCGCAGAAACCACCACTAGACCAGCTCTGACCAGCAGAAACGTCCTTTCCCTACTACATTTGGGCGGCTCCAGACTGGAACTGCTGGGTCGCTGAGGCCCTGCGGCACGCTTCCGCCGGAGGTGTGTCTCGCGTCGTTGCTCAGGAGGGGAATCATCAGCAGGACCCGGCCCAAGCGCCGCTCTCACACCGTCGCTGCCCGTCAGGGACAGCCGCAACGTTCCGATCGCCGCGCGACAGTCCGGACGGCCAGCCTCGCGGCGCTCTCCGGCGCCATGGCCGCCGTCGGGAGCCTGATCGTCAACGGGCTGGCGCACTGGATCGGGCTGTGATCCCCGCATGTCCGGGCTGACGACAACGGCACGACCAAGCACGTCACGGACATTTCCGCGACGCACCACCCCAGGTCACAGCCAATCCGAACAGTCCAAAGGTCGGAATAGTCGACGAGGCGTCGATGCTCGAGCTGCCGCCCTCGGCCAGCTGCGCCCCGGCACCGTACGGGCGGTCGACGTCCGCGTCGGCCCCACCCCCGCGCCGCAGCCCGACCACGACCTCGACGACCCGCCGGCCCCCCCGCCTCGCACCCGCGCCGCCGGTCCGGCCCCCGCTCGCCGACCACACCGCCTACCAGGAACTGCGCCGCCAACTGCGCGAGCAGGCCCTCGCCCGCCAGGCCACGCTCGACGAAGCCGCCGCCGAGCGGGAGGCCATCCTGGCCCGGCACTACAACCGGCTGCGCGAACCCGAGGCCGCCCACCAGCACACCATCGAGGAGGCCGCCTGCGCCTCAGCCACGACCGCCGACGAACACGACCGCCAGCAGCGAGAGCGACACCGTGCCGCTCTCGCCGTCGCCCGCGCCACCCGGACCGGGACGATCCCGCTGCGCCTCTCCCGCTCTGCTCCGCCGCGGACGGGGCGGCGTGAAATACGGCTGGCACTCGGCTGATCCCCGCACGCGCGGGGGTCAGCCGGCGCCGCTTCCCGTGAGCTCGGAGACGGTCGGGTCCTCCCCGCGAGCGCGGGGGTTAGTACTCCAGCCGTAGATCGTGATCTTGTCGGTCCTTCATGATGGTGCTCATGACTGGTGAGCCCTTGTACGTGTCCCTCGCTGAGTTGCGCAGGTCGTTCGATGTGCTGCTGCGCCATGTGGAAGCCGCCGCGGCGGGCGATGCCGTCGCCCTGGACAAGGACTACTTCTGGTCTATCCCCTCGGACGAGCTGTACGACGTCGCCAGGGAGCCGGGCGACCTGACGATCGGGCAGCTCTCGGAGTCCTGGCAGCATCTGAGGGATCTGCTTGCCGACCAGGATCGTGCTCTGGGATACCACCTGGTGTGGCTCGCCGACGTCCTGCGGGCAATAGGCCAGGACTTTCCGGCGTAGCTCCTCCGGTCACAGGTCTTGATCTTCATGGTTGCAGAGCTACTTGCCGCCGGTAGTGGCCGTCACGGGCGCGGGCTTGGTGTCGGCGTCGCCACTGTGACCAGCGGAGGCGATGCCCGAAGTCATGGAGTGGTCGCGCGATCAGTGTGGTGAGGCCTCGGGGGCGGGCCCGGCGGAGACGGCGATCTCGCGGCCCGCGAGCTTGTCCTCGACGAGCTTCTTGACCTGCTCCTCGTAGGTGTCGTGCCACTCGTCGGGTTTCCACTCGATGGCGAGCATGCCGATGAGCTGCTCGGCCGTCTTGACCTCCTGCGCGGTGAGCCTGGTCTTCTCCGGCAGGTTGTCGACCTCTCGGCGGGGGTCGCGGACCTCGTCGGCCCCGCCCCCGCGCCGCAGCTCGAACACGACCTCGACGACCGGCCGGCCCCCCGCCTCGCACCCGCGCCGCCGGTCCGGCCCCCGCTCGCCGACCACACCGCCTACCAGGAACTGCGCCGCCAGATGCGCGAGCAGGCCCTCGCCCGCCAGGCCACGCTCGACGAAGCCGCCGCGGCCCGGGAGGAGATTCTCCGCCAGCACTTCAACCGGCTGCGCGAACCCGAAGCGAACCACCAGCACGCCATCGAGGTGGCCTCCAACCCCGCCACGACCGCCGACGAGCACACCCGCCAGCAGCGAGAGCGACACCGTGCCGCTCTCGCCGTCGCCCGCGCCGCCCGGGCCGGGGCGATCCCGCTGCGCCTCTCCCGCTCTGCTCCGCCGCGGACGGGGCGGCGTGAAATGCGGCTGGCACTCGGCTGATCCCCGCACGTGCGGGGAGGACGGCAGCCGCTGTCATGATCTTGGACGCGATCACGGCTGACCTCCGCTCCCGGGTCCGCCGCGCCTGCGGGGGAGACCATGCGGATCGACCTGGGCGAACTTGGTGTGAGCGCGCGGCACCGCGCCGACTGCACCAGGCCGCGCCGAGACCGGCCACCCTCCACGAGCTGCGCACCGCGCTGTCCCGCTACGGCCTGCTCGGCGACCGGGAACAGTTCGAGCAGACCCTGGCCGCCGCCCTCGACGCCTCCCCGTCCGGCCTGCACCAGGTCCCGCTCCTGCCTGCCCACCGGGCGGTTGCCGACGTCACCACCCACCTGACCGAGTCCTGCCCTCACCTCGCGTACCCCGCGCACCTCGCCGCCGAGGCACGCGCCCTCCTGTAGGCGGCAGGCGCCAGGGGAGGCGCCACTCGCGACGTCGCCCCGGCCGCCCCGGCGAAGCGCCATCGGGTCGGCCGGGCCCGCAGCAGCCCGGCAACCGCGGCCCGCCTCCGGGTGTCGCCCAATCCCGGCAGGCGCCACCCCCGAAGCGGGTAGCCTCGCAGCAGACGGAGAGATGGAGTAACGCCATGAGTCAGCCCGTGCACGACGGAGTCGAGCTGATCCCCCGGCCCGAGCGGAACCCGGCCGCGCTGAAGGCCGCCCTGGCGGTCGTCGCCGCGGACCGCCTCCCCGAGATGATCGACGGGCAGACGAAGGCCATGGTCGAGGCCATCACCACCGGCAACGTCCAGCCGATCCGCTCGTTCGTCGCGCACTGGGCCGCCGTCGTGGAGATCGAGCGGCACCCCGCCACCGCCCAGGCCTGGCACCGGGCGAACTACCTCGCCAACCACGCCGCGACCGTCGCCGAGTGCCGCGAGCACGCCGCCACCGTCGCCGAGCTCTACCGGGCCGCCTACGCGGCGGTGAACGCGTGACCTGGAGCTGGGAGTACCTGCCCAGCGAGCAGCACGTCACCGCCGGTGCTCCGGCCGGCTTCCTCACCGCCGTCGAACAGCGGGCCGCCGAGTTGGTCCGCGCCGCCGAGGCGCTCTACCTGGACGGCACCTCCTACCAAGGCAGCGGTGAGCCGATGCGCTACCTCGACATCGCCGGCGGCCTGCTTGCCTACTACGTCGTCCCCCGCCTGGAGCTCGTCGTGGTCTGCCAGGTCACGCCACCACCGACGCACTGACCCGCCGGCACCACCGGGCCGGGTCGAGGGGCACCGGATCAACGGCAAGATGGGCCGGACCGTCGTGCGGGACCTGCGGGGGGCGCCCCGCGGCATCGCCGTCGGCCCCGACCAGCGGACCGCGCACCACCAGGCCGTCGAACAGCCCGAGGCCCCGGTCCGCACCCGCGACGACGCGAGCGCCGGCTACCACCGCGCGCTCTCCGAGATCCGCCGCACCGACCCCGTCATCGACCCTTCGATCGTCGCCGCCATCGCCCGCCAGGAGCAGACCCGCCTCAGCCGACGCGAACCGAGGACCAGTCCGCCCAAGGCCTCGCCGAGAAGACCGACCACGAGGAAGCCACCGCCCCACCGCAGCCGCCAACAGCAGCCAGGCCCTCGCCGAACGCCGCGCCCGCCACGACAAGGCACTCCGCGCCGGCGCCGTCCCGCTGCGCCCGACCCCGTGCGCCGCCGCCGACTCGGCATCGCCCGCCTGCGGCCACCCGGTACTCGAGTCCGGCCGGCCATCCCCGTCCGGCGGCATGCCCACGTTCCAGCGTGGGAGTCCCCGGATCATGCCGGTGTTCACACCCCGCTGGGACAACCAGTCGTACAGCGGCTCCACACTGCCATCCTCCCACCGCGCCATCCGGTGGACAGGACTAAGGCGCGGGCCGCCCTCGACGAAGCAACCGCCGACCGGGAGGCGATCCTGCGCTGGCACTACAACCGGCTGCGCGAACCCGAGAACAAATGGCTCACGAGCCACGGTGCGGTGTTCGCCCCGGTCACTGCCGATGTCGAAGAGATCGCCCACGACTGCGGCACCTCGACCTCCACCGCGTACGAGGCGCTGGCTCGGCTGCAGACACTCCAGCTGGTCGAACATCCGGACCCGTCGAGATGAGCCGGCCGGGAAGACCACGCTGCGCCCGAGGTAGCTCGATGGGGTGAGGGCGTGGGGCTTTCGGCTCCCAGGAGGCGGCGGGCCGTAAGGATGGCGGGCGTGACGATCACGATCGGGGTCAGGGTCGATTTCTGGGACAAGCCGGCCACCGTGCCGGACGGGGAGTCAGGGGGCTATCTCTGTTCAGTGGTGAAGGAGAACGCCTCCACTGCACTGGCGGTGCCTGCGGTCGGGGACGCGTTCTCGGCCACCAGCCTGTTGCTGGGCCCGTTGGACGGTCGGCCGTACATCAGGACGCCGACCACCTACCCGTTTCACACTGTGCGGGTGGTCGAGCACTACCCGCGCCCGGTCGGTGACGGCCGCGAGCCCGGGGTGAACGTGGTGCTCCACACCCGGTTGGGCTACGAGGGCGAGTATCTGGAGGAACTGGTGCGCGTCTACACCGAGGCCGGCTGGCACTGGATGCCGGGTGAGAGCGAGGCCGTCGCGCGCGCCGTCGAGGCCACGCGTCCGGCCGCCGACTGACGCAACGCCGGCTCGCCGTCCGTCGGGTCGGCTCCGCACGTTAGGCCCCGGTGCCCCGTGGCGTGCGTCGCCGGCGCTCCGGCAGCCTCAAGGCGAACCGTGCCAGGGAACCCCCGGTGGCCGGCGGCACCGACACCTAGGACAACGAGCCGGTCCCATCGACCCGCAACCGCGCACGCCTGGCTCCTGCGTCCACTGCCCACCGATCCGCTCCCGACAAGAGGAAGACCAGCATGACCAGCCAGCAGAAGCTCCTTCGGGGAGCCTGGGCGTATACCGCGGCCGTCGCCGCCGAGCTCCTCGCCCAGGACTTCCCCGTCGACGGCGTCACCGTCGTCAACACCGTCAGCGAAGGGGATGGGGCGTCCGAGGCCGAGGCCTTCGTCTCGCTGCCGGCCCCGTGGTGGACCCGCGCCTACCCCGGGTACGAGTCGCCGAGCCTTGACTGGGACGCGGCCAGTGGATGGACCCTGCGGGCCGACCAAGACACGGGCACCACGGCGTACTGGATGGGCGAGGGCCTGACGCCCGAACCCGCCAAAGTCGCCATGTTCCTGACCGCTGCACGCGTCAACGGCCAGGTCGGCAGCACCGACCGGCCCTACTACCGGCGCCCGAAGCAGGACGACCCTGCCCCGCTGACCGACCGCCTGCTCGCCTATGAGGACGTCCTGCGCCGAAGCGACCCACTCATCAAGAGCTCGACGAGCGGGTGGCAACGCCCCCTACGACACGTCTTCAGCACGCTGCTCTCCACAGAGCACGCCCGCATGATCGACGGACACCTCACCGGCTGGCCCGAAGTACGGACGGTGCCCCTGCGGGCAGGAGAGATCCAGGCCCTCACGCAGCTTCTGGAAGCGTCCGACACCGCCGACGGCAATGATCTGGCCGCAGACCTGCGCGCCCGGTACGACGCCGCCGCCCAAGAGCCAGCAGACCGGACGATCCCTGCCCAGCACTCCACCGCCCTCACCCGGGCCACCCTCCGCAAAGCCAAGCGGCAGCCCGGCCAGTGAGAGCGGCAGGCGGGCCCGACACCGAACGGCGCGGCCCCGCCTCGCGTACCGGGCCCAGCGGCTCTCGATCCGCTACCAAACCGCTGAGCAGGACGCCCAGGTGGTCCCCCCGTGCACAAGGCCAAGGGCAGGCAGTGGCCCAGCGTGAGCACCTGTTCCCGTGGCCTACGACGCGGCCCGGTGGCGGCGTCCGGTCTGTTCGAGGGCGTGCTGGAGCTGGTCGCGGGTCATGGTGGATCGGTAAGGGATGTCGAGGTCGGTGGCGATCCGCCGCCGGACGGTCGGCGGCTCTACCTTCTGGGTGACCGCCCAACCTGCCGGTACGCCACACCCCTACCGCAGAGGAGAGCGCGAAGCACCAGGCGATGAAGGAGCGGATCGCCCGGGCCGCCGAACGCCACGGCCTGCACGCCGACCCGCAAGACCGCCCTGCACGCCAGAATCAACACATTCGTCGAACAGCACCTCGCCGACCCGGCCATGACCCCACAGACGATTGCCGATGCCCACCACATCTCCCTGCGCCGTCTCCAGCAGCTGCTCGCTGAGGACGACATGTCGCCGGCAGCGTGGATACGCCGCCGCCGTCTGGAACGCTGCCGCCTCGACCTGGCCAACCCCCGCCTGAACGCCCGCCCGATCCAGGCCATCGCCGAACGCTGGGGCTTCAGCGACCCAGCGCACTTCAGCCGCCTGTTCCGGGCTGCCTACGGGATACCGCCACGGGACTACAGGAACCCGCCGCCCCAGGTGCGCGCAAATCGTCAACAACCCTGCGCGGAATAACAAGGCCGGATGGTGTCCTGCTCGGCATCTTGGGTGTACCCGACCGGTCGCGCGGGCGCGCGACTGCGTCGTGGAGACCCAACACCCCTGATCACAGGAGGTACTCTCATGTCCAACCGAGCATTCACAGGCCTTCGTGGCCTTACTGTCGCCTGTGCGGTGGGCGCGGCCCTGCTCGTGAGTCCAGTGTCCAGCGCAGGCGCTGCTTCAACTGGGCAGGACGCCGTGGTGCACCCCAGCAAGGCGACCTCCGCTGCCGCCCTCCCCGCAGGATGCTGGGAGGGTTACTTCTGCGGGTCCCAGAACAACAGCACTCCGAACAACTACGGATGTGGCTGGCACGACATCAGGATGACGGGGTCAGGTTGGTGGGTCAACGACCTCAAGCAGGGCACCAGGAAGGTCAAGATGTACGACTACGGCTACAACCTGATCTACACGACCCCAGCGTCCCCGTACAGCGACTGGACGGCTGACTGGACCGACGTCTACCACATCTACGCCTGCTAGGGCTACATAGGATCGCCTTAACCGGTCAGTCCGGCGCGGGCGAAGGGGGCACCAGCCCACCGCCGGTACTGCGACGGCGCCTGCCGGGCCCAGGCGTACCGGGACGCAAGATCTCCGAGAGGCAGTTCGCGCTGCTGATGCTGATCGGAGCCGTGTGGCAGCAGGGCGACCGCCGCACGCTGCGGCAGCTGACCTGCCCGGTGTGCCATCGGCCGGTCTTCGCCTCCGCCGGCCGCAGGCGCGACGCGAAGTTCTGCTCGGACCGGTGCCGGTCCCGGGCGTACCGCCGGCGCGCGGCCCGGCGGGCCCGGACAGCGTGACGTACAGCCGTGGTACCGCCGGTACCACGGCTGTACGTCACGCTGCGGCGCTTCCGGGCCTGCGGGCGGGACGGGTGGATCAGTACCCCGCCCCCGGCGGGCACGCAGCGCGTGCCCATAGGGCAGGTTCTCGACCGCACCGAGGTTCTCGGCCTGGCCGGTCCGGAGCACCCTGCGGAGGTGGTTCCTCCCCGCACGGGATGGTGCCCGGGTCAGTCATGGTGTCCGGCTACGCCAACGCAGGCGCGAACGGCCTTGCCCGCGGCTGGTGGGGAGACCCCCGCTGTCAGCAGCGTACCCTCGGCATGCCCGTGTGCTGGCCTCCGGCCGACTCGACCTCCAGCCCACCTCCCCGGCTGCACCACCCAGCTGCCCCTCCTCAGCCACCAGCTCGTCGCCCGGCCTCCGACAGCACCGAGCGCTGCCGAAGGCCGGATAAGGGAGGGGCGGATCAGGGCAGCTCCGCCTGGAGGCGCAGGACGCGTTCGGCGGAGGACTGGCTGCCGTCGCTGTCTCCTCGCCCGTCACCACGCCGCCCTCGCCGTTGCCCGCGGCGACGCCGTCCCGCTGCGCACTGCCCGCCGACCGCTAGCGTCAGACCTGCGGTCCGCCACCCCGGGACGGCCGGCCGTTCCGATCCCGCCTCTGGCTCGGAGGGACGGGGTGACCGTGGGGCAGCGGTGTTCCAGCGGCCTGTGTGGGCCGGGCCCTTCCCGAGTCCTGGGTGCTCGTCAGGTGCGGCCCGTAACATCTGAGTATCTGTACGGATGCGTAGCGCACACGGCAGGTCTAGCGTCCTGCGGGGGAGTGGGAACGCGCGTCCATCTTCGGGGAGGGGAACCCACATGGGTGACAACGCCACTGGCAGGGTTGTGGTCCAGCCGGCGGACCTGCGGGCATCCGCAGGTATCGCGAAGGGACTGGGGGAGGAACTGGGTGCGCCCGTCCAGAACGCGGTGACCGCCAGCGAGACCGTCTCCGGCCAGCTCGCCGGCTGGTCGATCGCCGGCGGACTGGCGCAGTTGGGCACCGGCTGGTCCAAGCCGCTCGGTGACCTGCGTCAGCGGCTCGCGGACACCGCGGCCAACCTGAATTCCAATGCCGCTGCCCATGAGCACAACGACCGCGCGGTCGCCGGTGCGTGGGCCGTCGGACCGCAGGGGGGCAAGTGAGCCTCTACGAACTGCTGGTGAAGTTCGACCCGCACGGACTGCATGACGCGGCGAAGGCCTGGACGGCACTGGGTCACGCCGGCGAGAGCATCGGCCAGCGGCATCGCAGCCAGGTCAACGGACCGCTGGCCGGCAACTGGGAGGGGGACGATGCGAAGGCCGCGCTCTCGTACATGGCGAAGACGGAACAGCAGCTGAACATCGTCAAGATGGAGGCGGACGCTGCGGCTCTGGTGCTCAACACCGTCGCCGACCGTATCTACCAGGCGCAGACCAACCTCACCAACGCCGTGAACCGTGCGGTGGACGCAGGCCTGAACGTGTCTGCCGAGGGCGTCGTCAGTCTCCCGCCCGAGGGGAAAGGGGAGCACAACGACCCGGAGGCACAGAAAGCACGGCAACAGCTCGGTTCGGAGATGAAGGGGTTCCAGGACCGGATCAACACCGCGCTGAAGGACGCCCAGACGGCGAGTGATCAGGGCAACACGGCGCTGGGCCGGCTCAGCTCTAACGCCCTCGACCCGACCCGGGTGAACGGTGCACTCGCCGGGGCGAAGAACGCGGCCGCCGCCGCGATGCAGGACCTGGGCCTGGTCGACCCGTACATCCCGGACGGCAAGGACCCGGAGAAGTCCGCCGCGTGGTGGAAGGGGCTGACCCCCGATCAGCAGGACGCCTACCTGGCGCTGCACCCCGACAAGATCGGCAGGCTCGACGGCCTTCCCACGACGGTCCGGGACGAGGCGAACCGCCTGGTGCTCGACGAGAAGCTGGACGCCTACCGGACAGGGAAGCCGGGCGACTTCGGCATCGACGAAGACGAGTACAAGTCGCGGATCAAGGCCTTGGAGGAGATCCAGAAGAAGCTGACGGCGTCCGACGGGAACCCGGAGCCGCACAGGATGTTCCTGCTCGGACTCGACCCCGAAGCGCACAACGGCCGGGCCATCGTCTCCACGGGTAACCCCGACAGAGCCCAGCACACGGCGGTCTTCGTGCCGGGCACCGGGACCGTTTTCGCCGGGGTGCCGGGGCAGATGGACCACATCCGGCGTCTGCAGAAGGCCGCCGAGGACGAATCCGACGGCCAGAACGTCGCCGTCGTCTCATGGCTGGGCTACGAGACACCGAACTGGCTGGACGGCTCGGTAGCCGAGGGGGACCGCGGGGATGCCGGGGCACCCCTGCTGCGCAACTTCACCAAGGGCCTGCGGGTTGCCGAGGGCGAGAACGGCACCTGTTCGCATCTGACCTTGATGGGCCACAGCTACGGCAGCTACGTCGTCGGGGTGGCCGCACGCGACGGTGGGGCGAACGCCAACGACCTCCTCGCGCTCGGCAGCCCTGGCATGGGGGTGGAAGGCGCGTGGCAGCTCAACATCGACCCGAAGCACGTCTGGGTCGGCACGGCCAAGGACGACTTCATCCAGATGGTCACCGGCACCGTTCTCGGCGACGGTCCCCAGTACAGGGACTTCGACGGGCAACGCATCCAGATCGATACCAGCGGACATGGCGGCTATTGGGACATGGGCTCCAACGGGGCAAGTGAAAGCCTCGCCAACCAGGGACGCATCATCGCGGGCCGTCCGCCGACGCTCGCCCCCCAGGGCCCGCACTGACCCCGCCACCAGTCCAACCAACCGCCGACCGGCGACTCAGGAGCACCATGGCTGCCAGCGTATCCCGCACCCCCCGGTGGTTCACCGCCGCTGCGCTCCTGCTCGCGGTGCTCAGCGGATGCTCGTCCGCCCATCCCGCCGACAGGAGTGACACACCACCCGTGAAATCCAAGGCCGACGCTCAAGCTTGGGCGCAGCAGATCACCGAGCACATGGCCCAGACCGCCGGGATCGAGACCGACGCGTCGACCATCGACGCGCTCTTCACCCCGTGTACCGGCAAGAACGGCGAGACCGCCCCCGACGATCGGTACATCCTGATGTACAGCGTCAAGAGCACGGTGCCCCGTGCCCAGCACCCGGATGCGGTCAGGAAGGTCCGCGACATGCTGGTCGGCGAAGGTCTGACCGTGAAGGGCTATCGCGAAACCGTGGACGGCAAGCCGGACGCGCTCGTCGACGCCTTCCATCCCAGCAGCCGCTACTCAGCGACGGCGTCCACGTCGGGCACTGCGGACCGTATGTACCTGCGGGTCGTCACCCCCTGCCTACTCCCTCCCCCTGAAGAGCCAGCTCCTACGTCCTGACGCCGGCCACCCGCAGCGCGGCAGAAGAACGGCGAGGCCACCCAGCGAGGGCGGCCTCGCCGTTTCGGCCCTGCGGGTAGTACGGCGATGGTGCTATGAGGCGGCGCGGTGGCGGCGTCCGGCTTGTTCGAGGGCGTGCTGGAGCTGATCGCGGGGCATGGTGGAGCGGTGGGGGGTGTCGAGTCCAGGGCCCCCCACAGGGCGTCTGCGGCCCGCCGGTCCACAGCCTCAGGGGTCGGTTCCCCTCACCCGCCCGTCCGCTCCTTCGCCATCATGTCGAAGCAACACCAGAGCTAACGGCTCCCTGGCCGGGTTGACGCGATCCGGCAGAGGCCTCTCCAGCTTCCGCCCGCTGAGTTGCCGGTTGGCCTGGCGTTGCCGCTCGGCCAACCGGACTCGTCCCATTATCGGTCAGACTTGGTACCAGGCTCGGAAGGATTCTCCCGCTGCGCCCTGGTCGATGGCCCAGGTGATGCCTGCGGCATCGGTGGTCATGACGATCATGGCTCCGTTGTCGAGGAGTGTGACGCGGGGGTCTCCGGCGAAGGTCATGTTCGGGTTGCCGAGGTAGGCGCCGGTGCTGAAGCCGGTGGTCGGGTTGCCCTGGCCGAACAGGGCGATGTGTCCGTTGCTCGTGCGGGCGACGATGTTGACGGTGCCGCCGGCTCCGGGCGACAGGACGATGCTGGTGGCGCCGCCGGTTCCGCCGCTGACGCTGACCTTGTACCACTCGCGGAACGGCGTCCCGGGTGAGGCCTGGTCGATGGCCCAGACGTCGCCGTTGACGTCGATGGCGGCCACGATCATGGTGCCGTTCGAGGCGATGGTGACGCTGGGATCCCCGGCGAAGGAGGGCGAGGAGGTGCCGAGGAAGGCGCCTGGGCTGAATCCACTGGTGGGGCTGCCCTGGCCGAAGAAGCCGATGTGGCCGTTGGTGGTGCGGGCGAACAGGTTGACGGTCCCGCCCCCTGCCGGGGACAGCACGGACGCGGCTCGGCCCGTGAGCCCACCACTGCCGCTGACCTTGTACCAGGTGCCGAACGCGGCGCCGGGCGCGGGCTGGTTGGTCGCCCACAGGTCGCCGGCCGTGTCGACGGCGGTGACGATCATGCTGCCGTTGGCGGTGAGGGTGACGGCGGGGTCCTGGGCGAACACCGGTGCCGAGGTGCCGACGGCCGCCGCGGGACTGAAGGACGCGTCGGGACCGGTCTGGGCGTAGTCGACGATCTGGCCGGTACGGGTGCGGACGAAGACGTGGACGGTTCCGCCTGCGGCCGGCGACAGGATGGGTGCCGGGTCGCCGGTGTGGACGCCCTGGGCACTGAGCTGGTACCAGCTGCGGAAGCCGCCCGTGGTGCTGGTCTGGTTGGTCGCCCACAGGCTTCCGTCGGCGTTGGCCTTCACGGCGACGAGGGTGCCGTTGGCGGCGCGCGTCATCGCGGTGGCCGGGCTGCGTAGGCTCTGCCCGCCGTCGAGTGCGGTGACGGTGTGCAGGTTGCCCTGGGCGGCCAGGCGCGGTTGGCCGAGCCCGGTGGGTGTGCCCGGGTACATCAGCAGGCAGCCGGTGGGGCAGGTGGTGCTCTGCGCGGTCCCGTCGGCGGCGTAGTAGGTCACCACGGCGGTGGAATCGGCCGGCGTGGTCGCGAGGATGTCACCGGTGCTCTGGCCCGGGGTCGGGGTGAACAGCCGGTAGCCCTTGCCGCTGTCGGCGACGCTGCCGTGCAGGTTGCCCGGCGCCGTGATCAACGGCCGGTGCTGGGGGTCGAAGCCGGTGGCGTAGACGGTGCCGGTGGCGGGGGCGGCGGCCTGGTAGCCGAGGCCGTCGGCGTTGCGGGCGCCGGGCACGAGGCGGATGCGGCCGTACTCGGTGTCGTTCGGGTCGGTGGTGTTGCAGCGGGCGAGCAGGTCGGGGATGCCGTCGCCGTTGACGTCACCGGGGGCGAGCACGTCGTAGTCGGCCCATCCGGAGGGGGAGAAGACTACGCCGGGCTTGAGTCTGGTGGTGTCCGTTCCGGTGGCGAGGGGCCCCGCGTCGGTGCCGCTGTAGAGGAGGAGAGCGTCGCCGTCCTTGGCGATCATGTCACTGCCGGGAAGCTTGTCGACGTTGCCTGCGGCGACGATCTGGCTGGTGCTCGACCAGTCGCCCCCGCTGGGGTGGAGCAGTTCGGTGCGCTTGGACTCGTCGGGGGCGCCCATTCCGTTTCCGGGGTGGAGGTAGAGCCGGGTGCCCTGCTTGACGAGGAAGTCCTCGTAGCCGTCCTTGGTCTGTCCTGGGGTCTGGCTGGCGAAGTCGCCCCGGTGGGTGATCTGGGCTCCGGACCAGCCCGGGTTGGCGACGGTCCGGGGCTGGTCGAAGGTGCCGTCGCCGCGTCCGGGGTAGAGGACGAGTTCGCCGGTGCTGGTGGCGGCCACCAGGTCGGCGTGCCCGTCACCGGTCAGGTCGCCGGGCCGGTCGCCGGTCAGGGCCGGGTCGGTGGCGTCGTGGACGAAGTTGCTCGGGGCGGTGGTGATCAGTGTGGTGCTGGAGTTGGGGCCGCCGTCCGAGCCGTCGTACGGGGAGAGGTTGCCCGCCTTGTCCATGGCCTGGACAGTGAGCCGGTTGGTCGGATACAGGGTGGGGGTGAACGTGACGGTCGCCGTCCCGTCGGGGCCGGCGTCCACCCAGGTCCCACCGCAGCCCTGGTTGACCACGGGCAGCAGCTTGTTGAGCGAGTAGCAGAAGCCCTTCAGGCCGAACTGGTCGCTGGAGGCGAACTTGACCGTGCGCGGGCTTCGGGCGGGCATGTCCTCGACGTCGATGCTGTGGCCGTCCGCGGAGGTGACGGTCGGCTTGGACGGCGCTGTCCCGTCCACGTTGAAGCCGCACTCACGGCCGAAGCCCGAGCCGACGATGCCGTCCTCGGCCGCGACGTGCCACTTGTAGCGGCCGCCGTCACGCATCTTGGCCCAGCCGAGCCTCGTGATGGCCCACGTTCCATTGGGAGCGGAGGCCCGATCGACCTGGACGTACTGCCCGGTGTCATGGTCCCAGACCTCGAACTTGGCGCTCAGGGCGACGTCGGTGTCCGGGTCGGAGATCCTGGCGGTCAGGACGACGTCATTGCGCCCGACAGTGGGCCACGCCGCGGGGTCGCTGACGCATGGCACGTTGACGTTGCTACTGCTGCCGGGTGTCCACTGGCCCTCCCAGGCCGCGTAGTCGTGCAGGACCGGGGCCCGGTTGTAGGTGACCTCGAGCCACGGGTTGTTCTTGAACCGCTTGTAACTGTTCTTGTTGCCAAGGTAGTTGTCCGGAGTGCGCAGCCCGAAGGTGACGCTGTCGTCGCCGCGGTCGGCCACGCCTTGGACGACGGCGCGCAGGTTCTCGGTGCTGAAGTCCACGCCCTGCACACCGGGGCAGAAGGTGGGGTTGCCGTGGGCGAAGGCCTTGGCGTCGAGCTGCCAGATCCAGGGGGCCTGGCTGTTCCAGGTCGGCGTCGAGGCGTTGATGGGTCCGGTCGCCCAGAGCTCGGTGTTGCCCGCCACGGCCGGGTCACAGCCCCACGAGTGGGTCTCTTCCACGTGGAACGTCGCGGACATGATGGTGGCACCGGCCAGGCCGCGGGTGTTCATCTCGAAGTAGGAGCGGGTGTTGCCGCTGCCGTTGTAGCCGACGCGCGGCTCGTCCGGCGGGTTGTCCGAGTTCCAGCCGTTGCCGTCCGGGTAGCCGGCGTTGGGCGTGGCGGAGTACACCACCGCCCAGCGGTTGCGCCAGCCGTCGGTGAACGTCGGGTCGATGACGACCGGGAAGACGGTGTCGGCGCCGTGCAGCAGACCGGCGTCCGGGGTCAGCCGCAGCGTGTCCGCGGTGATCTGGGTGGTCATCGTCTTCGGTGCGTGCTCGGCCGCGCCCGGGATGGTCGGGCTCGACGGCGGGGTGATGTCGGCGGACTGGGGAGCCGCTGCCTGTGCGCTCTTGGCCATCGGCGAGCCAGCCGCAGTGGGCCGTTGCTGGGACGTGGCGGCCGGGGCGTGGGAATCCCACATCCGCGGGGCCTCCGCAGTGAAGACCGTACCGCCGGCGCCGTCGGTCGCGGCGATCCGGCCGTCCTTGCCGGAACTGAGGGTGATACCCGTGGTCTTGAGTCCGTAGGTGACCTGGGCCAGACGCGGATCGGCGGCGGCCTGACGGGTCTTGACGACCAACTGGTGGGAGAAACCGTCGCTCTCGGCGAGGACCTTCAGGTCCACCCCGGGCAGCACGTCGCGGTACAGGGCCGTACTGCCGTTCAGTTCGGGCTGCGGCAACGGTGCCGGCCAGGTGATGGCGAGCGACTTGCCGTCCTTGCGCATCGCGGCCAGCGGAGCGTTCCCACCGGCGGAGAAGGCCATCGGGAAGACAGCGGCCTTCGGCGCGATGGTGCCGTCGGGACGGCGCTCCAGCGTGGCGTCGGCCGGCTGCCACTGCCCGTTGACCTTGGCCCGGACCGGCCGCGCATGCCGACGCTGGGTGAAACTGCCGTCCGGATTCGCCACGAGATCGGTCGACTGGTCCTGCCGGCCCTCAACCTCGACAGGCTTCCCAATCTGATGTGCCTTCAACAAGGCTTCTCGCTCAGGGGTGTTCGGCCGCAGAGCGGTGGAAGTGGCTCCGGTATCCGCGCGAGCGGGAATTGGTCCCGTCGCCGCGATTCCGACGGCGGCCGCTGCGATCAGCGCAGCCGCCGACTTCTGGGTCGTTCGCCCTATTCGGCGGGCGTTGTGATGGTGCATCCCCTTCACTTTCTGTTCGGTTCGCGAGAGCCCCCATCATGCAAGCGAGTGGTGACGGTCTGGCGGAGTGTGAGGTGGTCGGATCTGGGAGGAGAAGGAAATCAGATGCCACATCGTGATCACAGAGCGCGGAGAGTGAGTGAGGAAGGGGTGCTTTACGAGACAAACCCGCATTTTGCGACGTGCCATCAATGCGGAGGAGTGTCTCTGAGTGCGTGAAGGAGTTATAAAAGAGAGATAAATGGCCCCAGGGTGAGGTGCGCGACGGATAAACAACAAGCATCTCGTCAGCGGCCCTTGGTAGCGTCCCGCCGGGTGCGATCGCACCCGCACAAGACGACCCAGAGGAATGAACGGATGCTTCCATCCGACGCGGGCGCATCGCCCGGGCCGCGAAATCGACGGTCCGAGGCAATAACACGCCCAACGCTCCGTAAAGTTGTACCCATAGCCGTAACGGCTCTGATCACCGCCGCCATACAGATACCGGCGATCGCGGTAGCGGCCGACAGTGAGTTCAAGCTGCCGCCCGTCCAGCACACGGAGTCCGTTCCGCTCGCGAAGGTCGAGGCGGAACACCCGAAGGCGCCTCAGCCCCCGGCCGCACCTCCGGCCGCGGCCTGGCCCAAGCCGGGGAAGGCCGAGCTCAACCTGCCGGCAGCCTCGGCGCAGAAGCCTTCCGCTCAGGCGAAGGCGCCAGGCCTGCCGCTGACCGTGGCCTCCACACGGCAGGATCCGGCGGCGGGTGGGCAGTCCAAGGTCCGGGTGGGCCTGTCGGACCGGGCCGCCGCGGCGAGGGTCGGTCTCGACGGTGTCCTGGTCGACCTCGAACCGGTGGCGGGCAACGCCACGCCGGACACGGCGCGTGTCCAGTTGGACTACAAGGCCTTCCGTGAGTCGTTCGGGGCCGACTGGGGCTCGCGCCTGACCTTCGTCCAGCTCCCCGCGTGCGCGCTGACCACACCGGACCAGCCGCAGTGCCGCACGACCACACCAGTGGCCTTCTCGAACGACACCAAGGCCGGAACCCTGACGGCCGACGTCGCGGTGACCGCACCCGTCGGCCAGGCTTCCTCCGACGGCGCCGTCAAGACGTCCTTCGCCCAGGCCGCGAGCACGTCGGACGCCGGAGCGACGGTGCTGGCCGCCACGGCCGGGGCCTCGGGCCCGGACGGCAACTACAAGGCGACCTCGCTCTCCCCCTCCGGTACCTGGTCGGCGAGCGGCAACACCGGCTCCTTCAACTGGTCCTACCCCATCCAGGTGCCCCCTGTCCCCGGTGACCTTGCCCCTCAGGTCGCCCTCGGCTACTCGTCCGCGTCCATCGACGGGCGCACCGCGTCCACCAACAACCAGTCTTCCTGGATCGGTGACGGCTGGGACTACAACCCCGGCTTCATCGAGCGCAGCTACACCGCCTGCGCGGGCGACAAGGGGTCGCGCAGCAATGCTCCCGACAAGAGCGGCGACCTGTGTTGGAAGTCCGACAACGCAACGGTCTCGCTCAACGGCAGCAGCTCCGCTCTGGTGCGCGACGACGCGAGCGGCACGTGGAAGCTGTCCAATGACGACGGCTCGCGCGTGGAGAAGCTCAACGGCAACGCGACGGACACCGCGAACGGCGACACCGACAACGAGTACTGGAAGGTCACCACGACCGACGGCACCCAGTACTTCTTCGGTAAGAACCGTCTGCCCGGCTGGAGCGCGGGTAAGCCCGAGACCGGCTCAGCCCTGACCGTGCCCGTGTTCGGCAACCAGCCCGACGAGCCCGGCTACGCATCCGAGTTCAAGGACTCCTCGCGTGACCGGGGCTGGCGCTGGCAGCTGGACTACGTCGTGGACCCGCACGGCAACGCGATCGCGTACTTCTACGACCAGGAGAAGAACGCTTACGCCAAGAACAGCGGCGCAGCCACGGGAACGCTCAAGGCCGATGCGGTCTACACCCGTGCCGCCACGCTGAACCGCATCGAGTACGGCCACCGGGCAGGCCAGGTCTACAACGCGTCGCCCGCCGGCAAGGTCACCTTCTCCACCACCGACCGGTGCGTGGAGACCGACTGCTCCTTCACCAAGACCAACGCCGCCAACTGGTACGACACCCCGGTCGACCAGTCCTGCGACACGGGCCAGGACTGCCGCAACGGCGCCCCGACCTTCTGGTCCAAGAGGCGCCTGACGGGCATCAGCACGCAGGCCCTGCAGAGCAACGGCAGCTACCGCGACATCGACGCCTGGAGCCTGGACCAGGACTTCCCCGCGACCGGCAGCAGCGGCGGCCGGGCCCTGTGGCTGAAGACCATCACTCGTACGGCCAAGGCCGGCTCCGCCCAGCTGACCCTCCAGCCGGTGACCTTCGGCCACGGGGACCCGCTTCCCAACCGGGTCGACTCCGCCGAGGGCCGTTCACCGCTGTACCGGTTCCGGATCAACCGGATCACCTCCGAGACCGGTTCCAACACCGACATCAAGTACACCGACATCGACTGCGTCGCCGGCGCCCTGCCCGCCCCGGACGCCAACACCAGGCGTTGCTACCCGTCCTGGTGGACACCCGAGGACGCGGCCGAACCGGTCTTCGACTGGTTCCACAAGTACCTCGTGGAGAAGGTCACCGAGCACGACCTGGTGGCCGGCTCCGGATCCCCCGACAAGGTCACCGCCTACGAGTACCTCGACGGGGCCGCCTGGCGGCGCGACAACTCCGAGTTCACCGCGGACAAGGAGCGCACCTGGAACGACTTCCGTGGCTACCAGCGGGTCCGCACCCGTGTAGGCGACTCCAACAAGAGCCTGACCGAGACCGTCTACTTCCGTGGCATGGACGGCGACACCCTCGCCAACGGCCAGCCCCGCCCCGTCAGCCCCCTCCAGGGCGTCAAGGACAGCAACGAACTCGCCGGTTTCGCCCGCGAGAGCCTCGTCTACGACCAAGACGGCGGCAAGCCGGTCACCAGCACGGTCAACGCCCCCTGGGTCCGAGGAACCGCGAGCCGGACCGTGAAGGCCCTGCCCAGCAAGGAGGGCAAGACTGCGACTCCTCCAAGTGAGAAGGACCGACCAGAGGTAGCGGTCCTTCCCCCGGTGACCGCGACGATGGTCCGCACCGAGAGCGTGACCACCAATGCGTTCCAACCGGACGGCACCATCGCCCGAACAGTGCGATCGAGCAGTACCTTCGACGGCTACGGCCAGACCACGACGGTCTCCGACGAAGGCGACACGAACGTCACCGGTGACGAGCAGTGCACTCGCACGACCTACGTCACCCCGGACACCGCCAACTGGCTCATCGCCTACCCGCAGTCCGTCCAGACCACCAGCACTCTCTGCTCGACGAACGCCACATCGGCGACCGTCACGAGCGAAGCCAGGACGGCCTACGACAGCAGGCCCCTCGGATCCCCGCCGGAGCCCGGCAAGGGCTACGCAACCACGACGGAGGCCCTGGACCGCTACGACGGCACCACCCCGCACTACCTGACGGTCAGCACCACCGCATACGACCAGTACGGGCGTGCAACCTCCGTCAAGGACGTCAACAACGCGAAAACGACGACGTCCTACACCCCGGCGAGCGGCTCCCAGGCCACCGTCGTTCAGTCCACCAACCCCAAGCAGTTCACGACCACCACCACCTACGACGGCCTGCGCGCCCTTCCGGTGAAGGTCGTCGACGCCAACAACCGCACCACCCACGTCGGCTACGACGCCCTCGGCCGCACCACGGCCGTGTGGAACCCGGGCCGGGACAAGAGCGCCTCACCCAACGCGACGTACACGTACACCATCGCACCCGGCAAGCAGCCCGCCGTCACGACCAGGACCCTGCTGGAAGGCGGCGACTACCGCACCAGCATCTCCCTGTACGACGGCCTCCTGCGCCCGCGCCAGGTCCAGGAGGAGGCGCACGGAGGAAGCACCGCCCACAACGGCGGTCGCAACATCACCGACAGCTTCTACGACAGCCACGGGCGGGTCTACCGCGCGAACGCGGCGTACCACGCCGACGGCGCGCCGGAAGCGGCGCTGTGGATCGGCCTGGACAACAAGGTCCCGTCCCAGACGGAGACCGAGTTCGACGGCCTCGACCGCCCCACCGCCAGCATCTTCAAGTCGCTGAACGTGGAGAAGTGGCGTTCCACCACGCGCTACGGCGTGAACTGGGGTGCGACGACCCCGCCCGACGGCGGCACCCCCACGCTCACGATCACTGATGCCCATGGCCGAACGTCCGAGGTGCGGCACTACAAGACCGGGAGCCCGGACTTCGACGCGTCCGCGTCGGCGTACGAGTCCCTGAAGTACTCCTACAATCCGGCCGGCAAGCTCACCCGGTTCACCGACGCCGCAGGCAACGCCTGGGCCTGGGAGTACGACCTGCTCGGCCGCCAGACCAAGGCCGCCGACCCGGACTCGGGCATCATTACTAGCACCTACAACGCTGACGGCACCCTCGCCACGCTCACCGACGCCCGGGGCAAGACACTCACGTACACCTACGACATCCTCGGCCGCAAGACCGCGATGTTCGACGGCTCCACCACCGGAACGAAGCTCGCGGAGTGGACCTACGACACCCTGCCCGGCAGCAACGGCATGGCCACCGGCAGCACCCGCTGGGAGAACGGCAAGGCCTACACCACCGCAGTCACCGGGCTCGACGGCGCGGCCCGGCCGCTGGGCAGCACCGTCACCATTCCGGACAGCGAAGGGCTCCTCGCGGGCACCTACACCACGGCCCAGACCTACACGCCCGACACCGGTCTGGTGGGTACCTCGACCTACCCGGCTGGCGGCGGACTCGCGCAGGAGACCGTCCGTCGCAGCTACACTCCGCTGGGCCTGCCCACCTCGGTAAGCGGCAGCCGGGTGTACTCGCTCGGCAACTCCTACTCACCGTTCGGCCAGCTCCAGCAGAGCGTCACCGGTGATATCGGGTCCAGGGCGGTGCAGACCTACCTCTACGAGGACGCGACCCAGCGACTCGCGCTGGTCCAGACCGACCGGGAGAAGAGCGGGCCGGGAACCCTCGGCAAGAAGACCTACACCTACAACCCGATCGGCAACATCACCCGGATCCATGACCTTCGCGACAACGCCACCGTCACGGACACCCAGTGCTACACGTACGACTTCGCCCAGCGCCTGACCAACGCCTGGTCGTCGACCGACAACTGCGTTGCCACGCCGACGGCGACCAGCGACCCGCGCGTCGGCGGGGTCGACCCGTACTGGAGCAGCTACACCTACGACGCGGCCGGCAACCGCACCCAGGCCACCAACCGCTCCTTCGGTGCTACCCCCGGTCCGCTGATGGACACCACCAAGGTGAGCTCCGTCGCCATCGCCGGTGACGGCCAGACCAGCGCCGTCGCGATCTCCGACGGCCAGGTCTACCTCGCCCAGCAGCGCGCCGACGGCACCTGGGCCAACTTCGAGAACCTGCACAGGACCCAGGCAGGGCCCCTGCCCGCCCCCGTCGACTACGTCGCGGCGGCCTGGGCCGACAACACCCTGCAGATCATGGCCGTCGCCGGCGGCAAGGTCTGGCACACCCTGCGCGGCGCCGACGGCAAGTGGGGAGGCTGGGGCGACGTCACCAGCGTAGTCGGATCCATCGCCAACCCCAGCCAGCTCTCCCTGTCCGCCACCGCCTCCGGATTGGAGGTCCTCGCCCTCTCCGACGGCGTGCTCAAGCACACCCTGCGCAAGCCCGACGGCAACTGGGGCGCCTGGGGCAACGTCTACGGCGAGACCGGCAGCCTCACCGGAGCCACCCGCGTCACCAGCGCGGCCACCAGCTCCGGTCTCGAGGTCATCGTGATCGCGGGCGACAGGCTCTGGCACACCATCCGCTTCAGCAACGGCATCTGGCAGAAGTGGGGCGACGTCTACGGAGCCACCGGCGCTCTGACCTCGCCCACCAGCGTCACCGCAACCGCGACCGGTGCCGGCCTCGAAGTCGCGGCCCTCGCCAGCGGAAACATCTGGCACACCCTTCGTCGGACCGACGCCAGCTGGGCCGGTTGGGGCAACGTCAGTCAGGTCGTCGGCCAACTCAACCAGCCCACGTCCGCGGCCGTCGTCAGCTCAGGCGGTGATCTGAAGCTCATCGCCGCTGCCGGAGGAACGCTCAACTACACCAAACGGGCCTACGCCACCGGCAGCTGGACCCCCTGGAGCCAACTCACCCAGACGCTCCAGAACCCACCGACCGACCAGACCCAGCGCACCTCCACCTACCCCGCCCCCGGCAGCACCCGACCCCACGCCCTCAGCCGCGTCGACATCACCGGCACCGGAGCCCGCACCGACACCTTCACCTACGACGAGGCCGGCAACACCGTCCGCCGCGTCACCGCCGACGGCGACCAAGCCCTCGAATGGGACACCGAGGGCCACCTCGCCAAGTCCACCACCGCGGGCAACAGCACCACCTTCCTCTACGACGCCAACGGCAACCGCCTCCTGCGCCGTGAGCCGGGCTCGGCGACCCTCTACCTGGGCGGCCAGGAGCTCAAGCTCGACAAGACCACGAACAAGGTCACCGGCACCCGCTACATCACCGCCGGCGCCGTCACCCTCGTCAAGGCCTCCGAGGGCAGCCTCAGCTACCTCATCAACGACCACCAGGGAACCGCCCAACTCACCATCAGCGCCGACAACCTCGCCTACACCCGAGGCGACACCACCCCCTTCGGCACCCCCCGAGGCAAGAAACCCGCCTCCTGGCCCACCGAACGCGGCTTCGTCGGCGGCACCAACGACGCCACCACCGGCCTCACCCACCTCGGAGCCCGCGAATACGACCCGGCCAACGGCCGCTTCATATCCGTCGACCCCATCCTCGACCTCACCGACCTGCAACAGGTCAACGGCTACGCCTACAGCAACAACAACCCCGTCAACTACAGCGACCCCACCGGACTGGCGCTGGAGGAATGTGCCAGCGGTATGGCGAGCTGCAGTAACCTCGGCACCAAGGTCGACGGAAAAGGCGTCAACTACTCGGCAGTAGTCGCGCAAAGTGCCATTTTCCAGTTCATTGGAGGTCTCAATCGAATAGCCTACGAACTTACTGGCAGCACGCTGGCCGAAATATATTCTCAGAGCAAGAAGAAGAAATCCCCCGCGCGGACAATTGGAAACTGTGGCGGCGCACAGCAGTTCAATCCCGAATGCGCGGGAGTGAGGGATGCGCCCAAGTCTAATCCGCTCGATATTCCAGACCTTCCCAAAAGCGAAGGGCTGGACGGCTGGCGATGGGTGGCCGCCAACGCCTCATATAAGGCCGGTATTCTCACTGGCATGACCGGGGGGTCCGGAATGGGGATTACGCTGAAGCCCGGCGGAGGGCTTCGAATTGGCGGATTCGGGGAAAGCGTACCCCGAGGCGTACCGCAAGGCCTGACGGCGGAGAGCTTTGCGAAGCTCAGTAGCACCGTCCGAGATGGAACTCGCCAGTTTGGCGAGAACCTCGATATTGTTGTACAGGGAAGTCGGGCATGGGGAAATGCTGGCGGGCTCTCCGATCTCGATCTTGGAGTCCGAGTACCATCTGAGAGGTTCGATGAGCTTGTCACTCAGCGCTTTGGTAGCCCTAATCCTGGCAGTTCAAAGGAGCGCACCATGAACCATGCCGCTGCCACTGGCAAAATCCAGTCAGGCGAAGCTGGTCTGAAGAACCTCAGAAAGACACTTGAGTCTCAGCTCGGCATGGAGGTCGACATCTCTATCATTCGCGAGGGCGGGCCCTTCGATAACCCCAACACCCTTAAGGTGCCGTGATTTATGCCATTTAACTCCTACTGCAAGATCTACGTTTCGAAACTGAGGCAGAGTACCGTCTCAGGGCTTATCGGGCAAGAATGCGGCTGCGAATTCTCCGATCTCGGCGCAGAGATTCAAGGCATAGATATTGAAGTCCGGAGGAATCCCGACTCGGACCCGGGCGCCGAACCGGAAGATTTCGTCTTTTGGCCGGTGATTATAGAAGTAGAAGCGGAATCTGGAGGCGGCGAAGAAGTAGTGGATCTTGTTGCCGGATTGCTTAGAATTCTCTGGGAGAGCGAAGGAATGGCTGTCGCTTCATGTGATTTCGAAGATCGCCTTCCTTGGGAAGGTGGCGCCGCTCGACTTGGGGATCGTCGAGGTTCATGAATCTTGAAATGACCTGATAGTTTGCCGCATTCCAAGAGCTAACTTCGACCTTTCGCAGCGGCCCGCCGGTTCATCCGGCGGGCCGTTCGGCTTGTTTGGTTATGTGGGTCCGGAAAGGGTAGGGGAGATTCCTTGATCCCCCGGAACAGCTGGAGAGCTGGGGCGGCTGGCTATTCAGTGCGGCAGATTCACACGTGGGCGCGATTGGGGTCGACGAGCCTGGGGCCGGGACTCCGGCACACGGCACCCTCGCTGTTTTGGAAAGTGAGAGATGGCCACCGATGTCAGCTGGATCAAGTCACCGGCTCGACGAAGGCCGCGCTGGTCCCGCAGGGCAACCACCACCCGGCCGCACCTTCTGCCCGCTCTCGAGCTGATCTGGCATGGTGCAAGTCCCGCTCGGCCTCGTCGGCCGCCCGGCGGCCTCCCGCTCGGCCCGTTGGGCGTCGGCCACCACGACCTGGGCGGCCTGCCGCTCCCGGGCGTGTCGGCGTTGGGCTTCGGCGGCACGAGCCGCAGGACGCTCCCTGCCCGGCCGCGTCGCCGGAGCTCGGAGGAAGCCATGCTTCGTCCCGTCACGGGCGAGCTTGCCAGGGCAGCTGCGGGCGGACCGGCCCCGGTCTCAGCGGCCGGGGTCCCCGGACTCGCAGCTTCGCCGGGCACGATGCCGGGCCACGGCAGCGGTTGCAGGGCTGCGGTCAGCCGACCTTGTGCGAGCATCCGGGCGGCGTGGGGGCGGCGAATGCGGCGGGCAGCGTCTCCTCCAGGCCGGAGACCATGTCCGCGCTGAGCGGGGGCCCGACCGCCGCCGCGTCCTGCCGAGCCTTCCCGGTGAGGGTGTGCACCAGCGCGCAGCGCTGTTCGGCGAGGGCACGCAGCTGGCGTCTTGCGAGATGCTCCTGGGAGTTCCGCAGGGCCTGCCTGAGGTCCAGGAACTGCTCGACCAGGTCCTGGTGCCGGTGGGCGAGAAGGTTCGTGGCCCAGGCCACGATGGGGGGCCGGCGCAGGGCTCGGATCCGTTTCGCAGCTGCGGTTCGTTCTTCTCATCGGACACCCCGGCGCCACGCTGCCGCCCAGACCTCCCTGCCCTCGAAGGCAGGCGGACCTGCCGGGTCTGGGGGCGGACCAGGGTGACACCACGGTGGCGTCCCCGAACGCGACCGAGCGACCGAAGCGACCGAAAGCCCGTGTTCAGTCGCGAGCGGGGGAATGCGACACGCCGGGAGCCGCCTTGCTGGGATGTCGGGTCGCTTCGGTCGCTGATGTTCAGTCGCTCGGCAAAAGAGCAGGTCAGAGCCCATGCGTGGCTCCAAACAGCGACTCAAGCGACTGAGGTTCCGGTATATGACGACATTCGCGTGTGCGCGTGTGCGTTATAGACCTGGGCTTGAGTCGCTTGAGTCGCTGATCTGCTCTGATCACCTCGCTGACCTGCAGAAATATGGTCACTCGCGATTGCAGCGACTGAACGCTTCGAGTCGCTGTACTTCAGCTCGGTCGCTACCTGAAGGGAGTCGTGGCCGGGTGCACGCCTCCGGTTTCCTGCTCGGCTAGTCTGTCTGAGCTATGTTCTGGGCTTGAGTCGCTTGAGTCGCTGTTTCGCTGACCCCATGCCCCCTGACCTGGGCTTTCGTCCCAGCGACTCAGTCAGAGACCGAACACCGAGCAGAGACCGAACAGGGAAGAGGGAGCAGCGTGACGGCGCCGAAGGCCGTGGGGAGCGACCGAAGCGACCGACCGGGCACCATGTCCTGGTCGCTGGCCGTCGCCCTGTGGTGTGCTTCGCAGGGCTGGCCTGTTCACCCGCTCGCTCCCGGCCGCAAGACCCCGCCCGCGAACTGCCCGCCCTGCCAGGAAGACGGTCACGCCGCCGCCACCTGCAGGTGCCCCGCAGCCGGCCGCTGGTGCCACGGCTTCCACGCCGCCACCCTCGACCCCGCGCAGCTCGAGGTCTGGTGGAAGACCAACCCGGCCTTCGGTGTCGGCGTTGCCTGCGGGCCCGCCCGCCTGGTCGTCCTCGACGTGGACACCCACACCGACGCGGTCCCCACCCGGGACCGGATCCTGCCCGGCATCCCGATCCACGAGGACGTCCCCCTCGACGGCCTCGCCTCCGGGTACCACAGCCTCGCGCTCCTGGCCGCCCTCCACCAGGCCACCGACCCCACCACCGACACCGGCACCCTGCGCGTGCGCACCCCGTCCGGAGGCCTGCACATCTGGTACCTCGACCACGCCGGCCTGGAGTTCACCTGTTCCACCGGATCCTCCAGGGCCCGGGCCCTGGCCTGGCAGGTCGACGTCCGAGCCCACGGCGGCTTCATCGTCGCTCCCGGAACCGCCACCCATGCCGGCACCTACGAGCCCCTTCCCGGCGCGAAGACCCCTGCCCCACTCCCACAGTGGCTCAGCGACAACCTGGTGCGCACCGGCCACCTCAAGAACAAGCCCGTCCCGCCGCCCGCCGCCCAGCCCGTGGTGGCCCCACGCGGTCGCCAGGCCGTCCTCGCGGCAGGCGGCGGCCGAACCAGGGCGACCAGACTGCTCGACCCCCTCCTGCAGGACGTGGCGAACTGCGCCACCGCCTCGGCGGGCACCGGCTTCACCGGCAAGCTCAACCGTGCCGCCTTCACCGCCGGAGGCCTCGTCGCCGCCGACCACCTCACCCACACCGAAGCCGAGCAGGCGCTCCTCGACGTTGCGCTCGCCGCCCGCCCCGACCAGGACCGGCACAACCGTGCCGTGATCCGGGCCGGGCTCGCCGCAGGCGCCCGCAGGCCGTTCCACCTGGAGGTGCGGGGATGAACGACATGCCCCACCAGCGATTCGACCCCTTCAAGGCCGCGCAGCACATCCTGGCCCACCAAGGCGTCCCTGGGGCGGGGGCCCTTCCCTTGCCGTCACCCACCACGGCGGTGCAGGACAGCCTGCTGGACCTCCAGCCCCAGCCTCCGGTCCCGCAGCCCCCCGTCCCGCAGCCCCCCGTCCCGCAGCCCCCCGTCCCGCAGCCCCCCGTCCCTCGGCCCGCCACCACGATGGCGGCCCCCGCGCCGGCAGCCAGGTACCCCGAACCCGCCGGCGCCGAGGCGACCGCACACGGCCTCCTGCCGGACTCCCTGTCCGACCGCGGCAACGCCAAGCTCTTCGTCCACCTCTACGGGGGCGACTACCGCCACGTCCCCGGCCTGGGTTGGTACCGGTGGGCCAAGCACCGCTGGCAACTCGACGAGGACGACACCGTCCTGTGGGCCGCCGGAGAAATGGCCGAAGCCATCGCCACCCACGACCCTCGCGGCATCCACACCAACTCGGACCTGCGCCGCCACCGCCGCCGCGCACTGTCCACCTCCGGCATGAACGCCATGCTCACCCAGGCGAAGTCCGCCCCCGGCATGGTCCTCAACGCCGCCCTGCTCGACGCCGACCCCTACGCCCTGTGTACCCCAGGAGGCGTCGTCGACCTGCGCACCGCAACGATCTCCGCCCCGGACCCCACCCGCCACCACCATTCCCGCTCCACCACCCTCGCGCCTGCCCGCATGCCCACCCCGCGCTGGGACCGTTTCCTCGTCGATACCTTCGGCGACGACGCGAACGGCCGCCAGACCCGAGACTTCCTCCACCTGCTCCTCGGCTACTCGATCAGTGGCGATGTCGGCGCCCAGGTCATGCCCTTCCTCTACGGCCAGGGCAAGAACGGCAAATCCGTCCTCCTCGACGTCATGATCCAACTCCTCGGCGACTACGCGGACGCCGCGCCGCCCGGCTTCCTCATGGCCAAGACCTTCGACGGCCACCCCACCGACCTCGCCGAGCTCCACGGCCGACGCATCATCGTCTGCTCCGAGCTCAAGCCGGGCGACCGCTTCGACGAAGCCCGCGTCAAGCTGCTCACCGGCGGCGACAAGATCAAGGCGCGCCGGATGCGCCAGGACTTCTTCTCCTTCACGCCCACCCACAAGCTGTGGCTGCTCGGCAACCACCGACCGGAGGTGGGCACCGGCGGCTTCGCGTTCTGGCGCCGGATGCGCCTGATCCCCTTCGAACGGGTCGTCCCCGAGGAACGCAAGATCGACAACCTGGCGTACGTCCTCGTCGCCGAGGAAGGCCCCGGCATCCTCGCCTGGCTCATCGAGGGCGCCCGCCGCTACTTCGCCGGCGACAAGGACCTGGCCGGCCCGGAAGCTGTCCAGACCGCCACTACGGCGTACGCGGAGACCGAGGACCACGTCGGCCGCTTCCTCGGCGAAGCCTGCCGGATCGGCGACGGGATGCGGGCCGAACAGGCCCAGCTCTACGGCGCCTACACCCGCTGGTGCGGCTCCGAAGGGTCCAATCCGGTCTCCGCCCGCGCATTCGCCGCACGAGTGCGCGAAACACTGGGTATGACCTCCCCGAAGGAGATGGTCCTGTCCAACTCGCGTAAGTTCTACCCGGGCATCGGCCTGATCACCGACGACACAGAGGAGCAGCCGACGTGAGCGCGCTGATCGACCCGTCCGAGCTCGCCCACGAAACCGACCTCGTCTGGCTCGAGGACACCGCGGACCTCGACTACGTCCGCCAGTCGCTGGACCGCCTCACCACCCGCCGCGGCCGCCCCGCCTACCACCGCGACGGCCGCATGGTCGGCTACGCGATCCTCGGCCCCGACGCCAAGTCCTCCCGCGCCTCCGGAACCTTCCGCCGCCGCGTCTTCTGGCTCCTGCCCCACGACCGCGACCAGGAGCCCGACGGCCTCTACTCCAGCGGCGCCCCCTCCGAAGCCGTCGACCCACGCACCGTCGCCCCGGGCGTCAAGGGCTACAAAACCGAGCGCTCCGAAGGCGGCCCCGCCTCACCCGCCATGCTCGAACTCGGAATAACGCTCCCGAAAGCCTGACGCCTCAACACCCGTTTGACGCCGACGCGGCACGGAAGCACACCGCACCGCTACGCTCCCGCTCGTGGCCGACGTCTCACAGGCGAATCCAGCCTTGCAACAGGACGCCGATCCGTTCCTGGCGGTGTTGCGCACCGACGGGACGGGCTGGAGCGGGATCTACGCCTCACCCGCATGGTGGCGCCAGACAGCCACGGCCCCCAACTGGCCTGACCTGGCCGAGCAGATCGCCCGGGCCGGCGAGGAGAACATCAACCCGCACGTGTGCCGGGTGGTCGGCGCGACCACCCGGCGCCCTTGCAAGGTCGGCACCTACCAAGAGCCCTGCCCCCACCACGGCGCCGGCAATGAGACCAACCGCTGCGCAGCCACGACCCGCAAGGGCGGCACCTGCCGTTGGAACCTCGCGGTCAATGGCCAGTGCCCCAACCATCCGGAGACCTGGGAACGATTCGAACGGACCCGTCGTGACCAGGAGCACGCCGAGCAACAGAGCCGAGAGAAGGCGGCCCGCGCTGCCGCAGAACTCCATCGGCAACTCCAGGACGCCGCCCGCGCCATGGCCTGCCCGTACTGCGAGGCCGAACCTGAGGCGCCGTGCCGGGGCCGCGACGGCGCGGCCAAGAACACCGTCCACTCAACACGCCGCCGTCTCGCCGAGCACATGACGGTGGCAGCAGCCACCCCCTGCCCTTCGTGCGAGGCGACGGCCGGGACCCTGTGCCGTACCTCGAGCGGAAAGCACGCCCTCGACCCGCACGCCGCCCGCAGCCGCGCACAGGGCTGACCGCTCGCGTTACCGTCCAGGCTCCGAAGGATCCGCACCCAAGACCGACGGAACAAGGGGGCGGCTACCCGACGAAGCTCCGAACAGGAGAGACTGGTACCGGTCCCGCCCGTACGAGACCTCCGGAGGACATGGTTGAGCGCCGCACCCGTGCACGGCCACCACGACGGCAGCCAGCCCATCCCGCGCACCCAGGACGGCGTCGCTGCGGCGCTGCCGCCGGCGCAGCGGATGGAGTTCTACCGGGAGATGGGTGAGGCCGACGTCGAGACGATCGGCGGCGTCCTGCGGCGCTGGTGGCTGCGGGCCGAGCTCTACCGTGACCCGGAGGGCGACCGCATCCATGCCGCCGTTCAGGCCGGCACCGCCCCCGGTACCTCCGCATCCGCGGTCCTTCGCCGTCTCGGGGCCCTGTGAGCCACGGCGACTTCCCGGACGACGAGCACGACCCGATCAGCCTCTCCCCGGTCGTCGAGGAGTTCCTCGACGACCCGGCCACGCCGGCCGACGTCTTCTCCGCCGTCGTGGCGTTCCTGGCCTGGTAGGCGGCGGCCTGGTCCATCTCGGCGTGCACCCACCACAGGTCTCCGAGAACGCGATGCTGGCGCCCAGCCCAGCCGAGCATCTGCGCGGCGGGCTAGACGAGTAGTTCCGAAGTCGGTCAGTGGTCGTAGGCGATCAGTGAGCGGGTGACGGGTTGGCCGGTGGTCCGGTTGTGCCAGATCGCGCAGG
>NZ_JBIAVL010000039.1:0-41899 GCF_042894165.1 Kitasatospora sp. NPDC001547 | reverse complement strand
TTTGGCACGCTGTTGAGTTCTCAAGGAACGGACGCTTCCTTCGAGCCGCCTTCCAGCAGGCCCTCCGGGCTTCGTTCTTTCGTGTTTCCAGCTTACCAGACGTTTTCCGCTCCGTTTTCCGGAGTTTCATTCATCCGATTCCCGCTGGCGGGATTTCCTGCGACTTCGTTCCCAAGCCTATCAAAGGCTTTCGGAGTGTTCAGTCCGCGGGATTTGCTTCGTCGGAGGGCGCGCATTTCGTGAAACGCGCTCGCCTCGATTCGGCGGTGTCGTAGACACTAGCGCCCGGGCCCGACCGTTGTCCAGTCAGTCCCAACCGTTCAAACCTACTAGCCCACCCTCACCACGTCAATGGTTTGACCGGGCTGAGAGGAAGACTAGCAGGTCAGGGGCCTGTCGATCACATCGGCTCAGGCGGCGACGGGCTGGAGGTCCGCCCGGTCGGACTCGTCCAGATCGCCGAACTCCCCGGCCTCGGCGGCCCGGCGGCCCAGCACCAGGGCGTAGAGGAGGAAAGCCGCCTCCGCGAGCACGCCGATGGAGATGCGGGCCCAGGTCGGCAGGCCGGACGGGGTCACGAAGGCTTCGAGGACGCCGGAGACCGCCAGGACCGTCGCCAGGCCGATCGACATGCCGATGATCGAGCGGCCCTGTTCCGCCAGCGCGACCGACCGGGTGCGCGGACCGGGATCGATGACCGTCCAGCCGAGGCGCAGGCCGAGGCCGCCGGCCACGAAGACCGCGGTCAGCTCCAGCAGGCCGTGCGGGATGAGCAGGCCGAGGAAGACGTCGAGGCGCCCGGCGGAGGCCATCAGCCCGACGCCGATGCCGAGGTTGAGCACGTTGGTCCACATCACGTAGAGCACCGGGATGCCCAGCGCGATCCCGAACAGCAGGCACTGCACGGCGATCCAGGCGTTGTTCGTCCACACCTGTGCGGCGAAGGAACTGGCCGGCCGGTCCGAGTAGTACGACTCGTACTGGCCACCGGGGCGGGTCAGCTCCTGGAGGTGCTCGGGGGCGATCAGGCTGTTGCGGACCTCGGGGTGGCTGGCCATCCACCACGCGAGCAGTGCGGTGGCGGCCATCGAGACGACCGCCACCGGGATCCACCAGCGGCGCGCCCGGTAGAGCGCGGCCGGGAAGCTCACCGCGTAGTAGCGGGCGACGTCCTGCCAGCCGTTGGTCCGGGCGCCGGTCACCGCGCTGCGGGCGCGGGAGACCAGGCCGGTCAGCCGGCTCACCAGGGCCGGGTCCGGCGCGGCGGCCTGGACCTTGGCGAGGTGTCCGGTGGCGCGCTGGTAGAGGGTGACCAGTTCGTCGGCCTCCTCCCCGCTGAGCCGGCGCCGACGGGCGAGGGCGTCCAGTCGGGCCCACTCCCCCTGGTGGGTGGCGACGAAGACGTCCAGGTCCATTTCGGCGGCTCCCTGATCGGCGGCGGGCGCGGACGTGCGTGCGCGGGCGGGTCGGTCCGGGCGGGCGGGTGCCGGCGGACACGTGCGGCCCAGCATGCCAGCAGCGGCCGTCGCCCCGGCCGTCGGGATCTCACTTCCCGTGCGCCCACCGGGCCCCGTATGTTTGCGGCTGCGGATCAGACGGCGGGGAGCGGGTCACGGGGAGCCGATCCGGGGTGGTTCCCTCCCCCGGCACCGCCGCCCTCCCCGGGGCCGGATCTCCATGCGCGAGCCGTACGGGCTCCAAGAACGTGAACGGACGGGTGTCTTGAGCGACCTGGTGACGGGTGAGGCGGTCGTCCTCGGCCTCCAGACGGCGAAGCTTCCGAGCCGGGCCCTGGCGATCGTGATCGACCTGCTGGTGGAGTTCGCCGCCCTGCTGGTGTTCACGCTGGCGCTGAGCATCGCCCTGATCGGTCTGGACGGCGCGGCGCTGGCCGCCACGATGATCGGCCTGACCGTCTTCTTCCTGGTGGCCGTCCCCGTGATGGTCGAGACCCTCACCCGCGGCCGCTCGCTCGGCAAGGCCGCGCTCGGCCTGCGGGTGGTGCGCACCGACGGCGGGCCGGTGCGGTTCCGGCACTCGCTGGTGCGCGGGCTGGTCGGCTTCTTCGAGATGATCGTGCTGACCGGTGCCCCGGCCGTGATCACGTCGGCGGTGCACTCGGACGGCAAGCGGCTGGGCGACATCTTCGCCGGGACGGTGGTCGTCCGCGAGCGCACCCCGGGCGCGGGCGGCTCCGCCTCCCCGCTGCCGCCGGTCCACCCGCACCTGCTGCAGGCGATGGGCCACGAGCTGGTCGCGATGGACCTGTCCGCCGTGCCGGAGCCGCTCTGGCTCGCCATCCGCCAACTGCTGGGCCGGATCCGCCAGTTGGACCCGGCGGTGATGCTCCGGATGTCCACCCGGCTGGCCGAGGACCTGTCCGACCGGATCGGCCACCCGATCGCCCCGGGGCTGCACCCGGCGGCGTACCTGGGCGCGGTGCTCACCGAGCGCCAGCGGCGGGAGTGGACGCGGGCCCAGGAGCAACTGTGGGCGGGCAGGCCGCCCTTCGCCCCGCCGGCCGCCGCCCAGGTGCCCGCTCCCCGCCCGGCCTCCGGTCCGTTCCCCGCGCCGGTTCCGACGGGCCCGGCCGGCGGACGGCCCGCCCGGGTCCTCGGCCTGCCGGCGCAGCAGCCCGCGCCCGTGGCTCCGGCCCCGCCCGCCGCACCCGCCGCACCGCCGGCTCCGTCCTTCGACAAGCCCGCCGCGGACACCGGCTTCGCCCCGCCCGCCTGAACCGGTCCGCCCCGGACCGGGTGGTACGCCCGAGCCGGGCCGCCCCGGCCGTACGGCCCGCTACTCCTCCTCCGCCCCCACCCGCCAGGCGTTCGGCGCCGACTCCAGCTCCTCCAGCTCGATCCCCTCCGCCGCCAGCACCACGTCGCCCGCCAGGTGCACGACCTGCTGCTCGCCCGTCTCCAGGTCCGCCACCTGGTAGCGCTCCACCAGCAGCGGCCCCTCGTCCGTCTCGTGGGTGTCGACGCCCTCCAGCAGCCATCCCTGGTCGAGGGTGCGCGGCGCCAGCACCGGCTCGGTGAACGCCACCAGCCGCACCCGCGCGCTCGCCCCCTCCCGCAGCCGCAGCAGCCGGGCGGTGGCGACCAGGAAGCCCGGCGAGCGGCCGGTGAAGGCGTGCGCCCGGTCGTGGCCCTCCGTCGCGTGCTCGCCGCCGGGGTCGGCGGCGTCGGTACGGACCCAGGCCACCCCGTCCACCGCCCCGCCGCGCACCTGCCAGCCGCCGGCCCGCAGTTCCATCCGCAGCGGCCGGGCGCGCGAGTCCAGCGTGAGGTCGGTGCTGCCGAGCACCCGGCCGTCCGGCGCGTAGGTCTTGGAGACGTACCGCCACCCGGCCGCGCCGGGGGCGCAGCTGAAGCGTTCCTCCCCGAGCAGCAGGTGGTCGTGGCTGTCGTGGAGCGAGTACCGGCCGTTAGGCATACCGGAAAGCCTACGTGCGCGTCCGCGTGCAACCTTCCGCCCGGTACCCGCATGAGAGCGGCGGACGCCGCGACAAGGCGCCGCCGCCCCGCCGACGCCGACGGCCGGCGCCCCCGGAGGAAGGGCGCCGGCCGTCGGACCGTCGGGCGATGCGATCAGTAGCGGTACTGCTCCGCCTTGTACGGGCCCTCGACCGGAACGCCGATGTAGTCGGCCTGCTCCTGGGTCAGGGTGGTCAGCTTCACGCCCAGCGCGTCGAGGTGCAGGCGGGCGACCTTCTCGTCCAGGTGCTTCGGCAGCACGTAGACGCCGATCGGGTACTGCTCGGTCTTCGTGAACAGCTCGATCTGGGCGATCGTCTGGTTGGCGAAGGAGTTGGACATCACGAAGGACGGGTGGCCGGTCGCGTTGCCCAGGTTCAGCAGGCGGCCCTCGGACAGCATGATGATGGTGTGGCCGTCCGCGAAGCGCCACTCGTGGACCTGCGGCTTGACCTCGGTCTTCACGATGCCGGGGAGCTTCGACAGGCCCGCGATGTCGATCTCGTTGTCGAAGTGGCCGATGTTGCCGACGATCGCCTGGTGCTTCATCTTCTCCATGTGCGAGGCAAGGATGATGTCCTTGTTGCCCGTGGTGGTGATGAAGATGTCGGCGATCGAGACGACCTCCTCCAGGGTGGTGACCTGGTAGCCGTCCATCGCGGCCTGGAGCGCGCAGATCGGGTCGATCTCGGTGATGATCACGCGGGCGCCCTGGCCGCGCAGCGACTCGGCGCAGCCCTTGCCCACGTCGCCGTAGCCGGCGACGACGGCGACCTTCCCGCCGATCAGGACGTCGGTGGCGCGGTTGATGCCGTCGATCAGCGAGTGGCGGCAGCCGTACTTGTTGTCGAACTTCGACTTGGTGACGGCGTCGTTGACGTTGATGGCCGGGAACAGCAGCTTGCCGTCACGGTGCATCTCGTACAGGCGGTGGACACCGGTGGTGGTCTCCTCGGTCACGCCCTTGATCGTGGCGGCGACCTCGGTCCACTTGTTCGGGGTGTCCTTGAGGGTGCGGTTGAGCAGCTCCAGGATGATCCGGAACTCGTCGTTGTCCGCCGTGGACGGGTCCGGCGCGGCACCGGCCTTCTCGAACTCGACGCCCTTGTGGATCAGCAGGGTGGCGTCGCCGCCGTCGTCCAGGATCATGTTCGGGGTCTTGCCGTCAGGCCAGGTCAGGGCCTGCTCGGTGCACCACCAGTACTCCTCCAGGGTCTCGCCCTTCCAGGCGAAGACCGGCACGCCCTGCGGGTTCTCCGGGGTGCCCTCCGGGCCGACGGCGATGGCCGCGGCCGCGTGGTCCTGGGTGGAGAAGATGTTGCAGGAGCACCAGCGGACCTCGGCACCGAGCGCCGTCAGGGTCTCGATCAGGACGGCGGTCTGCACGGTCATGTGCAGCGAGCCGGTGATCCGGGCGCCGGCCAGCGGCTGCGCCTCGGCGTACTCGGCGCGGATCGCCATCAGACCGGGCATCTCGTGCTCGGCCAGCTGGATCTCCTTGCGGCCGAACGGCGCCAGGGAAAGGTCGGCGACCTTGAAGTCACCGGTGATGTCGGTCGACATGCGTCTGCTCCTCGCTGAGGGGGGTGGGGCCATAGGTCCGGGCGTGCGTCGCGCGCGTCGGCCGTACGGGTGCACGGCCACGCCGGAAGGGCCGGGTCCGTGGTGGACCGGCTTCCGTTGCGCAGCACAAACCGTCGGAGGACCTCTCTCCCTCGACCGGCGCACACCCCACGGGATGCCGACCGCCGATCGACCGCCATCAGCAGCGACGTTCTGGCTCTGGTGACGAATCTACACCGACGGCCCTGCCGGTCGTCCGCCGATGACCGATTTCGGCCCCCGCCCCGACCCGCTCCCGGGCCTGGCCGCGGACCGGGGTCAGTGCGCCCCGCCCGGGCCGGGACCGCCCGGCGTGGCGGCCGGGTCGTCGCCCGCCGCAGCCTTCTCGGCGCTGTAGACGTCGGGCTCCAGGTAGATCGCCCGGGCGATCGGGACGGCCGCGCGGACCCGCTCCTCGGCGGCGTCGATCGCCTCGGCCACCCGGGCCGCGCTGTCCTCCGCGTTGACGGCCACCTTGGCGGCGACCAGCAGCTCCTCCGGGCCGAGGTGCAGGGTGCGCATGTGGATCACCCGGGTGACCGTCTCGCCGTCCACCAGCGCCTCGCGGATCCGGTGCACCGACTCCTTGTCGGCCGACTCGCCGAGCAGCAGCGACTTGGTCTCCAGGGCGAGCACCACGGCGATCACCACCAGCAGCACGCCGATGCACAGGGTGCCGACGCCGTCCCAGACGCCGTCCCCGGTGATCACGGTGAGCCCGACGCCGAACAGCGCGAGCACCAGGCCGATCAGCGCGCCGGTGTCCTCCAGGAGCACCACCGGCAGCTCCGGCGCCTTGGCGGTGCGGATGAACTGCACCCAGCCCTGCCGGCCCTTGGCCTTGCTGGACTCCCGCATCGCGGTCAGGAAGGACCAGCCCTCCATGGCGATGGCGAAGACCAGCACGCCGACGGCCCAGCCCCAGGCGTCCAGCGTCTCCGGGTGGCTGATCTTGTGCCAGCCCTCGTAGACCGCGAACAGGCCACCGACGCTGAACAGCACGATGGCCACCAGGAAGCCGTACACGTAGCGCTCGCGGCCGTACCCGAAGGGGTGCTCCTCGTCGGCCGCCCGGCGCGCCCGCTTGCCGCCGATCAGCAGCAGCACCTGGTTGCCGGAGTCGGCCACCGAGTGCACGCCCTCGGCCAGCATCGAGGAGGAGCCGGTGAAGCCGAAGGCGGTGAACTTGGCCGCCGCGATCGCCAGGTTCGCGGACAGCGCCGCGATCAGTGCCTTGGTGCCGCCTTCGGTACTCATGCCTTCGCAATCCTCACGGGTCGATCTGCTCGACGGGGCGATCTGCTCGTCGAGCGCTTACCGTACCGGCCGGGGGGCTCCGACCGGCCGACGTCTCAGGCCTGCGCGGCGGCGAGCCCCAGGTAGACGGCGGCGAAGTCGGTCAACGCGACCAGGTCGGCCAGCGCGTGCAGCGCGTCCGGCCGGGCGCTCGCGTACTCGGTCAGCCGGACGTCGTGCGCGGCGGCCAGCCGGTGCGCCCTGGTCACCCCGAAGCCGCGCGGCCCGGGGTCGTCCTCCGGCACCTCGGCCGGGCCGTCCTGCCCGTCCTGCCCGTCCTGCGCCGTACCGGCCGCGCCCGGGGCGTGCCGCAGCAGCAGCACCTGGAGGTGCAGCGGGTCCGGCTCCTCGACGCGGTCGCGGAAGAAGTCGTCCGGGTCGGCGCCCCCGCCCAACTGCCCGGTGAACATGCCCCGGTGGGCGGTGAGCACCTGCGGCAGCGGCCCGGCCAGCGCCGGGCGGCCGGCCCGGTCGGCCAGCTGGGCGGCGAACCGGGCGACGGCCGCCCCGGCGATCGGGCCCTCGGCCCACAGCAGCGGGACCGTCCCGGCCAGCCGGGCGGCCAGGCCCTTCGCCGGGTTGGTGTACGCGGCGGCGTCCGGGCGGCAGCGCACGGCGGTGGCGTCCAGCAGGTCGGCGACGGCCGGCAGCGCGTCGTACGGGAGCTGGGTGAGGCCGATCTTCTGGGCGAGCGCCAGCAGCGGGGTGAGGTGGGACCAGAGCGCCGCCGGGTCCTCGGGCGGCAGGTCCGGCTCGGCGGCCGGGACGGGGGCGAGGTCCTCCGGCGCCACCGAGGCCACGAACGGCAGCGGCAGCGCGCGCACCTGCAGCGCGGCCTCGGCCAGCGCGCTGCCGGGCGGGGCGGTGACGACGATCGCGCAGCCGCGCGCGTACGCCTGCTCGGCGAGGCCGACCAGGCCCTGCTCGCCGCCGTCGGCGGAGCTGATCACCAGTAGGTCCAGCGGGCCCGCCCAGCCGGGCAGCTGCCAGCCGAGCCCGGCGGTGAGGGCGGGCGGGGCGCCGGCCCGGTCGGCGCGCGGGGCGGCCGCCTCGGTCGGCGGCAGCGGGGTGACCAGGGAGGCCGTGCCGGCCAGCGCGGACAGCATCTCGGCGGCGGTCAGCGCGCTGCCGTGCCCGGCGACCAGGACGGCGCGCGGGCGGCCGTCCGGACGCAGCCGGTCCAGGCCGGCCGCCTCGGCCTGCCGCAGCGCGGTGCGGACCCGCGCGCCGGCGCCGGCCAGGGCCAGCAGGGCGCGGTCGCGGTCGGCGCGCCGGAGGGCGGCCGGATCGTCGAGCAGGGTGTCGTCGAGCATGCGGCAAACCTCCGGCTGCGGTCCTGGGCGCGCGTTCCGTTGCGCGCCGGGCGGTCGGGGCGTGGCGGCCGGCCCCCGCGGCTGCGGGGAGGGCCTTTCGCGACCTGCGGTGGGCGGCTGACCCCGCGGGTGCGGGGAAGCCTTTCGCGACCTGCGGTGGAACGTCGGACTCGGGGCTTCGCCCCCAGGATCAGGCCGGGCGGCGGGCCTCGTCCACCAGGAGGACCGGAATGCCCTCGCGGACCGGGTACGCGAGGCCGCAGTCCGTTCCGGTGCAGACCAGCTCGGGCTGCTCCTCGGTGCCGCCCTCGACGAGCGTGGCCCGGCACTGCGGGCAGAGCAGGATCTCCAGCAGGAAGGATTCGAGCTTCATGGGGCTCTCCAGGGTTCGTGGGTGGCACGGAGGTGCCCCGGCCGATAGGAAACCCTACCGGCCGGGGCACCGGGGCCCGTGATCAGGCGCGGGCCCCGGTCGCGGTGCTCGGGTGCGGGGTCAGCCGCGGACGACGGCGAGCACGCCGTCGCGCAGTTCGGCCATCCTCGCCGGGTCCTTGGCCTCGACGTTCAGGCGCAGCAGCGGCTCGGTGTTGGAGGCGCGCAGGTTGAACCACCAGTCCGGGCCGGCCACGGTCAGGCCGTCCAGCTCGTCCACCGTGACGCCCTCCGCGCCCGCGTAGGCGGCGCGGACGGCGGCGGTGCTGGCGGCCTGGTCGGCCACGGTGCTGTTGATCTCGCCGGAGGCGGCGTAGCGGTCGTACTCCGCGGTGAGCTCGGACAGCGTGCCCGGCTGCCCGCCGAGCGCGGCCAGCACGTGCAGCGCGGCCAGCATGCCGGTGTCGGCGCGCCAGAAGTCGCGGAAGTAGTAGTGCGCGGAGTGCTCGCCGCCGAAGACGGCGTCGGTCTCGGCCATCTCCTGCTTGATGAAGGAGTGGCCGACCCGGGTGCGCACCGGCTTGGCGCCGAGCTCGCGGACCACCTCGGGGACGGTCCAGGAGGTGATCAGGTTGTGGATGATCGTCGGCTCGGCCTCGCCGGTGGCCCGGGCGCGGGCGATCTCGCGGGCGGCGACCAGGGCGGTGATCGCGGACGGGGAGACCGGCTCGCCGCGCTCGTCCACGACGAAGCAGCGGTCGGCGTCGCCGTCGAAGGCCAGGCCCAGGTCGGCGCCGACCTCGCGGACCTTGGCCTGGAGGTCGACCAGGTTCTTCGGGTCGAGCGGGTTGGCCTCGTGGTTCGGGAAGGTGCCGTCCAGCTCGAAGTACATCGGGACGAGCTCGATCGGCAGGCCGTCGAAGACGGTCGGCACGGTGTGGCCGCCCATGCCGTTGCCGGCGTCCACGGCGACCTTCAGCGGACGGATCGCGGTGAGGTCGACCAGGCCCAGCAGGTGGTCGGCGTAGCCGCGCAGGGTGTCCTGGGCGGAGAGCGAGCCCGGCTCCACGTCCCTGACCGGGACGGTGACGGTGTCGTCCTCGGCGGTCCAGGACTCGACCAGCTCGCGGATCTCGGACAGGCCGGTGTCCTGGCCGACCGGGGCGGCGCCGGCCCGGCACAGCTTGATGCCGTTGTACTGGGCCGGGTTGTGGCTGGCGGTGAACATCGCGCCGGGCAGGTCGAGGCTGCCGCTGGCGTAGTACAGCTGGTCGGTGGAGCACAGCCCGATCTGCACCACGTCGGCGCCGTAGGCCGCGGCGCCCTCGGCGAAGGCCAGGCTCAGCGACGGGGAGGAGGGCCGCATGTCGTGCCCGACCACGATCGCGGTCGCGCCGGTGACCTGCACGAACGCGGCGCCGAAGGCCCGGGACAGGCTCTCGTCCCACTGGTCCGGGACGACGCCCCGGACGTCGTACGCCTTCACGAGCTGCTTGAGGTCGCGCACTGCGGCTCCACCCTGGTCTTAGGACTGATCACGGAACGTCTGGGCCACCGCGGGTCCGGTCGACGGGCGCGGTGACGGTAGACGGGCAGCGTACCCGGGCCGGACGAACGCCCCGTGCCGGGTGAGTCCTCAGTTGTCGGGCGAGCGCAGGACCCGGAGGTGGCCGCGGCGGCCGCCCTCGGTGGACTCGCCCTCGGGGGCGCGGCCCTGACGGGGGGTCTGCGGGCGGGCGGCCTCGCGCACGGCGTTGGCCAGCGCCTCCAGGTCGTCGCTGCTGCGGCGCAGCGGCCCGGCCTCGGCGGCGAGCCGGACGACCTCCCAGCCGCGCGGGGCGGTGAGGCGCTCGGCGTGCTCGGCGCACAGGTCGTAGCAGTGCGGCTCGGCGTAGGTGGCGAGCGGCCCGAGGACGGCGGTGGAGTCCGCGTAGACGTACGTCAGCGTCGCGACGGCCGGCCGGCCGCACGCGGTCCGCGAACAACGACGTACAGAGCTCACGAGGGTGGACGGTACCGCACTCCCCGCCGGGGAGCGAAGACCGCCTGCCCGGAGGGGGTGCCGTGTCGCCGTCCGGGCGCCGGGGGCGTGTATCCGCCGCCCCGTGCGATTCCCCGTCGGAGTGGTCCACTTCCGACCGTCCAAGGACTACCCTCGGCAGTGATATGGACAGCTCCGCACCGCAGTCATCGACAGGCCCAGCGCGCCGCCCCCGGCACCGCGACCGGCACGGCAGGGGCCTGCGCGGCCCGCTGGCGCCGCCCCAGGTGCCGATCTCGCTCACCCGCTCCGAACTGTTCGACGACTACGTGCGCGAGTCGGTGGAGCGTCTCGAACGGCGTTGGCCGCAGCTGATCGAGGTGGAGTTCGCCGTCCAGGAGGTGCCGCTGCACGAGCCGGACGGCGCCGACGCCGAGGACGGCGTGCCGCTGGGGCGGGTCTCGCCGGGCCAGCAGGGGCGCAAGAGCCAGATCGTGGTGTACCGGCGGCCGGTGGAGATCCGGGCGAAGACCCGGGAGGACCGCGCGGCGCTGGTGCACGAGATCCTGATCGAGCAGGTCGCCGAGCTGCTGGGGCTCTCCCCGGACGCCATCGACCCGCGCTACGACGAGGACTGAGCCCGACGAGGACCGAGCCCGACGGGGCGGCACCCGGAGGTGCCGCCCCGTCCGCCGCTCAGCGCAGCACGACGCCCGGGTCCTGCCCGGCCTGCGGGACCTTGACGGTGCTGTGGTCGTCGCGCAGCGCCTGGACAGTGAACATCGGCACGTCCTTGGCCGGCAGCGACAGCATCCGGGCCGCCGTGACCGGGCCGCCGGAGACGGTCTCCACGGTGAGCGCGAAGACGCCGTTCAGCCCGGCCGGCTCGGGCGCCGGGAGGGCGACCGTGCCGCCGGCCGGGAGCTGGACCTCCTTGGTGGCCGGGGTGCCGCCGCCGCTGCCGGCCGAGGCGGTGACCCGGACGGTGGCGGCCTCGCCGCTGGAGGTCAGGTAGAGCGTGGAGGCGCCGGCCCGGTTGTCGGCGACGGTGGCGCGGGCGCCGACCGGGTTGCTGCCGGCCAGCCAGGCCGCGTCGCTCTTGCCGTTGGCCGCCGCCCGGTCGATCCGCAGCCCGGCCACCACCGGGGTGCGGTGCTTGTCGTCGCTGGGCGACAGCCGCAGCCCGGCGACCTCGTCCCGGGTGACCTTGCCGAGGTCGACGGCGGCCACCATGCCCGCCTTGACGTGGATCGACTCGTTGCCGGCCGGGCTGAACCAGCCGTTCTTGCCGGACAGTTGGACCTTCAGGTCGGCGTCGTCCTCCGGCGGCGCCCAGACCACCAGGCGGGCGGAGGCGGTGTCGGCGGGCAGGCCGGGCAGCACCTGGACGGGTGCCGGGTCGGCCGAGGCCGGGATCCAGTCGGCACCCTTGCCGGCGTCGGCGGCGTGCAGTGCGGCGCCGACCCGTCCGGAGCGCACCACCACGTGCACCGCGAGGTCGGCGACGGCGCCCTTGCTGAGGGTCGACAGCAGGACGGCCTGGGAGCTGCCGGGCGAGACGGTGATGCCGTTGGCGGCGTCGTTGTCGATCAGGCCCTTGTCGCCGTACAGCTTGATGTCCACCACCGCGGCGGAGGACTCGGGGTTGACCAGGCTGACGTAGTCGACCCGGTCGCCGGCGGTGCTGGCCCCGGCGAACCAGAAGCTCGTCCCGGCCGGGGTGCAGGTCAGGCCGGACAGGCCCAGGCCGCGCTGCTCGGTGACCACCGTGGTCTGGGTGACGGTGAAGCCGGGGGCCAGGGCGCCGGTGGCGACGGCCCCGGTGCCGGGCGCGGTGTCGCCGTTGGCGGCCGGGCCGGTGGCGGGGGTGCCGGGCTTGGGCACGGTCAGCCGGGCGTCGGCGGGCGCCGCGTTCTTGTCCTGGACCGGGGCGCTCGGGGCGGCCGAGCCGGTCGGCGCCGGGGCGGCGGGCGGAGCCGGGGCCGCCGGCGCGGCGGTCGGCTGGGCGGCGGGCACGGCGGGCGCGGCCGCGTCGGAGAGCCAGCCGGCCCCGCCGGTGGCGGCGCCCGTCCCGGGCGGGGTGTAGGCGGTGAGCGTGGTCGAGCCGGTCAGGCCCTGGACGGGCTGGGGGCAGACCGCCGACGTCCGCTCGACCTGCGCGGTGGTCGGGGCGGCGCCGGTGGCCGCCTTGGCCGGGACGGCCGGCGCGCGCAGCTGGGCGATGCCGAACACCGCCGCGAGCACCACGGCCGCGGCGAGCAGGGACTGGGTGGTCCTGGCCGCGCCGCCGGCCCCTCCGCGGAACGGGCCGCGACCGGAGCGGGCGGCCTCGGCCGGGCCGGACGGCTCCGCCGCGAAGGCGGTCCCGGCCGGTTCGGCGGCCTCGCCGGCGCCGGACTTCTTCCTGAATGCGGGCTTCTTCATCGCGGGTCAGCTCCCCGATCCGTGCTGGTGCGGGTACCGGCCGGGGCCGTTGGGGTCGTTCGGGTCGTAGTAGGGCTCGCCCTGCCGGCCGGGCTCCCAGGGCTGCTGCTCCGGCTGCCGGCTGCCGTCGTACCCGTGGGCGTCGTAGCCGTACGGCTGCTGCTCGGCGGGCTGGTACGGCTGCTCGTAGCCCTGCTGCCGGTGCGCGTCGTAGCCCTGGCCGTCGTACCCCTGGCCGCCGTACGGCGCGGCGACCGGCTGCTGGGCCGCGTACTGGTCGTAGCTGTACGGGTCGGCCTGCTGGTACGCCTGGTACGGGTCGGTGTACTGCTCGGCGTCCTGGACGGCGGCGGCCGCCTGGACGGCCCCGGTCACCGGCTCGCCGGTCGGCTGCGCCGGGATCGCGCCCGGCCGGTCGTACACCCCGGACTCCTCGGCACCGCCCTCGGTGCCCTCGGCACCCTCGCCGCGCTCGGCCATCCGGCGGGCCCGGCGGCTGCCGGGGGCGGGGGCCTGCGCCTGGGCGGCGGCGGCCAGCGCGGCGGCGGCGACCACCTCCTCGGGCAGGTCGTCGTCCTTGTGGCTGCGGCGGCCGGGCAGGGCCAGCACCAGGATGGTGAGGCCGAGCAGCACCTGGGCCCAGATCCAGCCGGTGTGGGCGGCGCCGCCCTCCCGGGTGACGCTCAGCTTCCCGCCGGCGGCCGGGAGCTTGAAGCCCTGCGCCCAGCCGTCGACCGTGGTGGGCTCCAGCGCGGTGCCGTCCACGGTGGCCTTCCACTCCGGGGCGGCGGACTCGGCGAGCCGCAGCACCCGGCCGTCCGGACCGGCCGGGACGGTGGCGGACAGGTCGCGGGCCCCGGACGGGACGACCACCGGGTTGGCGCCCGGGGCGGTGATCACCGCGCGGACCGCGGGGGTGCCGTTGACCTGCCAGAGCGCGGCGGCGCCGTCCTGGTTGGCCTTGACCAGGCCGGGGGTGGTGTCCAGGACGTCCTTGAAGACGTCGATCACCGGCTGCTGGACCAGCACGTAGGCGATGCCGTAGCCGGCCAGGGCGCTCGCCTGGTCGGCGCCGGAGCCGGCCAGCAGGCTGCCGACCATCTTGTTCAGGCCGTCCTGGGTGCCGGTCGCCGGATCGACGGTGGACTCGGCCTGGCCGAGCGTCAGACCGGCGCCGCGCAGCACGGTGTAGCGGACCGCGCCGCCGCCCGGCTCCCCGGTGACGACCAGGGTGCGGGCCCGGTCGGTGGTGCCGGCCTCCTCGGCGATGAACGCCGGGACCTGGTCCGACTGGCCGCGGTGCAGCGGACCGCCGGCGCCGGTCAGCGCCCACCACAGGCCGGTGCCCAGCGGGGCCAGCACGGCCGCGGCCACCACCAGGGCGGCCACCGGCTGGCGCCAGCCGAAGGCGATCCCGGCCACGCGGGCGTTGGCGCCGTCGGCGCCGATCGCGGCGGCGGCCAGCAGGGCGAGCCCGGCGATCAGGGTGGCCGGGCCGGCCCAGGCGGGCACCGCCGGGCCGCCGGAGGCCGGGGTGACGGAGGTGCCCGCCACCACGACCGAGAAGACCAGTCCGGCGCCGGCCGCGCCCCAGGCCGCGAGCACCGCGCGGCGGCGGTCGGCGCGCAGCAGCGCGGCCAGCGCGGCCAGCACGACGCCCGAGGAGAGCCAGATCGGCGGCACCCCGGCGCCGCCCGGGTTGACCAGCAGCAGGCCGGCCGCGCTCGCGCCGGCGCCGTGCAGTCCGGGCAGCCCGGCCTCCAGCAGCAGCCACTGCGGGTGCGACAGCACCGTGAGCGACCACGGGGCCAGCACCGCGACCGGCACCGCCAGGATCACCAGGACGCGCAGGCCGAGCAGCCGCAGCGCGCTGCCGCCGGAGCCGAAGGCGCCGCCGCGCAGCACCGCGACGACCAGCATCGCCAGGCAGAGCGGCACCGCGAGCGCCCACGTTATCGGGACGAAGGCGGTGGCCAGGGTGAGCAGCAGGACGGTCATCCAGACCGGGCGCCAGCCCGGGCGGGCGCCCTGGGCGGCGCTCTCCGCGCGGATGCCGAGGCCGGCCGCGATGGCGGCGGCGCGGGCCAGCGGCGGCAGCAGCACGGCGAGCACGGCGGTGCCCATCCGGCCCTGGGCGAGCGCGCCGGTCGCCGCGGGCAGCAGCGCGTAGGCGGCGCTGGCCCAGGCGCGGACCATCTTGGAGTCCAGCAGCGGCCGGGACACCAGGTAGGCGCTGACCGCGGACAGCGGGACGGCGAGCACCACGATCAGGGTGAGCGCGAGGTCGGCGTGGTCGAACAGCAGCCAGGAGAGCACCGCGAGCACGCCGAGGTACGGCGGTGCGGCGGCGGTGGAGCCGGTGCCGACCGGGTGCCAGGCGTCGGCGTACATCGACCAGAGGCCGCCGGCGCCGTCGGCCGCGGGCAGCAGGGCGCCGCCGAACAGCCCGCCGCTGCCGAGCAGGCCGCGACAGGCGACCAGCGCGAACACCAGCAGGGCGGCGAACAGCACCGGCGCCGGGCGCCGGGCGAGCTTCTTGAGCAGCGCGAACTGCTCGACGACCAGGTCCTCGGCGTCCTCGTCGCCGCCGGCCTCGGCCGAGCCGTGCCGGCCGCCGGTGTCGTCGCCGCCCCCTATCCCGAGCGAGCCGACCACGCCCTCGACCGCCAGCCGGGTGGTGGCGCCGGGGGCCGGGAAGAGCGTGCGGTCGTCCAGGGCGTCCGCCGCCCGGGACCGGGCGCGGCGCTTGCGCGCGGCCAGCAGCCTCGGGAAGCGGACGAGTTCGTGGCCGAGGCCGGCGAGTTCGTCGAACGCCTGGCGCGGGTCCTTGCCGAGCAGGTTGGTGACGGCCCGTACCAGGGTGCCGAGCACCAGCCGCAGCAGGACGTAGGGGAAGAGCGCGCCCTTGCAGTTGGCGAGCAGGGTGTAGACGGCACCGGCCTTGTCCACCCGGTGCGGGTGGGAGGGGCCGCAGTCGATCGGGCGGCGCTCGCGGGCGGACGCCTCGGCGTGCCGCAGCACGGCGTCGGGGGCGACCACCACCCGGTGGCCGGCGGCGTTGACCCGCCAGCAGAAGTCGGTGTCGTCCCGCATCAGCGGGAGGGCCCGGTCGAAACCGCCGAGCTCCTCGAAGACGTCCCGGCGCACCAGCATGCCGGCGCTGGAGACGGCGAGCACCGGACGGACCTGGTCGTGCTGTCCCTGGTCCTGCTCGCGGCGGTCGAGGCCGGTCCAGCGGCGGCCGGAGCGGGCGATGGTGACGCCGACCTCCAGGAGCTGGCGGCGGTCGTACCAGCTGCGCAGCTTGGGGCCGACCACGGCGGCGCTGGGAGTGGAGTCGGCGACCTGGAGCAGTCGGCGCAGCGCGTCGGTCTGCGGCTCGCAGTCGTCGTGCAGCAGCCAGAGCCACTCGACCGGCCGGGTCTCGCGCGGGCCGCCGCGGCCGAGGTCGTCCTCCTGGGCGAGCGGGTCGCCGAAGTCGTCCCAGCCGCCGGTGACCGGGTCGTAGCCGGAGGGGTCGAGCCGGTACGGCAGGTCCTCCGCGCGCAGCGGCGCGCTGCCCGACACGGCCTCGGCGACGGCGGTGCCGAAGCCGGCCCGGCGGCCGAGGACCAGCGGACCGCTGTCGGGCAGCCAGTCGGCGAGGGTGTCGGCGAGCAGTTGCGGGGAGTTGTCGGTGGATCCGGTGTCCACGGCGAGGATCCGCTGGACCTGGCGGTCCTGACCGAGCAGGCCGGCCAGGGCCTGCGGGAGCCAGCGGGCGCCGTCGTGCGAGACGACCACGGCGGTGACCAGGTGGCGCGGATAGGCGGGCGGCCGGGAAGCGGTGAAGCCGCTCTGGTGGCTGTAGACGGTCATCGAGTGCGCGGGCCCCAGTTCTCGGTGGACACAGCCGGTGAACGGCAACCGGATGGCGCACCACACTAACGGCTCCGGGTGGCCGGTTCGTCCGGGGTGTGCGTGCGGAGACGGTGAAGGGGGCCCCGGGAACACGAAAGCGCCCCACCGTTGCGGTGAGGCGCCCGTACAGCTGTGCGGCTGTCCGTCGTTGTCGGTCGGTCAGCGGGGGCAGGGGGCCGCCCGGTCAGACCGCGCTCTTCTTGAGCCGACGGCGCTCGCGCTCGGAGAGGCCGCCCCAGATGCCGAAGCGCTCGTCATTGGCGAGCGCGTACTCCAGGCATTCCGAACGGACCTCGCAGGCGAGGCAGACCTTCTTGGCCTCGCGGGTCGAGCCGCCCTTCTCGGGGAAGAAGGACTCCGGGTCGGTCTGGGCACACAACGCGCGCTCCTGCCAACCGAGTTCCTCCTCGTCCTCCGCGATGCCGTCCCCGATCAACAGCTCAAAGAGCTCGCTCATGTGGCGCGCCTCCTCTGCCCCTACTTGGCGTCCCCGTGGTTGCCGTTGCCTCGTGCGGCTGACGACACGAGTGAAATTACAGTTGCGTCACTCTGGCCCAGTCAAGCCGAGCTCTGGTATTGGGGCCGGGATTCACTCCCTGGCACCAAGCCGTTACGAATAGTGTACATATCCGGACACATCGGACCTTCTGCCTCAAGGTCCTGAACAGCGCCGAACCATCCGCAACCATTCACCAGGTGACGCAGGGTCACCGCCACAGGCCGGTCATCGGCCTGCCTTCCCGGCGATCTTCCCATCGAAACATAGAGAGTGATGAATCACCCCATCAGGGCAAGATCCGGACTTAACCCACCCGAATGCCGCATCCTGCGGTTTGACACCGCCCCCGCGGATGCGGTCTCCTTTTCCCTATGTCAGAGTTCGCCAGCCCTCGGAGCGGTTCCACCCTCCGCCGTGCCGTGAACTTCTGTTGTCGCCTCTGTTCCTGCTGTATCTAGGCGCCCGCGTCCCACCGCGCGCCGCCCCCAGGAAGCACAGAGGCCGCCCGCGACTCCCGTCCCAGGACATCCCGGATCCGGCCGATCCCGACGAACCCGGCCGACTCCTCCGAGGACGACTCCCGTGCGCATGATCCGCATCCGCGAGCGGAACCGCGACCGCAACAAGCTCGCCCGCCGTGGCCCCGCCACCGTCCGTACCGCGACCGCCCGTACCGGCACCACCGCCGACGCCCGGACCCCCCGGTGGGCCGACGGCCTCAGCGACGTCTCCATCGCGGGCGACCCGCTCGCCTTCCCGCACCTGGCCCGCACCGACCTGCCCGCCCACCCCACCACCGTCGCCGGGTACGCCCGGCTGGTGCGTGAGATCGCCGCCGACCGCGACCGCTGGGAGCCGCTGGTCCGCTACGACGCGCTGACCCGCTGGTACGCCCGGCTGGAGACCGGCCCCGGCTACGAGGTCTGGCTGCTCAGCTGGCTGCCCGGCCAGGGCAGCGGCTTCCACGACCACGGCGAGTCCTCCGGCGTGATGAGCGTCGTCCGGGGCGAGCTGATCGAGCGCTCCCTCACCCACGCCGGCGACGGGGCCCGGGTGCTGCGGCCCGGCGGGCAGAGGGTGTTCTCCTCCGGCTACCTGCACGAGGTCGTCAACGGCGCCCTCGAACCCGCCGTCTCCATCCACCTCTACGCCCCCGGCCTGACCGAGATGAACCAGTACGGCGCCCCCGCCGTCCCCGAGCAGCACCCGGAGCAGCACCCCGGGCGGCAGGCGCCGGCCGGGTCGCACTGACCACGGGCTGACGGGCAGTCCGACCGTGGCAGGATGAGCCCCATGCGCATCGTGGCACTGGCAGGCGGAATCGGCGGAGCGCGCTTCCTGCGCGGACTCCGGGCGGCGGTCGGACCGCAGGACGAGATCACCGTCATCGGCAACACCGGTGACGACATCCACCTCTACGGCCTCAAGGTCTGCCCCGACCTCGACACCGTGATGTACACCCTCGGCGGCGGCATCCACGAGGAGCAGGGCTGGGGCCGGACCGACGAGACCTGGTCCATCAAGGCGGAGATGAAGGAGTACGGCGTCGGCCCCGAGTGGTTCGGGCTCGGCGACCGGGACTTCGCCACCCACCTGGTGCGCAGCCAGATGCTCACCGCCGGGTACAGCCTCAGCCAGGTCACCGAGGCGCTGTGCGTGCGCTGGAAGCCGGGCGTGCGGCTGCTGCCGATGAGTGACGACCGGGTCGAGACCCACGTGCGGATCACCGACGAGCAGGGCAGCCGGGCGATCCACTTCCAGGAGTACTGGGTCAGGCTGCACGCCGCCGTGGACGCCGAGGCGATCGTCCCGGTCGGCGCGGACACCGCCAAGCCCGCGCCGGGCGTGCTGGAGGCGATCGCCGAGGCGGACGTCATCCTGTTCCCGCCGTCCAACCCGGTGGTCTCGATCGGCACCATCCTCGCCGTCCCCGGCATCCGGGAGGCGGTCGCCGCCGCGGCCGCTCCGGTGGTCGGGCTCTCCCCGATCATCGGCGGGGCGCCGGTGCGCGGCATGGCCGACAAGGTGCTCGCCGCCGTCGGCGTCGAGGCCACGGCCGAGGCGGTCGCGCTGAACTACGGCTCGGAACTGATCGACGGCTGGCTGGTGGACACCGTCGACGAGGCCTCGGTGGCCGCCGTCGAGGCCGCCGGGATCGCCTGCCGGGCCGTCCCGCTGCTGATGACCGACGTCGAGGCCACCGCCGAGATGGCGCGTACGGCGCTCGCGCTGGTGGAGCAGGTGCGGAAGTGACGCTGGAGGTCATCGGCGTCGACGGGCTGCCCGAGGTCGCGGCCGGGGCGGACCTCGGCGAACTCGTCGCCAAGGCGGGGACGTACCGGGACGGCGACATCCTGCTGGTCACCTCGAAGATCGTCAGCAAGGCCGAGGGCCGGCTGCTGCACGCCGCCGACCGCGAGGCCGCGATCGACGCCGAGACCGTCCGACTGGTCGCCCGGCGCGGGCCGATCCGGATCGTGGAGAACCGCAACGGCTTCGTCATGGCCGCCGCCGGGGTCGACGCGTCCAACACCGCCCCCGGTACCGTGCTGCTGCTGCCCGAGGACCCGGACGCCTCCGCCCGGGCACTGCGGGCCCGGCTCCAGCAGCTCACCGGCGTCCGGCTCGCCGTCGTCGTCACCGACACCTTCGGACGGCCCTGGCGCAACGGGCTGACCGACGTGGCGATCGGCGCCGCCGGCCTCTCCGTCCTGGAGGACCACCGGGGCCGCACCGACAGCCACGGCAACGCGCTGGAGATGACGGTCACCGCGACCGCCGACGAACTCGCCGCCGCCGCCGACCTGGTCAAGGGCAAGGCCACCGGCGTCCCGGTGGCGGTCGTGCGCGGACTCGGCCACCTGGTCACCGCCGAGGACGGCGAGGGCGTGCGGCCGCTGGTCCGGCCCTCGGTGGACGACATGTTCCGGCTCGGCACCTCCGAGGCGCTGCGGCAGGCCGTCACCCTGCGGCGCACCGTCCGCTCCTTCACCGCCGAGCCGGTCGACCCGGCCGCCGTCCGGCGCGCCGTCGCCGCCGCCGTCACCGCGCCCGCCCCGCACCACACCACGCCGTGGCGGTTCGTGCTGCTGGAGTCCGCCGACACCCGGGTGCGGCTGCTCGACGCGATGCTCGCCGCCTGGCAGCGCGACCTGCGCGAACTCGACGGCTGGGACGAGGCGAGGATCGCCCGGCGCACCGCCCGCGGCAACGTCCTGCGGGACGCCCCGTACCTGATGGTGCCCTGCCTGGTGATGGACGGCTCGCACGACTACCCGGACCCGCGCCGGGCCGCCGCCGAACGGGAGATGTTCACCGTCGCCGCCGGCGCCGCCGTGCAGAACCTGCTGGTCGCGCTCACCGGCGAGGGCTACGGCTCCGCCTGGGTCTCGTCCACCATGTTCTGCCGCGACACGGTGCGGGAGGTGCTCGACCTCCCGGCGGGCTGGGACCCGATGGGGGCCGTCGCGGTGGGCCGGCCCGCGGAGCCGGCGAAGGCTCGGGGGGAGCGGGGGGCCGACGCGTTCGTCGTGGTGCGGTAGGGGTCAGAGGCCGCGGTAGATGTCCCGGCGGTTGCCGACGTGGACGACGAGGATCAGCAGCTCATCGCCGCGGATCTGGTAGACCACGCGGAAGTCACCCACGCGGAGCCGGTACAGGCCGTCGTTGCCGGTCAGCTTCTTGACGTCGGGCCCCACGGCGAACGGGTCGTCCCCCAGCGCGGTGAGTGCCGTGAGGATGCGCATCGCCTCGAGCCGGCCGATCGCGCGCAGCTGGCGTCGGGCGTGCGAGGTGAATCCGAAGGCGTACTTCACGCGGCGCTCCCGGCGGAGTCCGTCGGCGGGCCGAACAGGTCCACCAGCAGCTCGGCCATGGTGACGGTCGGCTCGTCCAGGTGCTTCCGCGCCTCACGGGCCAGGAGTTCGTCCTCTGCCTCCTCTATGGCATCGAGGATCTCGATCGGCACGACCGCTCCGACACGCTCGCCCTTGCGCGTGATCACGGTGATCTCGCCGGCCTCGGCCCGGCTGACGACCTCGGCGAGGTGGGCGCGGGCTTCACGGATGCTCAGTGCGTCAGTCATGCCTCGAGCGTACACAGGGATGTGTACACCGCGCGGGGGTTCGCGGTCAGCGGTGGCGGTGGTCGTTGGGGGTCAGGCGGGGGCCGTAGCGGGGGGCGTGGGTGCCGGTGGCCAGGAGGAGGCGGCAGACGCGGTGGCGTTGGGGGCGGTAGGGCTCCAGCAGGGCGAGCATCTGGGCGTCGTCGCTGCGGGGGCGGCCGGCCAGGGCCCAGCCGACGAGGTTGGGGAGGTGGAAGTCCCCGACCGAGACCGCGTCCGCGTCGCCGTTGCTGCGCTGCAGGGTTTCGGCGGCCGTCCAGATTCCGATGCCCGGGACGGCGGTGAGGCGGGCGAAGGACTCCTCGTGGCCCATCGCCGAGGCCTCCTCCAGCCGCGGCGCCAGCCGGACGGCGCGCATGACCGTCGCGGAGCGCTTCGGGTCCACGCCCGCCCGGTGCCACTCCCAGCTCGGCACCAGCGCCCACTCGCGGGCGGACGGCGCCACCCGCATGCCCTCGGCCGGGCCCGGTGCCGGGGTGCCGAAGTCCCGCAGCAGGGTGCGCCAGGCGCGGTAGGCCTCGTCGGTGGTGACCTTCTGCTCCAGGATCGCCGGGACCAGCGACTCCAGCACCAGCCCCGTCCTGGCCAGCCGGACCCCGGCGGTACGGCGCTGGGCGTCCCGCAGCGGGCCGGGCGGCAGCACCAGCGACTCCGGGGCGTCCTGGGCGCCGAGCAGGGTGGGGAGGCGGTCGAGCAGCCAGTCCGCGCCCGGGCCCCAGGCGCTCGCCTCTACCTCGCCGGCGGCCGGGCGCGGCAGCACCCGCAGGGTGCCGATGCCGGCCGGGGTGCGGGAGGCCCGCCAGACGGCGCCGTCCCCGGTGCTGCGGTAGGCCGGGTCGGCCGGGCCGCGGCGCAGCGGGAGCAGGGTGCGGGCGACGTCCAGCGGGAAGCCCGGACGCCAGCGCCGTACTGCTTCCACTGCCGTCGCCTCCCGCGTCGCCTCCGGATATGAACGATACGCGGGAGGCCGGACAGGCCGGGTGGACGGCGGACGGGCACGGGGTCAGCCGGTCTGGAGGGCGGCCGCGGCGGCTCGCAGGTCGGGGAGGCGGGCGTAGAGGGCGGCGCCGGGGCATTCGGTGGCGACGCCGTCGCGGTGGCCGGAGACGGCGTCGAAGTCGACGACGGTGCCCTTGGGGTAGCGGCTGGCGTCCGAGCCGGAGGTGAGCTGGGTCCGGCCGTCGGCGGGCTGGCCGGTGAGGCCGAGCTTCCAGGCGGCGAGGGCGGCGAGGCCGTCTAGGAGGGGGCCGGGCGGCTGGTCGCCGTCGTAGGTGCCGATCGCGGCGACCCCGGTGGAGTCGGTGTTGAAGCCGAGGGTGTGGGCGCCGTGGACGGGCAGGTCGACGCCGCCGGCCCGGCCCTCGTAGACGGTGCCGCAGCGGTCGACCAGGAAGTTGTAGCCGATGTCCCGCCAGCCGTTGGTCTTCACGTGGTAGACGTAGATCGCCCGGATCACCCGGGGTGCGTCGGCGCAGGCGTAGTCGGTGGCGGTGGCGGTGTGGTGGACGAAGACCTCGCGGACCGGGCCGGTGTACTCGAACTCCTGGTCGCGCAGTGACTCGTCGGCGCCCCAGCCGGCCCGGGTGACGATCCCCGGGCGCGGGGCCTGGCCGCCGGCCGACCCGGCGGTCGGCCTCGACGGCGGCTCGACGGACGGCGGCGTCGTCGGCCCACCGGACGGCGGCTTCGGCGGCTCGACGGACGGCGGCGTCGTCGGCCCACCGGACGGCGGCTCGACGGGCGGTTCCGCGGGCAGGGTCCGTACGGCGGTCGAGGGTGCGCCCCGCCCCGGGTCGACCAGGTCGAGCCGCAGCCCGGGCGGCACTCCGGCGGGCCCGGGCCTGACCTCGACCGCGACGCCGTCGCTGCGGCCGGTCCACAGCGGGGCGGTGGCGCCGTGCGCCGCGTCGTCGGGGCCGTCCGAGGCCTCGGTCTCCAGGCGGTGCCAGCCGCTCCAGCGGCCGGTGGCCGCGTCCCGGGTGCGGACCCGGACCACCGCGTCGGCGAGCGCCCGCGTCGGGCCGTCCCAGCCGAGGCCGAGGAGTTCGAAGGGTTCGGTGCCGCGTGGGGCGAGGACGGCCCCGGCGGGCAGCGGCAGCGTGGTGGTCGAGCCGCCACCGGCGAAGTCGTGGCGCTGCGGGGCCGGCGAGGGGGTCGCGGTGGCGGCGGGCTGGAGGAGCAGGGCGGCGGTGCAGCCGGCGAGCAGGGCGGCCGGGAGCGAGCGGCGCGCGGCCGTGGTTGAGAGGCGCATAGTCCGGATCGTCGCCGCAAACCCGCCCGCCCGCCACGCCGCTGCGCGCCCGTTCGGCCGCCCCTCCCGGCCGCCCACCCGAAGGCCGTAGGCTGGGGCGCACCATGACTGCGCCTTTCGCTGCCGATGCCCGCACCCCCGTCGAGCTGCTGCACGCATTCCTGCGCGGCGGCACCCCTTCGGTCGATCCCGCGGCCCCGATGGTCACCTTCTACGACGACGCCACCGGCGAACGGGTGGAGCTGTCCGCCCGGACCTTCGACAACTGGGTGGCCAAGACCGCCAACCTCCTCCAGGACGAGCTGAACGCCGGCCCCGGCGACCGGGCGGCGCTGCTGCTGCCCGCCCACTGGCAGAGCGCCGTCTGGCTGCTGGCCTGCTGGTCGGTCGGGGTGGCGGCGGTGCCGGGCGGCGACCCGGCCGCCGCCGACCTGGTGGTCAGCGGCCCGGACGGGCTGGAGTCCGCCCAGGCCTGCGAGGGCGAGCGGGTCGCGCTCGCCCTGCGGCCGCTCGGCGGCCGCTTCCCGCAGCGTCCGGACGGCTTCCTCGACTACGCCGCCGAGGTGCCCGGCCAGGGCGACCGCTTCGCGCCGTACTCCCCCGTCGCCCCGGACGGGCAGGCGCTGGAGACCGTGGTGGACGGGCTGCCGCTGAAGCTGACGGGCGAGCAGACCGTGGCGCTGGCCCGGGAGGGCGCGGCGCGGCTCGGCCTGAAGCCCGGTGACCGCGTCCTGTCCACCCTCTCGTACGACGACTGGACCGGTCTGGAGGCCGGTCTGCTGGCGCCGCTGGCGGCCGGCGCCTCGGTGGTGCTCTGCCGCAACTCGCAGGCGCTGGACGCCGGGCAGTGGGAGAAGCGGGTGGAATCCGAACGGGTGACACTGCGCCTCGGCTGACCCCCGGGGCGGCCCCGGCGGGTAGGGATCCCGGCCATGGCCGAGGACGACACCGAGCACCCCCCGACCGCCACTCCCCCGACGAACGACCCCGGGCGGGACGGTCCGCCCACGGGCCCGCCTCCGGGCGGGACCGGACGCCCGCGCAGGCGCCGGCGGTGGCTGATGATCACCGCCGGCGCCGTCGCGTTCCTGCTGGTCGCCACCGGGGCCCTGCTCTGGATCGCCTACCGCACGCTGGACGGCAACATCCGCACCGACTCGGCCACCGACCGGCTGCTCGCCAAACTGGAGGCCGAGCGCCCGAGCCGCACCGCCGGGGCCCGGGGCGCCCAGAACATCCTGCTGATCGGCAGCGACGACCGCTCCGGCGCGAACGGCTCGTACGGCGGTGAGGCGGGCACCCAGCGCTCGGACACCACGATCCTGCTGCACGTGGCCGCCGACCGGAAGCACGCGACGGCGGTCTCCGTCCCGCGCGACGTCATGGTCACCGTGCCCGCCTGCGAGCAGCCGGACGGCTCCCGCAGCAGGCCGGCGCTGATGCAGTTCAACCGGGCCTTCGAGACGGGCGGCCCGGCCTGCTCGATCCGGACCGTCGAGCAGCTGAGCGGCATCCGGATCGACCACTACGTGATCCTCGACTTCAGCGGCTTCAAGCGGATGGTGGACACCATCGGCGGGGTCGAGGTGTGCGTGCCGCAGCCGATCCACGACAAGGACGCCAAGCTCGACCTGCCCGCCGGCCGGCAGACCCTGCACGGCGAGCAGGCGCTCGGCTACGTCCGGGCCCGGGAGAGCCTGGGCGACGGCAGCGACACCCAGCGCATGGGCCGCCAGCAGCAGTTCCTGGCCGCGCTGGTCCGCAAGGTGCAGTCGCAGGGTGTGCTGCTGAACCCGGCGAAGCTGTGGCCGGTGCTGGACGCCGCGACGTCCTCCGTCCGGGCCGACGGCGCGCTGTCCTCGCTCGGCGCGCTGTACGACCTCACCCAGGACCTGCGCGGCGTCCCCTCGGCGGACGTGGTCCTGCTGACCGCGCCGCGCCGCCCGTACCGCTACGACTCGGACCGGGACGAGTTCGTGCAGCCGCAGACCGGCCAGCTGTTCGCGGCGCTGCGGGACGACCGGCCGGTCGCCGTCCGGCCGCCCGGGTCCGCGCCCTCGCCGGGCCGCGGGCCCGGCGCGATCCCCACCGCGTCGGCGGGCCCCCGGCCGGGTGCCGGGACCGCCCCGACGGGCGGGGTGGCGGCGGTGGCGAAGGCGTCGCCCTCGGCGGGCGCCTCTCCCACCTTCGAGGGACGCACCGCCGACGTGGACGCCTGCGCCCCGCACTGAGCCGGCCTCCCCCGACCACCCCGGCCGACCCGCGCGGTCGCCGCCGGCCGCTCCGGTCGTTTCCGCAATTGCTCGGCCACGAGCGGTATTTGCCTCCGCGCTGCCGGAACATGGCGGAGATCACACCGGGAACGACTGCCCCGCGCGGCTCGTCTAGTGTGTCCGGATCGGTCCGTCCGTACGGGTGGTCCGCAGCCGTGACCGGTCGAAGCTAGGGGACCCCCGTGCACGAGGAGCAACCGGAAGCCGGCCGGTACCGGGTGGAGCCCGCGCCGGGCGTCCCCCGGCAGCGCCGCCGGGCTGCCGAGACGCCTGCGGCACCGGCCCCGGAGGGCCGTCGGGACAGTCGGCGGCGGGCGGCCGCGATCGCCAGGCGCAGCCGGCGCCGGCGGGCCCTCAAGTGGACGGCCGGGGCGGGCGCCCTGGTGATGGTGGCGGGCTGCGGCGGGGCATACTACCTGTACCGGCACTTCAACGACAACCTGACCTCGGTCAAGGTCCAGCTCGGCGACGAGTCCGAGCGGCCCCCGGCCGCCGGGGACGCGCTGAACATCCTGGTGATCGGCACGGACAGCCGGGAGGGCCTCGGGCGGGAGTACGGCGACGAGGGCAGCACCGGGCACGCCGACACCACGCTGCTGTTCCACATCGCCAAGGACCGCTCCAACGCGACCGTGGTCAGCCTCCCGCGCGACCTGATGGTGCCGATCCCGGAGTGCCAGAACGCCCAGGGGAAGAGGATCCCGGGCTCGGCGCGGTCCGAGTTCAACAACAGCCTCGGCCAGGAGGGGCGCGACGCGGGCTGCACCTGGAAGACCGTCGAGAAGACCACCGGGATCCGGGTCGACCACTTCGTCCAGGTCAACTTCGAGGCGGTGAAGACCCTTTCCACCGCGGTCGGCGGGGTCGAGGTCTGCGCGGCCAAGGACATCAACGACTCCGGGTCCCACCTGAAGATGACCAAGGGGCGGCACGTCGTGCAGGGCGACGAGGCGCTGGCCTTCGTCCGCACCCGGCACGCGGTCGGCCAGGGCGGCGACCTCACCCGGATCCCGCTCCAGCAGCAGTTCATCAGCTCGATGATCCGCAAGATCAAGAGCGACGACACCCTGACCAGCCCCACCAAGCTCTACAAGCTCGCGGACGCCGCCACCAAGGCGCTGACCGTGGACTCCGGCATCGGCAGCGTGGACAAGCTCAAGGACCTCGCGCTGGACATCAGCAAGGTGGACACCAAGAACATCACCTTCACCACCGCGCCCGTCCTGGACGACCCCAAGGACGAGAACCGGGTGATCCTCAAGCAGCCGGACGCCGGGCGGCTGTTCGCGATGGTCGCGGCCGACCGCTCGCTGACCGAGACCGCCGCCCCGCCCGCCCCCGAGGCGCCGGCCACCGGAGCCGCGGCCGCGCCGCCGGCCCCGGCCGCCACCGCCCCGACCACCCCGGCCGCCACCGCCGAGGCCGCCGACACCAAGGGCGTCCAGCTGACGGTGCGCAACGGCAGCGGCAAGCGCGGGCAGTCCGGGCCGACCGTGGAGAAGCTCCGGGCGAAGGGCTTCGCCAAGGCAGCGGTGGGCAGCGACGCCACGCCCGCCGCGACCACCACGGTGGCCTACCCGGCCGGCCTGGAGGCCGAGGCGAACGCGCTGGCGGCCGCCCTCGGCCTGCCCGGTGACGCCCTCCGCCCGGCCGCGAAGTCGGACCCGAAGGGCGGGCTGCTGCTGGTGCTCGGCAAGGACGTGCTGGACGCCGCCCCCACCACCGCGCCGGCGGTGCCCACCGAGGCGCCCGAGGACCTCCAGCGGGTGCAGGCGGACGACACCGACGTCTGCGCCAAGTAGCCGCGGGGCAGGAGGGTTCCGCCCTCCTCGCGGTACCGCCCGACGGTCCGGGAGCACGGCCGGCGGCCGTCCCCGGCGGGCCGCGGCCCGTTCGCCGGCCCGGCGCCGGCCGCGGCCCGTTCGCAGGAGTTCGCGACAGGCCCGATCCGGGGCGCACCCGACCCGCCGTCAACTGCCGCCGCGCGCACCGCCGGCAGCGGTGCGGAAACGAATCAGCCGGCCTTCGAGAGCACGTCCTTGGAGGACGGGCCGACACTGGCGATCACTCTTCGGGCCAGCGAGCGCGGTGAGGTCAGGAAGCCGAAGCCCCAGCTGAGGTGCATGGTCGCGAGGGCCACCGGCAGCAGCACCCTGGCCCTGAACGACAGGCCGCGGCCCTCGACCGCCGCGCCGCCGAGGATGCCCAGCAGGTAGGCGCCGGGCACCGCGAGGAAGGCCGGGTGGACGGCGGCGCCGAGCACCAGCCCGACGGTGACCGCCGCCAGCGCGGCCGGGGGGGCGAGGTAGCGCAGGTTGACCGAGCCGCGGTGGTAGCGGGTGACCACCCGGCGCCAGCGGCCGTAGTCCTTGTACTGCTTGGCGAGCGCCCGCACCGAGGGGCGGGGCCGGTACGTCACCTTGAGCTGCGGGGTGAACCAGACCAGGCCGCCGTCCTGGCGGATCCGGTAGTTCAGCTCCCAGTCCTGGGCTCGGATGAACTCCTCGTTGTAGCCGCCGAGCTTCTCCAGCACCTCGCGCCGGAACACCCCGAGGTAGACGGTGTCCGCCGGGCCGGCCAGGCCGCCGGTGTGGAAGGCCGCGTTCCCGACGCCGATCTTGGAGGTCATCGCGGCGGCGACCGCGTTCTCCCACTCGGTCTCGCCCTCGGCGTACATGATGCCGCCGACATTGGCCGCGTCCATCTCGCCGAGCAGCCGGACCGCCGTGGTGATGTAGCCGGGAGTGAGCAGGCCGTGGCCGTCCACGCGCACGATTATGGGGTGCCGGGAGCCCCGGATCGCGGCGTTCAGCCCGGCCGGCGTCCGGCCGGTGGGGTTCGCCACCGTCCGCACCCGCGGGTCCTCCGCCACCAGCTCGGCCGCGATCTCCGCGGTGCGGTCGGTGGAGGGACCGAGGGCGATCACCACCTCCATCGGCCCGGGGTACTCCTGGTCCAGGATGCGCCGGACCGCCGTGCGCAGGTGACGTTCCTCGTTGAGCACCGGCATGATCACGGAAACAGCCGGCAGCTCCTCAGCAGCCTTGGTGTTCATCGGGGCCAACCGTACCGGTGCGGACGTGTCCCCGTCTTGTCCCGGTCTGGGCGGCCCGGGGCGCCTCGCGGCGCGGCACCGGTCCTGTGATCAAGGACACCGTACTACCCCTTACGCGCAGGCCGGAAGCGGTGTGGATCCGGTGCCGGTCCGGGGCGGATTCAGAGTGCGTAGTGGGCCACGGTGAAGACCGCGTACCCGGTCAGCGCGAGCCGGTTCACCAGGTGCTGGGGGCCGCCCAGCCGGTCCGGCAGGGCCTGCGCCGGACGCAGGTCGGGCCGGTGGGCGGCGGTGGCGACGGTCCGGGCCAGCGCCACCGGGTCGTACCGGCCGCCGAAGAAGGCGGCCAGCCGGACCGTCGGACGGCTGAAGAAGGAGAACTCCCGGCCGCCGTGCAGCCGGATGGTGAGCAGGTCGCGGTGCACCGCCGCCGCGGAGATCTCCGCCCACCGGTAGCTGCGGGTGCGCAGCGCGGTGGCCACCCGCAGGCCGTCGCGGTCGGCCACCAGCTGCCAGGACAGCGTCTGGGCGCAGGCGAGGATGGCCAGCGAGCCGATCCACAGCGGGCGCAGCAGCCCCTCCCACCAGCCGTCGTCGTCGAGCAGCACGACGGCGGCGGCGACCACCAGCGCCGCCAGCGGTCCGGCCGCCGCCCGCAGCGGCAGCGGCATCTCCCAGCGGCGGGCGGCCAGCGGCTCGGCCTCCGGCCCGGCCTCGGGGGCGGCGGCGACGGCCTCGGCGGTCAGCGCGGCGACGGCCTGGTCGCGCTCCCGGTAGCGCCCCGAGCGCCGGCCGAAGCGCGGGGCCCGGGCGGCGGGGGCGACGACGGCCGCCACCCAGTGCGGGTCGCCGTCCAGCACGCCGGGGCGGACGAGGAGCTGGCGGTCGGGGCCGTCCGGGCCGACGTACAGCACGGCGGGCACGCTGCGGCCGGCCCGGGCCAGCCGCTCGGCGGCCTCGGCCGGGGTCACGCGGTCGTACGGCTCCTCGTCCTCCGGCTCGTCCTCGTCGTGGTCGAGCGGCGGTTCGGGGTAGTCGGCGTCCTCGTCCTCGGTCGCCAGGTGTTCGGGTACCCAGGCGGCGGCCTCGCCGTCCGGGGCGGCGTGCCGGGCCCAGCGGTAGCGGTCGCGCTCGACCAGCCGCCAGAGCCCGGGGCCGTCCGGCGGACCGTCCAGCGGCAGCACCAGCAGGTCGCCGCGGGCGTCGGCGCGCACCCGTACGGCGAGCGCGGGGGCGGCGCCGACGAAGGCGGGCCCGGTCCGGCGGGCGCTCGCGACGGCGGCCGAGCCGAGCAGCACCAGGCCGGGCAGGGCGATCAGACCGCCGGCGCTCAGCTGGCCGGAGACGTCGTAGTCGTCGCCCAGGGCGCGCACCGCGTCGCCGTCCACCAGCAGCGGGACGGGCTCGCCGGGCTGGGGGCGGCGCTGCCACCGGACGTCCAGGGCGGCGGTGCGCTCGGGGCCGCCGCCGGGCGGCTGGAAGCGGACGGTCAGCACGCCGTCCCGGTCGCTCCCCTCGGCGGTGCCGGTCACCCGGGTGGCCCGCTCGGCGGCGGAGGAGGCCCGGGCCTGCGCCCAGAGGCCGTACACCGGGAAGGCCGCGGCGACCACCAGCAGCAGGACGCCGAGGGCGCGGCGCAGCACGGGCGGGCCGTCCCGGTGGACGGGCGAGGGCGCGTCGGCGGCGGTCCACGGGTAGGGGACGGGCGGGGCCATCAGCTCGTCCAGCTGCTGGCGGGCGCGGCGGCGGCCGGCCTCGGCGCCGAGCAGGACGGCGGTGAGCAGGCCGTGGACCAGCACCGCCGACCAGCGGGCGACCGGGGTGACCAGGCCTCCGGGCAGGTACCAGAGCAGCGCCAGGACGACCGGCGGGACGAGCACCCGGACGCGGGCCCTGGTGGCCAGCAGGACGATCTCGGCCAGCACCGACCAGCCGGCCAGCCCCGAGCCCCAGGTGTCCCGGCAGACGTTCTGGACGTTGCAGCGGCTCACGTCCGGCTCCACCGCACCGGCCAGGAGCACGAACCCGAGCGGGACCAGTGCGAGCCGGCGGCCGTCCAGCCGCCAGGCGGTCCGGGCGGCGCGCCAGCGGGCGGCGGCGGCGCTGGTGAGGGGCGCGGCGCTGGGCAGGGGCGGGGCGTCCGAGGGGAACATCGGACGATCATCTCAGCACCCCGGAAACGGAGCGCCTGCCCGGCGGAGGTCCCCGGCGGAGGCCTCCGGCGGCGGTGCGGAAAGGCGCAGGGGCCGGGTGCTGTGCGCACCCGGCCCCTGTCCCCCGTTCCCCCCTGCCCGACGCCCCCCGACGCCGGGTCAGTCCGTCGCGATGGCCGCGAGGACGTTCATCCGTCCGGCCCGGAAGGCCGGGACGAGCGCGGCGAACAGGCCGATCAGCACCGAGGCGGCCAGCGTGACCGCCACCGTGACGGTCGGGACGGAGAGCGTCCCGAGGCCCTGCTCCCGCAGCACCCGCTGGGCGGTGACACCCCAGGCCAGGCCCAGCCCGGTGCCGAGGACCGCGCCGAACACCGCGATCACCACGGACTCCAGCCGGATCATCCGGCGCAGCTGGCGGCGGGAGAGCCCGATCGCCCGCAGCAGGCCGATCTCGCGGGTCCGCTCGACCACCGACAGCGCCAGGGTGTTGACCACGCCGAGCACCGCGACCGTGATGGACAGCGCGACCAGCCCGTAGATCAGGTACAGCAGGGTGTTGATCTGGGACTGGGCGAGCTCCTTGTAGCCGGCCCGGTCCTTGATGGTCAGCTGCGGGTACTCCTTCAGCGCGTCCTCGATCGCGGCCAGCGTCCGCTCGACGTCGGCGCCCCGGGCCGCCTTGGCGAAGAAGGTCCACACCGGCGGCTGCTCGGCGGCCGGGACGGCCTTCTCCATGGTGTCCACGGCCACGAAGGAGGCGTCGCCGAACAGCCCGCCCCGGCCGAAGACCGCGCCCACCGGCACCGCCTGGGTGCGGCCCTGGCCGTACTCGACAGTGACCTGGTCGCCGACCTTCAGGCCGTGGTCCTTGGCGAAGGCGGCGCCGATCCCCAGCGAGCCGCGCTGGATCGAGTCCGCCGCCCCGGAGTCGACGGTCGGCCGGAAGTCGCTGCCGAAGAAGGTCGGCGGCACGGCGGTCAGGTCGGTCCTGGCCGTCCGCCCGTCCGGCAGCCGGACCTTGGCGGCGAAGAACCGCTGGGTGGTGACGTGGTCGATGCCCGGGGTCCGCCGGACCGCGTCGATCATCTCCGGGGTGACGGCGGTGCGGCCGCCGGAGACGATGTAGTCCGCGCCCACCGACTTGTCGATCTGGGCGCTGGTCGAGGTGACGGCCGAGGAGCTGAACACCGCGGAGGCGATCACCAGCGCCAGGCCGATCATCAGCGCGGCGGCGGTGGCGCCGGTGCGGCGCGGGTTGCGCATCGCGTTGCGCTGGGCCAGCCTGCCGGACGGGCCGAACAGCGCCGGCAGCAGCGCGCCGAGCACCCGGACGACGGCCGAGACCAGCAGCGGGCCGAGCACCACGAAGCCGACCAGGGTGACCACCACGCCGAGGCCGAGGTACCGGCCGCCGGTGGCCGCCTTCTCCGCGCCCGCGCCGAGCACCAGCAGCGCGCCGCCGCCCGCCGTCAGCAGCAGGCCGAGAACGGTGCGGACGAGGTTGGCCCGCGACTCCGCCGGGGTGCCGTGGTCGCGCAGCGCGGCCATCGGCGAGATCCGGCTCGCCCGGCGGGCCGGGAACCAGGCCGCGAGCAGGGTGACCACGATGCCCAGCGCGTACCCGGCGACGAACACGTCCGGCCCGATCCGCAGGTCGGCCGCCTTGAGGTCCATGCCGATCGCGCTCATCAGCCTGATCAGGCCGACCGCCACGCCCAGGCCGGCCGCGACCCCGAGGGTCGAGCCGAGCACGCCCAGGATCAGCGCCTCGACCAGCACCGAGCGGTTGACCTGCCGCCGGCTGCCGCCGACGGCGCGCAGCAGGCCGATCTCCCGGGTGCGCTGGGCGACCAGCATCGAGAAGGTGTTGACGATCAGGAAGGCGCCGACGATCGCCGAGACGAAGGCGAAGCCGAGCATCGCGTACTTCATGAAGCCGAGGCCCTTGCCGACCTGCTCGCTGCGGTCGGCCTTCTGCTCGGCCGCCGTCTTCACCTGGTACCCGCCGCCGAGCGCGGCCAGCGCGTCCGCCTTGAGCCGGTCGTTGCCCCGGCTGCCGTCGCCGTACGCCTCGACGGTGCTGAAGGCCTCCTCGCCGAGCAGCACCCGCTGGGCGGTCGGGGTGTCCAGGAAGGCGAGCGCCGCTCCCGGATTGGTGGTGGTGAAGGTGCCGATGCCGACGATGGTGAAGTCGTGCCTGCCGAGCGGGTTCTCGACCCGGAGCCGGTCGCCGAGGCCCAGCTTGGCCTTCTTCACGGTGTCGGCGTCCAGCACCAGCTCGGTCGGGCCCCGCGGGGCGTGACCGGAGGTGATCTTCACCGGGTTGCTCGGGGTGTCGGTCCAGTTGCCGGCCAGGGTGGGCGCGCCGGTGGTCGGGCCGACCAGCTTGTTGGTGGCCGGGTTGACCAGGACGGCGTTCTCGACCATGACCTGGCCGACCGCGTTCCTCACCCCGGGCAGCGCGGCGAGCTGCCGCTCCAGCGCGACCGGGAGGGTCGGCGGCTTGACGGCGGCCTGCTGCTCCTGGTCCTCGGTCGGCTTGGGCGGCTGGACCGAGACGTCCGAGGCGGTCGCGGCGAAGAGCTTGTCGAAGGTGCCGGTGGCGGTGTTCGAGAAGACGAGGGTGCCGGAGACGAAGGCCACCGACAGCACGACGGCGATGAGCGAGAGCGCCATCCGGCCCTTGTGGGCGAAGAAGCTCCGCAGTGAGGTCTTGAGCAGCATGGTGGTGTCGGCCCGCCGCTCAGCTGGTGCGCTTGCCGTCGAAGCGGCGCATGCGTTCGAGGACGGAGTCGGCGGTGGGCGCGTGCATCTCGTCGACGATCACGCCGTCGGCGAGGAAGAGCACGCGGTCCGCGTAGCCGGCGGCGACCGGGTCGTGGGTCACCATCACGATGGTCTGGCCCAGCTCGTCCACCGAGCGGCGCAGGAAGGTCAGCACCTCGGCGCCGGAGCGGGAGTCCAGGTTCCCGGTGGGCTCGTCGCCGAAGATGATCTCGGGGCGGGCGGCCAGCGCCCGGGCCACCGCGACGCGCTGCTGCTGGCCGCCGGAGAGCTGGGCGGGGCGGTGCCGGAGCCGGCCGGACAGGCCGACCGTCTCCACCACCTGGTCCAGCCAGGCCCGGTCGGGCCTGCGCCCGGCGATGTCCATCGGCAGCGTGATGTTCTCCAGCGCGGTCAGGGTCGGGAGCAGGTTGAACGCCTGGAAGATGAAGCCGATCTTGTCCCGCCGGAGCCTGGTGAGCTGCTTGTCCCTGAGGCCGGTGATCTCGGTGTCGCCGATCCAGATCCGCCCGGAGCTGACCGTGTCGAGGCCCGCCAGGCAGTGCATCAGGGTGGACTTGCCCGAGCCCGAGGGGCCCATGATCGCGGTGAACCGGCCGCGCTGGATGTCGACGTCGACCGCGTCCAGCGCGGTCACCCTGGTCTCGCCCGCGCCGTACGCCTTGGTGACCTGACGGGCCGACGCGGCGACGGCGGACGCTCCGCCGGGAAGCTGGGGGTCGTACACGGCTGCTGCCGTCGTCACAGGACTCTCCTAAGGAAGATGCGCTCACCCGTTGGCCCCCAGCCTCACGGGCCCGCCCGCCGCGCGACATGGCGCGGGCGGTAGTCCTCGACCGGGAGTTGTCTCCACCCTCCCGGTGGACCTGGCCACCGGACCCGACGGAACCGGGCCGCTTCCTGGCGGGTGGGGATGTGTGAACCACGTTAGGAGTCGTCGGCGGAGGGCTCGTCATCCGCCGGAATGAAGCCGCCCAACCAGGGTTCTACGGGGCACCGGGCGGCTCCCCCTAGGGGTCGCCGCGGCCCGTCTCGGGGACGCCCCGTACGGGCCGCGGCGACGGTCCGTCAGCCCGCCAGCGCGGGCGCGGCCCGCCGCTCCAGGGCCGTGGCGAAGCCCTCCACCACCGGGGCCAGCAGCGCTTCGGTCGCGCGCTCCACCAGGGTCGTCCCGTCCTCCCGGACGGTGATGTGGCGGTCGAGCACGAACCAGCCCTGGGTGATGTGGCCGGCGCCCATCGAGCTGAGCACCGGGCGCAGCGCGTAGTCCACCGCGAGGACGTGCGCGGGCGAGCCGCCGGTGGCGAGCGGCAGCACGGTCTTGCCGGCCAGCGCGTGCTGCGGGAGGACGTCCAGCAGGGCCTTCAGCAGGCCCGAGTAGGCGGCCTTGTAGACGGGGGTGCCGATGACCACGCCGTCGGCGCGGGCGAACAGCTCGGTGACGGCGACGATGCCGGGGTGGTCGAAGTCGCCCGACAGCAGCGCGTGCGCGGGCAGGCCGCGGGCCTCGAAGGGGACGACCTGGTGGCCGCGCTCCGCCAGCCGCGCGTCGACGTGGCGCAGCAGGCGGGTGGTGCGGGAGGTGGCGGACGGGGAGCCGGAAACGGACAGGACGACGGCCATGGGTTCACCTCTGGCTGGAAGCGGGGCGGCGCGGTGCGGCGGCGGGGAGGGAGCCGCGGTGGGGAGGCCGGTACCGGGAGCGGTGCCGGGGGGCGGCACCGGGGGCGCTACGTCGGCGGACGTGCGGGGAGTGCGGGGACTCGACGGGCGGCGCGCGTCAGCCGCGACAGAGCGAACAGGCCACACCGCGCCGCAGGTCGACGTGCCGCCGACGCGTGAGTGCCCAACGCTGGTCCATGCCCGGAATGCAAGCACGCGGCGTTCGAGCTGGTCAAGAAACGTTTCAGCAGCTGGAACACCGGATGTCCGGACGTTGCGGCGGAACGATCCGGTACGTGCATCAAAACTGCTACAAGAGGCCCGGCGGGCACCCCGGGGGGAGTCAGCCCGACCGGGGTCGGGCATCCTCGTCGGCATGAACACGTGGCAGGAGGGCCGCCCGGGGGGCGGCGGGAACCCGTACGGCGGCAACGGTGGAGGCGGCTCGGCCGAGCCGCCGCTGCCGTCCTCGCTGAACCCGCGCGGGCCGGGGGCACCCGCGCCACGGCAGCCGCACCACCCGGCGCAGCCGGGGCACCAGGGGTACCCCGGGCAGTCCGGACACCCGGGACAGCCGGGGCCGTCCCGGCTCGGCGGCGTCCCGCCGCAGGGGCCCGGCGCCCCCGGTGCCCGCCCCGGCGGTCCCGGTGGCCCTGGTGGTCCCGGCGGCTCCCGCCCGGCCGGTCCCCCGGCGGCCCGGCGCTGGCCGCGCCGGCGGATCGTGAAGTGGTCGGTCTTCGGCGTGCTGATCGCCGTCATGGTGACCGCCGTCTCCACCTGGTTCTGGGCGGACTCCAAGATCAACCACGAGAACGTGCTCGCCGACTACCCCGGCCGCCCGGCCGCGGGCAAGGGCACCAACTGGCTGATCGTCGGCTCCGACAGCCGCCAGGGCCTCACCGACGCCGAGCAGGACGACCTGCACACCGGGCACGACACCGAGGGCAAGCGCAGCGACTCGATGATGATCCTGCACGTCGGGGACAACGGGAACACCCTGATGAGCATCCCGCGCGACTCCTGGGTGCCGATCCCCGAGCACCCGGGCGCCAACGGCAAGCCGGTCAAGGGCACCACCGCGAAGATCAACTCGGCCTTCGGCAACGGCGGCGGCCGGCTGCTGGTCCAGACCGTCGAGCAGAACACCGGCCTGCGGATCGACCACTACGCCGAGATCGGCTTCGGCGGCTTCGTCGGCATCGTCGACTCGATCGGCGGCGTCGAGATGCACATCGACCAGGACATCAAGGACAAGGACTCCGGCCTCGACCTCAAGGCCGGCGACCAGACCCTCAGCGGCAAGCAGGCCCTGGCCTTCGTCCGCCAGCGCCACCAGATGGCCGACCAGGACCTCGGCCGGATGCGCAACCAGCAGAAGTTCCTCGGCGCCCTGGCCCACCAGGCCGCCTCCCCGGGCAACCTGCTGAACCCGTTCACCTTCTACCCGCTGGTCGACGCGGGGCTCGGCACCCTGATCGTCGACGAGGACTGCGGACTGACCGACCTCGGCTCGCTCTTCCTCGCCATGAAGGACGTCAACGGCGGCAGCGGCAAGTCGGTGACCGTGCCGATCGGCAACCCGGACTTCCGGACCAAGACCGGCGAGTCCGCCGTGCTGTGGGACGCCAAGCAGTCCAAGCAGCTCTTCGACGCCTTCCGGAACGACACCCCGGTGCCGGAGTCCAAGTAGTCCGCCACTTCCCGTGACCGCGCCACCACAATGGGTGGATGTCCCTCGTCACCGCACTGATCCGCCGCCGTCGCCACCGCCTCCTGGGCCGCCTGGTCCAGGAGGCGCTCGCGCTCTACGGGATGGAGGTGCCCGCCGCCTGCGAGATCGGGCCCGGGCTGCTCGTCTTCCACCGCGGCTTCGGCACCGTGCTGCACCCGTACACCACCCTGGGCGCCGGCGTGACGCTCTACAACGGCGTGACCATCGGCCGGGCCGACCCCTGGGTGCCGCAGGAGGAGAGCGCGATGCGGCGGGTGGTGGTCGAGGACGGCGCGGTGCTGTGCGCGGGCGCCAAGGTGGTGTGCAAGGAGGGTGTGCTGACCGTCGGCGCGGGCACCGTCGTCGGGGCCAACGCGGTGCTCACCCGCTCGACCGGGCCCGGCGAGATCTGGGCCGGCGTTCCGGCCCGCAGGGTGGGCCTGCGGGCGGGCGACTGGGGGCGGCCCTCGCCGGTGCCGGCCCAGCCGGCCGCGAGCCCCTCCTGAACCGCCCCCACGGCCGGCCGCGGGACCGGACGTACGGCCGTGGCGTACCGCTGTGAGGTACCGCCGGGCGGGTACGGCTAGACGTACGGCAGAAGGCCGGTACCGCACTCCGGGAAGCGGACCAGCCACTCCCCCTCACCGCCGGCCGCCTCGGTGGCACCCGAGAAACCGTAGTGGATCGGCTGCTCCTCGCCGCTCAGCCACCGCGCGTGGGTCAGCTGCACCGACAGCGAGGCCGGGCGGTGCGGGGCGACGGCCGGGACGGGCGGGGCGGGCTGCTCCAGCACCAGTTCGTGCTCGGTCTCGCCGGGCCGGAAGGTCACCACGGTCTCGGTGCCGGGGCGGCGCGGGAAGCCGCCCGCCGGGTCCGTCCAGTACGCGGCGACCATCACCGCGAGGGTGCCGTCCAGGCTGCCGGTCTCCGGCCGTACGTACTCCTCGTCCGCGACCCAGCGGGCGTGGTGGCGGACCTCCTCCGGGCCCCACCGCTCGTCCCAGCGCACCCAGTAGCCCGCCACGCGCTTGACGGTCATGCCCTCGCGGACGACCCGGACGGCGAACCGCGCGGGGGCGACCGGCTCGCAGCCGCCCAGGGAGACCACCGTCACCTGTTCGTAGGTCACCTCGCCGTCGTCGGCGCCCTGCTCCATCATCGGTCAACCACCTTGCCGCAGAGTCGAGTTCGGCCGCGGTCGGGCCGCGTCCGAAGTCGAGCGTAGGGCCCCGGCGAAGCAGGGCGACAGGATTGCCCGGTTCCGGCCCGGAGGGCGGCGCTCCGGGATACCCTGCCCGCCGCACCGCACCGCACCGCGCCCGGTCGCCGAAGCCGGAGCGGGAGCAGAAGCGGGAGCGAACGGGTACGAAACCGCCCCGGAGCGGGAGGCCGGAAGATCCGACGTCCCGCTCCGGGGCGGTGTGTGCCAGGTGGCGGCGGTGACTACTCGACCACGCCGGACTTGGCGATGGTGACCTTGGCCGAGGTGCGGCCGCTCTGCGAGCCGAGGCCCTCGATCTTCTTCACGACGTCCATGCCCTCGACGACCTCGCCGAAGACGACGTGCTTGCCGTCCAGCCAGTCGGTGACGATGGTGGTGATGAAGAACTGCGAGCCGTTGGTGTTGCGGCCGGCGTTGGCCATCGACAGCAGGCCCGGGCGGGTGTGCTTGATCTGGAAGTTCTCGTCCGCGAACTTCTCGCCGTAGATGCTCTTGCCGCCGGTGCCGTTGTGGTTGGTGAAGTCACCGCCCTGGAGCATGAAGGCGGGGATCACGCGGTGGAAGCCGGAGCCCTCGTAGCCGAAGCCGTTCTGGCCGGTGGCCAGCTCGCGGAAGTTGCGGGCGGTCTGCGGAACGACGTCGTCGTACAGCTTGAAGACGATCCGGCCGGCCGGCTCGTCGTTGACCGTGATGTCGAAGAAAACGTTGGAAGACATGCAGGGATGATGGCACGATCATCTGCCCGACGCTCGGTACCCCCGGTCGGGCGAGTTCGGACGCGGCTGTGTTATCCGGCCGCTCGGCCCGGGCATGTCGTCCGGTTCACACCCCCGAGCGGGGCCGGGGAAGCTACCATCGATGCCGGCTTCAGGCCTTGGCGCGGGACGACCAGGATGACCGGGACGGTGGGGTGGACGGCATGCGGATCGGCGAACTGGCCCGGCGGACGGGCGTGAGCGAGCGCTCGCTGCGCTACTACGAGCAGCAGGGCCTGCTGGCCGCCCGCCGCACCGAGGGCGGCCACCGGGAGTACCCGGAGGCCGCCGTCGACCGGGTCGTGCACATCCAGGAGCTGTTCGCGGCCGGCCTGCACAGCCGCACCATCTACAAGATCCTCCCCTGCATGCGGGACTCCGACGGCAGCCCGAGCGAGATCGCCACCCCGCTGCTGGTCGACGAGCTCACCGCCGAGCGCGAGCGGATCGACCGGACGATCAGCGACCTGCTGCGCTCCCGCGAGGTGCTGGACGAGGTGATCGCGGCCGCCTCCGGGCAGCCGCCGGCCGCCTCCGAGGCCGCCTGAGGGCCGCCCGAGGGCCGCTCGGGGCCCGCCGGGGGCTCAGCCCTTCGGCTTGCGGGCCAGCAGGTAGGCCTGCGGGGTCTTCTCGTCCCCCTCCGGCTCGCGGACCGTACGGGAGGTGACCGGCAGACCGGCCTCCCGGGCCAGCTCCTCGACCTGCTCCGGCCGCAGCCGGCGGAAGTCCAGCGACACCGGGCGGCCGAACGGCCGCTCCAGGTGCAGGGGCCGTTCGCCGACCTGGAAGGCGAGCATCAGGTGGCCGCCGGGGGCGAGCACCCGGGCGAACTCGGCGAACACCTCGGGGAGCCGCTCCGACGGGGTGTGGATGATCGAGTACCAGGCCACCACACCGGTCAACTCCCCGTCCCCGAAGGGGAGGTCGAACATCGAGCCGACGCTGAACGGCACCTCCGGGTGGGCCTGCCGGGCCAGCTCGACCATCCGCGGGGAGAGGTCGATCCCGTGCACGTCCAGGCCGAGCCGGTGCAGCGGGCCGGTCATCCGGCCCGGACCGCAGCCGACTTCGGCCGTCCTGGCGTCCGGCCGCTCGGCGCGGACCAGGTCGGCGAAGAGCGCCAGCATCGCCCGGTCCATCGGCATCCCGCCCAGCGCGTCCCGGTAGCGGTCGGCGTACTCGGCGGCGATGGCGTCGTAGAACACCCTGGTCTCGGCGAGGAAGTCCGGCTCGGTCATGGTCCGGGACCCTACCCGGCGGCCGCCGCCGGCGGCACCGGTCGCGCGGACCGGCCCGGGGGCGGGAGACGGGCGGCGCCGCCGCTCAGCCGAGCGGCGGGAGGTCCAGCTCGGCGACGGTCTGGTCCCCGCTCAGCTCCCCGGTCGGGCGGAAGCCCAGACGGGCGTAGAACCCCTCCGGGCCGTCCGGGCCGGGGACGTAGCTGACCGTCGCACGGGTGCCGCCGCGGCGGCGGACCTCCTCGCAGACCTGCTCGACGGCGAAGCGGCCGTAGCCGCCGCGCTGCTGCCCGGCGTCGATCAGCAGCCGCCACAGGCCGGAGCGCGGGCGGTCGCCGGGGCGGTCCGGGTAGAAGGTGATGTCGAAGAAGGCCATCACGAAGCCGACCGGCCGCTCGCCGTCCAGGATCAGCCGGGGCCAGGCGGTCTCCCCGTACGCGTACGCCTCGGCCAGCGACTTCACCACCGGCGCGACCAGGCCCTCCTGGTCGGGGCGGACCCGCAGGGCGAGGGCGGCATCGACGTTCTCGGGGGTGACGGGGGCCAGGCTGAGCTCGGCGGGCGTGATCGACATGGCGGGCAGCCTACGGAGCACGGCCGCCCGCCGTCGCGTGCTTTTCCGCCCGGCGGCGGGCCCGGGGGTCGCCCCGACGGCGGGCCGCCCCGCCGGGAGGCCGCTACTCGCCGGCCGGGAAGTCGGTGCCGCGGCCGACCTCCGCCCACTCCTCGGCCTCCTGCCGCGCCGCTTCGAGGGTGCCGAGGACGCCGTCCACCGCGTCGCTGCCGAGCGCCAGCCGCAGCGGGGTCCGCTCGGCGGCCAGCGCGGCCAGGATCGCCCCGGCGGCCCGCGCCGGGTCCCCGGGCTGCTTGCCGTCGGTGTCCGGCAGCCCGGTGCGGACCGGGGAGACCACCGGCTCGTACGCCTCGATCGGGGTGGAGTGGGCGAGCGCGCCGCCGCCCGCGAAGCCGGTCCGGAACGCGCCGGGCTCGACGATCAGCACCTTGATCCCGAAGCCGGCCACCTCCTTGGCCAGCGCCTCGGACAGCCCCTCCAGGGCGAACTTGGTGGCCGAGTAGGCGCCCACCCCGGGGAAGCTGAAGCGGCCGCCCATGCTGCTCATCTGCACCACCGCGCCCGAGCCCTGGGCCCGCAGGTGCGGCAGCACGGCCCGGGTGAGCGCGGCCGGGCCGAAGAAGTGCAGCTCCATCAGGTCCCGCAGTTCGCGGTCGGTGGACTCCTCGACGGCGCCGATCAGTCCGCGCCCGGCGTTGTTCACCAGGACGTCGATCCGGCCGTGCCGTCGCACCGTCTCCTCGACGACGGCCGGGATCCGCTCCTGGTCGGTGACGTCCAGCTCGACCGGGAACAGCCGGTCCGGGTGCGCGGCGGCCAGGTCCGCCAGCGTCCCGGGGCGCCGGGCGGCGGCCACCACGGTGTCGCCGGCCGCCAGCGCGGCCTCGGCGATCGCCCGGCCGAAGCCGGAGTTGGCGCCGGTGACCAGCCAGACCCGGCCGGCGGGGTGCTGCTCGGAGGTGTTTCCCATGATCGTCGATATCCCGCAATCGTCGTGCCTCGGCAACGAATTGACGATCATTTATGACACCGGCGCGGGCGCCGCGTCCAGGACGGTTCGACGCCGGACGACATACGGCCCCCGACCGCGGAAGGGCGGTCGGGGGCCGTGGACGTACGTCGTCGCAGGTGACGGACTACGGGAGGTTGCGGGCCATCACGATCCGCTGGACCTGGTTGGTGCCCTCGTAGATCTGCGTGATCTTCGCGTCCCGCATCATCCGCTCCACCGG
>NZ_JBIAVL010000038.1:15494-47716 GCF_042894165.1 Kitasatospora sp. NPDC001547 | reverse complement strand
ATCTCCAGGGCTGTCCGGAGCGGCCGGCCCGCGTACGTCATCACCAAGTCGAAGAGCTCCTTGGGATATCCCGGCCGGAACCTTTCGTAGGCTTCCGCGGTTGCGCCGAAGCTCAGTGCACGAGCAGACATGCCGAGCATCCTGGCACGACCGGGGCGGACAGCGCCTGGCATACTCAGTGGCCTGGCCGTCCGAACTTGAGGGATGCCGGTCGAACGGGAGTCTCGATCGAGTCAGTGCGGCGGCAGCCGTGCAGGAAAGCAAGGCCTCTTGGTAGCTCAGGAGGGCCTGTTGTCGCAGTTCTACGGCATTGCGGGAGCGGGGTCCACTTCGGTCACTCTCGCGTGTGACTGCCTGGCACACCGGTTCGGGAACGCCGCCGACCACAAAGTCCGTGCGCGCCGCTACCCCACGGACATGTCCGACGCGGAGCGACCAAGCAGGTCGCGGACTGGCTCCAGGAGCACCTCGAGCCCAAGGGCGTCGGCATCGTCATCGAGGGCCGAGCACACCTGCATGACGCTGCGAGGTGTCCAGGCCACCGGCGCAACCACCCTCACCTCCACCCTGCTGGGCACCCTTCGCGAGGACGCGCGCTCCCGCAGCGAGTTCCTCGCCCGGGCCGGGCTCCCGAGCTGACAGCCGACAGCCCGCCCCTACGTATGGAGAGAACGACCTCGTGGAAATCTGGATCAACCCGGCGTGCAGCAAGTGCGCCTCAGCCCTGTCGCTGCTCGACTCGGACGGCGCCTCCTACACGGTGCGGCACTACCTCGAAGAACCGCCCACCGCCCGGGAGATCGAAGACGTGCTGCGGCGCCTCGGCCTGGAGCCCTGGGACATCGCCCGCACCGGCGAACCCGAAGCAGCCGAGATGGGCCTGGCTTCGTGGCCACGCGACGAGAGCCACCGCGCCCGCTGGATCGAGGCACTGGCCGCCCACCCGATCCTCATCCAACGGCCGATCATCACAGCGGACGACGGAACCTCGGTCATCGGCCGATCGCCCGAGGCGGTCCGCTCCCTGCTCGCCCCGTCCGCCGATCGCTCCGGCCCATGACAGCCGAGCAGGGGCCGCGCCCACTGGTGGCGGACGCCGCCCGCTGAGGCCGGGCCGCGAACCCACCGACGTGCCTCGGTGAGGGCGGCAGCGGGTGCGCGGCGCGACCGGAGAACCGGCCCCGGTAACGGCCGACCGCTGTCCTCCCGCCCGCGCCGTCCGGCTGTTGTTCCGGCCGCACGCTGTTCCCGCTCACGGTGGGCCGCTGCCGGGCTGCCGCCTGGTCGCCGTCCCTGTCCGGGTGCGCCGTGTGCCGGGCGGCGGTGTCCCGCTCGTTGGCGCTCGCTCGGTAGCCTGCGGTCGACGGGCGGGCCGGCTGGCTGCTGGCGTGATCTCGTCCCCCCGCCGTCGTTCCGGCTCCGCGGGCGGGATGCCGCCGACCGGCGCCGTGGCTCACTGCGGCGGGCCGGGGTTGCGCTGGCGGTACTCGCCCGGTGCGCCGGTTGAGGCCGGGCCCTCGTCGGTGCCGGCGACCCGCCAGGAATCGGGGTCGGGCCGGCGGCCGTCGGGTTCCTGGCCAAGAGCGGCGCGGGGCACCGGCTCGGGCGGCCTGGTTCGGGCGGCCCGCCGGCGCCCGCCCCAGACGAACGCGCCGATCAGGGCTGCGGCGATCAGCACGGCGGGCAAGATCAGTACGAGCAACGGGGGGCCGCTGGACGTCTGCGCCAGCAGGGACGGCGTGTCGAGCACCGGGTTCTCCTCAGCAACCGGGGAAGCCGCGCGCGAGCACGGCGAGTCCCCGGGCGCTTGCCCGAAACGACCGGGTGCATGCGGCCCACCTGCCCCCACCAGGTGGCGGCGCGGCCGGAGGCGGTTCGCACCGCCAACGCCGCGCTGTGTCCGTGCCGGCCGTGCCGGGGCTCGATCGGCGGGAGGAAGGCCGGCTCGGAGCTGGAGCTGCGGGAGAAGGCCTGGCCGGCTGCCGGACCAGCCGGAGGGCGCCGCCCGTCTTGACCTGCCGCCGACGTGGAGGTCCAGCGTGGCGGTGACGGGGCACGATGTCGGATTGCCGCCAGCGAGCCTCGGCTGCGGCACCCATGGGCCGGACCATCCTGGTGGCGGCCGCGCGGGCGTGGGACGGCGCCCTTCTGCCTGTGCCCTGCGCTGCGGTGGCGCGCTGGTCTGCGCCCCGGATGACCCGTGGTGGGAGGACCGGGTGTTGCACGCCAAGCTCTACCCGGCGAAGGGCCGCACGTGTGACCTGTTGGTGTGACTCTTCTCAGTGAAGGCGTGAGGCCTTGTCGTAGGCCTCACGGACGTTCGAGGGAATCCGCCCATGGTCGTTCACGACCATGCCGCGCGTGCGGGCCCAGTGCCGTATCGCCTCGTCCTCCGGTTGCGCCTCGTCGTGCTTGCGGGGCCGCACGGGCGCGCCCGGGCCACTCCAGTCCCCGGTGGGGACTCCTTCGAGCAGGTCCGCCGCCTGCTGGAAGAAGGCGGCCAGCGACGCCCAGACGCCTTCGTCGGGCAGGTAGTACTCGGCCCACGTGCCGACCGTCCCGTTAGCTGTGTCCAGGAACGTCCCGTACAGGCCGTCGCGCTCCGCTGCGATCGGGACCCACTCCGGGCGCCACGACGGGCAGTCGGGATCACCGGAACTCCGCTCCGCGGCGAGCTGGTGGAGGTAGACCCGCTCGATGTCTCCGAGGCCGAGCAGAAGATGACCGCCGGGAACGGGCACGTCGCACCCTCGCTCCACCAGGGTCTCGCGGGGCTCGGCCAGAAAGCCGGTGTCCAGATCCTGCGCGAGGAGCCACTGCCGCAACTCCGCCGGCAGCTCCAGGCCCATGCGCACCTCGGCCCGGTCGATGGCCTCCAGGGTCCCCGGCCTGCCGAGGGCGGCGACGATCCCGGGATCGTAGTGTTCGAGCCATGAGGTGAACCGCGCCCAGGCCGCCCGAACGTCTCCTGCTCCGTCCACCGGAGGTCCCCTCAGTCGAGCGACAGATGATCATGCATGGGACGACCGTAGACGGGACCACGGACAAGGACAGCGGCCTGGGACAAGCCCGGGTGCGCGACGCTGCTGCCGGGCCCCAGCGGCCGCCGCCCTCCCGCCCGTGCCCGCCTGCCGCCGTCCGGCCTGGCAGCTGCGCGCTGCTGTACGGTCGGTCGACGTCGTCCGTGCGCCCCCGCTCCGCTGCAGGCATTCCGGCCGGGTTCAGCGCTCGCTGTTCCGCCCCGCGCCGGTCGCTGGCTGCCGTCCGGCCGCTGCCGTCGTGCCTCCGCCGTCCTGGTCGCCGACGAGAGCGGGGCCGCGGTGGTGGCCACCGACCTGCTGCGCCGGCCGTCGATGGCGTTCGGGGCGATGACCGGCCATTATCCGGCTTACGGGCTGGCTTCCTGAGCAGCGATCACCGCTCAGTCCCAGACGGGCTCGCCTCGGTGCGTTGTCGTGGACAGCACTTCGCAGCCCATGCTGCGGATGGCCGCGAGAAGGGTTGATCGCACGCGACCTTCGTCTTCGGGTGGGAAGGCGACGCGGATCTGGTGTCCGTAGGCCGTCTCGTAGGTGAGCCTCCAGCCGAGCTCGGTGGCGTCGAAGTGGTCCTGACGGTCGCCCTCTTCGTTGTAGCCACCCCGGTCTGCGGTGGGGGACAGGGCCTGCTGGAGGATTCGAAGGCGCTCGGAGTAGGTCCGCTGGCCGTCCGTGAGCTTGATGTAGACGTGGCTGAGCGCGCGGAGCGGTTCGAACCATGGGTCCGTGACGTGCTCGTTCGCGGCGAAGACGCTGGTGTTGAGCCGTCCGCTCAGCCACCCGTGGAGGAAGCCGATCGCGCTGGTCTCGTGGGCGTCGTAGTACCACCCGCGCGGGTTCCAAGCGACGACGGTCCAGGTGTCCGGGTGGCCGTCGGTTACCCAGCACAGCCGGTCGCCGTTGTCGGTGGCAGCCCATTCCAGGAGGCCGCCGGTCTCCGGAAAGCAGGGGTAGGGGCACTTGTCCGGGTTCGCCTCACGGAACGGTCGCTCGTTCTCCAGCAGCTGCTGGGCGAACTGGAGCAGGAGATTTCGGCTGCCGAACGGAGTGAGGGGGGTGATGAAGTCGACGAACTGACCCGAGCCGTAGGAACCGATGAGGGACTTGAAATCGGAGGGAAGTTCGAGGCCGAGGGCGCTCTCGACCTGCGTCCAGTCGCCGCTCGCGTTGACGGGGTTCGTCGGTGGGGGGACCAGGGCGACCAGGTCGTCGATCGTCGTCATACGGGCGAGGCTATCGAGGAGGAGCCCTTGTCCCGTCAGGTGGGGTGGATGTGGGGAGATATCTGCCCCACCGTTGCCGGCCTGGGCACGGCCTGCCCGCCTGAGCGTCTGCGGTCCGGGCTTTGGGCTGTCCGGACAGCCGGCTCGTGACCGGTCCTGTCCGGTGGCAGCCTGAGCCCAGCCCGGACGCACGCCTGTCCTCCTGCACTGAGCGAAGGCACACCACGGCGGCCGGGCGCGGCTCGCCCCCAGGAAGAGCACCCAGGCTTCATGCCTACCAGCGGCCGTTCGGACCCCCTCACGGTGACGGTATCCGAACGGCCCATTTCATCAACCGCTGATCGACCTCCCCTGAACACGCACACCAGGTTCAGGCACAGCCACTGAGCTTGTTCTTTAACCTCGGTACCCTGGATGCCGGCGTCGTCAAGGTAGTGCCAGTGGACGGGGCATATCGCAGTGATCGAGTCCGTCAGGTACCCGTCGCAGTGCTCTGGCTGCGGCTCAGAGATGGAGTGCGTCGGCGTTCAGGCGTTGGTCGGGCGAAGGCTTGAATGGGACATCGGCTACCACTGCTCCGTCTGCGGAGACGCGTTGTACGAGTGCGGGCCAGGAGGAAGCGACATACCGGATGACCTGCGTCAGCGTCTTCTGGCTGAGCACGGCGAGGCGAGGCTCGTACTCAGTGATCCTCTCGCCAGTCCGGTCCTCGTGATGAAGGTTCTTCGCGCCGAGCTGGGCGGGGACCTGGCACAGGCGAAGGGGGCGTTCCAGCAGATCCGGGCGGGCGCGTTCGCAGGGACGATGCCCGAGATGGTTCTTTTCGTCCATCGGCTGCGTGCCGCTGGCGTTGAGGCGAAGGCGGAACGTCCGCAACGGTCTGACGAGGCCTCAGCTCGTGGCTGATCACGGGTTCTAACGTTCTCCGGACAGCGGAGCACCCTTGGGGTGATCATGTGCGCTGTCGAGACGCTGGTGATCGAACCAAGGCTGTGATGGTGAGTCTGCTGGACAATGCCGCCCGTATCGAGGTGGTCGAGCGCACGCCCGCCGGCACGCGAGAGACTACGAACGCCTCGTCCAGCACAGCGAGTCGTTGATCACCTGGGCGGCCATCACCCTGATGACCAGGCGAATCACCCAACGGCAGTCCCGCAGGAAGAACCAACCACCACCCCGCGAAGCCCAGCGGGACTGATCGTTCTGGCGACCGGTCGACCGAACGCCCTCCGGACCTCCCGGAGAACCGGCCGACGCCACTCTCCCACGGCTACTGACCGCCCGCCGGCAAACCGCCAGCCCTGCCGCCAGAACCTGGCTCAACTGGTGCGGTGTCGGTTCGTCCGTGGCGCCCTCAGACGGGCGACCGTCTGACGGGCGGCCTCGCGGTGGTCTGGGCGGGGCGCCGGCACACGGGGGCCGGCCAGGTGCTTGCCGGTGAGTGACTTGGCGCCGACCGCGGTCCAGTCCGCGCGACGCACCACGGCAACGTGCCCTTCCACATGGGCTTTGTGGTCCTTCCAGTCGTCGGCCGGCGCCATCAGGACACGAAGATCCTGATCGTTCAGCCACTCAAGGCCGAGAATCTGGCGGCCGAGATGATGCTCGATGAGCGACAGGGTGATGCCGGTCTTCAGATGGACGAGCAGGAGCTCCCCCTCGAAGCAGTAGCCACCGTCGTACTCACCGGATCCCACCACGAGGAGGGGAATTGTCGGATGGAAGGCCATTGCGTTCACCGGGTACTGCGAGCGCAGGAGCCAGCGGCGCCGGGCGCGATCGGTGACGTGGAAGACGCCGACCGTATTGGCCTCGTCGAACTCGTGCGCGCCAGCCACGGCAACCATGCGTCGCCCCTTGTCCGCGACGGCCAGGATGGGATCGCCGATCTCGGCGAAGGGGTCGCCGGGGGCATCGCCGACGGCGGGAAACGAAGTCACACCGAGAATCTTCGCAAGGATCCAAACGACCTATGCAATCGGGCTTTCCTGAGCCTGTTCGATTCCTGATCTGGGCTGATGCTCGACGGCGGATCGAAAGCAGGTACTCAGCTTGCCGTTTAACCTCTGGCGGAGCCCCAGTGACGTGGGTACGTTCCTGGCGGTGACTTCGATGGAGATGCAGGGCCTCGTGTCGATGACCGATGGAGCGCAGTTGCGCTGGAAGGCGTTGGGGGACACGGCTCGGCGGCCAGCCGTGGTCTTGCTCCATGGTGGTCCCGGTCTGCCGGACTATCTGGGTGATATCGCCCCCATGGTCGCGGACCTTGCGCCTGTGTACTGGTACGACCAGCGTGGAACGGGTCGATCTTCCTGGCGGGGTCGTCATTCCTTCACTCGGCATGTCGAGGATCTCGCCGAGCTCCTCGACGTGTGGCAGGTGCCCGAGGCCGTGCTGATCGGGCACTCCTACGGCACCAATCTGGCGAGTCGGTTCTGTCTGCGGCACTCTGACCGGGTGGTGGCCATGCTGCTGATGTGCGGGCCGTTCGTCGGTGATTGGCGTACCGGGGACCGAGCAGAACGCGACCGCCGCATGTCCTCAGCCCAGCGGGAGCGGCTCCGCGAATTGGAGGATCTGCCGCATCGCTCGGAAGAGCAGGAAGTCGAGCTGCTCACGTTGGCCTGGTTCGCCGACCACTCCGATCCGGAACGAGGGTGGCGCTGGGCAGCCCAGGCTGCTCGGCGGCGTCGACCGGTCAACTGGTCCATGAACGCCGAACTAGGTTTGGAAGGGCGCGCCGATCCGCTCGATGATCACCTTGCCGAGTTGCGTGCACGCCTGCCTGCGCGGGTGGAACTCCTCGGCGGGGTTGACGATCCCCGTCCTGTGTCGGCGCTTGAATCACTCGCGCTCCTGCTCGCTGTCCCGCTGACCCGGATTGAGGGCGCAGGCCATGAGCCCTGGCTGGAGCAGCCCGATGTTGTGCGTGCGCACCTTCGGCGATTCGTGCAAGGCGCCGTGGGCACATAGGGCTTCGACAGGCTCGCTGGCTGGCTTGTCCCCGGCTGTCCGGCTTCGAATGCCGCATCGAACGCGATCACCCACATGGGTGTTCGTCGGACGTGGGCGCGGCCCTCACGTGATCCTGAACTCGACTAAGAGATAAAGGACTTGATGCTAAGGTCGCAGTGATGGCTGTGGTAGGGCAAGGTGTGCGGGGCGAGCCGTTCGCGGAACTGTCACGCTTCCGGGGAGTCTTCTACGACTGCCTGACCGGACGGCGCGACGCCCTGTTCGAGCTGGCCGACGCGGTGCTGTGCAGCGACGGGCCGGTGAAGAGCCTGGTGGACCTGGCGCTGGCGCCCGAGCACCGGCGCGGGCACGGTGCGCTGAACAAGGGCCGCCTCGACGTCGACCGGCTGCGGACCGAGCTGGCCGGCCTGTCGCTGCCCCGCGCCGCCGACGGCCGACTGGTGCTCGCGGTGGACGTCTCGCCTTGGCTGCGGCCGGACGCCCAGACGTGCCCGGACCGCTCCTTCTGCCACACCTACGGCCGTGGCGAAGCCAAGCACCAGATGATCTCCGGCTGGCCGTACTCCTTCGTGGTCGCACTGGAGACAGGCCGCACGTCATGGACGGCGGTCCTCGACGCGGTGCGGCTGGAGCCCGGCGCCGACCTGGCCGCCGTCACCACAGCCCAACTCCGCGTCGTGATAGTCCGGTTGATCGGCGCGGGGCAGTGGAAGGCCGGTGATCCGGAGGTCCTGGTGGTAATGGACGCCGGCTACGACGCCCCGCGCATCGCCCACCTGCTCGGCGACCTGCCGGTGCAGGTCCTGGGCCGGCTCCGCTCGGACCGGGTGATGCGCCGCCCGGCACCGACCCGGGCCGAGTGGCACGCGGCTCACCCGGCCGGGGGCCGGCCGCCCAAGCACGGCGGCGAGTTCGTCTTCGGCGACCCCGCCACCTGGGGCGCCGAGCAGGCGGTTACCACCACGGCCACCCGCCGCTACGGCACCGCCGTCGCCCGGGCCTGGGACCGGCTCCATCCCCGGCTGACCTGCCGCGAGGCCTGGCTGGACCATGACGACGAGCTGCCGCTCCTCGAAGGCACGGTGATCCGCCTGGCCGTCGAGAAGCTGCCCAGTGGCGGGGTGAATCGGCCGGTCTGGCTCTGGTGGTCGCGCACCGGCGCCGGCCCGGCCGACGTCGACCGCTGCTGGCAGTCCTTCCTCCGCCACTTCGACCTGGAGCACACGTTCCGCCTGCTCAAGCAGACCCTCGGCTGGACCCGCCCCCGCCTACGCGGCTCGGCGGCAGCCGACCGCTGGACCTGGCTCGTGATCGCCGCCCACACCCAGCTCCGCCTCGCCCGCTCGTCGCCGACCTCCGCCACCCCTGGGAGAAGCCGGCAGAACCGAACAAGCTGGATCAGCTGCGGCGCCAAAGGGTCGCTAGCCGGCCCGGCTGGACCCGGCGTGGTGCGCTACCGGAAGGCCCGGGCGAGGGTGCAGGCGACGGTTGCCACCGGGGGCAGGAAGCGGGCTGCGGCCTCCCCCAGCAAGTGGGCGTGCAGGGCCCGTTGGTGGGCGGCGCCGACGAGCAGCAGGGCCGCGGCGGACGGGTCCAGCGCGGCAGGGAGCCGGCCGGTTGCCTGGCGGGCCCGGATGGCGTCGGCGACCGCCCCGAGGGCGAGGTGCGGGCCGACCTCGCCGCCGCGTTCGGCGAGCAACCCGCGCAGCTGGGCGTCGGACTGGACGGCGCCCAGGATCGGCATGATCCGGCGGTAGAACCGTTCGAGGCGGGCGAGCAGGGCGGCGAGGTCGGCCTCCAGCTCGGCGCCGGGGTCGGCCTCCGCGGCCCCCGGGGCGGTCGCGGTCCCCGCGGCCCCGGCGGCGGTTCCGGACGCGGGCCCGGCGGCACCCTCCGGCGCGCCGAGGACGGCCGTCGCGTCGGCGAACGCGGGCAGGTGCAGTCCGATGACGGCCTGGAGGAGGCCCAGCCGGTCGCCGAAGTGGTAGAAGATGCTCGACTCCGCGACGCCCGCCCGGCGGGCGATCTCCTTGGTGGACAGCGCCAGCCCGGCCTCCCCGAGCGCCTCCTCGGTCGCCTTGAGCAGCGCCTCCCGCACCCCGGTCGAGGGCCGACCGCTTCGCGCCTGAGCCATCTCCGGCCTCCGTCTCTCCCTGTCGCCCCGACTTCTTGAGTAATTGCTCAGGAACAGGTTAACTTACTGATGGATCGCTCAGTAAGTCGCTCGGCGATCCGTTCGGATCCGTCTCGGGAGGGGACCCATGACCACCGTCGAGTACCGCAAGAACGCCGTCCGCCGCCTCTACAAGGCCCTCGAAGCCGGCGACGTGGACGTCGCCGACGAGCTGTTCACCGCGGACTTCGCCACCAGCGAGGGCAAGCATCAGAACGTGCGGGGCCCGCAGGGCTTCAAAGACGCCATCCGAGAGGTGCACGCCACCCACACCGACCCGTCGTTCGAGATCCTCGACCTGCTCGGCGAGGGCGACGACGTCGTCGTCCGCTGGCGCATGACGGCCACCCACACCGGCCCGCTGATGGGCGTCCCGGCCACAGGCAAGCGCGTCAGCACGGAGGCCTTCGCCCTGTTCCGCTTCGTCGGCGACCGCATCAGCGAGCGGCACGCCGTCATCGACCGGCTCGGCCTGGTGCAGCAGCTCAAGGGGGAGTGACCCGGACACCGCCCACACCGCCGACGGGCGGCGCACATCCGGCTGATCTGCCAGCAGTCCGGTTGCGCCGCCCTGGCCCCGCCTCGCTGCTCAGAGGCCGGCCAGGACGGCCTGCTGCGCCGCCGTCCCGGGCCTGCGCGCCCCTGCTCGGCCGCCGCCGTCCTCGCCCCGGGCCCGCTCCGCGGTCGTTCGGTCCGCCGGCCTCTCCCGGGGCCGCAGGCCCTGCCCAGGTGCTGTCGCGTCGTCCCTTGTCCTGCTCGGACCGCCGTCGCCGTCCGTTCCCAGCGCGGATGCCCCCCGGATCCCCCTTCCTCGGCCCGGGCCGCGACCGCACGACAGCACCACTCGCCCCCCACGGCCCGTCGCAGCCGGAGCCCACCCCGGCCCTGCTTGGCTTCGCTCGGCGCCGTCGGTTGTCGGTGGCCGTGGTTAGGGTGACGATCATGAATCTGACGGCAGTGATGATCACGGTGGATTGTGCGGAACCGCAGGAGCTGGCCCGGTGGTGGGCCACTGCGTTGGGAGGGCAGATCGCCCAGGACCACGGCGACTTCGTCATTGTCAAGGCCGAGCCGGTGGCACTGGGTTTCCAGCGGGTGGCCGAGGAGCGGCGGGGCAAGAACCGGGTGCACGTCGACTTCGCTGCCGCGCCCGGTACGAGCCTGACGGCGGAGGTGGCGCGGCTGGTCGCTCTGGGTGCGAGTGTCGTCGGCGAGCACAGCGTCCCGGGCCTCACCTGGACCGTGCTGCAGGACCCGGCCGGCAACGAGTTCTGCGTCCACTGAGAGCAGTGCCACCGTGCTGGTCGCAGCCGTTCGGCGATGACTGCGACCAGCACGGCCGACCACGGTGGACGGCCGTGCTTGCGCTCCCCGTCCCCGGGCACCGAGGCGCCGGGCGCGCGGCCACGACCGGTCGCTCGGGCACGGCCGGTCGCCGGTCAGCGGACCGGGTCGCCCACCCCCTGGGGCCGACAGGCTCCCCGAGAGCCGCAGGCGACACCGTGCCCCCGCCAAGGGGCCGCCAGGCCCCACCTCCGTCTGCGGTTGAGGGCCAGTCAGGCACCGCTGCGCGGGGCGTCAGTGAGGGCCTGCCACAGAACCGGTGGTTACGGCTCGACGCCCCGACGCTGCGGTCCCGCACCGGGACCAGGGTGCCGTCCACGATCCACAGCCGCTCCACGCCCGGCACCGGGCGTGGAGCGGCCTCCAGCGCCAGGAGCGGGCCGAGACGCTGGATGATGCGAAATGCCCCGCACCAGACCTTCTGGAACAAGCTTTAGTAGGGCCTGTCTCCTTGATGAGCGGACAAGTAGCAGTGTTCCCCATCTGCGCTGATCATCGTTTTCGATGGCGAACGCACCGGCCCGCGCCTGCCGCGTCCAGTGGTCATCGATGCGGGTTCGGCCGCAGATTCGAGTGTCGGGGTGATGGCGTGGGCGAGTTGGACGCGGGAGTGGACGTCGAGTTTGCGGTAGACGCGGGTGAGGGTGGCCTCGACGGTTTTGACGCTGACGGTCAGGGCGGAGGCGATGTCGCGGTTGCTGGCGCCGGCGGCGGCGAGGCGGGCGCAGCGTTCTTCGGCACCGGTGAGTCGGGGGCGGGCGCCGGCGTCCGCGGAGCCGGGCTCCAGGCGGTGGAGGGCGTGGGCGGCGGCTTCGGCCCAGGGGTGGGCTCCGTGGGTGGTGAAGAGGTCGGCAGCCTTCTGTGCGGCGGTGCGGGCGCTGGCACGGCGGCGGGCGCGGCGTTCGGTGTGGCTGAGGGCCAGCAGGGTGCGGCCGCGTTCGATCGGGAGGTCGCGGAGGCGCTCGGCGGCGTCGGTGAGGCGGCGGGCGGCTGTGCCGTGATCGCCGCGGGCGGCGTCCAGCAGGGCCCGGGCGCGCTCCAGGGCGGGCAGGACGGAGGTCCGGCCGAGCTCGGTGGCGGTGCGGTGGGTGTCGGCGAGAAGGTCGTCGGCCTCGTCGTGGCGGCCGACGGCGAGGAGGGCCTCGGCCAGGTCGGCGTGCCAGCGCAGGACGGACGGGTCGCGGACCTGCTGCCGCTCCTCCAGGGCGCGGACCTCCTCCAGCGCCTCCAGGGCCTCCTTCGGGCGGTCGGCGGTCAGCAGCAGGTGCCCGAGGGCGAACAGGTTGCGGGAGAGGAAGACCTTGTTGCCCTCGTGCCGGGAGGCGTCGATGCCCCGGCGGGCGTGGGCCAGGGCGGCGCCGGTGTCCCGGGCGGCGCCCTCGACGAGGGCTGAGGTGTAGCAGGCCGGCGCGGGTGACAGGGCCGTACGGTCGGTCAGGGTCTGGGCGCGGTGGGCGTAGTCGAGGGCCTTGGCGCAGCGTCCGGTGCGCAGTTCGGTCTCGGCGAGGCTGCGCAGGAGGTCGACGGTGGCTTCGGTGTCCCCGGTCCGTTGGGCTTGAACGAGCAGGGGCAGCAGGGTGGTGCGGGCTTGTTCGGGGCGGTCGTCGAAGAGGGCGTGGCGGGCGGCGAGGTGTTCGGGGGTGGTGTTGACGGTGACGGGTGCGGTGCGTGGCAGGGACAGGGCGCGCTCCAGGGTGGCTTCGGCTCCGGGGTGGCCGAGGATGCGCTGGATGCGGGCCTGCATGGTGAGGGCCAGGGCGGCGGTGGTGGTGTCGTCGGCTGTGCGGGCGAGGTCGGCGGACCGTTCGGCCAGGGTGGCGGTCCGGTGAGGGTCGCCTTCGTTGACGTTGGCCCAGACGGCTTGGCGGAGCAGGACTTGTGCGGTCAGGCCCGGTCGGCCGGCGGCTTCGTGGACGGCGGAGGCGAACAGTTCGTCCGCGCTGTGCAGGCGTTGTCCGCTGGCGTCGAGCAGGGCCAGGAGGGCGTTGACGCGCTGGGCGGGGCTGGTGTCGTGTTCGAGGACGAGGCGGGTGGCGGCCCGGGCACGGGGGAGGTCGCCGCAGTGCGAGGCGTCCCGCACCGCGGTCAGGGCCCGTTCGGTGAGCAGGCCTGTGTCCTCGCGCGGGGTGCGCTGGGCGGCGAGGAGGGCGAGTTCGGCGGCCAGCGGGTGTTCGCCGCGCAGCCGGGCGTGGCCGGCGGCGCGGGCGGCCTCGCGCGCGGTGTGCCGGGCGGTGCGGGGGTTGGTGGTGTCGGCGGCCAAGGCGGTGTGGCGGTCGCGGCGGGAGGGGTCGTGGCTGGCCTGGGCCAGGCGGGCGTGCAGACGGCGGCGTGCGGGGTCGGTGAGCCTGGTGGTGAGTTCGGTGCCGATCGCTGAGGCGGTGAAGCGCACCGGCCCGTCGCCGTGTCGAGGGTCGATCAGTGCGGCTGTCTCGGCCTGGGCCAGGAGGTGGTCGGCGGCCGGACCGGCGAGGCGGGCCAGCAGGTCGCGGTCGGGGCGGTCGTCGAGCGCGGCGAGCGTCAGCAGTTCCCGCACGTCGTGGGACACGGTTTCGAGCCATTCGCCGAGCAGTCGGCGGGCCGCCGGGGGCAGGGGTGGATCGTCCAGGGCGCTGCGGTCGCAGGCCTCGGCGAGTGCCAGCGCCAGGGCCGGGTTGCCGCCGCTGCGGGCGTGGAGCCGGACGACCGCGTCCGGATCGGGCCGGTGGGGGGAGAGGAGGGAGGCGACCTGGCCGAGTGTCAGGGGCGGGACGCGCACCACCTGTGCGTCCTCGCCGCACCAGTGGCCGCCGGCCTCCGGCCGCCAGGTGCGCTCGGTGGCGATGACGGGCAGCTCCGGGGCCTGCCGCAGGGCCCAGCCCAGCACGGCGGTACTGGCCTCATCCAGCCACTGGGTGTTGTCCACCACCAGCGTCACCGGCGGCGCCTCCCGCAGCACCGTGGCGGTCAGCCGGCGCAGCCGCAGGGCCGGACCGGTGCCCGCGGGGGAGTCCGGCGGGCCGACAGCCTCGTCCAGGGCCGCCGCGAGCTCCCGCGCGGTCGGCAACGGCTGCAGGGTCAGGGCGAGTTCGAGCAGCCCGGCGTAGGGGACCGGGGCGTCCTGCGGGCCGGGGGCCAGTCGCAGGACGGGGCGGCCCCGCCGGCGCGCCAGCGCGCCGGCGGCGGTGGTCTTGCCGATGCCGGGCGGCCCGAACAGCACCACCCGGCGGATGGCGCGCAGGTCGTCCGGCGCCATGGGCAGCACGGCGCCACCCGTTTCCCGACCCCCAGTGAACCACGTCGCGGTGTCTTGCATCGGGCCATCGTGCGGCCACGGTGCCGCCGCGGTCCAGGACAAGGGGTTCCCCTGATTTCGGCCGCTCCCAGCCTTCCCTAGCCTCATCGCCACAGTCGAGCTGTTCTCCGGCTGCCGGACGCCCCCACCCATGACGTCCTGCGGCCCTCTCCCCCCAACCCCAGCTCGGCGGGAGGAATGTCATGTCCCGTAAGAACGCGCTGGCGGCCGCTGTCGCGGCGGCCCTCACCCTGGGCACCATGACCGTGGTGGCCGCCCAGTCCACGGCGGCCCCCAGCGGCTCCGCCGCCCGACCCGGCGCCGGAGCCCAGGCGATGAGCGCCGACGCGCGGGCCGAGGCGATACGCACCGCCGACCGGGAGGCCGACACCGTCGCGAAGTCACTCGGCTTCGGCGCGGACGAGCGCCTGACGGCGAAGGACGTGCTGGTCGACACCGACGGCACCCGGCACGTGCGCTACGACCGCACCTACCGCGGCCTGCCCGTGATCGGCGGCGACCTGGTCGTCCACTACGACAAGAACGGCAAGGCCACCGGCTCCGACCAGGCCCACCAGGGCGCGATCAAGGTCGCGGGCACCACGCCGAAGCTCAGCGCCTCCGACGCCTCGGCCGCGGCCGTCAAGCACGCCAAGCACGTCAAGAACGCCAAGTCCGAGACCGCGGACGGCAGCACCCTGGTGGTGTACGCGGCCGGCAAGGTCCCGGTCCTGGCCTACCGCTCCACCGTCACCGGCGACGGCGAAAGCGGCCCCGCCTCGCGCGAGGCCGTGATCGTCGACGCCGCCAGCGGCGCGCCGCTGGACCAGTACGAGCTGCACCAGGGCGCCACCGGCACCGGCAACGGCACCACCGTCGGCCAGGTCTCCATCGAGACCACCCAGACCGCCTCCGGCTACACCCTCACCGACGCCGCACACGGCGGCACCATCGTCTACGACGCCTACAACAGCCCGCAGTCCAACCCCAGGCAGAACGCCCGCCCCTTCTCCAAGACCACCAACACCTGGGGCAACGGCACCGCCTCCAGCCGCGAGAGCGCCGCCGTGGACGCCTCCTACGGCCTGGCGAAGACCTGGGACTACTACAAGAGCGCCTTCAACCGCTCCGGCATCCGCAACGACGGCCGCGGCGCCCCCGCCTACGTGCACGTCGACAACCAGCTGGTCAACGCGTTCTACGACGACAACTGCTTCTGCATGTACTTCGGCGACGGCTCCTCGCAGAATCAGAACACCCCCGTCACCGCCGTCGACGTGGCCGGCCACGAGATGAGCCACGGCGTCACCGCCGCCACTGCCAACCTCACCTACTCCGGCGAGTCCGGCGGCCTCAACGAGGCCACCAGCGACATCTTCGGCACCATGGTCGAGTTCTACGCCAACAACGCCAACGACCCCGGCGACTACTTCATCGGCGAGAAGCTCAACATGCCCAGCGGCGCACTGCGCCGGATGGACAACCCCGCCTCCGACGGCAACAGCCTCGGCTGCTGGAACTCCGGCGCCGGCCAGGTGGACGTGCACTACTCCTCCGGCATCGGCAACCACTTCTTCTACCTGGCGGCTGAGGGCACCGGCGCCAAGACCATCGGCGGACGCGCGCACAACGGCACCACCTGCAACAACGACACCTTCACCGGCATAGGCCGCGACAAGGCCGCCGCCGTCTGGTACCGCGCGCTGACCACCTACATGACCTCCACCACCAACTACGCCTCGGCCCGCACCGCCACCCTGAACGCCGCCGCCGACCTGTACGGCACCAACTCCCAGGAGCGGTACCTGATCTCCAAGGCGTGGGCCGCCGTCAGCGTCGGCACCGCGCTGCCCGACCCCGGCAACGGCACCCCGACCCCGACCCCCACCCCGACCCCCACCTCCTCGCCCACCGGCAACCCCAACCCCGGCAACGCCCTGACCAACGGCGGCTTCGAACAGGGCACCGCCGACTGGAGCCAGAGCGCCGACGACATCACCAACTCCACCGTGCAGAGCGCGCACGGCGGCTCCTGGTACGCCGCGATGATGGGCTACGGCAGCCCCGCCACCGAGTCCCTCTCCCAGTCGAACATCGCCGTCCCCTCCAGCGGCAGCCCCAAGCTCACCTTCTGGCTGAAGGTCTCCACCCAGGAGTCCGGCTACGCCGTCTACGACACCCTCAAGGTCAACGTCAACGGCACCACCCTGGCCACCTACTCCAACGCCGACGCCTCGGCCGGGTACGTCCAGAAGAGCGTCGACCTGTCCGCCTACCGCGGCCAGAGCGTGAAGCTGGAGTTCGCCGGCGCCGAGGACCAGTACCTGACGACCATCTTCCTCGTCGACGACGTCGCCATCGGCTGACACCCTCCCTGTACTCCCGTGGCCGGCCCCCGCTGTGGGGCGGCGCCGGCCACGGGACTGCCGCCTCCAAGTGGGGTAGCGAACGCGGCAGCCTGCGGCCGACCCGTGGGGCGGGTCGGCCGCAGCGGCCACCACAGCCCACACCCCACGGGCCCGGGGCCGCAGACCCGCACCTCCCCGCCGGACCCCCGCTCCCGGACCCCCGCTCCCGGACCCCCGCTCCCGGACCCGCCGCCGAAACCCGGCTGCGCACCAGCGCCGGGCTCCACCACGCACCAGCAGCCGACACCCGGCCGCTGCGCGCGATCCGGCAGGTCCCCACCGGACCTGCACCGGCTGGAGCCCGGTGCTCCCCTGCGGGGCGACACGGAACGAACGGACGGACAGGCAGACGTCACGCGTACAACCGATGCTCCGCGGCACGACGAACCCGACAACGCCCTCGTCTCCCACCTCCTCTCCCGCCGCCGCGTGCCGGTCCTCAGCGGCGCCGCCGGCCCAGTGGTCCTGGGCGCGGAGCCGCTGGGGCGGTTCCGCGCCCCGGCCACCGGCCGCCGCCGGTCACCCCCGGACCGGCGGCGGCCACCCGCCCGAACTGCCGTCACCACCCCCCGGGAGCCCCGATGCCGCAGCACGGGCCGCTGTACCGCCTGACCCTGACCGCGACCGCCTCCGACCCGCACCAGCGCGTCGCCTGCGTCGGCCCCGCCCGCCAGGTGGTCCGCTCCGTCGCCACCGGCTGGGGCCTGGACGGCGCCGTGCTGGACGACCTGGTGGCCGTCGCCTCCGAACTGCTCGCCAACGCCGCCGGCCACGCGGGCCCGGCCCGGCTGACCGCGCTGCTGCGCCTGGCCGCGGCTGGTGACCGGGTGCGGTTCGAGGTCGAGGACCAGGGCGCCGCCCTGCCCCGGATCGTGGCCGGCCTCGGCGACGACCAGGCCGTCACCGGCCGCGGCCTGCTGATGGTTCAGGCCCTGGCCGAAGAGTGGGGGAGCGTCCCGACCGGCACCGGCAAGGTCGTCTGGGCCGAGCTCGTCCTGCCCGTTCCGTTGGACCCGCCCGCCATCGCGACCCAGGCCCGCCAGGCCGCCGCCCGCAGCGACTACATGCGGGCCGCGGCCATGGGCACCGCCCTCCGCCGGATCCCGATCGTGCCCACGGCCCGCCGCGCTCGTTGAACCCGCCGAGCGCCTCCACCGGGGCGCGCGGCTGCGCCTGCTCCACACCGCCCGGCACGAACACCCCCCCCACGGCGCCTGGCGGACGTGTCCGGCAGCTGTCCGACCCGCACCGACGTGTGGCGCTGGGAGGCCGAGTACCGGGGCTACACCCCGGGGCCCTACTACCTGCCGCACCTGGGCGCCGTGCTGGAGCTGGACGAGGGCCCGGCCCTCGCCGACGCCCGTCAGCTCCGGTGCCGGAGGGTTTGCGGGGACGGATCGGGGTCAGAAGAGGACCGGCGGGCGAGAGCACGGGTCCGGACGGTGGACATCCCCCCTTCACCGTCCGGGCCCGCGTCGCCGACCGGCCGTCCTGCTCGTCCTGGCCACCGCGCGTCCGGCCGGCTGCCGTCCCGGCGCCGAGCTCGCCGCCGTTCGCATCCTGGCCGGTGGCGGCCCACCCGCTGTGCTCGACCCGGCTGCCGTCCGGTTCCGCTTGTTACCGTCCGGCCGCTGTTCCGGGTGGAGGCCGAAGGCGCCGCTGCTCGCCGTCCCGTCCGGTTTTCTCCATGCGCCTGGGGCCCGACGCGTGGGTCACGGAGACGGCCCGGGGAGTGTTGGAGCCGTCGTTCGTGGGCGACCCTGGTTACTCTACGTCGGCAGAGTGACTGCCCGATGACACTCGGTGGTGAAGGGACTCACGATGGTGGAGAAGTTCATCGAACGGCCGGCGCCGGAATCCGTGCGCCTGATCGACTTTGACCAGGCGAAGGTCGTCCCGGGCATCGTCCCGGAGACCTTCATCCTGGTCGTCAGCGGGGAGAAGCCCTGGGAGAACATGACGGTCCGCCTGGTCCCGCTGGTCTACATCAGACAACCGGAGTACTGGGGCATCGAGGTGACCGGCTCACTGACCGGCATCGGCCTGCCCGCCACCGCCCGGTACACGGAGTCCCTGCCGCTGGACGGCATCAAGGGGACCAGGGGGATCGAGGTGATCGGGGCGTTCAAGCGGGAGACGATCGCTCTGCCGTAGTCCTCCTGAACACCGGGACGGCCCGCCGGGTTCCGGAACCCGGCGGGCCGTCCCACGTCCGGTGCCGGTCAGTCCGGCGGGGGCGGGCCAGGGGGCCTCCTGGGCAGGCGGGCCGCGAGCAGCACGCCGAGGGCGACCGCGCCCGCCGCGGCCGCCGGCCGCCCCGCGCCGCCCCGTGCTGCGCTCCGCACCGGGCCTGCCTGTCCCGCCTGTCCCGCCGGTGGCGCCGCACGGACAGTCGGGGCGGGCGTGGGATCGGCGCCCCTGCAGGGCGGCGCAGGGTGCTTGGTTGAGAACTTACGGATCACGTGAGAAGTAGTGGGGATTCCTGCAATCTGGATGAGAGCCCTGTATGCGCCGGTCGGGCCGGGGGTGGCTGGCGCCCGGTCGGGCAGTCGGCCACGCCGTCTTGGCGAGCCTTCGGCAGCGCCGACGTCGGCCAGGAGAGCGCCTTCGCCACCGCGGCCACCGTCCGCGCCGAGTGGCAGCGCGTCCACGACCACACCGCCACCCGCCGCGTACGAGCCCGCCGAACGGCGGGCGGGGACGCGATCCCGGTGCCGCACCGAGCAGGGGCGACCCCGCAGGTGCGGGCGCAAAGCGCCGGGTTCGGACACCGTGGCATGATCGCGGGGTGTCTCCCGTGATCGTCTCCGAGTACCTACCGTCCGCTGAGCTTGCCGCTCTCCTCGACCTCTTGGCCGGTGCGCGGGTCGGCCGGGGAGGGGCGGTGGTCGTGCGCGGCGAGGCAGGCATCGGCAAGACGACGTTGCTACGGCACGCCACTGACGGCCTGTCGGGCGCGAGGCTGCTGTGGGTGAACGGGGCGGAGTTCGAAGCCGACTTCGCGTACGCCGCGGTGCACCAGTTGACCCGCCCCCTGCATGACCGGACCGCGCGGCTGCCCGCCCCGCAGCGCGATGATCTGGCGGTGGCACTGGGGCTGGCGGAGGGCAACGCGCCGAGCCGTTTCGCCGTCGGCCTCGCCCTGCGGGGGCTGCTGTCGGACGCCGCCGGCGAGCAGCCGGTGGTCTGCGTCGTGGACGACGCGCAGTGGTTGGACCGGGCGTCGGCGCAGGTACTGGCGTTCGTGGCCCGGCGGGTGGCGGAGGAGTCCGTGGCGTTCGTCTTCGGTGTGCGGGACCCGCACGTCGTCGCGGAGTTGGACGAGCTGCCGGCGTTGACGGTGCCCCGGTTGCCGGACCAGGCGGCGCGCCGGCTGCTGGCGTCGAGCCTGCCGGGGCCGTTGGACGAGCAGGTGCGGGAGCGGATCCTCGCGGAGGCGCGCGGCAACCCGTTGGCACTACTCGAGTTGCCGCGCCGACTGGGGCCCGCCGCACTGGCCGGCGGCTTCGGGTTGCCGACGCCGGTCTCCCCGGCCAACCGGATCGAGCAGAGCTACCAGCAGCGCGTGTCCCTGCTCTCCGGTGACACGAGGACGTTGCTCCTGCTCGCGGCCGCCGAGCCACTGGGGGACCCGGGGCTGCTGTGGCAGGCGGCGGACATGCTGGGAGTGGGTCCCGAGGCCGGGCCAGAAGCCGAGGCGAGCGAACTCATCGAGCTGGGCGGCCAGGCGAGGTTCCGGCACCCGCTGGTGCGGTCGGCGGTGTACACGGCGGCGTCGCCGGCGGAGCGCCGCCGCGTCCACGGCGCGCTCGCCGACGTGACCGACCCGCTGTCGGCCCCCGACCGCCGGTCCTGGCACCGCGCGCAGTCCCTCTCGCGCCCCGACGAGGAGGTGGCGACCGACCTGCTGCGCGGCGCGGAACGGGCGAGGCGCCGGGGCGGGGCCGCAGCCGAGGCGGCGTTCCTGGAGCAGGCCGCGAGCCTGACGGCCGAGCCGCGGCTGCGCGCCGCCCGCAGTCTGGCCGCGGCGCGGGCTGCGCTGGAGGCGGGCTCGTTCGAGAGCGCGGTGACGCTGGTCGAAGCGGCGCAGAGCGGCCCGATCGATGACGCCGGCCGGGTGGAGGCCGAACTGCTGCGCGCCCGGGCGGCGTTCTTCGGCGACGGCGCGGCGGACGCCGTCGGCCACCTCATCAGATCCGCCGCCCTCGATCCCGGGCGGGCGCGGACCCACCTGCTGGACGCCCTGCAGGCCGGCCTGGTCGTCGGCCGGTCCTCGCCCGCCGCGCGCGACGCCCTCAAGGCGGCACGCCGGGCACCCGCCCCGGTGGGCGAACCCTCCACCTCAGACGAGCTGCTGGACGCACTGGTCGCCTACCTCGACGGCGAGTCGGCCGCGGTGCCCAGGCTGCTCGAACTGCTGTCGCAGGTCACCGATCCGCTGTGGACGGGCCGGCTGTCGCTCGCCGCGCTGCTGGCCATCGAGCTGTGGGACGTCGCGCTGGAGGAACGGCTCGCCACCCGGGCCGTGGATGCGGCGCGGGCCGGCGGGGCGCTGATGGTCCTCCCGGTCGGGCTGTGGATGCAGGCGATGGCCGCCGCGCAGCGCGGTGACCTGCCCGCGGCGGCGGCGCTGAACAGCGAGGCCGACGGCATAGCCGAGGTGACCGGCGTTCCGCCGCACTGGTACGGCAGGCTGTTCGCGGCCGCGGTGCGCGGCGTGGCGACCGAGGCTCGGCCACTGTTCGAGCGGGTGCTGGCCGAGTCGCACGCCCGCCGCAAGGGCATGCTGACGGCGACCGTCCACGCGGCGGCGGCGTTGTACGCCAACGGGGCCGCCGACCACCGCGCGGCCCTGGCCTCGGCCCGACTGGCCCTGACGGACGGCGACCTGGGAACGTCCAGCCTCGCCCTGCCGGAGCTCGTCGAGGCGGCTGTCCGGTGCGGCGAGGAGGACAGCGCCCGGGAGGCGTTCGCTCGGCTGTCGCGACACACCACGGCCGCAGGCACCGACTGGGCGCTGGGCGTGCGCGCCGCGCTCGCCGCCCTGCTGTCACCGGAGCCGGAGGAACTCCACGTCGAGGCGGTCGCCCGGCTGGACGCCGCAGGCCTGCGGCTATGGCACGGGCGGGCGCTGCTGCACCAGGGCGCGTGGCTGCGCCGCGACGGCCGCCGCGCCGATGCCCGGGAAGTGCTGCGCACCGCTCACCACCTGTTCGCCGCGATGGGCGCGGAAGGCTTCGCCGAGCGGGCCCGGGTGGAGCTGGCCGCCGCCGGTGAACAGGCCAAGCCCGTCGCGCTCGGCACGGTGCAGTCGTTGACCGGTCAGGAGCTCAACATCGCGCGGCTGGTGGCGACCGGTGCGACCTCCCGGGAGGTCGCCGATCGGCTGTTCCTGAGCCCGCGCACCATCGACGCCCATCTGCGCAGCGTGTTCCGCAAGCTTGACATCACCTCGCGTCGCCAGCTCGCCGACGTGCTCGGCCGCGAGGCCCGGTAGCCGCGGCGCCGATTAGGTGATCGCCTAGGCGACTTCCACCGATGAGGGCGTGGGGCGGCCGGACCAGACTCGGGGGCATGAAGAACACGCCCTCGGGCGTCGACCGGGCCGCCCCGGTCGTCGCCCGCCGTGAGCTGGCGATCAGGGCCCCGGCCACCGCCGTCTGGGAGCTGCTGACGTACGTGCCCGGCTGGCCCACCTGGCAGCCGGACATCGCTGAGGCCCGCGCCTTGACCCCGCTGATCCCTGGCGCGGTGTTCCACTGGCGCACCGGCGGCCTGGACCTCACCTCCACCGCGTACGCGGTGGACGCACCCCGGCTGATCCGCTGGGGCGGCCTGTCGCAGGGGATCACCGCCGTCCACGAGTGGACGCTCACGCCTTCGGCCAGGGCGACGTTCGCCGTCACCGAGGAGTCCTGGGACGGCGAGCCCGTGCGGGCCGACGCCGCCGCCATCACCCGGGCCCTGGACCGGTCCCTCGCCCAGTGGCTGCTGCACCTGAAGTCCGCCGCCGAGCGCGCCGCGCGCTGACACCGAGCGCCCCGGGGCCACCCCCGGGCACCTCGGCACACACGCCGAACGCCGCCCGCGCCACTGCCCTTCCCCCTCTTTCCCACCGCTTTCCCGGGAGTCCCCGTGCCCCGACCGCCACGCGGCGCCATCCTCGCGGTGCTGGCCGCCGCCCAGTTCACCGTCATGCTCGCCACCTCCATCGTGAACGTCGCACTGCCGCAGATCCGCGCCGGCGTCGGCCTCTCGGACTCCGCCACCACCTGGGTGGTCAACGCCTACGGCCTGGCGTTCGGCGCGCTGCTGCTGGCCGGTGGGCGGGCCGCCGACCTGTTGGGCCGCCGCCGCGTCCTGCTCGCCGGTCTGGGCGTCTTCGGCTCCGCCTCCGCCGCGGCCGCGCTCGCGGCCTCGCCGGGCGTCCTGATCGCGGTGCGCGCCGTCCAGGGAGCCGGTGCGGCGGCCGTCGCACCGGCCGCTCTCGCCCTCGCCCTGGGCCTGCACCCGCCCGGACCGGCGCGCAGCCGGGCGCTCGCGGTCTGGGGCGCGGTGTCCGGCGCGGGCGGTGCGGCCGGGGTGGTGCTCGGCGGAGTGCTGACCCGGGCGTGGGGCTGGCCGTGGATCTTCCATGCGGTGGCGATCGGGAGCTTCGCCGTGCTGACGGCGACCGCGGCGTGCGTCCCCGCCGCGGCCCGGACCGAACGGGCCCGCTTCGACCTGATCGGAACGGCCGTCAGCGCCCTCGCCCTGACCGCCCTGGTCTGGGGCGTGGCCTCGGCTCGCCGCGCCGGCTGGACCGACCCCGCCGTGCTCGCCGCCTTCGCCGCAGCCGCCGTACTGGTGGTGGCGTTCCTGCGGATCGAACGGTCCGCCGCGGTGCCGCTGGTACCGCCCCGCCTGTTCGCCGCCCGCGAGGTGGCAGTGGGGAACCTGCTGACGGCGCTGTTCGGCTCGGTGTGGATCGCGTTGTTCTTCTTCCTGCCGCTCTACCAGCAGCAGGTCCTCGGCGAGGACCCGCTCACCACCGGCCTCGGACAACTCCCGCTGGCGGCGGCGAACATGCTCGGTGCGTCTCTCGCCCCCGCTCTCGTCCGCAGGGTCGGCAGCCGGACAGCGCTCCTCGCGGCGCTGCTGACCGAGGCCACCGGGATGCTCTGGCTGTCCCGCATCGGCGCGCACGGGAGCTTCTTCACCGACGTCCTCGGCCCGAGCGCCCTGGTCGGACTCGGCCTGAGCGTCGCCTTCGTGCAACTCACCGGCCTGTCCGTGGCAGCGGTCACCGGCCCGGACGCGGGACTGGCGGGCGGCCTGGTCAACACCACCCGTCAGGTCGGCGGCGCCGTCGGCCTCGCCGTCCTGGCCACCGTTGCCGGCACCGTCACCTCGCACGCCGCCGGCCACCAACCTCCCCTGGAGGCGCTGACGGCCGGGTACCGCACCGCCTTCGCCCTCGGCGCCGCGATCCTGGCCGGCACCGCCGCCCTCGCCGCCCTGCTGGTGCGCCGCACGCCCGCCGACGGGCCGGCCCACGCTCCCGCCCCGCAGCCCGCCGCCTCCGGCCGGCCCTGACCACCGACACCCTTCTTCTCCGCTGTTCCTCCGCACCCTCCACCGAAAGGAATCACCGTGCTCACCATCGACGAGACCGCACCCGTCGTCGTCCGCCTGTCCACCGAGATCGACGCCCCGCTGGAGCGGGTGTGGGCCCTGCACACCGACATCGGCGACTGGCCGGTGTGGAACACCGACATCGACCAGGCACGGCTGGACGGCCCGCTCACCGAGGGCGCCACGTTCACCTGGCGCACCCACGGGATGGAGATCACCTCCACCATCCACGAGCTGGTGCCCGGCGCCCGGATCGTCTGGGGCGGCCCGGCCCACGGCATCGACGGCGTCCACGTGTGGACCTTCGAGCAGGCCGGCGACAGGGTGCTCGTCCGCACCGAGGAGTCGTGGAGCGGCGCGCCCGTGGAGGCCGCCGTCGACGAACTCGGCACCGCTCTGCGCAGCTCGCTGGAGAGCTGGCTCAGCATCCTGAAGAACCGTGCCGAGTTGCGTGCCTGACGCATCGCCAGTCGAACCCCCTTCCCTTCGAGAGCCCCGAGGAGCGCACCATGACCCCCAAGCCCTACTTGACCGGCCACTACACCCCCGTCGCCGACGAGATCACCGCCACCGAGCTGACCGTGGAGGGCGTCCTGCCGCCCGAGCTGACCGGCCGGCTGGTCCGCAACAGCCACAACCCCAAGCCCGGCGTCACCCCCACCCACTGGTTCAAGGGCAGCGGCATGGTCCACGGCATCCGCCTGCGCGAGGGCCGCGCCGAGTGGTACCGCAACCGCTGGGTGCGCACCCCCGCCCTCGACGGCGCCCCCTACCTGACCGAGCACGGTCCCGACCTGACCGCCTCCACCGCCGGCACCCATGTCATCGAACACGGCGGCCGCCTGCTCGCCCTCTGCGAGGCCAACCTCCCCTTCGAACTCACCCGGGACCTCGACACCGTCGGCCCGTTCGACTTCGACGGCAAGCTGCACAGCGCGATGACCGCGCACCCCAAAAGCGACCCGGTCACCGGCGAGCTGCACTTCTTCGGCTCCTCGCCCTTCCCGCCCTACCTCACCTACTACGTCGCCGACCGGGACGGGCACATCACCCACAGCGCCGAAGTCCCCGGCGCCACAGCCTCGTTGAAGCACGACTTCGCCATCACCCGCCACCACGTGGTCTTCGTCGAGGGCACCGTCACGTTCGACCCCACCGAGCACTCCGGCATCCCCTACTCCTGGCAGGACACGCAGCCCGCCCGGATCGGCGTCCTGCCGCGCGGCCCGCAGGGCGCCGCCGCGATCCGCTGGTTCCCGATCGAACCCGGCAGCATGCTCCACGTCGCCAACGCCTACGAGGACGCCCAGGGCCGCATCGTGCTCGAGGGCCCCACCGTCGACCGCAAGGGTTTCCAGCTCTCCTGGAACTGGTGGGTCGGCGCGCCCGGCCGCGGCACCGAGCCCAACACCCGCTCCTTCAACCGCCGCTGGACCATCGACCTCGTCGGTGCCCGCGTCGACGAGCGGGTCGTCGACGACCTCGCCATCGAGTTCCCCACCCTCAACGAGGACTTCGTCGGCGTGGAGAACCGCTACCAGTACGCCATCTCCTTCCCCGACCAGCACGGCCTCGGCGGCTACGGCGTCGTCAAGTACGACCGCACCACCGGCGAGCGCCGCACCCACCAGGCGGGCGACGCGCGGCTGCCCAGCGAGGCGGTGTTCGTCCCCGCGGCCGGCGGCACCCGGGAGGACGACGGCTACCTCCTCACCGTCGTCTCCGACCTGAAGCAGGACGCCTCCCAGCTGCTCATCCTCGATGCCGCCGCCCTCGACCCGATCGCCACCGTCCACCTGCCGCGCCGCGTCACCGCCGGCATCCACGGCTCCTGGATCCCCGACACCACCCTCTGACCCCACCCGGGCGATCCCCCGGAAGCGTCCGCCGCCCCCGGGGAACCACCGGTCCTCCCCACCGAAAGAGCACTGCCATGCGCACACCCGCCGCCGCCGTCACCACCGCGATCGCCGCCGCCCTCATCCTCAGCACCTCCACCACCGCCTCCTCCGCCGAGGCCGCACCGTCCACGGCTGCGGACGTCCACGACCACCGGGCGGCGGCGAAGAACCCGAAGGCCATGCTCGACGCCTGGCTGCGCGTGTGGAACGGCGACTACACCCAGGCCCCCGCGATCATCTCGCCGGACTTCACCGTGCACGCCGCCATGCTGGACGGCGGCGACGGCAGCGGCATCCGCGGCGCCGACGGCCTGGTCAACTGGATCGCCCAGACCCGCGCCGCCTTCCCCGACCTGCGCTTCTCCGTCCAGGTCGACCCGCTGGTCGCCGGCCGCCACGCCTTCCTGCGCTGGACCGCCACCGGCACCTACGCCGGCGGCTTCCCCGGCGCCAAGGCCCGCCCCGGCACGACCGTCACCTTCACCGGCACCGACACCCTGCGCATCAACAACGGCAAGTTCGTCGAGTACTGGCTCAACTCCGACACCCTCCAGCTCCTCACCCAGCTCCAGGCGCTGTAGGGCACCGTGCGGCGGCCCCGCCGCCCCGACCGGCCACCGCGGCCGGCCGGAGCGGCGGGGCCGCCGCACGCTGACACCACCCACACCGCACCCACCCCCGCGGATGTGAGGCAGCTCACGGAAAGCCGGGCCCAGGAGCAGACAGCTGATGAAAGTTACTCCTTGACGGCTACCACGCCGCCGCTGCGCTTCACCCGGTAGTCACCGGCCGCGGCTGCCGCCTGCCCGTCCTGGTGCCGGCGTCGCCGCCGTCCATCGCCCTGCACGCGTGGTGCCCACCCGCTGGGCTGTGCTCCACCCGGCTGCCGTTCGGCTGCGTCCCGGCCAGCGGAGGCCGAAGGCGCCGCTGCTCGCCGTCCCGTCCGGCTGTCCTCCCGGCTGTGCCGGTCCCCTCGGCGTCGGCGCCGGGGTGGTGACGTTCGACGAAGGCCCGCTGCCCTCCTCGCTCGCCGCTGTCCCGGTCCCCGGGGTCTGCTCGTCGCCCTCCTCGTCGACCAGGCCGTCGGCCCCGGTGCCGCCGTCCAGGTCCGCCCGTACGGCTGCGCCCTGCGACGCGCGCTCGGCTGCGCCCCGCTCGCGGCCGCCGTCCGGCCGCTGTTCTGGCTGCCGCTGCCGCTGCCGGGCCTCCGTCCGGCTCGCTCGTTCCCGTCCCGCTGTCCCGCCCGGGCTCCAGCGGCCGCCACCCGGTAGTTGCCGTCCGGGACGACGGTGGGTCCGGACCGCTGCTGCTCCGCCGTTCGCCGCCTGCCCGTCGTCGTCCTCGTCCGGACTGTTGCCGTTGTGCCTTCGCCGTCCCGTCCCGGTCTGGCCGCGGCTTTCCGCTCCCGACGCTCGGCCGTCGGCCGCTTCGTCCGGCCGCGGCTGCGGTCCGGTTGTCGTACGGGCCCGTCGACAGCGGCTGCTGTCCGTCGCGCTGGCCGGTGGTGCCCACCTGCTGCGCTCCACCCGGCTGCCGTCCCGGCCGGCGGGCGTCTCGGCCGGCTGGCGGAGGCCGGAGGCGCTGCCGCTCGCGGTCCTCGTCCGGCCCGTACGTCTCCGCCGGGCGCCCGCCGTCGTCCCGGTCCGGCCGTTGCCGTGGTGCCTCCGCGGGGCCGGCTGCTGCCCGTCCGTCGTCCTGGCGCCGTCGCTCACCCCAGCAGGGCAAATGTGATCGCCGTCCGGCACCGGGGCATGAGCGCGTCGTACGCCTCAATTGTGGTCACCGGGCCTTACCCGGGGTGGTGAGCGCGCCGTTGAGGAAGAGGTCCACCAGTTCTTCGGTGGTCAGCGGGTCCGGGGCGCCGGGACGGCCGGCAGACATGAGCATGAGCTGGAAGGCGTCCGCGAGCCGTTCCGGGGCCAGTCGCAGGGAGTCCTGGTCGGGTGCGAACAGGGCGGCCAGGGCCGCGCGGGGCGCTGCGAGGCCGGCTTCGCGATCCGGGGAGCGGCCGTCCTTGGCGGGATCGGCGGGTGCAGGGCGTTCCAGTCGCCCGGCCGACGCGAGGGCACCGGCAACGGCGCCCATGCGCATCATGTAGCCGCGCATCACCTCGGCCGCCTCGGTGAGCCGGGCCGCCAGCGGTTGGTCCAGTGCGATCGAGTCCAGGTGGGCGAGGGTGTCGTCGGGACGTACCGCCTCGGCCATGCAGGCCGCGAGCAGGGCGTCCTTATCGGCGAAGGCCCGGAAGATCGTGCCCTCTCCAATGCCTGCGGCGCGCGCGATCTTCGCCGTGGACACGGAGGCGCCGTACTCGATGACGAGGGGAAGGGCCGCGGCGACGATCATCGCGCGGCGCTGGTCGGGTTCCATGGGCGCCGCACGGCGCCGGGAGGGAGCGGGAGAGTTCTCTGCCATACATAAAACTCTACGGAGTGAGCACTCACTCCGTCAATGCTTTCTGATCGGCGGACCGTGGGTCATTCGTCGGCGCCGTCGTCCTCGTCGAGACCACCGGCCCCCGGGTCGCGCAGCGGGCAGGCCGCCGTCGACCGGGGTGGAGGAGCGGAAACCGTAGCGGCCGAGCATGTTGAGGTTGGCGTGCTTGAGCGGGGGGACGCGGGCGACGTCCTGGTCCAGGACGTCGTGCTCGCGCTCCTCGGCGGGCAGGGTCCGCAACTCCTCGACTGCGGCGTCGAGATAGCGGGTCGTTCACAGTACGGCGGCATTCAGCACGAGACCGAGGGCGCCGAGTTGGGTCCTCCTGCCCGTCTTGTACGCCTGCATGATCTGCCCGCGCTTGCCGTGGCAGATGTCCCGAGCGAGCTTGTGGCGGGACTCCTGCACGGTGAGCTGCCGGTTCATCTGCCGCCGGTAGGTGTCGTCGGCACCACCTGGCAGATCCGGGCTGGCGCCTGACGGCGACAGCCCGGATCACACCAAGATCTGGGTCCAGGCGCAGCGGGCCGGCTGGCCGTTGTTCTTGATGGTTCCTCGATAGCGCAGGCGGCGGTTGCCGTGGCCGACGAGCCAGGCGACGGCGCGTTCGACCGGTGGCCGCCAGCGGCGGTAGGCCTTGTGGAGCGGGACGGCGTGGCCGGCCGGACAGGCGGCCGTGCCGGTTGCGGTGTCGACGCCGAAGTCGTCGAGGACGAAGCCGCCCGCGACGGCGGGCCGTTGCGGGACAGGTTTGAAGAACAGCGTGTGTCCGGCCCTGCCGAGGGCCCGGCGGGCGGTTCCGGTGGAGTAGGCGGTGTCGCCGAACGCCTCGACGGGGTGGTCCTCCCCGGCGAGGAGGCCGAGTGCGACGGCGGCCTCGTGATGGTTGTCCCCGTGGCCGGGGGTGACGCGACCGCAGGCGGCCTTCCACCGCAGGTCGCACCGCAGTTCCTGGACGGTCTCGAAGTCGGACAGGCCGTGCAGGGCCTGGAGGGTGATCGCCGCGGCCGGGATCTGTGGCGGCACGCTCGGTCGGCCGTTCGCCGACGGATACATGTCCGCGAACACCGCCGCCGGGAACAGCCGGCCCCGGTGCTCGGCCAGGAACGCGAACACACTCCCCGCCGGGATCAGCTTCCGGCAGGTCTCCCACACATCCGGCCCGACCGTCTCCCCGACCCATTTCCCCATCGCCACGAAACGAGTCTGGTCCCACCGCTCACGCAGTGGGACCAGAACCCGACATCTCCATCAGCCTTCTAGCTCGCCCGGTAGTACGCCAGGAACATGTCCACGCCCCGCTCGATCAGCCGCTCCGTCAGGTCCGGTGACAGGCGATCGCCGTATGTGCTGTGGACGACGTGCGGGTACAGCACGAGGGCGTAGAACTGGATGATCGCGACCTCCAGGTCGGGGATCTCCAGATCCGGTGTGGCGTGCAGCGCGGTGCCAAGGGGCTCCGCGAAGCGTTCCGGGCCCTGTTCGCGCCAGGCGCGTCCCAGGCTGGGGAAGCGGCGGGTCTCCGCGGCGATCAGGGTGCGCAGCCGCAGGACGTCGTCCTGGGCGATGCCCTGCACCCAGCCGCGGGCGGTGGCGATCAGGACCTCGCGGATGTCGTCGTCCGCCTCCAGTTGCCGGCTCATCTCCTCGGCGGTGGTGCCCAGCGCCTGCTCCAGCGCGTCGCCGATCACGTCGGCGAAGAGGTCCTCTTTGCTGCCGAAGTGGTTGTAGACCGTCATCTTCGACACGCCCGCCTGAGCGGCGATCTGATCGACGCCGGCACCGAAGCCGTGCTCGAGGAATTGTGCGCGCGCGGCGCCGATGATCGCCGCGCGTTTGCGGGCGGCGCGGTCGCCGGAGGGGCGGGTGCGTTCGTTCATCGGCTTCAGCCTAGCAGTCGAAGTGGACTCTTGAGTCCAACTGGACTGTGCCGTACAGTCCAGTTCTGTTCGAGTGACACCGACCCGACGGAGCAGCCTGCCGTGAATCACCTCAACGTCCTTGCCCTCTCCGGAAGTCTGCGCACCGGCTCCCACAACACAGCGCTGCTGCACGCCGCCGCCGAGCTTGCTCCCGAGGGTGTCGCCGTCGACATCTACGGCGGGCTGCGCGCCATCCCCCCGTACGACATGGACCTGGACACCCCAGACGCGCGCCCCGCCGCCGTCCGCGAGCTGCGCGAGCGGATCACCGCCGCGGATGCCCTGCTGATCGCAACCCCCGAGTTCAACTACTCGATACCCGGCGTGTTGAAGAACGCCATCGACTGGGTCAGCACCGACTGGACCGGCACCGAGGGCCTGCCGCTGCACCGCAAGCCGCTCGCAATCGTTGGCGCGTCCCCGTCGGCCTTCGGCTCTGTGCGGGCCCAGCTGGCGCTGCGGCAGGTGTTCGTGTGGACCGACTCGGATCTGGTCGTCAAGCCCGAGGTCATGGTCTTCCGCTCGCACGAACGCTTCGACGGGTCCGGCCGACTGGCCGACCCCGTCACCCGCGAGCTGCTGTCCGACCTGCTCGGCGCCCTGGTGGCCAAGGCCGCGGACCGGCAGCCGGCGGGGGCCTGACGATGACCATCACGACAACAGGCACGACAGTGGTGCACGGCACCGCGGCCGAGGAGTTCAGCGCGGTACGGGACGCCTTCGGCGCCGTCGCGGCCGGTGAGCCCGGGCTGAGCGCGCAACTGTCCGTGCGGCTGCACGGGCGGGACGTCGTCGATCTCTGGACGGGGCCCGGGATGACCGGGGACTCGCTGCTCGCGCTGTACTCGTCCGGCAAAGGCGCCGCCCATCTGCTGGCCGCGCTGCTGGTGCAGGACGGAGCGCTGGAGCTGGACCGGCAGGTCGCGCGCTACTGGCCCGAGTTCGCCGCCGAGGGCAAGGGCGGGTTCACCATCCGCGAGCTCCTCTCGCACCGGGCCGGCCTGATCGGCGTCCCGGAGGGCTTCAGCACCGCGGAGCTCGCCGACGACCAGCGGCTCGCCGAATGCCTCGCGGGGGCGCGCCCGTACTGGACACCGGGGGAGGGGTACGGCTACCACGCCTTCACCATCGGCGCGCTCATCGGTGAGGTGACGCGGCGGGTCACGGGCAAGAGCCTCCAGCGGCTGTACGACGAGCGGTTGCGGGAGCCGTACGGGCTGGACTTCTACCTCGGACTGCCGGAAGCCGAGGAGCCGCGCCATCTGCCCGTACAGCCGCTGCCGCCCGAGCAGCAGGCGCAGGCGGACGCGCAGGCCCCGGCGCCGGACTCGCTCACCGGCATCGCCTTCAACCTGCACGCCGACCCGCCCACCGACCTGGCGGACTTCGGCGCCACCCGGTCCGTACGGGCACAGGGGCCGGCGTCATCCGGCAGCGTCGGCACCGCGCGCGGCCTCGCCAAGCTCTACGCCGCCGCGATCTCGCCGGTGGACGGGCGCCCGCCGCTGCTCACCGCCGGCACGCTCGCGGAGTTCACCACCCCGCATACGCCGGGGGTGGACCTGGTCACCGGCGAGGAGGGGCACTTCCTGCTCGGATTCGAGGCCCAGCACAAGCGCTATCCGGGCCTGGGCACCCGGGCCTTCGGCCACAGCGGGGCGGTCGGTGCACAGGCCCTCGCCGACCCGGACAGTGGGATCGCGTACAGCTACACGCGGCGGCGGTTCGCGTACGGCGGGGGCGGGGGCGCCGCCGAGAACCGGCAGCTGGTCGCGGCCGTGGCGAGCAGCGTCGCGGCGCTGCGGCGCTGAGTACGGGGGGGGGGGGGGCCCCCGGCGGGGGGCCCCCCCCCCCCCCCCCCAACACCCCCCCCCCCCCCCCCCCCCCCCCCCCCCCCCCCCCCCCACCCCCAAACC
>NZ_JBIAVL010000038.1:0-15484 GCF_042894165.1 Kitasatospora sp. NPDC001547 | reverse complement strand
CACCCGCCGGGGGGCGGCGGCGCGGCCCTGCGGCGCGGGCCCGGGGGGCGGGGCGGGGGGGGGGGGGGGCGGGGGGTTTGGGGGCCCCCCCCCCCCCGTACTCAACTGCGCGCGCCGGCGGCGTCCTTCGCCCGCCGCCGTACCCGCCGATCGTGCCGCCGTCTCCCCGCCCGGCATCCGCTCGAAGCGCCCGGCGACCACCAGCAGCACCGCCATCGCCGCCGCCGCGACGAACACCGCCGTGCGGATGCCGTCCGTCGTCGCCGACCGCAGCGCCTCGCCGGTCTGGCCGTGCACGCCGGAGTTGGCGATGGCGACCAGCACCGCGAGGCCGACCGCGCTGCCGACCTGCCGGATGATTCGCCACGAGAACCTCGGCACCTGAGCTACAGCCGCGCCCGGTTCCAACAGCAGCACCGACTCCGCCCGAGGCAGACCTACCAGGCCACGCCGAGGGCCTCCAGCTGTCCGAGCTGCTCCGGGCTGAGTTTGTTCCGGCGGGCCTTCTGGTTGTTCAACCACGACCCGAGGGACACCCCGTCCTCCTTGTGACTGCGCGGGACCCGCACGTGTCCTTCGCGTTCGACGAAGGCCGCGAGCGCCGCCAGACCGGCGCCGAACCGGTCGGCGCGCGAGACCTTCGGCTTCGCCGCAGCCGCTGCCCGCGCGGCTACCAGCTCTGGGTCCTCCTCGATGCCGACCGCCGTCAACAGGTCCCGCTGGTCCTCCTCCAGGACGGGCCAGCCAGCCCGCTGCGCCTGGACCCAGCGGCCGAGCTGCTCACCAGACGTCTCTGCGCGCGGGTCCTGTCTCGTGGACTCTGCGACCTCGAAGGGGTGAAGGTACACACCTCTCTCGAAGGGGGGCGCCATGACGCCCGTTCAGACCGTTCTGCAGTTCCTCGCCGAGGCCCTCGTCCACCCGGCCGGCCCGCAGGCCGACCAGCTCGCCCACGCCGTCCGCAACCTCGGCTCCGTCCTCTCCACCGCCTCGGCCGCCGTGAACACCGCGGCCGCCGTCCGCAAGCTGCGCACCCCCAAGGCCCCGGCCACCCTCCCGGCCCCGGGCTGCTGCGGCGCGTGCCCGGTGCACCGCCCGGAGGCCGGCTCTTCTTCCCTGTTCCCTCAGGGCCGCGCGGCCTTCCCGAGCCCGCGCGTGATCCCCGGACACCCGGGGACGCCGGACCCTCTCCGGCCCGAACTCCCGGCACACCCGTGCCCGGAGCCCGCCACGCAGAGGGAGAGCACCATGGCACCCGACCGGCACCACGCCGCCGACGCCACCACCAGCGCTACAACGCGAACCCGCACACGATCACTCGAGAGAACGGAGACCCGCGCCATGCATCGCCTCGGACCCACGGCGTGGACGCCTACCGGTAATCCTGCGTCGTGGTGACCCGGCCGAAGCGCGGGAAGGTCCTCGCCACCGCGAAGTCGTGTTCCTCCGCCGCCGTGGCCGACATGGCGTCGACGACGAACTCGACCTCGTAACCGAGATCGCTCGCGGCCCTAGGCCGTGTCTCGTAATTGATCTTGGTGGGGGCTATTGCTCCTCGGCTCGCAGCCACAGGATCAGCGAGGCGAGGACGACGCCGGCCCGGTAGCGGTTGGCCAGCTTGTCGAACCTGGTTGCCACTGCCCGGAATTGCTTCAGCTTGGCGAAGCAGCGCTCAACGACGTTGCGACCCTTGTAGGCGGTCTTGTCGAAGGCAGGTGGGCGCCCGCCGCGGCTTGCGCGGCGGGCGCGGCCGGCGATCTGGTCCCGGCGTTCGGGGATGGTCGCCTTGATCCGCCGGCGCCGCAGCAGCCGGCGGATCTTCCGGGAGGAGTACGCCTTGTCGGCCACGACCCGGTCGGGTCTGGTCCTCGGCCGCCCGGCCCCTGTGCGCGGAACACGGATCGCGTCGAGGACGGCGGGCAGCATCGTGCAGTCGGCCGTGTTGCCCGTGCTCAGCACGATCGACAGCGGCAGGCCCCGGCCGTCGACCGCCAGGTGGATCTTGGTGGTCAGCCCGCCCCGGGACCGGCCGAGCGCCTCGCGGCGCGCAACTGCTGCCGGATCATCCGATTCGTCCTCGGGCTGATCCCCTTTTTGCGGGCGCCGGCCGCGTGCTGGTGGGCTCTGGCGACCGTGGAGTCGATCGAGACCGTCCACTCCACGGACCCCACCGCGTCGTTGCGGACCTGGACCTCACGCAGGAGTGTGGCCCAGGTTCCGTCCTTCTCCCACTGGGCGAAGCGCCGGTAGACGGTCTGCCACGGACCGTACCGCTCGGGCAGATCACGCCAGGGGGCTCCCGTCCGCAGCCGCCACAGCACCCCGTTGACCACCTGGCGATGATCCCGCCATGGACGCCCGGCCCCGTCCCGCTGCGGCAACAACGGCTCTATCCGAGCCCACGCGGCATCCGTTATCTCTCCTCGACCCACCACAAGATCAATTATGAGACAGGCCCTAGCGTTGCAGCGCGTCTTGTCGAGTGGACGTCACCGGCTGGAGCGCCGACCAGCTCGCCGACGGCGCGGCGCTGTCCACCGAGATCGTCCGCTACGGTGCGGGCGGGCGCGCGCACTACGAGCCCCGGCCGGGGGCTCCATCCCACTGGGACGGGGCCGGCGACACGCCCTGGCCCGCTGGGCTCGCCCGGTGGTGCCCACTCACTGCGTTCCGCCCGGCTGCCGTCCTGGCCGCTGTGCGTCCGGTCGGCCGTCGCCGTTGTTCCCGGCTGGTGCTCGCTGTTGTCGTACGGTCCCGTCGACGTCGGCGTGTGCTCGGCTCGGCGGCCGCTCCTGTCCGGGGCTGCTGCGTTCCACCCGGTAGTCGCCGGCCGGCCGGAGCGAGGGCGGCCCGGACCCGTTGCTGTTCCGTCGTCCGGCCGCTGTTCTGGCCGTCGCTGCCGGGTCTCCGTCCGGCTCGCTCGTTCCCGTCCCGCTGTCCCGCCCGGGCTCCAGCGGCCGCCACCCGGTAGTCGCCGGCCGGTACCCGTCTGCAGTCCCCGCTTCGCCGTCCGGCCGCTGTTCGGGGCCGCTGCGCCCCGCCGGGCGCCCGCCGTCGTCCCGGTCCGGGCGTTGCCATGCCTCCGTCGTCCCGGTCCCGGCCGGACGTTCAGCGCCAGCCTGCGCCCGGGCTGTGTCGTCAGGAGCACGAGTTCGCCGTGGTCGGGCGCTGTGCAGGGAGGGCGGCCGCCTTGGTGAGCACCGGTCGCTCTGCGGCCGGCCGGAGCTAGGCGGGTCCGGGCCGTGGCTGCGCCTTGTCCCGGCCGTTGGACGGTCCGCCGTTCGTTTCGGCCGCGGTTCGGCTGCTGCTGTACGGTCCCGCCGTCGCCGTCTTCGCCCCGCCGTCCTCCTGCCCGCACTGGACCGCGTCCGGTCGCCGTTGCGGTGGTGCCTCCGGCGGTCCCGGCTGTCGCCGTCGTGGCTTCCGTGTTCTTGCCGGGCCGGCTCGGTCGGGTCCAGCGCTCTCTGTTCCGCCCCGCGCCGGTGGCTGGCCGCTGCCCTTCCCGCCTGCCTGCTGTCGTACGGTCCGCCAGCCGCCCGGGGCCGTTGCGCGCAGCCGGTAGTCGCCGTTCGCCGCCTGCCCGTCGTCGTCTCGGTCCGGCCGTTGCCGTGGTGCCTCCGCGGTCCGGCTGCTTCGCTGGCCCGGCTCACGCTGGGCTGCTTCCGCCCTTGGGCTGCGCCGCAGCCGGTTGTTGCCGGCCGGGCCGGGCCGGGACGACGGCGGGTTCAGCGTTCTCTGTTCCGCCCCGCGCTGGTCGCTGGCCGTTGTCCTGCCCGCCTGCCTGCTGTCGTAAGGTCCGCCAGTCGTCCGGGGTCGCTGCACGCCACCCGGTAGTCGTCGGCCCCGATGCCCGCCGTCGCTGTCCAGGTCCGGCCGGACGGCTGCGCCCTGCGACGCGCGCTCGGCTGCGTCCCGCTCGCGGCCGCCATCCGGCTGCTGTCGTCAGTTGTTCCCGGCTGGTTCTCGCTGGTGTCGTACGGTCCCGTCGACGTCGGCGTGCGCCCGCCCGGCAGCCGCTCCGGTCCGGGGCCGCTGTGCCCCGGCGGGCGTCCGCCGTTGTCCTGGTCCGGACCGTTGCCGTGGTGCCTCCGGCGGTCCCGGCCGTTGTCGTGGTGCTTGCGCTGTCCCGGCTGTCGCCGTCGTGGCTTCCGTGTTCTTGCCGGGCCGGCTCGGTCGGGTCCAGCGTTCTCTGTTCCGCCCCGCGCCGGTGGCTGGCCGCTGCCTTTCCCGCCCGCCCGCCTGCTGTCGTACGGTCCGCCAGCTGTCCGGGGCCGTTGCGCGCAGGCGGTAGTCGTCGTTCGCCGCCTGCCCGTCGTCGTCCTGGTCCGGACCGTTGCCGTTGTGCCTTCGCCGTCCCGTCCCGGTCGGGCCGCTGTTTCCCGCTCCCGCCGCTCGGCCGCCGGCCGTGGCTGCTGTCCGGTTGTCGTACGGTCCCGTCGCCGTCGCCGTCGCCGTCGCCGTCGCCGCTGTCGGCTGCTGTCCGCCGCCCCGGCCGTCCCGCCCGTCCGGTCGCTGTCTCGGCCGGTTGGCGGAGGCCGGAGGTGCTGCTGCTCGCGGTCCTCGTCCGGCCCGTACGTCTCCGCCGGGCGCCCGCCGTCGTCCCGGTCCGGCCGTTGCCGTGGTGCCTCCGCGGTCCGGCTGCTTCGCTGGCCCGGCTCACGCTGGGCTGCTTCCGCCCTTGGGCTGCGCCGCAGCCGGTTGTTGCCGGCCGGGCCGGGCCGGGACGACGGCGGGTTCAGCGTTCTCTGGTCCGCCCCGCGCTGGTCGCTGGCCGTTGTCCTGCCCGCCTGCCTGCTGTCGTAAGGTTCGCCAGCTGTCCGGGGCCGTTGCTGCTCCGCCGTCCGGTCGCTGTCCGGGTCCGCTGCTGCTCCGCCGTCCGGCCGCTGCCGTGGTACCGCCGTCGCGGTCCGTCCGCGGCCACCGGCCGCCACCGGCCGCCGCTGCCGGGCTTCCGTCCGGCTCGCTCGACTCCCGTCCTGCTGTCCCGCCCGGCCTGGCCGCGGCTTTCCGCTCCCGCCGCTTGGCCGCCGGCCGCGGCTGCTGTCCGGTTGTCGTACGGGCCCGTCGCCGTCGCCGCTGTCGGCTGCTGTCCGTCGCGCTGGCCGGTGGTGCCCACCTGCTGCGCTCCACCCGGCTGCCGTCCCGCCCGGCTGCCGCTTGGTCGCCGTCCCCGTCCGGGGCTGCCGTTCGCACCCGGTAGTCGTCGACCGCCGACCGGCTGCCGCTGTACGGTCCCGTCGACGCCGTCGATCGCCGCTGCCGTGCAGCTGTTCCGCTCGGGCGCCCCGGCCATTCCCCGGCCGTCTCCTGGCCGTCCCGCGCGTCCGCTGTCGTGCGGTCCGCCGCCCGTCGGGCCGCTGCTGGTCCTGCCGCCAGGACCGCGAGAGTGCCTGAGCGGGCGGCCGGGAGCAGTTGGAGGTCGCCCGTACGGTCAACGCCGCGCTGCGCCCGTGCTGGACGTGTCGGGGTTCGATCGGGGGGAGGGAGGATTCGGAGCTGGAGCTGCGGGAGAAGGTGAGGTTTGAGGGGGGTGTAGTTGAGGTGTGGGGTGGTGTGTGGGCTGGGGTTTTGTGGGTGGGGTGAGAACGGGTGGGTGGGGTTCAGGGGCGTTGGGTGGTGGTTGTGAGCTGGGAGTATCGCGGGTTTTGTGAGTGTGGTGGCCGGTATTGAGGGGTGTGGAGTGTCCTAAAGGCTGCTTCCACGTTTTGGCTGGTCAGGGCTGTTTTGCCTGGTCAGGTGGGGTGTCGTGGAGACTGTCCGGGGGCCCGCTGGTGGGCTGTTCTCATTGATCTCGGGGTGTTCTCGGCTCATCTCGGGTACGGGGGCGATGGCGCCGGGCCGGTGTTCTCGCTGTTTCTGAGGGTTTCTCAGCCGGTTTCGGTGGCTGGTGTCCCCGCCTTCACCAGGTCCGTCCGCGGGGGCGGGGTGTGGGGTGGGTTTCCGCTTGGTGGTCCAGGCGCACCGCATCGAGGGTGGTTTTGGTGATGCGTTCGGTGCCGTCGAGGATCGCGGTGAGGGCGGCTTCGCGGATGAGGCGGTTAAGGCTGCCGATGCGTCCGGCGGTGCGTTGGTGGAGGTAGGGGGCGTGGCGGGACAGGGTGCCGGGCCGGTGCCGCCGGAGGTCGAGGGCTGTTTCCATGTCGGTGACGAGGTCGGTGAAGGGGCGTCGGGTGCCGAGGCGGGCGGGTAGGGCGCCGGTTTCGACGAGGCTGGCGCGGGCGGCGAGTTGAGCGCCGCGGACCCCGCTGAACAACGCTGTGGTGGTGACGTCGATGCCGGCGTAGACGAAGGTCGCGCCGATCTGTTCGGTGAGGTCTTTCAACAGGTCGGCGGCTTCGGCGCCGGTGGTGGTGCGGGGGTTGAGGCGGTGGATCTCGTCGATCAGGACCAGGCGCACGCCGGCGGTGTTGTAGGTGTGGATGACGGCGTGCATGAGCTGGGCCTGGGTGGTGCGCGCGGTGACCGGGATGCCGAGGTAGCGGGCGAAGCCCGCAGTGAGGGTCTTGGCGCTGGCACCGGGCGGCACGAGGACGTAGGCGACGGGCACGGCCGGCTGCCCGTTCCCGGATGGGGCGGGGTGTTGGCGCGTGTGGGCGAGATGGCAGGTGCGGCCTACTTCGAGCAGGGCGGTGGTCTTACCCGTGGCGGCGGGCCCGGTGAGGATCAGGCTGGGGCGGGCGGTGGTGCGCTGGTGGCGTCCGAGCAGCATCAGGCGCCGCACGCTGAGGGCGAGGGTGTCGATGGCGGGGGTGCGGACGGTGACGAACGCGGAGTGGTAGGCCAGGCGCTCCTCGATGCTGCGGTCCGGCTCCCCGGGCCCGGGTGGTGCGGGGGCGGGGGTGGTGGCGAAGGTCTGGAAGCCGTGCCAGGTGTCGACCGCGTACGGCGCCGGCTCCACCGGCCCCGTCGTGGTGTCGGTGGTGTTCGTGCCGGTGCTGTTCACCGCCGGGGCCCCGTTCCTCCGGTGTCCGATGATGCCGGAGCGTGCCGGTACCCGCTGTATGGGCTCTGACCGGGCGCAGCGCGCCCGGGGGCCCCGGGGAGTTCCCGGTGGCGCGGCCTGCAGCGCCGCAGCGCCCCGGCACGGCCGTGCTGCGCCCGGCTTCGGCATGCCGTGGCCGCTGCCGATGCAGCGCGGGGGAGGTGGTGGCCGCCTGTTGCGGGGGTGTGGCGGTTGTTCACCATCGTTCGGCTTCCTGGTGAGCGTTCCACAGGCCGAGGCCGGTGTAGGGCGGGGCGGGGGAGCGGCCGTCGTTGCCTTCGTCGGACCAGCCGTCGCCGTCGTCCTCGTCGTCGGGCCACCCGCTGGTGTCGGGTTCGGCGTCCAGCTCGTCCAGGCTCTCGGTGTCTTCCCGGCCGCTCGTGTCCGCGTCTGGCCGCTTTGGTGCGCCGGCGCGGTCTTCCCGCCCCGGCCGCGCTGTGCTGTCGCCCGTGTCGGCGGGGTGGGGGATGCGGGCGGGCATGGCGCGGGTGAGGAGGGCTTGTTCGGCGCGGGTGGCGTGTCCGGCGCTGCTGCGGCGTTGGAGGTCGTCGAGGGCCTGGGCGAGGTCGGCTTCGTGCTGGTCGTGGTCGCCGCGGCGTAGGGCGGTGGCGCGGATGTGCTGCCAGGTGCGGTCGTCGAAGGGCTGGTGGACGTGGTCGCGGTGGATCCAGGGAATCTCGACCAGGTCGTCGCGGTCGGGCAGGCGGAGCCAGATCTGACGCAGGTCGTGGGGGTTGTGGTGGACCTCCCACCGCCCGCCCCGCGCGGCGGTGGGGGAGGGCTGGCCGCGGTGGGGGCCGAGGAGGTCGTGGTCGTAGGTGCGCTGCTCGAGGCGGATGCCGTGGTCGCTGATGGTGAGCCAGCGCACGGGCAGCAGTTCCAGGTAGTCCCGCCCGGTCAGCGGGACCGGAACATACCCGCAGACGGCGGTCAGCGCGCCCCACATCTCCATGGGTGTCAGCCGGGTCTTAGGCAGCACGGGGTGGCGCAGCCCGTTGTGGGGGCGGTGGTGCCAGTGGACGAGCCATTCGTCGAGGAGGTCCTGCAACTGGTCGACGCTGTAGCAGGCGTGCTGTTCGACGTCGCGGCCGCGCTCCGTGACGTTGGAGCCGGTGTAGCCGGGCAGGTGCTGCCACAGCAGGGTGTTGACGGAGCCGAAGGTGCGCTCCACGATGCCCTTGGCGGTGGGGGCGCGCGGCGGCGCGGGCTGCACGCTGATGCCCAGCGTTTGGCAGGCGGCGGTGAACGTCTCGGAGAGATAGATCTTGCCGCGGTCGACGACGATCGTCTCCGGCACCACCACCGGCCGTGCCGCGGCGCCTTCGAGGCGCTCGTCGGCCGCCAGCAGCTCCTCCCGTTGGGGGATGGAGGAGCGGGCGAAGCGCAGGACGTTCGGCCAGGTGGGCCGGGCGGGGTGGGGGACGGCCATCTCCGCGAGCAGCAGCGCGGCGTCGACGGCCTTGGTGCTGGCTGGGCGCAGCACGGCGGCCAGGATCGCGCGGGTGGCCACATCGACGGCGATCGTCAGCTCGGGCCGGCCCAGCGTGCCGTCCTCGAAGACCGCGAGGACGTCCAGGCGCGTGGTGTCGACCTGGACCTGCTCGCCCGGGCGCAGCGCCACGGTCGGGGTGAACGCCCGCCCTTCCCGCGGCCCGGGGACGCCGTCCCCGCGGCCGTGGATGTCTTCGCGCGGGTCGGTGAGGGCGGCCACGAGCCGGTAGAAAGTGGCCTGGGAGCACATCGCCACCGCGTCCCCGTGCCGCTCGGCCAGGATCCTGGCCGCGACGGGGAACAGGGCCTTGACGGTGCCCTTGGAGCGTCCGCGCCGGCGCCGGATCGCCTCCTTGACCGCGGCCACGACCCGCTCGTCCGTGCGCCCCGCGAGGCTCGGTGCGCGGGTGGTGCGGTGGTCGACCAGCCCCCACAGGCCCTGCTTGCGGTAGTCCAGCCGCATCTTCTGCACCGTGGAGCGGGAGACCTTCCCGAAGCCGAGCGCGGTGAGTTCCTCGGCCTTGGCCTGCTCCCGCTCGGCGAGGGTGTACCGCTCGGGGTCGTAGCGCTCGTGCACCACATAGCCCGCGCCGGCCCCGTCGGGGTGGCCGGTCTCGACCTCGCGGATGTGCCGGCGCCACGCGAGCGCCCGTTCCCTGGCCGCCGCCGGGGCGGTCTCGAACAGGCCCCACTGCGGCGCCGCTTCCGCCTTCCCGTCGGCCTCGGGGCCGGTGAGGGCGAACGTGGGGTCGGCGAACAGGTGCCCGGCCAGCACCACTTCCTCCCCCTCGTCGGCAACCAGGTGGACGCGCTGTCCGGCCAGGCCGACGACCTGCCAGCGCAATCCCCGGAAGCGGACCTGCCCGCCGACCGCCAGCACCGGACGCCCGCCACGCCGCCGCGGTGCCGCGCTCACATCCCACCCCCGCCACAATCGCCGGCCACCCCGGCTGTCCCCATCCCGCTGCTTCCTGCCATGGCTTGTACGGATCCCGGGCCGACGAGGACGCCCTGGTGCAGCGGGCGTTCCAACGACACACTCAGCCGGCCGTGCCACAGGGTGTGGAAGACGGCGGGTAGAACCGTCATCGGGGTGCCGACCGCCTGAACGCCTTCCAGGAGCGGCCTCGGCCGCGCGAACGCCTCCAGCAGCGCGTCCACGACCTCGGGGCGGCCCTGGTAGCGGGGATGGCGGTAGCCGGCCAGCCACCTCAGGTTCGCCGCGAACACCGCATCCAGCGGCTCCAGGCGCCGGTAGTGCCAGCCGACCAGATCACATGCCGCCCGGGCCGCCTGCGCGCCGCGCAGCGCCCGCTCACCGCCCGCCTCCGCATGCCCCGGGCAGTCGGCCAGCAGGGCGGTGCCGTCCGCGTACCGGGCGAACAGCTGCGGCACCCACGAGCGCACCGAGCCCCCACGGTCGCGCCACACCAGCCGTACTGGCCGCCCTGCCAGCCCTGTCACCTGCGGGTCGCGGTCCAGGACCATCAGCTGGGCGCGCATCGCGTTCGACCCGGCGACCACGTGCCGCCCGGTGGTGGCCGACCACCACAGCCCCGGCCCCCACCGCCTCCCGGGCGGCACCGGGAACGCGGACACCGGCGCCAGGTCCTCGAAGGCCACCGCCACGCAGGCGTCCTCCCACCGCTGCCGCACCTCCTGGCCGACCGGATCGAGGAACACCGCCTCGAACCCCGCCCGCCCATCCACATCCACCGGGCCTGCGGACCCACCCGCCCCGGCCCAACCGTTCACGCTGCTCACGGTTCTCAGCCAACCCGCCACACACGCCCACGCGGACGGCTTTCCCCGTTCCCGCCCCACCCCGTGACCTGGTGCGGTAGAGCGCCCCACACGCACCCGCGTTCTCACCCGGGCCCACACCCCACCACCGAACCCAAGCCCGGCGCCGTCCTACACAGCGCCGGCCTGCCCCGGCCCGACGACCCGCCAGACCCCTTCTATCGCACCGCCCGGCCACCATCCCCGAGCACCTCGGCGAGCGCATCCGGGGACAGCCCCGCCCACGCGGCGACGTCCTCGACCCGCACTCCGGCCTCCAACGCCGCCCTCACCGTCTCCCGCACCGCCTGCTGCAGCCGGTCGATGCCGCAACCCAGGCCCTTCAGCAGCCGCTCCGCCGCCTCCGCACTGCTGCCCCGCTGCGCCCCACGCAGCTGGATCAGCTGCTCCTCCGCGTCGTCCAGCAAGTTGCCGATCAGCGCGCGCCGCTCAGGCGCCACCGCCGAGCGCCACACCGTCCCCGAACCCGGCAGCCTCGCTTCCTTTGTCAGCGCCCGCAGCTGCGCGGCCATGTTCGGTGGCTGGACTTCCCGGCGCACCCACCACAGACCGTCCCGGTGACCGGGCGGCACGGCCACGCCGCGGCGCCGGCGGATCACCGCTCCCATCCAGGCAATCAGCGGCCCGCCGAAGTCGACCGCGGCCAGCGGCCCCAGCCACGGGCGTCCCACCCGCTCGCCCAGCCGCCAGCAGAACGCCCCGTCCGCCGGCAGCGCCCGGGGTCGCCCGGCCCCGCTGTCCTGCCAGACCAACTCGGCCATCACCGGATCCAGCAGGGCCCGCGCGACCTCCACCACTTCCGGGAAGACCGCCGCGTCCCGCGCCACCGCCCGCCACCGCCAGAAGTCCCCGCTCGCGTCCCCGCCCGCCAGGGCGTGCAGCCGCGCGGGCCACACCCGCTCGTCCGGCCACTCCAACGCCAGATCCCACCACCGGCACACCACCGCATACGCCACCGCGAACACCTCCCCAGGCCCCACCCCCGCCCGCACCGCACGCCTCGCCACCCGCACCCACCGCCGCTGCGCCTCGACGATCTCCGGCAGGCCGCGCACGTCCAGGAACTCCAACGCCTGGTCCGCATCGGCGTCCAGCAGCCACCGCCCGTGCCGCGTACACACCCGCTCCCGCCGCTGCGCGTACCGCATAACCCGCACCGGCGCTCCGGCCCGCCGGGCTGCGCACCACCGGCACCCGAACGCCACCGGCCCCACCGCCGCGCCGCCCACCCGCCACACCGCCCCAGGGCCGCTGCCAGCCGCACGCGAGGCCAGCTTCTCGTCCTCCAGCCCCCACGACGGCAACGCCCGCCCCAGCACGTCCTCGCCGACCCCGCACAACCCGGCCAGTACCCGCCGCCCCGCCGCATCCAGCAGCACCTCGGCGTCCGCCCGCAGCGCACCGCCCTCATGCCGAGGCTGGTGGCTGAGCCACTGCCAGTGCGTCAGCACAGCGGCGTTGTCCAGGCCGTAGCGGGCAGCGACCCGGCTAACCAGCGAGAAGGTCGTCTCCCCGGCGATCGGAGAGATACGGAAGACCACGGAAGCCATGAGCCCAGCCTTGCGGAGAACAGCAGAACCTGGGTGAAGTTCCGCGTTCCCGTCACCAGCCGACTTGGCGGCTGCACGGCGAACGCCGCGCTGGTCTCCGTCCCGGACGATCCGTGGTGGGAAGACCGGCTACTGCACGCCAAGCTCTACCCGGCGAAGGGCCGCCGGGTGTGACCTGTTGGCGTTGTGGGGCGTGGTTTGGCCCTAAACGCTGGGTTGTCTGGACCTTTGGTTGTGCCTGTTGGGGGTGTCGGGTGGGTGGTGTCGGGTGGCTGGTTTGGTGACTGTGTGTGGTGGTGGGTGGGGTCGGGGGGTGGGGTCGGTCGTTGGCGGGGCTGGTGGGGTGTTGTTGGGTGTGGAATGGGGGTGAATTTATCCGGATATTCCGGTCGTCTGTTTTGGTGGATTGGCTGCCAGTAGTGGTTTGAATTCGGGTTGGAATTGCAGGTAGCGGGGGGTCGGTGTTCGGTTTGTTGGCGCTGGGCTGGGCTCTGGTCGTCGTGCCCGGTGGCGGGTGGCTGCTGTCCAGGTCGCGCCGGTCTAGGTCGCGTTCGTCCGGGTCCGTGCCGCTGGCCCCGCCCGCCCGTTGCGCCGCCGCTGGCCTGGTCGACTGGGTGGCCGTCGGGCGGTCCGTGGTTGCTGTCGCGCTCGCGCTGTACTGGGGGTGTGTTGTGCTGGGGGTGGCCGGCCCCGTGTTGGGCGGAGCCGGCCACCCCGTGGGGTGTCGGGGTTTACGGCTGTTCGATGGTGATCTGGGCGGGGGCAGACCTGCTGACGTTTCCGGCGCGGTCCACGATCTGGTAGGAGAAGTTGATCTCCCTGCCGCCGAAGTCCGGGATGTCGTCCCAGGGGACGGAGATGCTGATCGGCTCACCGTCCTGTGTGTCGGTCAACTGGTGCTGGATGGGGGCGCTGCCGCCGCCCCAGTGCAGCACAATGGTGTCGCCTGCCTCCATGGCGTGGTACGGGGGGATGCTGATGGTCAGGTCCCGGCCCTCGATGGGGGTCAGGACGTCGCCGTCGGCTTCTTCGACGACAGGTGCCGGCAGGGTCGGGTCGGTGTCGCTCACGTGGTGCTCCCTTGGTCGTGCGGTCTTGGGGTGGCGCACTGAGATCTTCCTTCGCGCCGGGGTGCCGAGGCGCGCGAATCGCGGAAGTCCTGACGTGGCGTCATGTAAGTGCTGACCGTGGCCCTTGGCAGTGTGGCGCATGAGCCGCCGCGAGGAGCGCCTCCTGGGTGCTGTCGCGCCTCTCTTCGCGCCCCCCTGTCGCGTGGGGTGCTGTCGCGCTGTGACGTGGGCGGATACGCCTCAACCCCTGTGTGTGGTCTGGGCGCGACAGGTGGGTGCGACAAGGGGGCCGACGTGGGGCCGCGGCTGCTGTTCGTGTCCTGGGACAGCGAAGTCGGGACGGTTGCCACCAAGGTGGGAAGCACGCCGGTACGTGACAGCGAACAATGGACATCACGGTGCGTCGTTATGCAGAAGCGGGACTGCGCCGGTTGTCGGCAGTCGCGCCGATGCCCCGGCTCGGCCTGGGTGGCTGAGTCGGGGCATCGGCGGATGGCTGTCAGACCCCGAGGTATTCGAGGAGCCAGCTGATGGGCAGGTCGTCCTCCGTGTCTGCGGCGTTCTTTCATGCGGCCGATGACGACCTTCTGGGTGCCGGCGGGGAGCTTCTCGCCGAGGCGGTTGCCGTTGTCGGGGACGTCGCGGGGCTTCACCCCGCTCCAGGCACCGTTGGCGTAGATGCTCACGCCGAGCTTGGTGTCCGCGAAGGCGCAGCCGAAGCTGAGCCACGTGTCGCCCCACGGGCCGGCGTTGGGCGGCGGCACGGTCAGGATGATGGTGTGCTTGTAGTGGATGAGGGCGCCGGTCTCGGTGAACGCGAAGCCGTGCGGGATCTCTTCGGTCTGGAAGCTGTTGGCCACAGGTCATCCTTGTTCCGGAGGGGGTATGGCGCACCACACGGTATGGACACGAAGAACCGCTGTGTTGCCTGCCGGAGTCAAACCACCAGTGGGAGTGAACCCGAAGCACAACCCCGGTAGCTCACGCTGCGCCCGCACGCCTCCTGCGCCGGTCAGGCTCCCGCCGACGCACTGACCGCTGCCGCCCGGGGAGGCCGGCCTTGTCGGCGGTCTGGTCCTGGTGGTGGTGCTCGGCGGCGGGGTGGCCGGTGGCCTGGTGGTGGGTGGGGGTGCAACGCGGGGGTGCGACGCGGTGTTGCGGTGGGGTGCAACGCGGGGTCGTGTTGCGGGTCTGACCTGGTGTTATGTGGCTGGGAGTGGGGGCGGGTGGGCGTGTTGCACTTCGTGTTGCACTGGGCTGGGCCGGTTGGGCGGCCTCGGCGGCCCGCCCGCGTCGTCCGGTGCCGCGCCCCGCTGGTCCGTTGCCGGGGGTGGCCCTGGCTGCCGTCCTGGTCGGCCGCCAGGCCGGTCCCGCTGCGCTCGACGTGGCCGTCCTGCCCGTCGTGCCCGCGCCCGCCCTGGTGGCGTCCCGCCCGCCGCCGGGGCTGCCTGCTGCTGGGTCCTGGCCGCCCGTCCAGGCCGCCGTCCTGGCCGTCCCGGCCCCTGGGTTGCTCGGCCGTCTCGGGGCCGGCCCTGGCCGCCGTCCTGGCTCGGTGTTCGGTTTGGTGTCGCTGCTCCGGGAATTGCCCGGGTGACGCTTGGCGGGATTTCCTGGGCGGTCTGGAAGGGCGGTCGCCGTGTCGGCGTGGAGGGCCGTAGGCCCCTTTCCGGTGTGCCTGAATTCGATTCCTCGCCGCTGCGCCTCGGAAGGGTTTCGAATTGCCGCAAGAAAGGGAGCAGAATGGAATTCGGATTCCCGCCGTTAGTGCGGCCGGATAGAGCCGGGATGGACGGTTGCCGCGAGGTTACCCGTTCACGTCCCGCGCCCGTCCGGGGACCGGTAGGATAGGGCTGTACGGAAGTCGGGGAAACGCCGCCGGATTCGCTTCGGATTCCGGTCGGGAGTCTGCGGTTGAGGGCCCGTCAGCCACCGCCGTCCGGGGCGCCCGTGAGGGCCCGCCATCCGGGGCCGGGGAGGCCGAGCCGGACCGGTGGCCCGGAGGTTGCTCCCGAGGGCCGCAGGCCCCGCCCCAGGGGCGCCGGATGGGCCGTCAGCCCAGCAACCAGGCGGCGGACCGGCCATCGGCCGGGGACCGGGGGAGCCCCCCGGGGGTGGGGTTGTGGCTGATACCGGAAGTCCGCGACACATCGTCAACGCCGAGGGCCGCAGGCCCCGGCCGGCACCCCGCCCGTTCGGAGGGATGGGCCGCTACCCGAATTCCGCGTCACATCGTCAACGCTCACCCCCGGGCGCAGCCCGGGAAACCCTGCCAGCCAATCGGCCCGTAGGGCCGTGAAAACACCGGCCCAACAAGACCGGAAAGCCGACCGATTGACGGGCCGTAGGCCCGGGGAAAAGCCACCGGAAAGGCGGAGCGCAGCGACGCCCGACGCCCGCCGAGACGGCGCGTGCCGCGCCCGCGAATTCGCCACCGGCGAATTCCCCCAACCACCCACCCACCTGCCGAGGCGCAGCCGAGGCCACACCACGCACGGTGACGCCGTAGGCGGCACCCCCGGCTGACGCCGCGTCAGCGGCGCCCCGGCCGCCAGGCCGGGGGGTAAGGCCCTTTAGGGCCTTCCGCCCCC
>NZ_JBIAVL010000037.1:0-52342 GCF_042894165.1 Kitasatospora sp. NPDC001547 | reverse complement strand
ACCCCAGCTCCCGCAGTCACAATACGCTCCAGCCCCCGCAGCACCCACCCCCGGAGCCGCCCCCGGCCCCCCACCCTCCCGAAAGCCACCCTCCCCCGAAGACCCCCGCAAAGCCCGCTCCAAATCCCGCAAAGCCTGCCCCACCAACCGAGTCCCCGCCCGCACCACATCCCGCTGCACCCCCGCCGGCGCCCCCGCCAACGCCTCCTCCAACCGCGCCTGCGCCACCCGCACCGCCCCGAACTCCACCGCCTGCCCGGTCAGCAGCGCCCCCGCCGCCAGCGCCGTCGCCAGCCGCAGCTCCTCCGCGTACTCCCCGGTCCCCGGTACGGGCTCCGCGTCGCCGGCCGGCAGATGGGCCTCCAGCAGCACCGCCGCCCGCCCGAGCGCCCCGACCGCCGCCCGGGCCCGGTCGATCTGGCGCCGGCTCACCCCGGCCAGCCCGGACTCGTGCCGCCCCGGTTCGGCGTCGGCCCGCTGCATCGCCTGGATCAGTTCGGAGCGCGCCTCCCGCGAGTCCAGCAGGGCGCTCCGCACCGCCCGCCCGCCGGTCCCCGCCGGTTCCTCGTAGCAGGCGATGACGGCCCCCGCGTACCGTCCGGCCGCCGCCAGCCACTCGGCGAGCCGTTCGCCGAGCCGGGCGGTCTGCCAGGTCGGGAACAGCGCGTACGTGACGAGCGCGATCGACCCGCCGAGCAGCGTCAGCCCGACCCGTTCGACGGCCGTCACCAGCGGGTTCCCCTCCTGCAGCCCGAGCAGGAACACCACGTACGTGGAGATCCCGACGGTGGTGAGCGCGTACCCGGTCCGGAACGCCAGGTACGACCCGCCGATGCAGACCACCGCCAGCGCGGCCAGCACCCATTCCCCGGGGTGGGCGAGCTGCACCACCAGGGTCGAGACGGCGACCCCGACGACCGTCCCGGCCAGCCGGGCGACGCCCCGGCTGTAGGTCTGGGCGAAGTCCGGCCGCATCACCATCGCGGCGGTCATCGGCGCCCAGTACCCGTGGTGGAACCCGGCGAGCCGGGCCAGCAGGTAGGCGACGGTGACCACCCCGGCGAGCCGGACGGCGTGCTGGAAGATCGCCGAGCGCGGCTGCAGCTGCCGCCGGACGGCCCTCGCCGCGACCGGCAGCATCCGGGCGATGGTCGGCTTGCGCAGCGATCCGCCCGCCCCGACCACGGGCGTGGTGATGGTGTCCTCGTCGTTGCGGTCCAGGGTGTCGGCGGCCTTCCGCAGCAGCCCGCCGAGCCTCCGGGCGGAGCGCCGGGCCGCCCCCTGGAGCCGCGGCCCGTCGTCCGAGCCGACCAGGGTGAGCGAGGGCGCGGAGCGGGGGAGCCGGACCGGGTCGCCGGTGCGGACCGCCCGGGCGAGGGCGTCCATGACCTCGGCGGCGGCCGCCAGCACCTCCCGGGCGCGGTCCCGCTCCGGCCCCTCCTCGGGGGCGCCCACCTTGGGATCGGCGAGTGCGGCGAGGGTGGGCCGGATGCGTTCGGCGATGCCACGCAGGCCGCGCAGTTCGGGCGGCCGGTGGCGGTCCTGCCAGGGGGTGAGGGCAGCCGCGTGGCGGGCCGTCATGAACGGTTCCGGGTCCACGTGCGCGGTCGGGTCCTGCCGCAACCGCCGCGCGTAGTCGGCGAGTTCGGCGTAGGTGTCGGCGAGGGCCTCGCGCTGGGCGGTCCAGCTGCCGATCGGCCAGACGGTGATGACGGTGGCCTGGACGACCCCGCCGAGGGCGGCGACCAGCCCGTGGCCGAGCGCGGTGATCGCGCTGACCGGGAGCTGGACGACGATCAGCATCACCGAGACGGTGTTGGTGGTGACCACCCCGGCGGTGGGCCCGATCGCCCAGGCCAGTCCGGCGCCGAAGGCCCACACCGCGAGCAGCACCGGGAACAGCCCGGGGACGCCGGCCGCGAGGTAGCCGAGGAAGGTGCTGATGCCGAGTCCGGCCCCGGCCGCGACGGCGAGGCTGGCCCGGGGCCGGAAGCTGCGCTGGAAGGTGGCCGCGCCGGCGATGAACGCGCCCATCGCGGCCGAGGTGGCGAGCGCGACCCCGCCGAGCGCGAGGATGGGGAAGAGCACCAGCGCCACCGCGACCGCCCCGCGCAGCGCCCGCTTGGGGTCGGTGAGCGCCCGGTCCAGGGTGAGCCCGGTCCGCGCGGTGTCACGAAGTGCGGCGAACCAGGACATAGCGACATCCTAGGGCCCCGGGGGCGCGGACCTCCGTCCGATCCGGCTCAGCCGCGCCGCCGCCCACAGCAGTGCCCCGGTCGGCAGGAACACCGTGTCCGCCGCGATCATCGCCAGCGAGAAGACCGGCAGCCCGAGCACCACCGCGATCCCCACGTGCTCCAGCACCATGACGGCCAGCAGGACGTTCTTGACCCGCCGGTTGAGCAGCGTGAACGGGAACGCCACCTGGAGGACCACGGTGCCGTACGAGATCAGGAAGACCGGCAGCAGCGCCGAGCCGACCAGGGCGGACAGCCCGGGCCAGGGGGTGAAGTAGTCCAGGTGCAGCGGGTAGTACAGCGCGGTGCCGTCCTGCCAGCGCGAGCCCTGCACCTTGTACCAGCCGGCCGTGGCGTAGATCAGCACCACCTCGACGGCGATCACCAGCATCGCGCAGTTGTGCACCATGTTCGCCAGCGCGTCCAGCACCGCCCGCGGCTCGCCGTCCGGCCGTAGCCGCCCGAGCGTCCACCAGAGTCCGGCCACCGTCCAGAGCCCCCAGAACAGCGGCGACCAGCCGAGGTACGGGAAGGCCCGGTCGGTCCAGGTCAGGCTGTCCCCGGCGAAGCCGCCGAACTGACAGGCCGCCAGGGCGGCGCCGAGCGCCGCCCAGAGCACCACCCCGGCCGGACCGGCCGGTCCGGCCCGCCGGCGCCGGGCGTCCAGCGACCAGACCTCGGCGCAGCGGGTGAAGACCAGGTAGACCGCCATCAGGTGGACGACGTTGTCGCCGCCGTCGCCGAGGAAGACGTCGCGGTTCTGCAGGGACAGCACGGTGACCAGGAACAGCACCGTGCTCGCCCTGGTCCGCCAGCCCAGCAGCACGGCCAGCGCGGCCAGCACCGCCAGGTGGTAGACCAGCTCGAACCAGAGCCGTCCGCCGGACCAGGGCAGCACGGTGAACGCCCCGTTGTCGGCCAGCAGCCGCTCGGCGAGCTCCGCCGACCAGGGGGAGCGGTCGCCGTACAGCACCCGCCGGTGCGGCCACTCGCGCAGCAGGTGGGCGAGCCAGACCAGTCCGAAGCCGATCCGCACCACCGCGGCCTGGTGCCGGCCGAGCGCCCGCCCGGTGAAGGCCTCCGCCGCCCGCCCGAGCGGCGTCCGCGGTCCGCGTGCCGGCGGCGCCGCCCCGGACTCCACCGGCCGCCCGGTCCCGCCCTGCCGCGGCACGGCCCCCTCCGGCGGCACCGTCCCGTCCGGGTGCCCGGCCCGCACCGTCACCTCGTTCATCCGAGCAGTCCCCGGTAGTCCTCGTCCGCCACCGGCCACCACGGCAGCTCCCGCACCCGGGGCGCGGGCGGCGCGGGCTCGCCGCTCCAGGACGGCGGCGGGACGGTGGCCGCGGTCGACCGGAACTGGATCTCCAGGACCCGTTCGCCGTCCGCCGTCCGGCCGATCCGCTGCAGGGCGATCCGCTTGAGGTACTGCTCGGCGAGCCTGCCGCGCGGGGAGGCCGGGGTCTCGTCCTGCGGGCTGTGCGTGCCGTCGTAGAAGTCCCAGGCCCGGCGCAGCAGGTTCTGCTCGACGTGGCTGGGTGCCGGGTTGCCCCGGATCGCGGCGAGGTCCTGAGCGGTCAGCCCGATCCAGTCGTGGGTGCGGGCGGCCCCGCCGGGGGCGGCGGTGCGGACCCGGGCGTCCACGCTCACGTTCTGCTGGAGCGGGTTGGGCGCGAACAGCTTCCAGTTCTGCTCGAACTCCGGGTACACCACGCCGTCGACCGCCTCCCGGTACTGCCGGGACACCGAGTTGGCGGGCGCCACGTGCAGGAACACCGCGGCGAGGAACAGCCCGGTGCCCCCGGTCAGCACCGCCCCGGCGAAACCGAGGACCAGCTGCGCGGGCCTGGACCAGGCCCGCCCGGCAGCCGGCCGGTCCGTGGTCTCGGTCATGGCCTCCCCGCCCGGTCGGCGGGCGCCGCCGGCCCGGTGCCGGCGCGCTCGCGCGCCCATCCTGCCCTACGGCCGGGCGGCTGCCGGGCCGTCAGAGGACGAAGGCCTCCTGGCCGGTGCTGCTCACCATCGGACGGCCGGCACCCTGCCAGGCGTGCATCCCGCCGTCGACGTTCACCGCGTCCCGGCCCTGCTGCACCAGGTACTGGACGACCTGCGCGGAGCGGCCGCCGACCCGGCAGAGCACGTACAGCTTCTCGTCCGGCAGCTCGCCGAGGCGGGCGATCACCTCGCCGATCGGGATGTGCAGCGCGCCGTCCACGTGGCCGGCGTCCCACTCGTCCTGCTCGCGCACGTCCAGCAGGGCGGCGTCGGCGGGCACGGCGGCGGCGTCGGCGGAGGGGATCTGCGGGAACATCGTGTGGCTCTCCTGGGATTCGCTCGGGTGCGTGCCATTGTCGCCCACCGGCGCGGGGCCGTGGGCACCGGAGGACGGGCCGTCCGCCGGGGCCGGGCCGCCGAGCAGGCGCTGCAGCTCGGCCTGCCGCTCGGCGGCCTTGGCCAGCAGCTCCTCGGCGAGCTGCTCCAGCAGCCGGTCCGGGTCCTGCGGGGCGAGGGCGAGCAGCTGGCCCATCGGGGTCTGCTCCAGCCGGACCTGCTCGGTGGCGGTCTCGGTGATCTTGGCGGTCAGCCAGTCCAGCCGGCGGCGCAGCCAGTCCCCGCGGTCGGGGGCGTCGACGGCGGGCGCGGCCTCCGGCGCGGTGGACCACTCGGCGGCCAGCGCGCCCAGCGCGGCCGCGTCCCCGTACGCGTAGGCCTCGTTGACCCGGACCAGGAAGGCGGCCCGGCGCTGCTGCTCGGCCGGGTCGGTGGTCAGGTCGGGGTGAGCGCGGCGGACCAGTTCGCGGTAGATCCGCTGGGCGTCCTTGCCGGGCCGCACCCGCTCCGGCGCGGCGGGCGGCGGCGGGGCCGCCTCCCCGTCCGGGCCGGACTGCTCCCGCACCGAGTCGAACAGGGCGTCCAGGTCCGGCAGTTCCTCGACCTGTCGGCGCGCCTCGGCGGCCCGGCGCAGGTCCTCCGGCCGGCCGGTGCGGGCCGCCACGGCCTCGGCGACCAGCGCGTCAAGCTCGTCCAGCCGGGCGTAGAGCGGGCCGAGCAGCTGGTGGTGGATCAGCGCGAAGTTGTCGATCTCGACCCGCAGCGTCTGCACGTCCACGTCCATGCTGAGCCAGGCGAGCTCGGCGGCGGCGACCCGCTCCTCCAGCTCCTGCTGCTCCGGGTCCGTCCAGCGGGCGGGGCTCTGCGCGCTCACTTCTCGCCTCTGTCTCGTCCGGCCGGCTGCGTCCTGCGGGCCACCCGCGAGGGCGGTCCGGCCTGCCAGCCTACCGCCGTGGTCGCGGGCCCCGTCCGGGTGAACCGGGGGTACGGACCGGCGTGCGGTGCACGACACACAACCGATCCTGGGCAATCTCCCCGTTTCGGTGACGGGCCCGGCCCGGTCCGTGCTTCGCTGGTATCCGCACAGCGTGCCCTCCTCGGAAGACACGGCCGCCCCCGGGCGCGGCGGCCAGGCGGGAGCAGAGCGAATCCATGGTGGCCCATTCCAACTCCACACCGCGGCCGGCGGGTGACGGAACCGCGCCGGGCGACCACCCGGCGGGGGTGGCCGCCCTGGTCCGGCTCGCCCCCGTCCTGGTCGACCGGGCCGGCCGGATCGCCCGGTGGGACCGGGCCGCCGAGGAGCTGTTCGGCCACCGCGCCGACGTCGCCCACGACCGCCCGGCCTCCGGCCTGCTGCCCGCCCTGGAGTCGCGGGTGCTCGAACGCCGCTCCGTCCGCCGCCCCTGCGACGCGTTCGACACGCTCGCCGAGCGGACCGCCGACGGCCGGCCCTGGGTCGGCCGGCTGACCGTGACCGACCGCGAGGAGCACCAGCGCGACGTGTTCTGGTGGGCCTACCCGCTACCCGGCCCGTCCGGCGGGCTGCTGGCGCTGGCCGCCGACGCCCGGCCGCTGCGCGCCGGCGGGCCGCGGCTCGCGCTCGGCGAGCGGCTGCTGCCCTTCGCCGCCGCACCCGGCACCCGGGGCGGCTTCCACGCCCTGGCCGCGGCGCTCACCCCGGCCGGCCGACCGGTGCCCGAGCCGCTGGCCCGGCTGCTGCCGGTCGCCCACCGCCCGGCCCTGCTGGCCGCGCTGGACCGGGGCGGGCTGCCCGCCCTGCGGCTGGACCCGGCCACCGTGCTGCCGGTGCTGCCCGCCGACGCGCAGACCGGTACGGCGCACGCGGCCGCCGGCCTCGGCCGCCGCTACCCGACGCCCCAGCAGCGCGCCGCCCGGGTCGGCCCGGCGCAGTCCGAGCCGGGCGCGCCCGGTCGCCGGCCGCCCGGCCCGCTGCCCGTCCAGCGCGAGGCCGCCGAGCGTCCCGCCGCCCCGTTCCCCGTCCCGACCGCCGTCCCGTTCCCCGTCCCGTCCGCCGTCCGGCCGGTGGCCGCCGTCGGCGGTGCCGCGGTCGGCGGCCCGTCCGGCCTTCCCCCCGCCTCCGGCCGGGAGGCGCCCCCGCCCACCGGAGGAGCTGCCGCCATCGAACGCACCGCCGTCGAGCCGTCCGCCGACGGCCACCCGCCACTGCCCGCCGACCGGACCCCGACCACCGTCGTCCCCGTCCCGGTCCCGGTGCCCGCGCCGGCCACCGGCGAGGGCCTGCCCGGCGGACGGCTCAGCCCGTTCCTCACCAACGGGCAGGCCGGCGAGCAGCTGGCCCTGCTGAACGAGGTCGGCGGCAAGGTCGGCACCACACTGGACCTCGGCTTCACCGCCCACGAGCTGTGCCAGGTGCTGGTCCCCCGGGTCGCCGACTTCGCCTGCGTGGACCTGGTGGACGGGCTGATCTCGGACTCCGAGCTGCCGGCCGTCCGCCCGGACGACGACACCATGCTGCGCCGGGTCGCGCTGGTCTACAACGAGACCGGCGGCGCCTGGGACCACGTGCTCTCCGAGGGCTCGCTGGTCAGCATGCCCCGCCGCACCCCGCCCGGGATGGCCCTGCAGCTGAACCAGCCGGTGCTGGTCCCGGTGATCAGCGCGGACGTCGCGGTGGACTACGCGATCGCGCTCGGCGGCGCCCGGCTGGCCCCGGTGGTCTCCGGCCGCTCGATGCTGGTCGTCCCGCTCTCCGCCCGCGGCACCGTGCTGGGCATCCTCAAGCTGCTCCGGCTGCCGGACCGCGCCCCCTTCGACGAGAGCGACGCCGCGACCCTCAAGGAGCTGGCCGTCCGCGCCGCGCTGTCGCTGGACAACGCCCGGCTGCACCGCGCCGAGGCCCGGGTCGCCACCACCCTGCAGCGCTCGATGATCCCGACCCGCCCGCCGCAGATCCCCGGCGTGCAGATCGCCCACCGCTACCTGCCCGGCGACCCCAAGGCCGAGGTCGGCGGCGACTGGTTCGACGCGATCCAGCTGCCCGGCAGCAGGGTCGCCCTGGTGGTCGGCGACGTGATGGGGCACGGCCTGCACTCGGCGGCCGCGATGGGCCGCTTCCGCACCGCCATGCAGACCCTCGCCGCCCTGGACCTGCCGCCCGGCCAGCTGCTGCGCCACCTGGACAACCTGGCCCACAAGCTCGGCGACGACCACCTCGCGACCTGCCTGTACGCGGTGTACGACCCGATCAACCGGACCTGCGAGCTGGCCAGCGCCGGCCACGTCCCGCCCGTCCTGGTGCACCCGGACGGCACCGGCGAGCTGCTGGAGATCCCGGCCGGCGCCCCGATCGGCGTCGGCGGGGTGCCGTTCGTCGCCAAGACCATCGACGTCTCGGACGGCTCGATGCTGGTGCTCTGCACCGACGGCCTGGTCGAGGTCCGGGGCGGGGACATAGGAGCCGGCCTGGCCGCGCTCTGCGGCAACCTGATCGACCCCCGGCAGAGCCCCGAGCAGGCCTGCGACGAGGTGCTGCGGCGGCTGCACTCGGACGACCGCAAGGACGACGTCGCCCTGCTGGTGGCCCGCTTCGACGGGGTCGCCCCGTCCGAGGTGGCCACCTGGGACCTCACCGTGGACCACCGCGAGGTCCGCCGGGCCCGCTCGCTGGTCCGCGAGCAGCTGGCCGGCTGGCACCTGGAGGCGCTCAGCGACACCACCGAACTGCTGGTCAGCGAGCTGGTGACGAACGCGGTGCGGGTCGCCCGGGACACCGTGAAGCTCCAGCTGATCCGGGTGGACAAGCTGCTGGTCGAGGTCAGCGACGACAACCACAACCTGCCCTCGCTGGAACCGGCCGAGCAGCTCGGCGAGACCGGCCGCGGCCTCACCCTGGTCACCAAGCTCGCCGAACGCTGGGGCACCGCCCGCAAGGCGGTGGGCAAGGTCGTCTGGTTCGAGCTCCCGTTCCCGCACTCCTGACGGCCGCCCCCGGAGACCGGAAGGCCGCGTACGGGCACCCGTACGCGGCCGGCGGAACGATCGACACCCGTCAGGGGATGACGGCCCCCGCCCGGCGGCGCCGCCCGGCCTCCACCGCGACCTCCATCGAGGCGGCCGCGGCCACCGAGGCGGCGGCGCCGACCCCGGCCAGCACCCTCGGCCAGAAGTCCCCGAAGACCTCGACCGAGACGGCGATCAGCAGTGCGGTGACCACCGCGACCACGTGCTCCAGACCGGCCAGGTTCGGCAGCACGACCGCCTCGCCGATCATCACCGCCACCACCAGGCCGCCGGTGAACCAGGCCCGGCAGCGGAAGGCGATGCAGATCGCCAGGGCCACCACCGCGGCCGAAGGCCCGGTGTCCCGCACGTAGGCGACCCACTTCGGGAAGCCGAACAGGTGGTGCGGCCCGATCGCCACGCCGACCCGAGCGAACAGCGTGCCCGCCAGGGTGCAGGTGTAGGCGACCACCAGGGTCATCCGCCGGCCGAGCACGATCTCGGCGATCGCGAAGACCACGAACACCTGGGCCAGCGCACCCCAGACCGGAAGGTCCAGCGCCGGCACGTACAGGGAGAGCGGGGTCCGAAGCAGCGAGACCTCCAGCGGCAGCGCCGCCCGCACCACCCCGATGTTGTTGACGAAACGCTCGCCGCCCGGCAGGTGCTGGACGATGCTGAACAGCAGGATCAGAAAAGTCGCCGCCGTGGCCAGCGGAACGGCGGCGAACTTCTTGCGCACCACCGCGTCCCGGACCGTCGCGAACAACGTTCCCCACTCGGCGACAGCGGCCGATCCGGCGATTGCCAGCGGCCCCTTTCGCACGCCCCCCGCGTGGGTCCTGTTCATCACAGCCGTTTCTCCGAATCCCCGAACTCTCGACACTCCGACATTAGAAGCCTCTTGACAAAGCCACATCGGCACGGATGTGGAGCCGGGTCATCCTCTGGGGGGAGGCGGTCCCCCCATCAGCCCCCCATTTCGACCGCCCGGCCCCCTCCGCCCCCCGGCGGAGGGCTACCCCTTCCCGTCCCGGGCCGCCACCGGGACCCGGGGCGCCACCACGGCGGCCCGGGCGTGCCGGCGGCGGAACAGGGCGGGCAGGCTGGGCGCGACGATGAAACCCTCGGCGCGGGCGCTCGCGATGCCGATCCTCGGAATCTCGCTGCTCTTCTCGAAGAGCAGGTAACGCGGTTCCCAGATCGGCCGGTACTTGGCGTTCGCGCGGTACAGCGACTCGATCTGCCACCAGCGCGAGAAGAATCCCAGGATCGAGCGCCACAGCCGCAGCACCGGACCGGCACCGAGCCGCGAACCGCGCTCGAAGACCGAGCGGAACATCGCGAAGTTCAGCGACACCCGCTTCAGCCCGACCTCCTCGGCACGCTGCAGCAGCTCGATCACCATGAACTCCATCAGGCCGTTCTCGGTGTCCCGGGCCCGGCGCATCAGGTCCAGCGACAGCCCGTCCGGGCCCCACGGCACGAAGCTCAGCAGCGCCTTGAGCTCACCGTCGCCGTCGTGGCACTCCAGCATCACGCAGCGGCCGTCGCCCGGGTCCCCGAGCCGGCCCAGCGCCATCGAGAAGCCGCGCTCGGTCGCCCCGTCGCGCCACTCGTCGGCCTTGGCCACCAGCTCGGCCATCTCCGCCTCCGAGATGTCCTCGTGGCGGCGGATCCGCACCGTGTACCCGGCCCGCTTGACCCGGTTGTACGCCTGCCGGACCACCCGCATCGCCCGGCCGTCCAACGAGAACTCGTCCAGCTCGACGATCGCCTCGTCGCCCAGCTCCAGCGCGTCCAGCCCGTGCCGGGCGTAGATCACCCCGGCCTCCTCCGAGGCGCCCATCACGGCCGGCGCCCAGGCGTGCTCCCGGGCCTCGGACAGCCAGGCGTCGATCGCGCCCGGCCAGGCCTCCGGGTCGCCGATCGGGTCGCCCGAGGCCAGCGACACCCCGCCGATCACCCGGTAGGTGACCGCCGCCTTGCCGCTGGGGGAGAAGACCACCGCCTTGTCCCGGCGCAGCGCGAAGTACCCCAGCGAGTCCCGCTCGCCCTGCTTGTCCAGCAGGCCCCGCAGCCTGGCCTCGTCCTCGGCGGTGAGCAGTTCCTTGCCGCGGGGGCTGCGGAAGGCCACGTACAGCACCAGCAGGAAGAGCACCGCGCCCATGAAGTTGATCGCGGCGTTCACCCAGGTCGGCGCGGAGATCACCGAGCGCAGGTGCTCGGACGGGGTGATCGTGATCATCCGGCCGACGGAGTACCGGAACAGGTCCCAGAAGCCGGCCCCGGACAGCTCGTTGGTCAGCCAGACCAGCAGCGCGCCGACGCCGCCGCCGAACGCCAGCCCGCCGACGAAGGTGGCCGCCGCGGTCTTCGGGTTGGAGCTGTCGCCCTTGGACGTGAACTCCCGGCGCCCGATCAGCAGCGCCAGCACGAACAGGCAGGTCAGGACGGTGGAGACGTAGTTGAGCGGGTGGGTGTCGAAGCTCTCGCCCGGCACCACCATGGCCGTCAGGTACAGCAGCGCGAACATGCCGCCGAGCGCCGTGTTGAAGATCCACGCGGCCCGCTTGCGCCGCCGCATCGCGATCGCCAGGAACACCGAGAGCACCGCGCTGGCGAGGCCGGCGGTCATCAGGTACGGGGTGAAGTACTCACCCTCGTTGTGCTCGTAGACCTGGTCGCGGAAGGGCACCAGCAGCACCGTCGCCACGTTCAGCAGGGCGATCAGCCGCAGGTACCAGACGGAGGCCGCGGCGGCCCTCGGACGCCAGCGGTCGAGCGCGTCACCGAGCCGGGGGCCGGGGGACGTGGCGGACGGCTCCGACTTCACAGTGGACGACACAGCTCAATTCCAAACGATCAGGTGGTGGGGCGCATCCGCGAGAGGGCCGCCGCGGGGCGCCCGCTCGGGCCCGACGGCCTGGTCGGCGACCTCACCCGGCCGACCGCCCGAGGTGGATAAGCGGCCGGAAAAGGGTCAGCCAACTCCATGTTTCCCCACCGAACCTGAGATTTGCGTGAACCGGGTAGCGGATTCCGACCCCCGCCGAACGGCGGGGGTGGACGCCCCCGGCGCCGCGTCCCGATCCGACCGGACCCGGGCCGCAGGCCCTACTCTCGAAACGACCCACGCGGACCGCCTCGACCCGGCCGCCCGAACCGAGGAGCCACCATCACCACCACCCGCGTGCTGATCGTCGACGACGAGATCCTGGTCCGCTCCGGCCTGGGCCTGATCGTCGGCTCCGCCACCGACCTGGAGGTGGTCGGCGACTGCTCCGGCGGTCAGGCCGAGGAGCACGTCCAGCGGCTGCGCCCGCACGTGGTGCTGCTCGACATCCGGATGCCCGACCTCGACGGCATCTCGGTGCTGCGCCGCCTGCGCGCCCTGCCCGACCCGCCCGCCGTGGCGATGCTCACCACCTTCGACACCGACGAGTACATCGGCACCGCGCTGCGGGCCGGCGCGGCCGGCTTCCTGCTCAAGGACACCGCCCCCGAGCAGCTGGTGCACGCCGTCCGGGTGCTCGCGGCCGGCGGCAACATCCTCTCCCCGACCGTCACCCGCACGGTGATCGGCGGCTACGTGGACGGCGGCGGCCCGGACGCCGAGGCCACCGCGCTGGCCCGCACCCTCACCGGCCGCGAGCTCGACGTGCTCTCGCTGCTCGGCGAGGGCCTGTCCAACGCCGAGATCGCCGACCGGCTCTTCCTCGGCACCGGCACGGTCAAGGACCACATCAGCGCGATCCTCGGCAAGCTCGGCGCCGCCAACCGGGTCCAGGCCGCCGTCCTGGCCCACCGGGCCGGTCTGGTCCGGCCCAAGCCCGGCGACGGGGCATGACCATCGTCGACCAACTGCCGTCCAGACGGCTGCCGGCCTGGTGCACCGCCCCCTGGCTGATGCTGCTGCTGCCCGTCCTCTACTCCCTGCTGGACGCCGCCCTGGTGGCCCGGGAGGCCGCCTGGTGGCAGGTGGCGCTGTCCACGCTGGCCGCCGTCGCGCTGTTCTGGCGCCGCCGCTTCCCGGTGACGGTCCTGCTGCTCACCATGCCGGGCAGCTGGGTGGACGCGATCTGGCTGGCCCCGATAACGGCCGTCTACTCGGTGGCCGCCGAGCGCCCCCGCCCCCGGGTCGTGGTCCCCGGCGGCATCCTGTTCGCCCTGGTCGAGTTCTTCCACTGGCCGCTGCCCGAGGGCGTCCTCGACCTCAGCCGCGCCACCGCGCTGGACGCCATCCAGGCCGTGATGCTGGCGGCCGGCCCGGCCGCCACCGGTCTGCTCGCCCGCACCCGGCGGGAGCTGGCCGCCCGCCTGGACCAGCTGACCCGGGGCCAGGAGCGGGAGAGCCGGCTGCTGGCCGAGCGGGTGCTGATCAGCGAGCGCGGCCGGCTGGCCCGGGAGATGCACGACGTGGTCTCGCACCAGGTCAGCCTGATCAGCATCCAGGCCGGCGCGCTCCAGGTGAGCAGCAGCGACCCGGCCGCGGTGACCGCCGCCCGCACCATCCGCGAACTGTCCGTACGGACCCTGGACGAGCTGCGCCAGATGGTCGGGGTGCTGCGCGGCACCGGCGGGCTGCCGGACGCCCCGCTCGCCCCCCAGCCCCGGCTGGCCGACCTGCCCCGGCTGATCGAGGAGAGCGGGCTGGCCGCCGACACCGAGCTGGTCCCCGGCGACCGCCCGTGGCCGGAGGCGGTCGAGCGGGCCGCCTACCGCACCGTCCAGGAGGCGCTCACCAACATCACCAAGTACGCCCCGGAGGCGACGGTGCACGTGCGGGTCCGGGCGAAGGGCCGCCGGCTGCGGGTCGAGGTCCGCAACGACGCCCCGCCGGGGCACCCGGAGGAGATCCTGCCGGGCGGCGGCCACGGCCTGGTCGGCCTGCGCGAGCGCGCCCAGCTGCTGGGCGGCACCCTCACCGCCGGGCCGACCCCGGACGGCGGCTTCGCGGTCCGCGCCGAACTCCCCGCCGACCGCGGCTGACCGGGGCTGCCCCGGCCCGGCGGCGAACCGGCGGCCCGGCCGCCCCGGCACCCACCGGGAGCGGACAACGAGAAAGCCCCGCAGATCCGTAGATCTGCGGGGCTTCGCTGTGCGCGAGGGGGGAGTTGAACCCCCACGCCCTTTCGGGCACTGGAACCTGAATCCAGCGCGTCTGCCTATTCCGCCACCCGCGCATGGGTGTTGTCCTCGTTGCCGACCGTTCCTCCGAACTGCTCGGTACCATCGGTACTTCGCACTTCCTTGGTCCGGCCTCCCTTCCGGGCGGCCCTTCCGACGTGGAAAACATTAGCACGACCTGGGGGGCTGCTCCGAATCCGTTGTCCGGGGACGCCGACGGCATCCGAACCGATGCCCGACGAACACCCGTACGACCATCGGAAGGGTGCTCCGACGGGCACACCTGGCGTGCCGTACCCGAAATGCGTCACCCTGTGTGTCCGAGCCCACCCCCGGGCACCACACGGTCCGGGAACCGTACGGAAGGGCCCGGCGTGGATACGATCAGTACGGAAGTACCGCAAGTAGGAGGCGCGACCGGGTCCCGGGCGGGATCCGGCCGGCAGGCAGGCGAACGAACCCTGGAAGGGGGTGCCCCATGGGAGTGCTGAAGAAGTTCGAGCAGCGGCTCGAGGGTCTCGTCAACGGCACCTTCGCCAAGGTGTTCAAGTCCGAGGTCCAGCCCGTGGAGATCGCCGGAGCGCTGCAGCGCGAGTGCGACAACAACGCGAGCATCTGGAACCGCGACCGCACCGTCGTGCCGAACGACTTCATCGTCGAGCTGAGCCCGCACGACCACGAGCGGCTCAGCCCCTACTCCGGGCAGCTGGGCACCGAGCTGGCCGGCATGGTCCGCGAGTACGCGGAGGCCCAGCGGTACACCTTCATGGGCCCGCTCCAGGTGAACCTGGAGAAGGCCGACGACCTGGACACCGGGCTGTACCGGGTGCGCAGCCGCACCCTGGCCGCCGAGGAGCCCCAGCAGCAGCAGTACGCGCCGCAGCAGCCCGGCTACGACCGGCCGCCGGCCGCCCAGGCCCCCGGCGCACCGTGGCAGCAGACCGGCGCCGGCCAGTACAACGCGCCCCCGCCGCCGGCCGCGCCCCCCGCGATGCCCCCCGGCCCGCCCGCGCCCGCCGGCGGCAACGTCCGCGCCTTCCCCGGCGCGGGCCACGGCGGCGCCGGGATGCGCCGCTGGGTCGAGGTGAACGGCGCCCGGCACCAGATCACCGGCTCGGCCTGCGTGCTCGGCCGGTCGACCGAGGCGGACGTGCGGATCGACGACCCCGGGGTCTCCCGCAAGCACGCCGAGATCCGGCCCGGCACCCCTTCGATGGTGCTCGACCTGGGGTCCACCAACGGCATCGTGGTGGACGGACAGCACACCCAGCGCGCTACGCTCCGCGACGGCTCGCGAATCGTCGTGGGCTCCACCACCATCGTCTACCGGCAGGTCGAAGGGTAGTGTCCGAATTGTTCGCGCGCCTCGCTCACCGACTGGCGGGACGGTCATGTCAGAACTGACCCTCACGGTCATGCGGCTGGGCTTCCTGGCCGTGTTGTGGCTGTTCGTCATCGTCGCGGTCCAGGTGATCCGCAGCGACCTGTTCGGCACCAAGGTGAACCCGCGGTCCTCCCGTCGCGGCGCGAGCGCCACGACGGGCGCCGGCGCGGCCACCGTGGCCGCCGCACGCGCCGCGGCACCCCCGCAGGCCGCCCCCGCGGCGGGCCAGACCCAGGGCGGCGGCGGGCGCCGCCGCGGCGGCCCGACCCAGCTCGTCGTGGTGCAGGGCTCGCTGGCCGGCACCACGGTGGCGCTCCAGGGCCAGACCATCACGCTCGGCCGCGCGCACGACTCCACCATCGTGCTGGACGACGACTACGCGTCCTCCCGGCATGCCAGGATCTATCCGGATCAGACTGGGCAGTGGACGGTCGAGGATCTAGGCTCCACCAACGGCACCTATCTGGACCGGCAGCGCCTGACCGCGCCCACCCCGCTCCAGCCGGGCATGCCGATCCGTATCGGCAGGACCGTCATCGAACTGCGGAAGTAGTAGCGCATGAGGGACAGCATCCCGTCCATGACCCAGAGGGGGGCACAGGTCGCATGACCCTGGTGCTGCGCTTCGCCGCCGGCTCCCACAAGGGACTGATCCGGGAGGGGAACGAGGACTCCGGCTACGCCGGGCCGCGGCTGCTGGCCGTGGCCGACGGCATGGGCGGCGCCGCGGCCGGCGAGGTCGCTTCCTCCGAGGTGCTCGGCTCGATCGTCCGGCTGGACGAGGACGTGCCGGGCGCCGACCTGCTGACCCTGCTGGGCGACGCCGTCCAGGGCGCCAACGACCGGCTCCGGCAGATGGTCGAGGAGGACCCGCAGCTGGAGGGCATGGGCTGCACCCTGACCGCCATGCTGTGGACGGGCCAGCGGATGGGCCTGGTGCACGTCGGCGACTCCCGCGCCTACCTGCTGCGCGACGGGTCCCTGGTGCAGATCACCCAGGACCACACCTGGGTGCAGCGCCTGGTCGACGAGGGCCGGATCACGCCCGAGGAGGCCGAGACCCACCCGCAGCGCTCGCTGCTGATGCGGGCGCTGGACGGCCGCGGCCAGGTCGAGCCCGACCTGTCGATCCGCGAGGTCCGGGCCGGCGACCGCTACCTGATCTGCTCCGACGGCCTCTCCGGCCCGGTCAGCCACCAGACCCTCCAGGACACCCTCGGCAGCTACTACTCGCCCGAGCAGACCGTGCAGGAGCTGATCCAGCTCGCCCTGCGCGGCGGCGGTCCGGACAACATCACCTGCATCGTGGCGGACGTCATCGACGTCGGCGCCACGGACACCATGAGCGGTCAGTTCAACGACGTCCCGGTGGTGGTCGGCGCGGTCGCCGACGCCCCGCCGTCCTCGGCCGCCGCCGACCGCTCGATCGCGGACACCCCGGCCGGCCGCGCCGCCGGCCTCGGCCGCGGCCCGCAGGGCGCCTTCGGCCCGGCCGAGGGCTACGAGGAGGGCTACGGCGCCGCCCAGGGCGGCTTCGGCCCCGCCGAGGGCTACGAGGGCGAGTACGGCTCCGGCGAGCCCTCGGTGTACGGCACCGAGGAGGCCGGCGCGGAGCGCCCCGCCAAGCGCGGGCGCAAGGGCCTGACGGTCTCGCTGGCCGCCCTGGTCACGCTCGGGCTGCTCGGCGGCGCCGGCTGGTTCGGCTACCGGTGGACCCAGGACCAGTACTACGTCGGCACCCAGGACGACCACGTCGCGATCTACCAGGGCATCAACCAGAACCTGGCCGGTCTGAGCCTGTCCTCGGTGCACTCCTCGTACAGCCGGATCCAGCTGAAGTGGCTGCCCGAGGACCAGCAGGCCCACGTGCGGAAGACCATCTCGGTCGGCAGCATGAAGGACGCCCAGTCGACGGTCAACGACCTCGACGGCTGGGTCCAGCTCTGCCAGCGGGCCGCGAAGGCGACCACCCCGGCCACCCCGCCGGCCACGCCGGCGGTGCAGGCGGTGCAGGCGGTGCAGGCCGTGTACCCGGCCGCCACACCCACCCCGACCGAGAAGAACCGCGGCCCGGCCGCGGCGGCGCCGACCACCGCACCCGCGGCCACCCCGACGCCGACGCCGACCGCGCCGGCGGCACCCGCCCCGGCGCCGAACGCCACACCTCCGGCGGCCGGCGCGCAGGGCGACCAGGCCCCGCTGTCCGAAGAGGAACTCAGCCGGGCCAACTCCTGCCCGAAGCAGTGACGTCCGTGATCAGCCATGGGCCCGCCCCGAGCGGGCTTGCCGGCCGTCAGGGAGCGGTCACCACGTGAGCAGCTACGACCTGAGCGAAGAGTCCACCCGGCCCGGCCGGCGCCGGGCGGCGGCCGACCGAGCCGTCCCCCGCCGGCGGGGCAACACCACGATCTCCCCCCAGGAGGCGCCCAACCGGCGCAACACCGAGCTGGCCATGCTGGTCTTCGCGGTGGTGCTGCCGGTCCTCGCGTACGCCAACGTCGGCCTCGCGATGGACGGCAAGCTGCCCGTCGGCATGCTCGGCTACGGCCTCGGCATGGGCGCCCTGGCGGTGGTCGCGCACCTGCTGGTGCGCCGCTTCGCGCCGTACGCGGACCCGCTGATGCTGCCGATCGCCACCCTGCTCAACGGGCTGGGGGTGGTGATGATCTGGCGGCTCGACAAGGCGGGCAAGCTGCTCAGGGGCAACTACCCTGCGGCCGAGAACCAGCTGATGTGGTCGGGCCTCGGGATCGCCGGCTTCATCGCGGTGATGGTGCTGCTGAAGGACCACCGGGTGCTCCAGCGCTACACCTACATCTCGATGGTGGTGGCCCTGGTGCTGCTCGCGGCACCGGCCTTCTTCCCGTCCCGGGCGGAGGACTTCGGCGCCAAGATCTGGATCCGGCTGGGCAGCTTCTCCATCCAGCCCGGCGAGTTCGCCAAGATCGTCCTGACGGTGTTCTTCGCCGGCTACCTGATGGTCAAGCGGGACGCCCTGGCGCTGGCCAGCCGCCGGTTCATGGGCCTGTACCTGCCGCGCGGCCGCGACCTCGGCCCGATCATCGTGATCTGGCTGCTCAGCCTGCTGATCCTGATCTTCGAGAACGACCTGGGCACGTCCTTCCTGTTCTTCGGCCTGTTCGTGGTGATGCTCTACGTCGCCACCGAGCGGACCAGCTGGATCCTGTTCGGCCTGCTGATGTCGGTCGGCGGCGCGGTCGCGGTCGCCTCGACGGCCAGCCACGTGAAGGTCCGCATCAACGCCTGGCTCGACCCGATGGCCGCCTTCGGCCCGCACCCGCCGAAGGGCGCCACCGAGCAGATCGGCCAGTCGCTGATGGCGCTCGGCTCCGGCGGGGTCACCGGCTCCGGTCTCGGCCAGGGCCGCTCCTGGCTGATCGCGTTCGCCGCCAAGAGCGACTTCATCCTGGGCTCCTTCGGCGAGGAGCTCGGGCTGACCGGCCTGATGGCGATCTTCCTGCTGTACGCGCTGCTGGTCCAGCGCGGTCTGCGTACCGCGCTCGCCGCCCGCGACCCGTTCGGCAAGCTGTTCGCCGTCGGCCTCTCCTCGGCGATGGCGATCCAGGTGTTCGTCGTGGCCGGCGGTGTCACCGGGCTGATCCCGCTCACCGGTATGACCATGCCGTTCCTCGCGCAGGGCGGTTCGTCCGTGGTCGCCAACTGGGCGCTGGTCGCGATCCTGCTGAAGATCAGCGACAGCGCCCGCCGCCCCGGGGCCGAACCGGCCCCGGCCCCCGAGGGCCAGGGAGGACCCGCCCGATGAACAAGCCGATCCGCCGGGTCTCGATCTTCTGCCTCGTCCTGATCCTGGCCCTGATGGTGCGCACCAACTGGGTGCAGGGCGTCCAGGCCGAGTCCTGGGCGACCAACAAGAACAACAAGCGCCAGCTGTACGACCGGTACGCCCACCCGCGCGGCAACATCATCGTCAGCGGCCAGCCGGTCACGAAGTCCGACTACGTCAACGGCCTGCGCTACAAGTACAAGCGGGCCTGGGTCGACGGCCCGATGTACGCCCCGGTGACCGGCTACTCCTCCCAGGCCTACGGCTCCAACCAGCTGGAGAACCTGGAGGACGGCATCCTCTCCGGCACCGACGACCGGCTGTTCTTCCGCAACACCCTGGACATGCTGACCGGCGAGCAGAAGCGCGGCGGCGACGTCGTCACCACGATCAACGCCAAGGTCCAGAAGGCCGCCTTCGACGCCATGGGCAACAAGAAGGGCGCGGTGGTCGCCCTCGACCCGAAGACCGGCGCGATCCTGGGGCTGGTCTCCACGCCCTCCTACGACCCGGGCACCTTCGCCGGCGGCGACGACGCCGACACCAAGGCCTGGACGGACCTCAACGCGGACCCGAACAAGCCGATGCTCAACCGGGCGCTGAAGGAGACCTATCCGCCCGGCTCGACCTTCAAGCTGGTCACCGCGACCGCGGCGTTCGAGAACGGCCGGTACCAGGGCATCGACGACGCGACGGACACGCCGGAGCCGTACATCCTGCCGTACACCACCACCCAGCTGAAGAACGAGAGCCCCAACGAGCGCTGCGAGAACGCCACCGTCAAGTCCGGGATGGACCAGTCCTGCAACACGGTCTTCGCCAAGATGGGCGCCGACCTGGGCAAGGAGCGGATGCGCGCGCAGGCCGAGAAGTTCGGCTTCAACAGCACGATCGACACCCCGATCCGGTCCGAGAAGAGCGTCTTCCCGGACAGCCCCAGCCTGGACGGCACCGCCCAGGACTCGATCGGCCAGCACGACACCCGCGCCACCCCGCTCCAGATGGCCATGGTCTCCGCCGCGATCGCCAACAACGGCAGCCTGATGCAGCCGTACCTGGTGGACCAGGAGCGCTCGGCCTCGCTGACCACCATCTCCAAGCACACCGAGAAGCAGTTCTCCCAGCCGATGAGCCCGGCCACCGCGCAGAAGATGCAGGACCTGATGGTCTCGGTGGTCGAGAACGGCACCGGCAAGAACGCCCAGATCCCCGGCCTCCAGGTCGGCGGCAAGACCGGCACCGCCCAGCACGGCGAGGACAACGCCGGGCTGCCGTTCGCCTGGTTCACGTCCTGGGCCAAGACCTCGGACGGCCAGTCGGTCGCGGTCGCCGTGGTGGTCGAGGACGGTTCCCAGAACCGCGACGGCATCAGCGGCGGCCGGCTCGCGGCCCCGATCGCCAAGGCGGTGATGCAGGCCGCACTCGGCAAGTAGGAGCGCGATCCGGGGTGAGGGGAATGTCACGATCGACAGCCCCGTCCGGATACCGGTCTGATATCGGCCGACGGCTGACTCCGGCCCGATGCGGTACGACCGGTAGCGTATCCGCCAGCAGCGGGTGTGCCCGTTGCCGCCCGCGAGGCACCGCACGGCCCGGCCGGAGAACCGGTCGCGGACCGCGCGGCGTCACCCAGAGCGTGCGGGGACACCTACGTCACAACCTCACCGGCGGGTGAGGGAGAGGGTCGGATCTATGGAAGAGCCTCGTCGCCTCGGCGGCAGGTACGAGCTCGGCGGCGTCCTCGGGCGCGGCGGCATGGCCGAGGTGTACCTCGCCCATGACACCCGGCTCGGCCGCTCCGTCGCAGTGAAGACGCTCCGGGCCGACATGGCCCGGGATCCGTCGTTCCAGGCCCGCTTCCGCCGCGAGGCACAGTCGGCGGCGTCCCTGAACCACCCCGCGATCGTCGCCGTGTACGACACGGGCGAGGACTACATCGACGGCATCTCCATCCCGTACATCGTGATGGAGTACGTCGAGGGGTCCACGCTGCGCGAGCTGCTGCACTCCGGCCGCCGGCTGCTGCCCGAGCGCGCGCTGGAGATGACCATCGGCATCCTCCAGGCCCTGGAGTACTCGCACCGGGCCGGCATCGTGCACCGCGACATCAAGCCGGCCAACGTGATGCTGACCCGGCAGGGCAACGTCAAGGTCATGGACTTCGGCATCGCCCGTGCGATGGGTGACGCCGGGATGACCATGACGCAGACCTCGGCCGTCATCGGCACCGCCCAGTACCTCTCCCCGGAGCAGGCCAAGGGCGAGCAGGTCGACGCCCGCTCCGACCTCTACTCCACCGGCTGCCTGCTCTACGAGCTGCTGACCGTCCGCCCGCCGTTCGTCGGCGACTCGCCGGTCGCGGTGGCCTACCAGCACGTCCGGGAGGAGCCGCAGCCGCCGTCGGTCTTCGACCCCGAGGTGCGCCCCGAGATCGACGCCATCGTGCTGAAGGCGCTCGCCAAGGAGCGCGACTACCGCTACCAGAGCGCCGACGAGATGCGCGACGACATCGAGCGCTTCCTCGACGGCCTGCCGGTGGCCGCCGCCCAGCAGGCCGCGTACGGCATGGGCGCGGCCGGCTACGGCTACGACCAGAACGGCTACCCGCAGCAGCACGACCCGTACGGCCAGACCAACGTGCTGCCGCAGCAGCCCGGCGGCGGCCCGACCACCGTCCTGCCGCAGGCCTCCGGGCAGCCCGGCTACGGGCAGCAGGGCGGCTACCAGGACGACGGCTACGGCCAGACCTACGCCGGCGCCGCGGGCGGCGGCAACGACGGCTACGACGACGGCTACGGCCGCGGCGGCGGCCGACGGGGCGAGGACCAGCCGAAGAAGAGCAACACCTCGTGGATCGTGCTGGCGGTGGCCGCCGTGCTGGTCCTGGTGGGCACCTTCTTCGTCGCCCAGGCGATGTTCGGCGACAAGGGCGGCAAGGACGCCGCGAAGGTCACCGCGCCGAACCTGGTCGGCAAGACCCTGGCCGAGGCCAAGACGGCCGCCGCCGCGGCCGGTTCGAAGCTCGTGGTGGCCGAGGGCGAGAAGGTCGCCTGCCCGGACGCCAACGTCAAGAAGGACCAGGTCTGCACCCAGAACCCGGGGGCGGGCCTGCAGGTCGCCGAGAACGCCACCATCACGGTGCAGGTCTCCTCCGGCCCGGCCAAGGCGCCGGTCCCCGGCGTGACCGGCAAGACCAAGGACCAGGCCGTCAAGCTGCTCGCGGACGCCGGCTTCGCCAACGTCACCACCGAGTACAAGGACGACGACAACGCCCCGCAGGAAACCGTCACCGGCCAGGACCCGGCGGCCAACGCGGCCGTCGACCCGAGCACCGCGATCAAGCTGACCGTGTCGCAGGGCAAGGCCAAGGTGAACGTCCCGAACGTGGTCGGCTCCCAGAAGGAGGACGCGCAGACCACCCTCCAGGGCCTCGGCTTCCAGGTGGACGCCACGAAGACCGTGGCGGCCCCCGACCCGAGCAAGGTCAACACGGTCGCCTCGCAGTCGGTCCCGGCCAACACCAAGGCCCCGGCCAACACCAAGATCTCGCTGACCATCTACAAGGCGCCGGACAAGGTCCAGGTCCCGCCGCTGGCGAACGTCAAGCTGTCGGACGCCATCAGCACGCTGTCGAAGCTCGGCCTGGGCTACACCGTGGCCAGCGGTCCGCCGGACCCGAACGCGACCGTCCAGCAGAGCAACCCGCCGGCCGGCACCATGGTCGACCCGAACACCCAGATCCAGCTCTACACCAAGGCGGCCGAGCCGACCAAAGGGGGCGACCCCACCACCACACCCCCCAAAGGGGACCACTAAGCCTCCGATATTCCCCTGGTTCGACTGAGCCGGAGGAGAAGCAGTCCGGAGCACGCCCGAGGGCCCGCCGCGACACCAGCGGCGGGCCCTCGGGCATTTCCTCGCCCCGACCCGTCGGGAGGGCCGTGCGGCGGCTTCAGGAGCGCCGCAGCTCCGGCGGCGGGGTGCGCTTGGCGTCCATGTCGTCCACCCGCACCAGGCTGCCCCAGACGGCCATCCGGTAGCGCGAGGTGTACACCGGGGTGCAGGTGGTCAGGGTGATGTAGCGGCCGGGGCCGGCGTAGCCGGATCGGGCCGGGACGGGCGCCACGATGCCGGTGTCGTACTTGGACGTCTCCGCCAGGGTGCTGTCGACCTTGTAGACGTACCACTTGTCCTTGGTCTCCACCACGACCGCGTCGCCCTTGTGGACGGCGTCCAGGTCGTGGAACTTCGCGCCGTGGCCGTCCCGGTGGGCGGCCAGCGCGAAGTTGCCCTCCTGGTCCCAGGGCATGGCGGCCCGGTACGGCTGCTCGTAGACGCCCGCCACGCCGTCGTCCAGCACCTCGGCGGAGGTGCCCATCCGGATCAGCACCTGGTTGTTCCGGCCCATCGCCGGGACGTGCAGGAAGCCCACGTCGGCCCCCACCGCGAACTGCCCGGGCGCGGGCACGGCGCCGGAGGCACCGGACGCACCGGCGGTTCCGGTTCCGGGAGCACCGGGGGTGCCGGACGCGCCGGGGGCCGGGGCGGCGCCGGGCGCGGCCGGGGAGCCGGGGGCCGGGCCCGCGGCCCAGCTGCTGCGCAGCCGGTCGGCGGCGGCCGAGGCGGAGCGGTCCGCCTGGACGTTGGTCCACCACAGCGAGTAGGCCACGAACAGGCCGAGCACCAGGCCCAGGGTGATCAGCAGCTCGCCGAAGACCCCGAGCGCGGCCAGCGCCCCGCTCCGTCCCCGCCCGGCCGTCCGCTCCGGCGGCAAAGAGGCCTCCCGCGCCGGTTCGGCCGACTGCGCGGTCTCGTCCTGCATCTGCGTGCTCCCCCTCCGGGCCGGGCGGCTACCCGCCCGTGATCGCGGCCGGCTTGCCCTGGGCACGCGGCCGTTCCTCGATCATCTTGCCAAAGACGATGAGACGGAACTTCGAGGTGAATTCCGGGGTACAGGTCGTCAGCGTGATGTAGCGGCCGGGGCCGGCGTACCCGGCTCCGTTCGGCACCGGCTTGATCACGCTCACGTTGTTGGGGGAGGTCTCCGGGATGCTTCCGGTGACCTCGTAGGTGTAGTAGCCGGCGGCCGTCTCCACCACGATCTTGTCGCCCTTGCCGAGCTGGTTGATGTACCGGAACGGCTCGCCGTGGGTGTTGCGGTGGGCGGCCAGCGCGAAGTTGCCCGCCTTGTCGCCCGGCATCCCGGTGCCGGCGTAGTGGCCGACCAGGCCCTTGTCGAGCACCGCCGACTTGGAGGTGCCCTCGGCGATCGGGAACTTCAGCCCCAGCTTGGGCAGGTGGATGATGGCGAAGCCCTTGTTGGGCTCGAACACCTCGGGCTTGTTCGGGTCCGGGGCCGGCGGCCCGGGCTGTCCCGGCTGGACGGGCGGCGCGACCGCGTCGAACTGCTGCTCCAGCTGGTTGCGGGCGCCGTCGGCGGCCGCGTCGGCCTGCACGTTGGTCCACCAGAGCTGGTACGCGACGAAGAGCAGCATCACCACGCCGAGTGAGATGCACAGCTCGCCGACGCCCCTGGCGGCCACCACCAGCAGGGACTCCTTGGGGCGCACCCGTCCGGCGGCCCGGCCGCCCGCCCGGCGCCGGCCGCTGCCGGAGCGCAGCGAGGTGCGGCCCTGGGCGGCGCGGCGGCGCTCGGCCCGGCCGCCAGTCGGCGCCGGTTCGGCGGCCGGCCCGCCGAGGTCGGCGGGCAGTCGCAGCTGGAGGGTCTGGTCGGGCAGCCAGGGGTACTCGGGCCCGTCCACGATGGGCTCCTGGGCCTGCTCGTACACGCCCCAGGCGTCCTCGGGCGCGGTCTGCGCCGGGTAGTCCTGCTGGTACGGCGCTCCGCCGGTGCCCTCGTCCCGTCCCTGGTACCCGGGCCCGCCGTACTGCTGCACGGTGCCGTACCGGTCCGCCTCCGGCTGGAAGCGCCCCTCCGGACGCAGCGCGGTCACGCCGGTCAGCCCCGGCCGATCACCGGGGCGAGCCCGGCCGACCGGTCGACCGCCTGCGGGAAGCCGCACTCCGCGAGCCAGTTGGCGAGCATCCGGTGACCGCCCTCGGTGAGCACCGACTCGGGGTGGAACTGCACGCCCTCGACCGGCAGTTCACGGTGCCTCAGGCCCATGATCACGCCGCTCGCGGTGCGTGCGGTGACCACCAGCTCGGCCGGCACGGTGGCCGGTTCGACCGCGAGCGAGTGGTAGCGGGTCGCGGTCAGCGGCGAGGGCAGGCCCTCGAAGACCCCGCCGTCCTCGTGCTCGACCGGCGAGGTCTTGCCGTGCAGCAGCTCGGGCGCCCGGCCGACCACCGCGCCGTACGCGGCCGCGATCGACTGGAGGCCCAGGCAGACGCCGAACACCGGCAGCCCGATCCGGGCGCAGTGGTGCACCATCTCGATGCAGACCCCGGCCTCCTCCGGGGCGCCGGGCCCGGGGGAGAGCAGCACCCCGTCGAAACCCTCCGCGCCGGAGCGGCGGACGGCGTGCTCGACGGTCACCTCGTCGTTGCGCACCACCTCGCAGGTGGCGCCGAGCTGGTACAGGTACTGGACCAGGTTGAAGACGAAGCTGTCGTAGTTGTCCACCACCAGGATGCGGGGCGGGGTCGTCGGCCGGGTCGTCATGCGCGCGTGGTCTCCGTGGGATGCGGTGCTGGAAGGGAGTGCCGGGCCCGCCGGCTCAGCCGGTCGCGGCGCCGTCGCCGCCGTCCACTGTGACGTCGCCGAAGGGGAGCAGCGGTTCCGCCCACGGGAAGACGTAGGTGAAGAGGAGGTAGACGATCCCCAGGACGAGGAGCAGCGAGATGACGGACCGGACCAGGGTGTTCCCCGGGAGGTGACGCCAGATCCAGCCGTACATGGTGCTCCCTCGACGCAGCGGACTGGGTTAAAGAGTAGACCCGCCGTCCACGGCCGCGGGGCAGGTCCGCTACTGCTGCCCGCCCGCCGACCGCAGTTCGGTGGTGCCGGAGTAGCCGGGCAGGGTCAGCTCGCCGCTCTCCTGGACCTTCCAGCCCAGCCCGTACGCCTGGACGTACTGGAGGTAGTTGCGGATCGTCGGGTCCGCCTCGACGGCCGAGCGCAGGGCGTCGGTCCGCCCGACCGCCTTGACCACGTACGGCGGGGAGTAGACCCGGCCCTGGAGCAGCAGGGTGTTGCCGACGCAGCGGACGGCGCTGGTGGAGATCAGCCGCTGGTCCATCACCTGCACGCCCTCGGCGCCGCCCCGCCACAGCGCGTTGACCACGGCCTGGATGTCCTGCTGGTGGATCACCAGGTCGTTGACGCCGGGCTCGGGCACCCCGGGGATGCGCGCGGTGGCGTTCGGCGGGGCGTCGTTGAGGGTGACGGTCAGGCCGCCGCCCTGGAGCGGCTCCAGCGCGGCGCCGGTGCGCAGGCCGTCCAGCCGCACGGCGTCGGCGGGGTCGTGGCCCTGCTGCTCGGTGAGCTGCTGGGCGCGGGCCTGGAGGTCGGCGAGCTGGGACTGCGCCTGCTGGTTCTGCGCGCTGCGCTGGCGGACCACGTCGCCGAGGCTCAGCAGCGAGTTGTCGGTCCGCAGGTCGGTGCCGCGGGCGGTCTGCGCGCTGATGTAGAAGAGCAGACCGGCGAGCGCGAAGACGGCGCAGGTCAGGGCACGGCCGACAATTCGGGTGCCGGAGCGGCGGATACGGGCCGGCTCGGGGGGAATCGACAAATTAGTCACCGTACCCTTATCTCCTCAAGACCCGCAGAGCCACTACGCTAACGGACGCCGGTGGCATGTGGCGGAGCGGTCCCCAGGACGTTCTCCACGGCCGGCCCGGCCGATTCCACCCGTTGCACCCCGCGCGGTCTCACAGCGCATCGACAGGAGAGCTCCTCGTGCCGAAGTCTCGACTCCGCAAGAAGTCCGACTACACCCCGCCGACCACGGCCGCGGTGAAGATCAGCTCGGGCCGTGGTTGGGTCGCCCCGCTGATGCTGGCACTGTTCCTGATCGGCCTGGTGTGGATCGTCACCTACTACGTGACCAGCGGCACCTACCCGGTCGAGAGCTGGCGCAACTGGAACATCCTGGTCGGCTTCGGCTTCATCGCCGCCGGGTTCGGCGTCTCCACCCAGTGGAAGTGACGGTCCGCCCGTCCTGAGGCTCGGCCCCGAGCCGTTCTCCCGCCGCTCCGGATCGCTCGTCCCGGGGCGGCGGTCAGGCGTGCCCGGAGCCGGGTGGGGATCCGGCCGGTTGTTCCCACCATCCGACCACCCGCTTATCCACATGGTTATCCACACTGGGGAAAAGTCTCCCCAGCCTGTGGATAACCTTTCCGGGCGCGGCCGTCCACAGCTGTGCACAACTCCCCGGGAATCAGGAAACCGCACAGCAGGACACGCGTAGAACAGCAGTCCACAACCGCGTGGACGCACAGGCTGTGCACAACCCCGCACCCGCTGTGGACAAACGTCCGAAGGGGCGGGCCCGTCAGCTCCCGTAGAGGGCCATCCCGGCCAGCAGCATCCCCGCCTCGACCGTCACCGCGCCGGCCACCGCCAGCGCCTGCACCGGGCCGCGGCGCTCGCGCGGGGCGTACATCAGGCCGGCCGCGGTCAGCGAGCCGAGCAGCAGGCCGCCGACGTGCGCCCGCCAGTCGATGCCGGGGCGGGAGAAGGTGACGATCAGGTTGAAGACCAGGAACGCCATCGCCGGGCCGAGCGGGCCACGGTTGCGCAGCTGCAGCACGATCGTGGCGCCGATCAGCCCGAAGACCGCCCCCGAGGCGCCCACCGAGTTCATCCAGTCGCCGGCCACCACGAAGGCGAAGGTGCTGCCGCCCAGGGCGGAGACCAGGTAGAGGGCCAGGAAGCGCAGCCGGCCGAGCGCCTCCTCCAGCGGCGGGCCGAGCCAGAACAGCACCAGCATGTTCATCCCGACGTGCCACCACTCCAGGTGGAGGAAGGCGGCGGTCAGCAGCCGGTACCACTGGCCCGGGCCGTCGGCGATGCCCGCCGGGCCGCCGAGGATGTCCCGCCCGGCGCTGAACAGCGACCAGGTCTGGCCCAGCCGCGGGGCGAGCACGTAGGCCGCCAGCACCCAGACCACGACGTTGACCCCGATCAGCACCCGGGTGACCAGCCCGCCGTCGGCGGCCAGGGCGCCGCCGAACCGGGTGGTCGCCTGCCGCGACCCGGCGTGGCCGTCGCCGACGCACTCCGGGCACTGGAAGCCCACCGAGGCGGCCACCATGCAGCGGGGGCAGATCGGCCGCTCGCAGCGGGTGCAGGAGACCCCGGTGGGGGTCTGCGGGTGCCGGTAGCAGCCGGGCGGCCCGGCCTCCGGGGACCGATCGGCCGACGACCGCGGCTCGTCCGGGAGCATCAGCGGGGTCCCCTTCCCGTACACGACCTCCGAAACCGCCAGCCTACTGCCGCACCCCCGCTCCCGGACCTACTCCCCCACAGCCACCCGGTCCGCCCCTACGCCCCCGCTCGTACGGCCCGCCCAGTGTGCCGCCCCCGCCCCCTGCCCGCCCCGCAGGGGCCCCGCGTACGGCCCATCCGAAGTGCCTTCGGACAAATCAGGAGGCATGATCAGCATTCAGGTGGATATGTGCATAAAGGACGCCACCCAGGAGGAGAGACTCGTGAGCTTTTCGGATTCGGCCCGAGAAACAGCCACCAGGACCCGGGACACCGCCGCACAGGTCGCGGACGGCGCCAAGCAGCGCCTCGGCCCCGCCTTGGACGCCTTCGGTCCGAAGGCCGCGCTGGCCGCCCACAACCTCCGCAGCCAGTACGACCGGCACCTAGCCCCGCAGTTCGGCCACGCCTTCGCCAGCCTGCCGCCGGACGCCCAGCAGAATGCCCTGAAGGCCCTCCACCGGGCCCAGGAGGCCGCCCTGGCGGCCCGCCTGTCCGCCACCCGGGCCGCGGACCAGGCCCGGGCCACCGTGGGTCCCAGGGTCGCCCAGGCGGTCGAGGAGGCCCGCGCGACCGTCGGCCCGGTCGCCCAGGAGGCCCAGGCCCGCGGCGCGGCCGCGCTGACCGCCCTCCAGGGCAACGTCAGCTCGGCCGAGATCAGCGAGCTGGCCGCCCGGAACGCCCGGAAGGCGCACTGCAACCGGACCGCCACCGGCCTCGCCGTGGCCGGCCTGCTGGCGATCGGCGGCGGCATCGTGGCCTGGCAGTGGTGGCGCCGGCACAGCAACCCGGAGTGGCTGGTCGAGCCCCCCGCCCCGCAGGAGCCCCGGCCGGCCGGTGCGCACGCCGCCTCCGCCCCGGTGAACGGCTCCGGCCCGGACTTCCCCGGCGAGTCCACGGACGGCGTCCCGTCCGCCGAGAACGGCGGCCCGGCCCCCGAGGACGGACCGCAGCCGCGCTGACCGCACGGCGCCCCCGGAAACGCCGATCGGCCGCCGCCCTGGATTCCAGGGCGGCGGCCGGTCGGTTACTGCTGTGAACTGTGGAGCATAGGAGACTCGAACTCCTGACATCTGCCTTGCAAAGGCAGCGCTCTACCAACTGAGCTAATGCCCCTCGACGGCACCGCGCGCGTGCCAACGGGCACTAGCGTACCGGTTTCCGGCGCGATTCCCAGCGCCGTCCCCCTGCGGCAGTGCCGTTCCAGAGGGTCGGCCGGTCCGGTGCGTCGACCGGGCCGGCCGGCCCGCGAGGCGCCGACGGGCGCCTCCGGAGTTCGTCGGTCGTCAGATCGCCGGGTGCTCAGCGACCGGCCGGGACCGGGTCGGTGGCCTCGGTCCACAGGTCCTGCTCGGCGCGGTCCGCCTGGACCTGACGGTAGACAAAGAAGCCGCCGAGGGCGACCAGGGCGACCAGGAGAAGCTTCTTCACCGCGGGACCTCGTCCTTCTTGCGTTGGTGGACTCAAGAGCCGGATCCGGCCGGACTGACCGGGCCGACGAGTCCAGTTGTGTTTCGCTCGCGAAAGGGCGGCCGGGTGCCAGACTGCCCTTGCGGCCGATGATACACACCGGTGTCCCAATCGTGACCAGCCACCGGTGCGGCCAACCCGGCGGTCCGGTCCCAGGATTGACGCCGCACCTCCTGGCGGGCGGTCCGGCCGGCCCCGGACCGCCCCGGCCGCCACCCGGTCAGGCGCGGCCCGCCGGGCCGTCCACGGGTCCGTCCGCCGGGCTGCCCGGCACCACCACCACGGCCCTGCCGCCCGCCAGGTCCACGCTGGTCCGGGGCGGCGCCCCCTCGCCCTCCTCGTCCCGCAGCATCAGGGTGCTGCCGCGTTCGTCGAGCTCGTGCTGCTTGCCCGCGGCGAACTGCGCGTGCAGCTGTTCGAACCCGGTGGCCGAGATCTGCCCCTCCCGCCCGGTCCCCCGCCAGGGCACCCACCGGGCGCGGCCCGCCCGCAGTGCCAGCTGATCGAGCGCCGCCAGCACCACCAGGGCGCAGACCAGTCCGGGGATGCTCATCGCCCACAACATCGCCATGCCGTGTCACCAACCCTCCACCACCTCTCCCCGGAGAACAGCCGGGACCGGCGGCCGGTTCCCGGCCCGGCGGAGGGAGACACGCCGGAAGCGTGGCGGGAAACGGAGCGGGAAACGCCGAAGGGCCCGGAGTGGATCACTCCGGGCCCTTCGGGGAGGTGGGCCTAACAGGACTTGAACCTGTGGCCTCTTCCTTATCAGGGAAGCGCTCTAACCGTCTGAGCTATAGGCCCTCACCGAGAAGAGATCGTACCGGATTCCGGCCGGCCCGCGGCCCCGTCCGATCCCAGGACGTGTCGAAGGGCCCGGAGTGGATCACTCCGGGCCCTTCGCGGTGGTGGGCCTAACAGGACTTGAACCTGTGGCCTCTTCCTTATCAGGGAAGCGCTCTAACCGTCTGAGCTATAGGCCCTTGCCGCACTGAAAGATTAGCGGACCGACGGCCGTTCTCCCAAATCCGGATCCCCCGGGGCCGCGGCGGCGCCCCCGGCGACCAGCCGCGCCGCACCCGTGGCGGGGCGCAGCAGCCACTCCTCGCGGGTCGGCGGGAGGCCCGCCGTGCCCTCCTCGGTGCTGCGGACGGCGAGCACCTGGTTAATCCCGATCCGGTTCTGCTCGAAGGCCAGCGCGGAGGCCGCCATGTACAGCCGCCAGACCCGGGCCCGGCCGCGGCCGACCAGCCGGACCGCCTCCGTCCAGTGCGCCTCCAGGTTGGCCACCCACTCGCGCAGGGTCAGCCCGTAGTGCTCGCGCAGCGACTCGACGTCCCGGACCTCGAAGCCGGCCTCCTCCAGCCGGGCCACGGTGGAACCGACCGGGGAGAGCTCGCCGTCCGGGAAGACGTAGCGGTCGATGAAGGGGCTGGTGCGGTGCTGCTCGCCGGGGAGGTCGGGGCGGCGGGCGATCTGGTGGTTGAGCAGCCGGCCGCCGGGCACCAGCAGCCGGTACAGGCCCTCGGCGTACACCCGGTACTGCTCGGAGCCGACGTGCTCGGCCATGCCGACGCTGGAGATCGCGTCGAAGGGCCCGTCGGCGATCTCCCGGTAGTCCTGGAGCCGGATCTCGACCCGGTCGGACAGCCCGGCCTCCTCGACCCGGGCGCGGGCCAGCGCGACCTGCTCCCGGGAGATGGAGACGCCGACCGCGGTGACGCCGTAGTGCTTCGCGGCGTGCAGCAGCAGTGATCCCCAGCCGCAGCCGACGTCCAGCAGGCGCATCCCGGGGCGCAGGCCGAGCTTGCGGCAGATGAGGTCGAGCTTGGCCTCCTGGGCGGCCTCCAGGCTCTTCGCCTCCGGCGTCCAGTAGGCGCACGAGTAGACCATCGAGGAGCCCAGCACGAGCCGGTAGAAGTCGTTCCCGACGTCGTAGTGGTGGCTGATGGCCGCGCGGTCCCGGCTGCGGCTGTGCAGCCGCCCGGCGGCCCTGCGGACCTCCTCGCGCGGCGGTTCGGGTTCGAGGCCGACCGCTCCGGCCCGCACCGCGGCGGCGAGCACCCGGCGGCCCTTGGGGCCGAGCGCGTCGCGCGGCCCGAGGGCCAGGGCGCGGATGTCCGGCCGCTCGGCGAAGCGGGCGACGGCGGAGAGCGTCTCGTACAGGTCGGTGCCGGGGGCGAGTTCGAGGTCCCCCGCGACGTAGGCCCGGGCCAGGCCCAGCTCGTCCGGCTGCCAGATCAGCCGGCGCAGCGCCCGGCGGTTGCGCAGGACCAGGGTGGGCGCGCCCGGCGGCCCGGCGACGCTGCCGTCCCAGGCCTGCACCCGCAGCGGTACCGGGACCCCCAACAGCCCTTCCAGGGCCTCGACCAGTTGACCTGCGAGCTTCGCCACCGCGCGCCTCCGTCCAGTCGTCCTGCGGAAACCTCAGCTGACCCGGTCGGGCGGACCGGGGGCGGCCTGCGGCACTCCCAGGCGCGGGACGGGCGGCACCCAGCTAAGCCCACCGCGGCCGCCCGGTTTCCGGGCGGCGCGCCGCGGGCGGCCGGCTGTCACCCGAAATGCCGACGGGCCCCACCGGCTGCAACAGCCGGTGGGGCCCGCACATTCCGTCCGCGGACGGGAAGCTGACCGAGGGTCAGGATCCGGCCGGGATCAGTCCTCCTCGGCCAGGGTGAGCTCGACGCCGCCGGTGAAGCCGGCCGCCGCGTTGTAGATGAACGCGGAGAGCGTGGACAGGGCGGTCAGCAGGACGACGTCGACCACGGCGATCAGCGTGGTGAAGGTCATCACCTTGCCGAAGCCGACGTAGTCCATCAGGTTGAGGCCGCCGCTGCTGTCCGAGCCGGTGACGTCCTTGAGGGTCTTGGTCAGCGAGTCGAAGACCCCGAGCGAGTCCAGCGTCATCCACAGCACGGCCGCGGCCACGATGATGATGATGCCGACGGCCAGCGACAGCAGGAAGCTGACCTTCATCACGGACCACGGGTCGACCTTGGTCACCCGCAGCCGGGCCTTGCGGGTCCGGCCGAGTCCGGGGCCGCCGGCCACCGCGGCCGGGGCCGGCGCGGGGCGGCGCGCCGCCCCGGCGGCCGGGGCGCCGCCGACCGGGGTCCCGCCGGGCGGGGTGTTGCCGCCGGTCCGGGTGCCCCGGGCCGGGGTCGGCTGCCCCTTGGCGTACGTGGTCGGCTGCGAGAAGCCGCCCGAGCCGGGGGCCGGGCTGCTCGGCGGCACGGGCGGCTGCCCGCCGTAGGTCGCACCGCTCTGGCCCGCTCCGCCGGCCGGTGGCATCAGCGAGGTGGACGCGGCCGAGTGCTCGTTCGGCGGCTGCGGCACACCGTACGAACCCCCGCCCTGCGCGCCCGGACGGCCGCCGGAGGTTCCTCCCGCAGCACCCGTGGCTCCACTCACCTGGTCCTCCCGCACTTCCCACCAGGACGGCGGCGCCGCCCTGCCTGTCACTCGTCATCCAGCGCCCGGCGGGATTGCCCGGAACTGGTCGGCGCCCGGAGCCGCCGCGTCCTTCGGTCGGAACGCGGCGGCACCGGTCTGCGGTTCGGCTCAGGCCTCGACGTCTCCGTCGACCACCGTCGCCGCACCCTCGGCCGTCTCGGTGGACTCGGTACCCGCCACCTCGTCCTCCGCCGTCTCCTCGTCCTCGGCCTCCGCGTTGCGGGCCATGCCCACGACCGCGTCGCGCTTTCCGAGGTTGATCAGTTGGACGCCCATGGTGTCACGTCCGGTTTCACGAACCTCGGAAACCCTCGTGCGGATCACCCCACCCGAGAGGGTGATCGCCATGATCTCGTCGGATTCGTCGACCACGAGCGCGCCGACCAGCGAACCCCGGCCCTCGACGATCTTCGCCGCCTTGGTGCCGTAGCCGCCGCGTCCCTGCACACGGTACTCGTCCACACCGGTTCGCTTGGCGTACCCGCCGTCCGTGGCGGTGAAGACGTACGTGCCCGGACGGACGACGTTCATCGAGAGCAGCTCGTCGTCCTCGCGGAAGGCCATGCCCTTGACGCCGGAGGTGGCGCGGCCGGTGGAGCGCAGGGCGTCGTCGGTCGCGGTGAACCGGATCGACTGGGCCTTCTTGGAGACCAGCAGCAGGTCGTCCTCGGGGGAGACCAGCTCGGCGCCGATCAGCTCGTCGTCCCGGCCCTCCTCGTCCTGGCGCAGGTTGATCGCGATCAGGCCGCCGGAGCGCGGGGAGTCGTAGTCCTTCAGCGGGGACTTCTTCACCAGGCCGGCCCGGGTGGCGAGGACCAGGTACGGCTTGTCCTCGTACGTGCGGACGGCCATCACCTGGGCGATGTGCTCGTCCGGCTGGAAGGCCAGCAGGTTGGCGACGTGCTGGCCGCGGGCGTCGCGCCCGGCGTCCGGCAGCTCGTAGCCCTTGGCGCGGTAGACCCGGCCCTTGTTGGTGAAGAACAGGATCCAGTTGTGGGTCGTCGTCACGAAGAAGTGGTCGACGATGTCGTCCTGCTTCAGCTGGGCGCCGCGCACGCCCTTGCCGCCGCGCTTCTGCGAGCGGTAGAGGTCGGAGCGGGTCCGCTTGACGTAGCCGCCACGGGTGATCGTGACGACGATGTCCTCCTCGGCGATGAGGTCCTCGATGGAGAGGTCGCCGTCGGACGGGATCAGCGTGGAGCGCCGGTCGTCGCCGTACTTCTCGACGAGCGCGGTGAGCTCCTCGGAGATGATCTCCCGCTGGCGGGTCGGCGAGGCCAGGATCGCGTTGTACTCGTCGATCTTGCGCTGGAGCTCGTCGTGCTCGTCCATGATCCGCTGGCGCTCCAGGGCGGCCAGGCGGCGCAGCTGCATCTCCAGGATGGCGTTGGCCTGGAGCTCGTCGATGTCGAGCAGGCCCATCAGGCCGGTGCGGGCGGCGTCGGCACTGGCCGAGGCCCGGATCAGCGCGATGACCTCGTCGATCAGGTCCAGGGCCTTGAGCAGGGCGCGCAGGATGTGGGCGCGCTCCTCGGCCTTGCGCAGGCGGAAGGTGGTGCGCCGGACGATGACCTCGACCTGGTGGTTGACCCAGTGCCGGATGAAGGAGTCCAGCGACAGGGTGCGCGGCACGCCGTCGACCAGGGCCAGCATGTTGGCGCCGAAGTTGGTCTGCAGCTCGGTGTGCTTGTACAGGTTGTTGAGCACGACCTTGGCGACCGCGTCGCGCTTGAGCACCACGACCAGGCGGGTGCCGGTGCGCGACGAGGACTCGTCGCGGACGTCGGCGATGCCGGCGATCTTGCCGTCCTTGACCAGGTCGGCGATCTTCAGCGCGAGGTTGTCCGGGTTGACCTGGAACGGCAGCTCGGTGATCACCAGGCACTGGCGGCCCTGGATCTCCTCGACCTCGACGACGGCGCGCATGGTGACCGAGCCGCGGCCGGTGCGGTAGTAGTCGTCGATGCCGCGGCGGCCGACGATCAGCGCACCGGTGGGGAAGTCGGGGCCCTTGATCCGCTCGATCAGGGCGTCCAGCAGCTCCTCGGCGGAGGCCTCCGGGTTCTCCAGGTACCAGAGCGCGCCGGAGGCGACCTCGCGGAGGTTGTGCGGCGGGATGTTGGTGGCCATGCCGACCGCGATGCCGGTGGCGCCGTTGACCAGCAGGTTGGGGAAGCGGGCCGGCAGGACGGTCGGCTCCTGGGAGCGGCCGTCGTAGTTGGGCGCGAAGTCGACGGTCTCCTCGTCGATGTCGCGCATCATCTCCATGGCCAGCGGCATCAGCTTGCACTCGGTGTAGCGCATGGCCGCCGCCGGGTCGTTGCCCGGGGAGCCGAAGTTGCCGTTGCCGTCCACCAGCGGCATCCGCAGCGACCACGGCTGGGCCAGGCGGACCACGGTGTCGTAGATCGAGGTGTCGCCGTGCGGGTGGTAGTTGCCCATGACGTCGCCGACGACGCGGGCGCACTTGTAGTAGCCCTTCTCGGGGCGGTACCCGCCGTCGTACATCGCGTAGAGCACGCGGCGGTGCACCGGCTTGAGGCCGTCGCGGACCTCGGGCAGCGCACGGCTGACGATCACGCTCATCGCGTAGTCGAGGTACGAGCGCTGCATCTCGGTCTCGAGCTCGACCGGCTCGATCCGCATCGTCGCCTGGGCGGTGGCCTCGGCGGCCTCGGGGGTCTCGGGCTGGTCGCCTTCGGGACGGTTGTCGTCGACCACTGGTGGTCAGTTTCCTTTCACGCGGACTGGAACGTGCGGGGCCTGGGGTGCAGGCGTCACACGTCCAGGAAGCGGACGTCCTTGGCGTTGCGCTGGATGAAGGAGCGGCGGGCCTCGACGTCCTCGCCCATCAGCACGGAGAACAGCTCGTCGGCACGGGCGGCGTCCTCCAGGGTGACCTGCAGCAGCAGGCGGTGCTCGGCGTCCATGGTGGTGACCCGGAGCTCCTCGGCGTTCATCTCGCCGAGACCCTTGAAGCGCTGGATCGCGTCGTCCTTGGGCAGCCGGCGCCCGGCCTCGACCCCGGCGGCGATCAGCGCGTCGCGCTCGCGGTCGGAGTAGGCGTACTCGAAGTCGTCCTTGCCCCACTTGATCTTGTACAGCGGGGGCATGGCGAGGTAGACGTACCCGGACTCGACCAGCGGCCGCATGAAGCGGAACAGCAGGGTGAGCAGCAGGGTGCGGATGTGCTGTCCGTCGACGTCGGCGTCGGCCATCAGGACGATCTTGTGGTACCGCAGCTTGGACTCGTCGTAGTCCTCCTGGATGCCGCAGCCGAAGGCCGAGATGAGCGCCTGGACCTCGGTGTTCTGGAGGACCTTGTCGATCCGGGCCTTCTCGACGTTCAGGATCTTGCCGCGGATCGGCAGGATGGCCTGGGTGCGCGGGTCGCGGCCCTGCTTGGCCGAGCCGCCGGCGGAGTCACCCTCGACGATGAAGATCTCGCACTCGGACGGGTCCTTGGACTGGCAGTCCGACAGCTTGCCCGGCAGCGAGGCGGACTCCAGCAGGCCCTTGCGGCGGGTCAGGTCGCGGGCCTTGCGGGCGGCGACGCGCGCGGTGGCGGCCTGGATGGACTTGCGGATGATGTCCGCGGCCTCGTTGGGGTTGCGGTCCAGCCAGTCGTTGAGCTGCTCGTGGACGACCTTCTGGACGAAGGTCTTGGCCTCGGTGTTGCCGAGCTTGTCCTTGGTCTGGCCCTCGAACTGCGGCTCGCCGAGCTTGACCGAGATGATCGCGGTCAGACCCTCGCGGATGTCCTCGCCGGAGAGGTTGTCGTCCTTCTCGCGGAGCAGCTTCTTGTCCCGCGCGTAGCGGTTGACCAGCCCGGTCAGCGCGGCGCGGAAGCCCTCCTCGTGGGTGCCGCCGCCGTGGGTGTGGATGGTGTTGGCGAAGCTGTAGACCCCCTCGGTGTAGGAGGAGTTCCACTGCATCGCGATCTCCACCGAGATCGCCTTGTCCTTGTCCTCCGCCTCGAAGTCGATCACCGAGGGGTGGATGACCTCGCCCTTGCGGGAGTTGAGGTGGGCGACGAAGTCCGCGATGCCGCCGTCGTACTTGTACGTGACGGTGAGCGGCTTGCCCTCCTCGTCCACGTGCTCGGGGCGCTCGTCGGTCAGCGAGATGGACAGGCCCTTGTTGAGGAAGGCCATCTCCTGGAAGCGCCGGGAGAGCGTCTCGAAGGAGTAGACGGTGGTCTCGAAGATGTCCGGGTCGGCCCAGAAGGTCACCGTGGTGCCGGTGCGGTCGGTCTCCGCGCCCTTCACCAGGGCGGCCGTCGGGGCGCCCATCTTGTAGTCCTGCGTCCAGATGTGGCCGTCCTTGTGGATCTCCACGGAGAGCCTGGTGGACAGCGCGTTCACCACGGAGACGCCGACGCCGTGCAGACCGCCGGAGACGGCGTAGCCGCCGCCGCCGAACTTGCCGCCGGCGTGCAGGACGGTGAGCACGACCTCGACGGCCGGCTTGTCCTGGCCGGGGACGATGTCCACCGGGATGCCTCGGCCGTTGTCGACGCAGCGGATCGCTCCGTCCGCCAGGATCGTGACGTCGATGGTGTCGGCGTACCCGGCCATCGCCTCGTCGACGGAGTTGTCCACGACCTCCTGCACCAGGTGGTGCAGGCCGCGCTCGCCCGTCGAACCGATGTACATGCCGGGGCGCTTGCGGACGGCGTCGAGGCCTTCCAGCACCTGGATGTTGCTACCGGTGTAGGAAGCCTGGTCGGACTGGTCTGGGGTCTGGCTGGGGTTGCCGGAATCGGCCACGAAGCGCCCTCTCTGGCACAGCACGGGCCGCATGCCCACCCCGGGCGGGCGGGCGTGCGACCACAGCGTTTCGACTCGGTTGCCACTAGCAACAGTGTTTGGCTTTCAGTCTACCGGTACGACTGACAGAGATGGGCGTTTGGCAGCCCTTGAGGGCAGATACGCCGCCCTGAATCCCCTCTGCACATGTCCCGATACTCGACCCGGGGGCCCAGGGCGCCTGGAAGGGCTGTCAGGGGTTCCGGAAGATCGCCATCCGATCCGCGCCTCCGGCGGCGGTCCGGCGTCCCGGTCAGCCCCAGGTGTCGCCCGGCCCCTTGCTCCCCGGGGCGCGCAGCCGGCCGTAGCCGCGGGCGGGCGCCGCCGGGCCGAGCACCTTGATGGTCCGGACCGTCCCGTGCCCCAGCTCGTGGTTCAGACGTGCCACCAACTGCCGTGCCAGCCAGCGCAGTTGGGTGGCCCAGGCGGTGGAGTCGCACTGCACGGTGAGCACCGCGGCGGCCTCGTCGTAGGAAGAGGGGTGGCAGTGCGCGGCGATGTCCGGGCCGACGATCTGCGGCCAGCGGCCCATCACCCCGCCGACCGCGGCCGAGGACTCCCAGCCGCGCTCGGTCAGCAGCCGGTTGAGCGCCGCTCCCAGCGGGACGGGGTCGCGGCCGTCCGAGCGGGCGCCGCTGCGCAGGCCGTGCCGCTTCGCCTCGCGCTTCTCCCGGACCTGCTCGCCGCGCTGGCGGGCCTGGGCCCGGGCCGCCCGCAGCGCGGAGCGGGCGAGGTCGGCGCCGGTCGGCGCGGGGGCACCGGGCTGGGGGGAGTTCTCCGCCGGCTCGCTCACGGCGATCTCCTTTCCCCAGCCTGTGGACAACGCTGAGCGATCCAGCGTACGGGAGGGCGCGGACGGCGGACGGCCGGGTGCGGTGCGACCGGCCCCGGCGGGAGGAAGTAAGGAGGGGGTCAGACGTCGGTCCGGCGCACCACGCCGTCGGAGACCGAGAACCGGGCTCCGGCCAGCGCCTTCGGCACGTCCTCGGCGACCGCCGCGGTCACCAGCACCTGCTCGCCGCCGGCCACCAGCTCGGCCAGCCGGTCCCGGCGGGCGGCGTCCAGCTCGGCGAACACGTCGTCCAGGATCAGCACCGGTTCGCCGCCGTCGGCGCGCAGCAGCTCGTACGAGGCCAGCCGCAGCGCCAGCGCGAACGACCAGGACTCGCCGTGGCTGGCGTAGCCCTTGGCGGGCAGCGGGCCGAGCTTGAGCACCAGCTCGTCGCGGTGCGGGCCGACCAGGGTGACGCCGCGATCGACCTCCTGCTTGCGGACCGCCTGCAGCGCGTTCAGCAGCTGCTCCTCGGCCTGCTCGCGGCTGGTCGGCAGCTCGCCCTCGAAGGAGCTGCGGTACTCCAGGGCGGTCTCGCCGCCACCAGGGGCCAGCTGCCCGTACGCGGCCGCCACCAGCGGCTGCAGGGCGGCCACCAGCTGGATCCGGAAGGCCGTCAACTCGGCTCCGGCGCGCGCCAGATGGCCGTCCCAGACCTCCAGGGTGGAGAGGTCGGCGCCCTTGCCGCCGCCGGCCCGGCGGGCCATCGCGGCGGTCTTCAGCAGGGCGTTGCGCTGCTTGAGCACCCGCTCGTAGTCCTGCCGGACCCCGGCCAGCCGGGGTGCCCGGGCGGTCAGCAGCTCGTCCAGGAAGCGCCGCCGCTCACCCGGGTCGCCCTTGACCAGGCTGAGGTCCTCGGGGGCGAACAGCACGGTGCGCAGCAGGCCCAGCACGTCGCGCGGGCGGACGTTGTCGGAGCGGTTGATCCGGGCCCGGTTGGCCTTGCCCGGGGTGAGCTCCAGCTCGACCAGGGTGGAGCGGCCGCGGTCCACCACCGAGGTGCGGACCACGGCCCGCTCGGCGCCCAGCCGGATCAGCGGGGCGTCGGTGGCGACCCGGTGGCTGCCCAGGGTGGCGACGTAGCCGATCGCCTCGACCAGGTTGGTCTTGCCCTGGCCGTTGGGCCCCACGAACGCCGTCACGCCCGGGTCGAGGGGAACCTCGGCCCGGGCGTACGACCGGAAGTCGGCGAGCGACAGATGCGCGACGTGCATGGCTGTGGACTGCGCCCGCCTTCTTGTGGAGGACCTGCTGGTTACTTGGACTCGACCGCGTGGCCGCCGAACTGGTTGCGCAGCGCGGCGATCATCTTCATCTGCGGCGAGTCGTCCTGGCGGGACGCGAAGCGGGCGAACAGCGAGGCGGTGATCGCCGGCAGCGGCACGGCGTGGTCGATCGCGGCCTCGACGGTCCAGCGGCCCTCGCCGGAGTCGGCGGCCCAGCCGCGCAGCTTGGCCAGGTGCTCGTCCTCGTCCAGGGCGCGGACGGCCAGGTCCAGCAGCCAGGAGCGGATGACGGTGCCCTCCTGCCAGCTGCGGAAGACCTCGCGCACGTCGGTGACCTCGGGGGCGGCCTCCAGCAGCTCCCAGCCCTCGGCGAAGGCCTGCATCATCGCGTACTCGATGCCGTTGTGGACCATCTTGGCGAAGTGGCCGGCGCCCACCGCGCCCGCGTGCACCGAGCCGAAGTCGCCCTCGGGCTTGAGGGCGTCGAAGACCGGCTGGACCTTCGCGACGTGCTCGGCGTCGCCGCCGTACATCAGCGCGTAGCCGTTCTCCAGGCCCCAGACGCCGCCCGAGACGCCGCAGTCCACGAAGCCGATGTTCTTGGCGGCCAGCGCCTCGGCGTGCTTGATGTCGTCGGTCCAGCGGGAGTTGCCGCCGTCGACCACCACGTCGCCGGGGGAGAGCAGCTCGGCGAGCTCGTCGACGGTCGCCTGGGTGGCGGCGCCCGCCGGCACCATGACCCAGACCACGCGCGGGCCCTGGAGCTTGGTGACGAGCTCCTGGAGGCTCTCGACGTCGGAGATGTCCGGGTTGCGGTCGTAGCCGATGACGGTGTGGCCGGCGCGGCGGATCCGCTCGCGCATGTTGCCGCCCATCTTGCCGAGACCGATGAGGCCGAGCTCCATGACCAAGTCCTTACCTGTGGTGACGTGCCTGCCGGCGGCGCCGTTGCCGCGCTCCTTGAGCCTACGCGCTGGAGCGGGCCCACCCGTCGGCGGTCGGGCCGGACGGGGGAGACGTCCACAGGCTGTGCACAGCGGGTGTGCACAGCCTGTGGACGGTCGGATCCGGGGGATCAGCCGGAGAGGCGGACCGGCATGATCAGGTACTGGTAGGCCTTGTCCTCCTCGGCGTCCACCGAGACCTTGCCGCTGAGCAGCGCCGGCTTGGTCGGGGTGGTGAAGCTGAGCTGGGCGTAGGGGGAGTCGATGGCCTTGAGGCCCTCCTCCAGGTAGCCCGGGTTGAAGGCGATCGAGATGGCGTCGCCCTCCAGGGAGGCCTCGATCCGCTCGGTGGCCTGGGCGTCGTCGCCCGAGCCGGCCTCCAGGGTGAGCACGCCCTCCTCGAAGTTCAGGCGGACCGGGGTGTTGCGCTCGGCGACCAGCGAGACGCGCTTGAGCGCCTCCAGGAAGGGCTGGGTCTGGATCGCGGCGACCGCGTTGAACTCGGTCGGGAACAGGCTGCGGAACTTGGGGAACTCGCCCTCCAGCAGCCGGGTGGTCGTCCGGCGGCCGGCGCCCTCGAAACCGATCAGGCCCTCGCCCGCGCCGCCCGAGGAGAGCGCGATGGAGACGGTGTCGCCGCTGCCCAGGGACTTGGCGATGTCCTGGAGGGTCTTGGCCGGGACCAGCGCGACGGCGGAGATGTCCGACTGCTCGGGCTTCCACAGCAGCTCGCGGACGGCGAAGCGGTAGCGGTCGGTGGCGGCCAGGGTGATCCGGTCGCCCTCGATCTCGACCCGGACGCCGGTGAGCACCGGGAGAGTGTCGTCGCGGCCGGCGGCGACCGCGGCCTGGCTGACGGCCGAGGCGAAGACGTCGCCGGCGACGGTGCCGGTGGCGGTCGGCATCTGGGGGAGCGCGGGGTACTCGTCCACCGGGAGGGTGGGGAGGGTGAAGCGGGAGCTGCCGCAGACCACGCTGACCCGCTGGCCGTCGGTGGAGATCTCCACCGGGCGGTTGGGGAGGTTGCGGGAGATGTCGTTCAGCAGCCGGCCGGAGACCAGGACGGTGCCGGCCTCCTCGACGTCCGCCTCCAGCTCGACCCGGGCCGAGACCTCGTAGTCGAAGCCGGACAGCGCCAGGCTGCCCTCCTGCGCGGTCAGCAGCAGGCCGGCCAGCACCGGCACCGGCGGCCGTGCCGGGAGGCTGCGGGCAGCCCAGGCCACCGCCTCCGCGAGGACGTCACGCTCCACCCGGAACTTCACCGGTAACCGCCTCCTGGATCGAGCGCTCCCGCTCGCACTCTGGTTCGTCTGGTCTTGATCGTCGGTTCGGGCTGTCCGCCGAGCTGGGTCGCTCCGCTTCCAGTCGCAAGGACAGTCTGACGTACTCCGCCGACAGACGGGGCAGACGGGCGGAAGCGACTCGAACGGTTGTCGGAGACCGGTTGTCCACAGATTCGGGGCCCACCCACTTTGAAAGCAAGTCCCGGGTCTAAATGTGTAGTGGTAGTAGTAGGGCCTGTGGAAACCGTGGATAACCCCGTTTCCGCAGGTCAGAGCCCGAATTTTGTCCACAGGGACTGTGGACGGCGGCTGTGGACGGGCAGGCCGCGCTGTGGACAGCCGAGCGTTACCCACAGGGCACGCAGGGTATCCACAGGTTATCCCCAGGGCTGTCCCCAGATCCGGGCCCGGTTATCCACGGGCGCCGGTCAACTTTTCGTGACGCCTTTCACACCAGGGTATGAACGCCAGCCCACGGTTGTCGAACTGTGGATGCCGCTGTGGACAACCTGGGGATAACCGCCCTCCGCCTGGGGACAACCGGTGGACAACCCGGACGGCCCAGTGGCGGCCCGTCAATTGTCCACACCCTGTGGATAACCGTTGTGCACAAGTCCACAGGCACCTGACCTGCGCCGAAGAGCGTAGCGGTGACGGGCCTGTGGACGAATTCTGGATAACTCCGCACTCCCCACCCTGTGGACGGTGGAGAAGGTGCCGGTCCTGTGGACAACGGCCTTGCGCGCCCCCGGGTTTCGAATCACCGGTCAGTTGTTCGGCGCGGGTTGTGGACTGGCGGTCCGTCCGTCGACGGCATCCCTGCCCAGCCGGCGCGCGCCGCACACCTGTGGAGACGCGAAAAGGGCGTCAGGATCGCTCCTGACGCCCTGAAGGGCCTGCCCCGGGGCCGCGCTGTGCGGTGCCGCGGGCTCGACGCGGTCCGCGCGGTGCCGCTAGCTCTTGATGCGGTTGGTGAGTTCGGTGACCTGGTTGTAGATCGATCGCCGCTCGGCCATCAGCGAGCGGATCTTGCGGTCCGCGTGCATCACCGTGGTGTGGTCGCGGCCGCCGAACTGCGCGCCGATCTTCGGCAGCGAGAGGTCGGTGAGCTCCCGGCAGAGGTACATCGCGATCTGCCGGGCCGTCACCAGCACCCGGCTGCGCGAGGATCCGCAGAGGTCGTCCACGCCCAGGCCGAAGTACGCGGCGGTCTGCTGCATGATGACCTGCGCGGTGATCTCCGGGCCGGCGTCCTCGTCCCCGCCCGGGATCAGGTCCTTGAGGACGATCCCGGCCAACTCCAGGTCCACCGGGGCCCGGTTGAGGTTGGCGAAGGCGGTGACCCGGATCAGCGCGCCCTCCAGCTCCCGGATGTTGCGGGTGATCCGGGACGCGATGAACTCCAACACGTCGGCGGGAGCGTTCAGTTGCTCCTGGATCGCCTTCTTGCGCAGGATCGCGATCCGGGTCTCCAGCTCCGGCGGGGTGACGTCGGTGATCAGACCCCACTCGAAGCGGTTGCGCAGCCGGTCCTCCAGCGTGGTCAGCAGCTTGGGCGGCCGGTCCGAGGAGAGGACGATCTGCTTGTTCGCGTTGTGCAGGGTGTTGAAGGTGTGGAAGAACTCCTCCTGGGTGGACTCCTTGCTCGCGAGGAACTGGACGTCGTCCACGAGCAGGATGTCCATGTCCCGGTAGCGGCGGCGGAAGGTGTCCGCCTTGCCGTCCCGGATCGAGTTGATGAACTCGTTGGTGAACTCCTCGGAGGACACGTAGCGCACCCGGGTGCCCGGGAAGAGGCTGCGCGAGTAGTGCCCGATGGCGTGCAGCAGGTGGGTCTTGCCCAGCCCGGACTCGCCGTAGATGAAGAGCGGGTTGTACGCCTTGGCCGGGGCCTCGGCGACCGCCACCGCCGCCGCGTGCGCGAAGCGGTTGCTGGCGCCGATGACGAAGGTGTCGAACAGGTACTTGGGGTTCAGCCGGGCGGCCGGCTCGTCCTTGCGGGAGCCGCCGGCCGGGGGAGCGCCGGGCGGGGCCGGCACCCCGGGGACGCCGGGGCGTTCGGCGGAGCGCTCCGGGGCCGACTTCTCCGCGGGTCGGCCGCCGGAGGGGCGGGAGCCGCCGGTCCGGCGGCCGGCACCGGCGCGGGGCTGCTCGTTCGGGCCGGGGCCGTAGGCGCCGCCGAAGAGGTCACCCTGGGTGGTCGCGGGCGGGCCGGGGACGGGCCGCGGCGCCGGACGGGGCGCGGCCTCCTCCGGATCGCGGTAGCCGGGCGGCTGCTCCTGGTACCCGCTCTGCTCCTGGTACCCGCTCTGCTCCTGGTACCCGCCCTGTTCCTGGTAGCCCGGCCAGCCCGGTCCGCCGCCGGGGCCGCCGTACGGGGCCTGGCGCTGCTCGTAGCCGCCGGTGTCGTAGCGGGGGCGCTCGTAGTCCTGCTCGTAGGGCCGGCCGTGCTCGTACGGCTGCTGGTAGCCCTGGCCGCCGTAGTCGGGGGCGTCCTCCTCGGCCGGGCCGGGGTAGGGCTCGGCGGGGGCCTGGGCGGCGGCCGCGGGGGTGGTCGGCACCGCGTTGGCGTCGACCATCACGGCGATCCGCACCGGGCGGCTGAGTTCACGGCTGAGGGCGTCGGTCAGCTGTGGCAGCAGCCGGCCCTCCAGCACCTGCTTGGCCCGCTCGTTCGGGGTCGCCAGCAGGGCGGTGTCGTGCATCATCCACATCGGCTGGGTGCGCTGCACCCACTGCTTGTCCATCTCCCCGACATCGGGGTCGCTGACCAGCCGCTCGACGACCCTGGCCCAGACCGGGACGAGGTCGCTGTTGACATCAGCCACTGGTGCACGCTTTCCAAGAACAAACCAGACAAGTTCTGCAACGGTAGTCAGCGAACAGAGCCGGATCAAGTCGTTGTCCACAGGCTGTGGGCAACCGGGGGCCGGGAGGGGCTGGTTTGACCCTCGCGCCCCGTCCCGCGTACCGTAACCAGGTCGAGTTGTCGATGGCCGCTGCCGCATGTCCGCGGGTCCACCCGCTCCATAAGGCGCGCAGCACGGGCGCCGTGGATTGCCTCAGACCCCAGCCGAACTGGGGCGATGGGCCGGATTTCCGAATCAGGGGAGATCACGCGGACGCACGGTGACGGCCAAGCGACCCCCCGTCATCCTACGATTCACCTCAGGAGCCCCCGAGTGAGCAAGCGCACCTTCCAGCCGAACAACCGTCGTCGCGCGAAGACCCACGGCTTCCGGCTGCGTATGCGTACCCGCGCCGGCCGCGCCATCCTGGCCGCCCGCCGTGGCAAGGGCCGCGCCAGCCTGTCCGCCTGATCCGCGCCAGAGTCTGTTGTGCTGCCCTCCGAGAATCGGCTGCGGCGGCGCCAGGACTTCGCGACCGCGGTGAAACGCGGTCGCCGGGCCGGCCGGCCCCTTCTGGTCGTCCATCTCAGCAGAGACGGTGACCCGCAGGGGCAGACCGACGGGACCAGCGACTTCCGCCCGCACGTCGCCGAGGGGACTCCTTCGGCGCGTGCGGGTTTCGTCGTGAGCAAGGCCGTTGGCCCGGCGGTCGTCCGCAACCTGGTCAAGCGCCGGTTGCGCCACCTCGTTCGTGATCGTCTGTCCAGGCTGCCCGCCGGTAGCCTGATAGTGGTGCGTGCGCTGCCCCAGGCCGCGACCGCCTCGTACCAGGACCTCGAACGTGACCTGGACGCGGCACTGAAACGGTTGCTGAGGACGGAGCCCGCCGCCACGGCGCCGACGGGAGCAGGGCGATGAAGTACCTGCTGATGGGCCTGATCAGGGTCTACCAGTGGACGATCAGCCCACTGCTCGGTCCGGTCTGCCGTTATTACCCCTCCTGCTCGCACTACGGCTACGAGGCCGTGAAGGTGCACGGGGCGGTCAAGGGCGGCGGACTGACCGCGTGGCGAATCCTGCGCTGCAATCCGTGGACGCCCGGCGGGGTCGATCACGTCCCGCCGCGCAAGCATCCGGTATGGCACCGGCGGTTGCGAGACTGGCTGAAGAGCCGGTCCGCCACCGGAGACCCGGTGACCGCCACTTCCGCCGGTCCGGACCCCGAGGGCCCGGCGACCATTGGCCCCGTGCGGCCGATCCACCTGTCCAAGGAGCCTGACCGGTGACCTTCTCCTTCCTGAATCCCCTGTACACAGCGGTGTCCTGGATCATCGTCCAGTTCCACTCGCTGTACAGCAACATCTTCGACCCGGACGGTGGCTGGGCCTGGGGTCTCGCCATCGCCTCGATGGTGGTCGTCATCCGGATCTGCCTGATCCCGCTCTTCGTGAAGCAGATCAAGGCGACCCGGGCCATGCAGGCGATCCAGCCGAAGATGAAGGCCATCCAGGAGCGCTACAAGAACGACCGGCAGCGCCAGTCCGAAGAGATGATGAAGCTGTACAAGGAGGCGGGCACCAACCCGTTCTCCAGCTGCCTTCCCATCCTCGTGCAGGCGCCGTTCTTCACCGCCCTCTACGGCGTGCTCGCCAAGGTCGCCAAGGGCGAGGACATCGGCGTCATCCACGGCGACCTGCTGGTGAGCGCCGGCAAGGCGCACATCTTCGGTGCCCCGCTCTCCGCGACCTTCGTCGGCAGCCCCGAGACCAGCGTCAAGATCGTCACCGCGGTGATGATCATCCTGATGTCGCTGTCGCAGTTCATCACCCAGCGCCAGCTGATGACCAAGAACGTCGACCTCACGGTGAAGACGCCGTTCATGCAGCAGCAGAAGATGCTGATGTACGTCTTCCCGATCATGTTCGCCGTGATGGGCATCAACTTCCCGGTCGGTGTCCTGGTCTACTGGCTGACCACCAACGTCTGGTCGATGGGCCAGCAGCTGATCGTCATCCACAACAACCCGACCCCGGGCAGCAAGGCCTTCGAGGAGCGGCAGGCCCGCCTGAAGAAGGCCGGTCGGCTGCGTCCGGACGGTACGGAGATCAAGGGCGCGCTCTGGGGCATGCTGCCCCCGTCCAAGACGGCCGTCAGCGATGCTGCCAGCGCCGCCGCGGTGGTCGAGGAGTCGGTGCAGACGCGCCGCCAGCAGCCCCGTCGGCAGAGCAAGTCGCAGCGTCAGCAGGGCGGTGCCGGTCAGCCGACCGAGCTGAGCAAGGACGGGGCCCCGGCCGAGGAGCCCGCCGACACCGCTCCGGCCGACTCCGCCCCCGCCGAGTCCACGGGCCGGCCGGCCGCCAAGCAGGCCGCGGCCAAGCCCGCCGCCACCCGCCAGGGCACCAGGCAGCAGCCGAAGCGCGGTGGCCAGCGGCCGAAGAAGAAGTCCTGACCGGTCCCGAGCCCGTTGTGACAGCCGCGAAGAGCTTCGTCCCCGGCCCGACAGACGGGCCCATCTCCGAAGGAGTCCATCAGTGACGGAAGGCACCACCTCCGCCGTCGAGGCCGAGGTCGCCGCCAGCGCCGACGAGAGCCTCATCTCCCGCCTGGAGCAGGAGGGCGACATCGCGGCGGACTACCTGGAGGGTCTGCTCGACATCGCGGACCTCGACGGTGACATCGACATGGACGTCGAGGGCGACCGTGCCCTGGTCTCCATCGTCAGTGACGGCAACGACCGCGCGCTCCAGCGCCTGGTCGGCCAGGACGGCGAGGTGCTGGAGGCGCTCCAGGAGCTGACCCGGTTGGCTGTCCACCGGGAGACCGGCGAGCGCAGCCGCCTCATGCTGGACATTGCCGGCTTCCGGGCCCGCAAGCGCGAGGAACTGGCGGTGCTCGGTGCCAAGGCCGCCGAGCAGGCCAGGAGCACCGGCGAGCAGGTCAAGCTGCGGCCGATGACGCCCTTCGAGCGCAAGGTGGTCCACGACGCGGTCGCCGCGGCCGGTCTGCGCAGTGAGTCCGAGGGCGAAGAGCCCCAGCGGTTCGTGGTCGTGCTGCCGGTCTGAGGCCGACAGGCCGACGACCGGTCGCCGCGGCGGCCGGAGAGCTTCACCGGACGCGACCCCGTCCGCCTCGTGCGGGCGGGGTCGTCGTCCCTTCTGGGTTGTTTCACGTGAAACAGTGCGTTGAGCGGGTCGGTGGATCCGGGGATCGGAGAGGTCGAGATGGACACGGAGAACGCGGCTGCCGGCCGGCCGGGGGCGGACGTGGACCCGGCCGCTGAGGGGCGGGCCGGCGAGCTGGGGCAGCTGCCCGAGGCGCCGGCGGTCGCCCGGGAGGTCTTCGGGGAGCGCTACGACGCAGCGGTCCGCTACACCGAGCTGCTGGCCTCGGCGGGCGTGCAGCGCGGGCTGATCGGGCCCCGCGAGGTGCCCCGGCTCTGGGACCGCCACGTGCTGAACTGCGCGGTGCTGGCCGAGCTGCTGCCCGCCGGGACCACCCTGTGCGACGTCGGCTCCGGGGCCGGCCTGCCGGGCATCCCGGTGGCGCTGGCCCGTCCGGACGTCTCGGTGACGCTGCTGGAGCCGCTGCTGCGCCGGACCACCTTCCTGGAGGAGGTCGTCCGGGAGCTGGGGCTGGACAACGTCACGGTGCTGCGCGGCCGCGCCGAGGAGATGGTCGGCAAGCTCGCGGTGGACGTGGTGACCGCCCGGGCGGTGGCGCCGCTGGACCGGCTGGCGGGCTGGGGCATGCCGCTGCTGCGCCCGCACGGGCAGATGCTGGCGCTCAAGGGGGACAGCGCCGAGCAGGAGCTGGCCGACTCGCGGGCCGGACTGACCAAGCTGGGCGCGGTCGAGTGGACCGTCATCGCCGTCGGCGAGGGCACCCTGGAGACCTCGACCCGGGTGGTCCAAGTGAAGGCGGGGGAGAGCCCCGGCGGGGTGAAGGCGGCCACCCGGCGCGCCAAGGCGGCCCGGGCGGGCCGCAACGCGACCGTCCGCAACGGCGAGCGCGGCCGGGGCGGGCGGCGCCGTAGCCGCTGATCCCGGGTGACGCCGGATACCTGACGACGACGGGCGGACGGGCCTCCTGAACGGGAGGAGCGTCCGCCCGCTGTCGTTCAGGTGACGGCCGGGCCGACGGGGGGACACCGGAGTGTCGCAACGTCAGATTTCCGACATAGCGGGCATGGTGTTTCACGTGAAACGTCGCTCATTGCTCCCGGGCATCCTCCGCCGCGACCGGGCGGTGACTGTTGCCGCTCCGGTTTCACGTGAAACACTGACCCCCATGCAGGACTCGGAGACCGTCGACCAGATCGACGACACGCCCATCGCACGGGCTGCCCAGGCCGCGGTCCGGGCGATCGGCCGAGCGGGTGAGGGACTGCCCCGGCCGGCCGCCGCCCGGGTGATCGTGGTCGCCAACCAGAAGGGTGGGGTCGGCAAGACCACCACCACCGTCAACATGGCCGCCTCGCTCGCCATGCACGGCCTGCGCGTCCTGGTCGTCGACCTCGACCCCCAGGGCAACGCCTCCACCGCGCTCGGCATCGACCACCACGCCGAGGTGCCGTCCGTCTACGACGTCCTGGTGGAGGGCAAGCCGCTGGCCGACGTGGTGCAGCCGGTGCGCGACGTCGAGGGGCTGTTCTGCGTCCCCGCCACCATCGACCTGGCCGGCGCCGAGATCGAGCTGGTCTCCCTGGTGGCCCGGGAGAGCCGGCTCCAGCGCGCCATCGCCGCCTACGAGCAGCCGCTCGACTACATCCTGATCGACTGTCCGCCCTCGCTGGGCCTGCTGACGGTCAACGCCCTGGTCGCCGGCCGGGAGGTGCTGATCCCGATCCAGTGCGAGTACTACGCGCTGGAGGGCCTCGGCCAGCTGCTGCGCAACGTCGAGCTGGTGCGTGCGCACCTCAACCCCGAGCTGCACGTGTCGACCATCCTGCTCACCATGTACGACGCCCGGACCAGGCTGGCCGCCCAGGTCGCCGAGGAGGTCCGGACCCACTTCCAGCAAGAGGTGCTGAGCACGGCGATCCCGCGCTCGGTGCGCATCTCGGAGGCGCCCAGTTACGGGCAGACGGTGCTCACCTACGACCCGGGTTCGACCGGGGCGCTCTCCTACCTGGAGGCCGCCCGCGAGCTCGCGCTGCGCGCGGTGGGCCAGAACGGATCGCTGGTGGGTCAGCAGCGGGACGGCCAGCAGGGGCACGGCGCCCAGGCGGCACAGCACGGCACGACGGAGGGTCATCAGTGAGTGGTCGCAGGGGTCTGGGGAAGGGGCTCGGGGCACTGCTCCCGTCGGCCCCGCCGACGGTCGGCGGGGCGGCGGCGCAGCCCGCGACGGCCGCGCCCGCACCGGCCTCGGTGGTGACGACCGGCGCGGTCTCGCCGACCGCGGTACCGGTGCTGCCGAACGGACGGGGGACGGTCGCCGCCCGGGCGTCCCGCGCGGCCGAGGCGGTCGAGGGCACCGGTGCGCGGTTCGCGGAACTGCCGCTGGACGCGATCACGCCCAACCCGCGCCAGCCGCGTGAGGTCTTCGACGAGGACAAGCTGGCCGAGCTGGTCACCTCCATCAAGGAGGTCGGTCTGCTCCAGCCGATCGTGGTGCGCCAGGTCGGCATCGACAGCTTCGAGCTGATCATGGGTGAGCGCCGCTGGCGCGCCTCCCGGGAGGCCGGGCTGGAGCGGATCCCGGCGATCGTCCGGGCCACCGAGGACGACAAGCTGCTGCTGGACGCCCTCCTGGAGAACCTGCACCGCGCCGCGCTGAACCCGCTGGAGGAGGCGGCCGCCTACGACCAGCTGCTGCGCGACTTCTCCTGCACCCACGAGGAGCTGGCCGACCGGATCGGCCGCTCGCGCGAGTACGTCTCCAACACCCTGCGGCTGATGAAGCTCACGCCGTCCGTCCAGCGCCGGCTGGTGGCCGGAACGCTGATGGCCGGCCACGCGCGGGCGCTGCTCGGGGTGCCGGACGCCGACGAGCAGGAGCGGCTGGCCAAGCGGATCATCGCGGAGGGTCTCACGGTGCGCAACATCGAGGAGATCGTCAAGGTGATGAAGCTGGAGGAGAAGCCCAGGCGCCAGGCGCCCAAGGCGGGCAAGCTGAACTCCCCGGCCTTCACCGACCTGGCGAGCCGGCTGTCCGACCGCTTCGACACCCGGGTCAAGGTCGAGGTGTCGCAGCGCGGCGGCAAGCTGGGCAAGGGCAAGGTGGTGCTGGAGTTCGGTTCGGTGGAGGACCTGAACCGGATCCTGGACAGCATGGCGCCCGGCGAGGACGGTCTGCGGCTGTCGCAGGGCTGAGCCGGACCGGCGCGGCCGAGGGCGACGACCCGAGGGTGCGTGTTCCACGTGAGCGCTGTTTCACGTGAAACATGCACCCTTCGGCGTTCGTGGGGGAATGCTCGACCGTGAGAGGGAGGAGGAGGTGCGGCCATGGGACGGCGGATCGCTCCGCTGACGCTGGACAACCTCGGGGACCTGCCGACCGGCTGTCGTTCCTGCGTGTTCTGGGAGCTGGACCCGGTGAGCGCGAAGGAGGCGGTGGAGTCGGGCAAGCCGGAGCTGGAGAAGGAGGGGTGGATCTCCACGGTGCTGCTGGAGTGGGGCTCCTGCGGCCGGATCGTCTACGTGGACGACCGGCCCGCCGGGTGCGTGCTGTACGCGCCGCCCGCCTACGTCCCCCGCTCGCAGTCCTTCCCGACCAGCCCGGTCTCGCCGGACGCCGTCCAGCTGATGGTCAGCCGGGTGCTGCCGGGCTACCAGCGCCAGGGGCTCGGCCGGGTGCTGGTGCAGACCGTGGCCAAGGACCTGATCGGGCGCGGGGTGCGGGCGATCGAGGCCTTCGGCTCGGCCGGGCGGGTGCCGACCGGCTGCGTGCTGCCGGCCGACCACCTGCTCGCGGTCGGCTTCAAGACCGTCCGGCCGCACCCGCGCTATCCGCGGCTGCGGCTGGAGGCCAGGACCACGCTCTCCTGGCGGGGCGACGTGGAGGGGGCGCTGGAGCGGCTGCTGGGCGGCGGGCGCAAGGAGCCGGCGCTGCGGCCCTTCTAGGAGCCGACGGAACGACGACGGCGGCGGGGGGGCCCCCCCCCGGGGGGGCCCCCCCCCCGGGGGGGGGGCGGCGGGGCGGGGGGGGGGGGGCGGGGCCGCCGCGGCCGCCGGGCGGGCCCGGGGGGGGGGGCGGGGTGGGGGAGGACGGCAGGGC
>NZ_JBIAVL010000036.1:0-54887 GCF_042894165.1 Kitasatospora sp. NPDC001547 | reverse complement strand
GCGCGCCCCCGCGGCCCCCACGCCCCCCCCCCGCGCGGGGGGGGGGGGGGGGCCCGCCGCCGCCCGGGCGGGGCCGGGGGGGGGGGGGGGGGCCCCGGGCCCCGGCCGGCGCGGGCGCACCCGCAGCGGGCCCCCGGCTCGGATTCACCCGGATCCACCGGCCGGTCGGGTGAACACACCCGGGACTCCACCCGAAGGGCGCACACTGCGCACCGGAGCTGCCACGCTCCGGTGGCAGGCGACCGCACGGTGGATGACGGTGGATCAGGCGCACCCCCCGCGAGTCCCCTTGTCCGGCACCGTGCCGGCAGTCGCGGTCCTGCGCGCCGGAAGGATCATCCTCATGCGTTCTGCACGCACGCTGCTCGCCGGGGCGGCCGTCGCCGCCGTCCTGACCGTCGGTACCCCCATGGCCTTCGCCGACGGTGCCGCCGACCAGGGTAAGAACCTGACCTGGCAGGAGAAGCAGGACAAGCCCGAGACGAAGCCCTCCGACAGCTCCAAGGCCACCGACGACAAGAAGGTCGGTGCCGCCTCCGAGGAGCACAAGGGCACCGACGAGCACTACAAGGGCACCGACGACCACAAGAGCACCGACGAGCACAAGGCCACCGACGACCACAAGGCCGTCGAAGCCAAGGGCGAGGACCACAAGACCCCGCACGGCGGCGTGCACACCGGTGGCGGCGGTCTGGCGGTGACCGGCGGCGGGCTCGCCTCCGGCGCGGTGCTGCTGCTCGGCGGCCTCGGGGCGGGCGCGTACGCCCTGCGCCGCAGCCGCCGCGCCTCCGGCGCGGTCGCCTGACGGCAGGCCCTGCCAGGGCGTGCCCGACAGGGCACCCTGCTTCCGCCGCCTCCGGGCGTCCTCCCCGCACGGGGCGGGCGCGCCGGGGGCGGCGGTCCGTCGCGGAACCGGTTGAGCGGAGGACAGGAATGACGGGCGGTCCCGCCTCTGGAAGGCCCCGGCTGCTGCGCGCGGGGATGGGCGCGGCAGCGGTCGGGCTGCTGCTGATCTACAACTCGGTGGACACCGGGTCGGACGCGGACGCGGAGGACGGCAAGTCCGCTCCCCCGGCGGCCGCCGGACCGACCGTCCCCGGGCCGTCGGGTGCCGCCACCAAGGCCCCGGCCGCCGGCCCGCAGGCGCCGGTGCTCAAGCGCGCCAAGCCGACCCGGCTGCGGATCCCGCAGATCGCCGTGGACGCGCCGTTCACCGAACTGGGGCTCGGTCCGACCGGCCAGCTCGACGCGCCGCCGCCGGACGAGAAGAACCTGGTCGGCTGGTACCGGGACGGCGTCACCCCGGGCGAGCGCGGCAGCGCCGTCCTGGCCGGCCACGTGGACACCTCCAAGGGCCCGGCGGTGTTCCTGCTGCTGAGCTTCCTGCTGCCGGGCAACAAGATCGAGGTGAGCCGCGCGGACGGCACGGTCGCGGTGTTCTCGGTGGACTCGGTGGAGACCTTCGCCAAGGACGCCTTCCCCGACGCGAAGGTCTACGGCAGGACCCCCGACGCCCAGCTGCGGCTGATCACCTGCGGCGGCACGTACGACAAGAAGAAGCGGGACTACCTCGACAACGTGGTGGTCTTCGCCCACCTGGAGTCCTCGCACCCCGGCTGAGCCGGTCCGGCCGCCGTGCACACGACCGCCGGCCCCCGAGTGTCGGGGGCCGGCGGTCGTGTGCGGGGCGGCGGTGGCTCAGCCGCTCACGGTGGCCTCGAAGGCGTGCAGGTAGGGGTTGACCGGGCGGACCGCGGTGACGGTCAGCCCGGCCTCCGCCATCAGCCCGACCATGCTCTCCTCGGAGTGCTTGGCGCCGCCGACGTTGAGCATCAGCATCAGGTCCATGGCGGTGGTGAACCGCATCGAGGGGCTGTTGTCGACCAGGTTCTCCACCACCACGACCCGGGCGCCGGAGCCGGCCGCCTTCACCACGTTGGCGAGGGTGCGGCGGGTGCTGTCGTCGTCCCACTCCAGGATGTTCTTGATGATGTAGAGGTCGGCGCGGACCGGGATCTCCACCCGGCAGTCGCCCGGCACCAGGCTGGCCCGGGCGGAGAAGGCGCCGCCGGGCTGGAGCCGGGGGTCGGCGCCGGCCACCACCTTGGGCAGGTCGAGCAGGGTGCCGTGCAGTGCCGGGTGCCGCTCCAGCAGGCTGGCCAGCACGTGGCCCTGGCCGCCGCCGATGTCCGCCACCGAGTCGATGCCGGTGAGGTCCAGGTACTCGGCGAAGTCCTCGGCGGACTGCCGGCTGGAGGTGGTCATCGCCTTGTCGAAGACCTTCGCCGAGTCGCCCCCGTCGCTGTGCAGGTAGTCGAAGAACTCCTTGCCGAACAGCTCGGGGAAGACGTTGCGGCCGGAGCGGACCGCCTCGTCCAGCTTCGGCCAGGCCTCCCAGGTCCACGGCTCGGTGCACCAGAGGGAGATGTAGCGCAGCGAGTTGGGCGCGTCCTCGCGCAGCAGCCGGGACATCTCGGTGTGCTCGAAGCGGTCGTCGCCGCTCTCCGCGAAGATCCCGTAGCAGGCGAGGGCGCGCAGCAGGCGGCGCAGCTGGCGGGGCTCGGTGTCGAGTGCGACGGCGAGGTCGGTGACGGCGGTCGGGGTGTCGCCGAGCACGTCGGCGACACCGAGCCGGGCGGCCGCGCGGACGGCGGCGGCGCAGGCGGCGCCGAAGACGAGCTCGCGCAGGCGCATCGCGGCCTGGGGGCTGGTGTGGGCGGGGGCGGTGGTCATGGCGGGGCTCCTCGGATCCATGGGAGTGCCTGGGGCGGCGGGCGGCGAGGGGGTGCCGGGGCTCAGCAGCGGCCGGCCGGCTCGGAGCGCTCGCAGGTGTTGCGGGCGAAGGTGTTGTCGGCGCCGGGGTCGCGGTCGGCGAGGTCGGCGGGGCCGTTGCCGCTCAGCTGGTTGCCGGTGATCACGGCACGGGCGTTGGAGACGCCGACCACGCTCCGGAAGAGGACGATGCCACCGGAGAACTCCGAGGTGCCCGTGTTGTCGCGGACCTCGTTGTCCGTCACCCGGGTGTCCTCGGTGCCGGTGAGCACGATGCCGGCGCCCTGGATGGCCCCCAGCCGCGGGTTGGCCGCGCAGAACTTGTTGTTGCCGATGACGGTGTTGTGCCGGACGTCGAGGTTCCCGGCGCGGGGCACGCCCTCGTCGCCGACCACGAAGACGCCGGCGCAGTTCCCGATGATCCCGTTGTCCTGGACGGCCAGCCCGCGCAGCCGGCGGACGGTGACGCCGACGCGGTTGCCGGTCAGCACGTTGCCCTCGACCACGGTGCCGCCGGTGTCGGGCGAGCCGCCCTCGCGGTAGGCGTAGTTGGCGAGGAAGACGCCGGACTGGCCGTTGTCGGTCGAGCGGTTGCCGCGGATGGTGGCCCGGGTGGACATCTCCTGGCTGATGCCCTGCTGGGCGTTGTCATGGACGTAGGTGCCGCTGACGGTCAGGCCGGTGGTGCCGCTGGCGTCGATGCCGTTCTTGCGGAAGCCGGTGACGGCGAGGCTGTCGATGGTCACGTCGGACAGCGGCTGCTCCTCGGTGCCGACCACGCAGAGGCCGTGTCCGGCGGCGCCGCAGGCGTTCTCGGTACCGTCGCCGGGGACGATCACGCTGTCCGCGCCGGAGCCGCGCAGGGTGAGGCCGGGGGTGGTGATGCGGACGCTGCCCCGGTAGGTGCCGGGGAGCAGTTGGACGGTGTCGCCCGGTCTGGCGGCGTCGACGGCCTGCTGGATCGACTGGCCGGGGTGGACGAAGTGCGGGGAGGTGCCGATGTCGGCGCGGGCCGCGGGGGCGGCGGCCAGCGCGGTGAGGGCGGTGGTCAGGGCGGTGGCGGCGGCGGTGGCCGCGGCGAGGTGGTGGACCCGTCGCGTGGGCATGAGTGGTGACCTGTTTCTTTCGGCGCGCGTGGCGTTCCTGCTGGTGTGGTGGTCTTCCGCACGGCCCGGCGGCGTGGGCTGACGCGCTGTGCGCGGGCGGTGACGGCCGGTGGGTGCGGCCGTGTCGACGGTATGGGCGGCCGGGTGGGCCCGCCACCAGGGCTGGGCTGCGGGGCTGACGGGGTGTCGGCCGGAGGTGGGACGGCCCGGCGTGGCGCGCGGTCGTGGGCGGTCGGGTGTGGCCGGCGAGCGGGGGGAGGGTGACGGGTGGGGCGGAGCGACGGGTGGGGCGGGGCGTCGGTCCCCGGCGGGTACGGCGACGCGCCCGGCTGCGGAGGGCGGTCGGGCGCGTCGGGTGTGGCGGATGCGTCGGGCGTGACGGGTGCGTCGGGTCCGTCGAGCGGTCGGGCTCGGCGGCCCGGGGTCAGGCCGCGGCCCGGGCCTGCGGCCCGAGGCGGACGGGCAGCGCGGCGAGGTGCCAGGCGGCCGGGTTCGGGCCGCGCTCGACGGCTTCCGGGCCGACCGCGAGGGCCAGCCCCGGGTACGTCCGCAGCAGGGTGTCGAAGGCGACCACCGCCTCCTGGTGCGCCAGCACCGCACCCAGGCAGCGGTGGGTGCCGTGGCCGAAGCCCAGGTGCGCCTCGTGGTGCCCGGCGCGGTCCGGCGCGCTCGCCCGGCAGACGTCCAGGCGCTCGGGATCGGCGTACGCCCGCGGGTCGTGGTTGGCGCCGGCGAGGATCGGCATCACCGCCTCGCCCTTGCGGACCAGCGTGCCGGCCAGGAGGAGGTCCTCCGTCGCGTACCGCGGCACCCCGCCGATGGTCGGGCCGCACCAGCGCATCAGCTCGTCGACGGCGGCGGGCAGCAGGCCCCGGTCGGCCCGGACCATCGCCAGCTGCTCGGGGTGGGCGAGCAGCGCGGCCGTTCCGTTGCCGATCAGGGTGGCGGTGGTCTCGTGGCCGGCCACGATCAGGTTGAGGATCAGCGAGATGCTCTCCACCGGGTCGATGGTGTCGCCCTCCGCCGCGGCCAGCCGGGAGAGCAGGTCGTCGGCCGGTTCGGCCCGGCGGCGCTCGACCAGTTCCCGGGCGGCGGCCACCATGGCGCGCAGCGCCTCGTCCAGCCCGGGCCCGGCGCCCCGGCCGAGGTAGGAGCTCCAGCGGCGCCACCGCGGGCGGTCGGACTCGGGGATGCCGAGCAGTTCGCAGATCACCGTGACGGGCAGCGGGTAGGCGAAGTGCGCGACCAGGTCGACCACGCCGTCCGGGCCGGCGTGCTCGGGTAGCGCCCGGGCGTACTCCTCGGCGAGCCGTTCGATCCGGGGCCGCAGCCGTTCCACGGCGCCGGTCGTGAAGGCGGGGTGGACCAGCCCGCGCATCCGGCGGTGCCGGGCGCCGTCCGCGCCGAAGACCCCGGCGCGCAGGTACTTCGCGCACTCGGGCGGCATGCCGCGGGCGCGCCAGACCTGCTCGGTGCGGTGCGCGGGGGCGGAAGCGGGGGCGGTGCGGTCGGCGAGGGCGGGGGCGGTGCGGTCGGCGGGGGCGGGGCTCTCCGCGGCGGTGGGGCCGGCGACGGCGTTCACGTCGTTGACGAAGCGCGGGTCGGACAGCACGGTGCGGACGTCCTGGTACCGGACGGCGATCCAGAACGGCTCCACGCCGGGGATGCCGGCGCGGGCGAGCGGGGCGCGCTCGCGCAGGTCGGCGAAGGCGGTGAAGGGGTCGCGGATCAGGTGGTCGGCACGCAGGTCGACGGTCTCGGCCGGTTCGGCGGTGGTCACGGCTGCCTCCTCAGGAGTCGCGGAGTCCATCTGGTCACGGATCGTGACGGAGGGGCGGAGCGCGGTCCCCGGTTTCCGGGCCGGATTCACTCGATCGAGCACGGCGGTACGTTTCGTCCCGACGTGGCACGTCGGGCATCGGGCCCCGGGGGCCTCCGGGGCTCCCGGACCGGCCCGCCCGACGCCGGGGGCCGGTCGCGTGGCATGCTCGGGGCCATGAGCACCGTCCCCGTACCGCCCGCCGCCGCCCGCCGCAACCCGATCGGCGCCCACGTCCCGGTGGCCGGTCGCGGACTGGCCGGCACCGGCCTGGCGTACGCGGACCGGGTCGGCGCGGAGACGGTGCAGGTGTTCGTGGCCAACCCGCGCGGCTGGGCCACTCCCCCGGGCACCCCGGCCCAGGACGAGGCGTTCCGCACCGCCTGCGCCGAACGGCGCATCCCGGCCTGGGTGCACGCCCCGTACCTGATCAACTTCGGCTCGGACAACCCGGCCACCCGGGAGCACTCGGCCGACTCGCTGCGGCACTCGCTGCGCCGCGGCCACGCCATCGGCGCGCTCGGCGTCGTCCTGCACACCGGCTCGGCGGTCGGCACCGCGCCCGGCGGCGGTTCGCGCCGGGCCGAGGCGATGGCGCAGGTCCGGGCGGACGTCCGGCCGCTGCTGGAGGAGCTGGACCGGCTGGGCGACGACGCGCCCTGGCTGCTGCTGGAGCCGACGGCGGGCCAGGGCAGCTCGCTCTGCTCGCGGCTGGAGGAGCTGGCCGAGTACGTGGAGGCGCTGGACCACCACCCGAAGGTGGGAGTCTGCCTGGACACCTGCCACGCCTTCGCCGCCGGACACGACCTGGCGGAGCCGGGCGGGGTGACGGCCGCACTGGACGCCCTGGCCGCCGCGGCCGGTCCGGGCCGGCTGCGGTTGATCCACGCCAACGACTCCGAGGACGTCGTCGGCGCCCGCAAGGACCGGCACGCCAACATCGGCGCCGGGATGATCGGCGCCGAGCCGTTCCGCGAGCTGTTCGAGCACCCGGAGACGGCCGGGGTACCGCTGGTGGTGGAGACCCCGGACCGCAAGCACGGCGGGGACGGCACCGGGCACGCGACGGACATCGCGGTGCTGAAGGAGCTGCGGGCCCGGGCTGCGCTCCGGGGCCTCGCGGCCCGGGCGGCGAAGCCCCGGGAGCCGGTGGCCGCCGGACAGGCGTGAGCCCGGAGACCGACGGACGGCCTCCGGGCCCGGAGGGTGCGGGGATCAGCAGCCGCAGTCGCTCTCGCCGTGCTCGGCGTAGTTGAACCAGGTGGCGTGCGGGCCGAACAGGCCGACGCCCGCCGTGCCGGACTCCAGGCTCTGCCCCTCCGACTGCGTCGGAGCGAAGCCGCCCGCCATGGCCGAGGTCGGGACCGCCACCACGGCACCGGCCACGGCGACGATCACGGCGAGCTTGCGGATCTTCCCACGAAGCGACATCTGATGTCCTTTTGGTTCGTCTCTGGTCCTCACCCGCGCCCCCGACCGGCCGGTTCGACCGCCCGACGGGCCGGGCGGCGCCCCACCGGGGAGGCGCCGCGCCAACGTTGGCACACGAACGCGCGGCTTCGGGCGCACGCCGCAACCGGGCTGAGGCATTCGGGTGAGGCAACTCCCCCGGCCGGACGAATCCGGGCGTACCTCTGCGAATCCGGTCGAACAGCCGACGGGGGGTGCCGGACGAGTGCCCGTCGAGCCCCTCCGCGACCGCAAGTATTGCGGCGAGGGGCCGGGCGAACTGAACAAATCCCGTCGATTTGGTGCAAGGTGCCGCCCAGTCCGAGCATGAACGGTCGCTCCACGGCGCTCCACCGAGCGCGAGCAGCAGCAGGAGCAACAGGAGCAGCACCACGAAAGGCGCACCACCCTCATGCAGACCAGTCCCGCCGCACCCCGGCAGGCGACCCGACCGAGCGGCCCGGAGACCCCGGGGCCGGCCGGCTCCCCGTCGGACGGCCCGGCGCCGACCGGCCCGACGCCTCGGCAGACCGGCCCGGCACCGCGGCAGACCGGCCGCCGCTTCGGGCTGGTGACCGCCACCGCCCTGGTCATGGGCAACATCATCGGCGGCGGCATCTTCATGATCCCGGCCGCGGTCGCCCCGTTCGGCACCGTCAGCCTGGCCGCCTTCGCGGTGCTCACCGTGGGCGCGATCGCGCTGGCGCTGGTCTTCGGACAGCTGGCCCGCCGCAGCCCGCGCACCGGCGGACCGTACGTCTACGCCCGCGAGGCCTTCGGGGACTTCGCCGGCTTCCTGTCCGCCTGGTCGTACTGGATCACCACCTGGGTCAGCAACGCCGCGCTGGCCGTGGCCGCCGTCGGGTACCTGGACGTGCTGCTGCCGCTGCACCACTCCGTTCCCCTGGAGATCACCGCCGCGCTGGCCATCCAGTGGCTGCCGGCGCTGGCCAACCTGGCCGGCACCCGCTACGTCGGGGTGGTCCAACTCGTCTCCACCGTGCTGAAGTTCGTCCCGCTGCTGCTGGTCTCGGTGGGCGGCCTGTTCTTCTTCGACCCGGAGAACCTCGGCCCCTTCGACGCCGACGGCCGGGGCTGGGCGGGCGGCATGACCGCCGCCGCGGCGATCCTGCTGTTCAGCTACCTGGGCGTGGAGTCGGCCGCGATGAGCGCCGGCAAGGTCCGCGACCCGGAGCGCAACGTCGGCCGGGCCAGCGTGCTCGGCACCACCGGTGCGGCGGTGGTCTACCTGCTGGGCACGATCGCGGTGTTCGGCACCGTGGCGCACCAGCAGCTCGTCCACTCCAGCGCGCCGTTCTCGGACGCCGTGGACGCCATGTTCGGCGGCACCTGGGGCGGCACGGCGATCGCCGTCGCCGCGCTGGTCTCGATGACCGGCGCCCTCAACGGCTGGACCCTGCTCTCCGCCCAGGCCCCGTACGCGGCCGCCAGGGACGGCCTGTTCCCGGCCTCCTTCGGCAAGGAGCGGCGCGGGGTGCCGACCTTCGGCGTGCTGGTCAGCGTGGCGCTGGCCTCGGTGCTGACCGTGCTCAACTTCGCCAGCGGCGCGAAGGGCGCCTTCGACACGCTGGTGCTGGTCACCACCTTCACCGCCACCGTGCCGTACCTGCTGTCCACCGCCGCCCAGCTGTACTGGCTGGTGCGCGGGGCCGGCGAGAAGGTCGACCGCGGACGGCTGGTGCGGGACGCCGTCCTCGGCCTCGGCGCCTTCGCCTTCTCGCTCTGGCTGCTCGCCGGGGCCGGCTACGCCGCCGTCTACCAGGGCGTCCTGTTCCTGTTCGCGGGCATCCTGGTCTACGTCTGGATGGCGGGCCGCCGCCGCGACTGAACTCCCCGGCGGCAGCCGGAAACCGGACACACCACCCCGAACCTCCGTGACGCGCGCCGGACTTGTCCGGTGCACGTCCGATGTGCACGAGGATTTCACTTCCCGCATCTACCCGCGTAGGTGACCGGATCGCCACACTGGCGCACGCAATTCAGCAGTTCTTCCGATCTGATGATGGAGCGTCCGCCATGGCCCCCACCGCACCCGCGCGCCGGTTCCTGTCCTCCATACCGGCTGCCGCCGCCCTCGCCGCCGTGACCGTGTTCACGGCCGGCACCCCCGCCCAGGCCGCCCTGCCGACCCCGATCTCCGCGGCCACCGCCCGCAGCTACCTCGCCGCGATGCCCGCCACCGCGGAGACCCACGGCGACACCTACGACCGCACGCTGTTCCCGTCCTGGATCACCATCAGCGGCACCTGCGACACCCGCGAGTGGATCGTCAAGCGGGACGGCAGCAACGTCGTCACCGACACCTCCTGCAAGGCCACCAGCGGCAACTGGTCCTCGCCGTACGACGGCGCGACGACCACCACCGCCTCCTCCTTCGACGTCGACCACCTGGTACCGCTCTCCGAGGCCTGGGCCTCCGGCGCCTGGTCCTGGACCACCGCCAGGCGCCAGGCCTTCGCCAACGACGTCACCCGCCCCCAGCTGCTGCTGGTCTCGGCCACCAGCAACCGGTCCAAGGGCGACCGCGACCCGGCCGAGTGGCTCCCCCAGGCCTCCTACCGCTGCACCTACGCCCGCGCCTGGGTGCAGGTGAAGCAGTACTACGGCCTGGACGTGGACAGCGCCGAGAAGAGCGCGCTCACCGGCATCCTCGACAACTGCTGAACCCGACGGCCCTGCGGCCCGGCGCCCACCCCGCGCCGGGCCGCGGGGCCGTCCACGCCGGGCCAGGCGCAGGGCCGCGGGGCCACCGGGCCGGGCCGTAGGGCTGCGGGTCGTCCCACGCCGGACTGTAGGGCCGCGGGGCCACCGGACCGCGCACATCGGACCGGTCAGGCCGCCGGCTCCGCCCAGTCGGTCGTGTCCGCCGGGAAGGCGACCGGGTAGGCCTCCGCGAAGTCGGCCGAGCGGGCCACCTCGCGCCACCTGGTGTCCTCCGCCAGGAGCCGCCGGTCCATGGCGATCGAGCCCTCGGCGGCGTTGACCCCGAGCGGCAGGTGGTGCGGAACGTCGCGCCGCTTGGCCACCCGGACCAGGATCTCGGCGGCGCGGACCGGGTCGCCCGCCGTGCCGTCGCCGCCCTGCCGCAGCCGCCGGTTCACGGCGCCGACCGTCTCCCGGTAGGCCTCCGGGACCTCGTGGACGACCATCGAGGAGCCGGCCCAGTCCGTACGGAAGCCGCTGGGTTCGACCACCAGCACCCGTACGCCGAACGGCGCTGTCTCGGCGCGCAGCACCCGGCTGAACCCGTCGATGGCGAACTTCGCCGCCTGGTACGAGGCGATGCCCGGGGAGCCGCCGACCCGCCCGCCCATCGAGGAGAACTGCACGACCAGCCCGCCCTTCTGCTCGCGCAGGATCGGGAGCGCGGCCTTGGTGACGTGGTAGACGCCCCAGAAGTTGGTCTCGAACTGGGCGCGGAAGTCGGCGTCCTCGGTGGTCTCGATCGGCGAGACGTTGGCGTAGCCGGCGTTGTTCACCAGCACGTCGATCCGGCCGAAGGCGGCGCGCGCCTCGGCGAGGGCGGCGCGGGCGGCCGCCGGGTCCGTGACGTCCAGCGCGACCGGGCGGATCCGGTCGCCGAACTCCTCGACGAGGTCGGCGAGTTGCTCGGGCCTCCGGGCGGTCGCGGCCACCCGGTCACCGGCTTCGAGTGCGGCGCGCACGAGGGCGCGGCCGAAGCCGCGCGAGCTGCCGGTGATGAACCAGGTCTGTTCGCTGTCCTGCTGCATGCTCTGCTCCATGCCGCTAGTAAAACACCGTTGCGTTATTAGCGCAACGCCGTTGCGGTATTACGGCAACGGCGTTGCCCTACCATGGGCTGGTGGAAGACGCATCGGAGTTCCAGCGCGCACGGTCGCCCGAGGCCAAGCGCCGGCGCGAGACCGCGATCCTGGCGGCGGCCCGGTCGCTCGGAGCCGAGCGGGGCATCAGGGACGTCACCCTGACCGACATCGCCGCCGCGGTGGGGATGCACAAGTCGGCGCTGCTGCGGTACTTCGAGACCCGCGAGGAGATCTTCCTGCGGCTGACCGCCGAGGGCTGGGCGGAGTGGTCGGACGCCCTCACCGCACGGCTGCGGGAGAGCACGGAGCCGGGCCCGGCCGCCGTGGCCCGGGCGTTCGCCGCCACCCTCGCGGCCCGCGGGATGTTCTGCGACCTGCTCGCCCACGCCCCGCTCAACCTCGAACGCAACGTCTCGCTCGACGCGGTGCGCGACTTCAAACTCGCCACGCTCGCCGCCCGCGAACCGATCAGCGCGGCCGTCCGCGAACGACTGCCCGCCCTCGACGAGCAGGACGTCGTCGACCTGATCGCCACCGCCGTCTCACTGGCCGGGGCCATGTGGCAGATCGCGAACCCGGGCGCCGAGGTCGCCGCCCTCTACCGCGGCGACCCCCGGCTGGCCCACGCCGTCATCGAGGTCGAACCCCGGCTCGCCCGCATCCTGACCGCCACCCTCACCGGGCTGGCCGCCGGACGGAGCCGGCCGCAGGCCTGAACCGGCCACGCCGGACACGCCCGCTCCGGTGCACCCGGATGGATCATCTGACGTGCCGCACAAGGGATTTGACCCTACGGTGCGGCCAGGGGGTCAACCGAGCGGAAGGCTGTTTCTGGCATGGCTGGGAAATTCGAGCTGTACGTGGACGAGGGCGGCATGCACCGGTTCCGGCTCAAGGCGAGCAACGGGGCGATCGTGGTGACCGGCGACCCGCAGGAGAGCAAGGACGACTGCCTGAAGAGCATCGAGTCGATCCGCAAGCTCGCGCCGTACGCGGAGCTCAAGGAGACCGCCGGATCGGTGTGACGGGACGCGTTCCGGGACGCGGGTCGGTGGTGCGAATCGCCGACCCGCGTTCGCCTGTACGACAGATCCCTTTGGCCGGGAGCACGCCGGGCGTGGACAGAACTCCGGCATGCGCGTCGTCATCGTCACCGAATCCTTCCCGCCCGAGGTCAACGGAGTCGCCCACAGCGTGCTGCGGACGGCCGAGCATCTGGTCCGCCGGGGCCACCGGCCCCTTGTCGTCACCCCCGCACCGGCGCGGGGCACCGCGTGCCCGCCGGAGACCTTCGGAAACGCCGGGGCGGACGGGATTCCCGTGGTGCGCATCCCGTCGGTGCCGCTGCCGGGGTACCCGCAGGTGCGGATCGCGCTGCCCAGCCGGCAGCTGGCCGCCGCGATCGCCGGACACCGGCCGGACGTCGTCCACCTGGCCAGCCCGTTCGTGCTCGGCGCGCGCGGGATGCAGGTCGCGGCCCGGCTCGGGGTGCCCGCCGTCGCCGTCTACCAGACCGACCTGGCCGGGTACGCGCACGCCTACCGCGCCGGGCGGGGACTCGGGGAGGCCGCCGCCTGGCGGCGGATCCGGGCCGTGCACCGGGCGGCCGCCCGTACCCTGGCGCCCTCCACCCCCGCCGCCCAGGACCTGACCGCGCACGGGGTGCCGCGGGTGCAACTGTGGCCGCGCGGGGTGGACTCGGTGCGGTTCCACCCCCGGCACCGGGACGAGGCGCTGCACCGGGCGCTCGCCCCGGGCGGGGAGGTGCTGGTCGGATACGTCGGACGGCTGGCGCCGGAGAAGCGGGTCGACCTGCTGGCCGCGGCCTCGGCGCTGCCCGGCGTCCGGGTGGTGGTCGTCGGCGACGGCCCCTCGGCCCCCGGGCTGAAGGCCTCGATGCCGGGCGCGGTGTTCCTCGGCCGGCGCACCGGTGACGAACTGGCGCGCTGCTTCGCCACCCTGGACGTCTTCGTGCACACCGGGCCGCTGGAGACCTTCTGCCAGACCATCCAGGAGGCGATGGCCAGCGGTGTGCCGGTGGTCGGCCCGGCGGCGGGCGGCCCCCTGGACCTGGTCGCCCACCACCGCACCGGGCTGCTGGTGCCGCCCCGCGACGGCGCGGCGGTGGCCAGAGCGGTCGCGGACCTGGCCGCCGACCCCGCGCGGCGCGCCAGGTACGGGCGGGCCGGGCGGGCCGAGGTCACCGCGCGCACCTGGGAGGCGGTCGGGGACCAGCTGCTGCGGCACTACGCCGAGGTGCTGGCGGAGCACCGCGGGCTGGCGCTGCCGCCGGCCGCCCCGGCGGCGGTCGAGCCGGTGGCACCCGCCCTGCCGGAGGAGCTGCCGGCATGACCTCCGTTCCCGACGGTGGGGCGCCGGTGGTGGGCGCGGCTGCGGCGAGCGGCGGGGCGCCGGCGATCGGCGCGGCTCCGAAGACCGGTGGCGCGTCGGCGGGCGGCGGGCCTTCGGCGGGCGACGGGGCTCTGACGATCGTGCGGCTCGCCAACTTCGTCACCCCGGTCTCCGGCGGCCTGCGCACCGCGCTGCGCCACCTGGGCGCCGGGTACCTGGCGGCCGGGCACCGCCCGGTGCTGATCGTCCCCGGGGACCGGCGCTCCGAGGAGGAGACCGAGCAGGGCCTGGTGGTCACGCTGCCCGGCCCGGTGCTGCCGGCCAGTGGCGGCTACCGGCTGCTCACCGACCGGCGGGCGGTGGCCGCGGAGCTGACCAGGCTCTCCCCCGACCGGCTGGAGGTGTCCGACCGCACCACGCTGCGCTGGACCGGTGCCTGGGCGCGGCGGCACGGGGTGCGCTCGGTGATGGTCTCGCACGAGAGCGCCACCGGGGTGCTGCGCACCCGGGGCCTGCCCGGCCCGCTGGCGGCCGCGGCGGCCGACCGGCTCAACGCGGCCACGGCCCGCGCCTACGACTCGGTGCTCTGCACCACCGACTGGGCGGCGGCGGAGTTCCGGCGGATCGGCACCCCGAACCTGGTCCGGGCCCCGCTGGGGGTGGACCTGGACGCGATGCGCCCGCTGCCGCCCGCCGAACGGGCCGCCGAGCGGGCCCGGTACGCCGCCCCGGAGGAGACCCTGCTGGTGCTCTGCTCGCGGCTCTCGGCGGAGAAGCGGCCCGAGCGGGCGATCGAGGCGCTGGCCGTCCTGCGGGCCCGTCGGCGACCCGCCGTCCTGGTGGTGGCCGGAACCGGCCCGCTGCGGGAGCGGCTGGCGGCCCGGGCCGCCCGGCTGCGCCTGCCGGTGCGCTTCCTCGGGCACCTGGGCGGGCGGGCGGATCTGGCCCGGCTGCTGGGCTGCGCGGACGTGGTGCTCGCGCCCGGACCGGTGGAGACCTTCGGGCTCGCCGCGCTGGAGGCGCTGGCCTGCGGGACCCCGGTCGCGGTCAGCCGCTCCTCCGCGCTGCCCGGGTTGGTCGGGCCCGCCGGGGTGGCGGCCGTCGACACGGGCAACGGATTCGCCTCCGCCGTACGGCGGTTGCTGGACCGGCCGGAGGAGCCGCGGCGGGCCGCCGCCCGGGCGCGGGCCGAGCGGTACGGCTGGCCGGCCGCGGTGGCGGCGTTCCTGGCGGCGCACGGCGTACGCAACGACGAGGCGGTGGACGGGGGTCGGGATGAGCATGCTGGAAGCCGGGCGTGACCGGGCGGCCGAGCAGAGCCCCGCGGCGGGCGAGCTGCTGCGCTTCGTCGCGCTCGGGGACTCGCTGACGGAGGGGGTCGGGGACCAGGTCGGCGAGGGCCGGCGCGGCTGGGCCGCCGTCCTGGCCCACGCACTGGCGCCCGACGGGCGGGACGTCGAGTTCACCAACCTGGCGTACAGCGGGGCGCTCACCACTGATCTGACGCACTGTCAGCTCCCGGCGGCGCTGGCACTGCGGCCCCGGCTGGCGGCCGTCGTGGTCGGCGGCAACGACACCCTGCGGTCGGGCTTCGACATCCGGCGCACCACGCTGGAGCTGGACGCCACCATGGGCGAACTGTCCGGCCACGGCGCCAGGTTGCTGACCGCCTGCCTGCCCGACCCGGGCAGCCTGCTCCGGCTCCCGGCGCCGCTCGCCCGTCCGCTGGCCCGCCGGATGCGGGCGGTCAACACCGTGGTGCACGCGCTCGCCGAACGCCACCGGGCGGTGCACCTGCACATCGCCGAGCTGCCCTGGCTCGCGGAGCGCCGACTGCTGAGCGTGGACCGCCTGCACCCCAGCGCCGAGGGCCACCACCTGATCGCCCGGCGGTTCCACGAGCTGCTCACCGAGGCCGGCTATGCCCTCGGCCCGCCCCCGGCCGCGGCGCCCGCCGAACCCCCGCCGGGCCCGGCCGCCGACCTCTGGTGGATGGCCACCCGGGGCACCCGCTGGCTCGCCGCCCGCAGCACCGACCTGCTGCCGGGCCTGCTCGCCCTGGCGGCCGCGGAGGGCGTCGCCCGGCTGCGCGGCGGGAGCGCCCGGCACGACGAGCAGCTGGCGCGTGCGGCGGCGCAGGCACTGGCCTCGCTGGGGTGAGGCGGCGGCGGGCCGGCGGGTCCGTCGGTGCTGCCCGTCCCCGATCGTCGGAATCGGAGGTGCCTCCGGGTGGGAACCATCCGGGTGGCCCGGGTGGTCGTGTCCGGGGAGACGTGACGGAGGGAGCCGGGGTGGAGAGCGCGGGCAGGGACGGTCGGGAGGTCATGGCGGCGGCGGGGGTGCTGTTCCCGGACGGGGCGGGGCGGGTGCTGGTGGTCCGGCTGCCGTACGACCGGAAGCATCCGGTGGCGATCCCGGGCGGCGGGTGGGAGCCGGTGGACCGGTCGCCCCGGGAGACCGCCCTGCGGGAGATCCGCGAGGAGCTGGGCTTCACGCCGCGGCTGGGGCCGCTGGCCGGCGTGGACTGGGCGCTGCTGCGCCACGGCGACCTGCCGATCGTCGTGTACCTGTACTGGGCCGAGCCGCTGACGCCGGAGCAGGCGGCGGCGTTCCGGCCGGACGCGGCGGAGATCGGCGGCTGGACCTGGCTGACGGCGGAACAGGCCGGGCACGCGCTGCCGCCGCGGCTGTCGCGCCGGGTGACGGCCTGCCTGCTGGCGCCGCGCGACGCCGGACCGCTGGAGCTGGAGGACAGCCGGCCGGTCGGGCACACGCTCGGACGACTGCCCTCCGACGCTCCGGTGCCGGAGTACGCCGGACTGGCCGCGGCACCGGGGCTGACGCCGTCGGCAGAGGAGCCTGCGGAGCCGCCGATGGACCGGGAGACGTACTACGCCACCCGGCCGCGGATCCGGGCGAAGGCGCGGGCGCTGTTCACCGACGCCGCCGGCCGGGTCCTGCTGGTACGGCTGCGGCCGTGGGACGGGCCGCGCGGGCAGGAGCCGTACTGGACGCTGCCGGGCGGCGGGGTCGAGGCGGACCGTGAGATGCCCCGGGCGGCGGCCCGGCGGGAGGTCCGCGAGGAGCTCGGCTGGGAGGTCGAGCCGGGGCCGCTGCTGGTGCTGGACTGGCAGCCGGGTGCGGCGGCCGACCCGGCGACCGGCCGGGACACCGCCGTCCTGGTGTACGTGTTCGACGGGGGCACCGTGACGGAGCGGGCGCTCGGCTCGATCGTGCTGCCGGAGGAGGAGCTGGTGGAGTGGCGGCTCTGCGAGCCGGCCGAGGCGCGGGCGCTGCTCACCGGCCCGTCCTGGGACCGTACGGCCGCCGCACTGGCCGCCCGGGGACGGGCGGGCGGGCCGGTCGAGCTGGTGCGCGGGCGGGCCGTCGGACCGGACCGGGCGCAGGGCCTGCGGCCGGGCCTGTCACAGGGCCTCACGGAGGGCCTGTCGCAGGGGTGAGACCCGCTGGACGGAGCCCGGCGGGGGCCTGGGCCGCCGCCGGGGCTCCGTCCGCGGCCCCCTCCGTCGGAGCGGCGCGTCAGACCTCCAGCTCGGCCTCGATCCTGCTCAGCTGGTGGCGGGCCATCGCGAGGTTGGCCCGCGCCTTGTCCAGCGCGAGGTAGAGGAACAGGCCCTTGCCGGTGCGGCCGGTGAGCGGGCGGATCAGGTGGTACTGGCTGGTCAGGGTGATCAGGATGTCCTCGATCCCGTCCTGGAGGCCGAGCATGTCCATGGTGCGCATCTTGGCGCGGACCACGTCGGTGTTGCCGGCCGCCGCGACGTTGAGGTCCAGGCCGCCGGGGCCGTCGAGGGTGGCCAGCGCCATGCCGCTGTTGTAGTCCACCAGGGCCGCGCCGATGGCGCCCTCGATGCTGGTCATGGCCTGCTTGAGCGCGCCGGCTGCGTCGGTCATCTGGGTAACTCCCGTTCGGTGGTGGGTGGTTCGGTGCAGTTCGGACGAATGGTCCCGGTCAGCCCGCGTCGCGCGGGTCCTTGGGCACGAGGGCGTCGTCGAGCAGCCCGGCGATGCGCTGCGCGCTGCGACGGGCCTCCAGGTGCAGCCGGCCGACGTTGACGTCGGGGTGCGCCAGCAGGGCCAGCACGCAGCTGCCGCCGGCCGCGTAGGTGGCGACGTAGCCGTTCTCGCCGCGCACCAGTGACTCGCGGAACTCGCCCTGGCCGGTGGTGTCGGCGAGCCGCTGGGCCAGGGAGAGCGAGGCCGCCGTCATCGCGGCCAGCCCCGAGGGCTCGGTGCCATGGGTGTCGTGCGCGATCAACAGGCCGTCCACGCTGGCGACCAGGCCGCCCGCGAGGTGCGGCACGCGGTGTTTGACGGCACGCAGTTCGGCGAGCAACTCGGTCTCCAAGGCGATCAGTTGTCTCCTTCCGACACGCTGCTTGAGCGCCCGCCTCATGGCCGGAACGACGGGGTCGCGGGCGGGGAGTGGGTCAAAGTCGGGCCTCCAGAAGGTCTCGGACCCGGGTCAGCAGCGCGATGTCCGGGTCGGGGACGGCCGGCGGGTGGGCCGCGGCCGTGGTGGGCGGGCGTTCGCAGCGTGTGGGGGCTGGGGCGGCGGCGGGGGCGGCCGTGACCGGGGTGCCGGGGAGTCCGGCACCCCGGAGGCTGGCGCCGGGGACCCGGCGGTGCAGCCCGCCGGCCGGTCCCCTCGGCGCCGGTGGGGGAACTTCTCTTCCCGGCACGGCCGTTGGCGGCACCTCGGGCACCGGCACGGCCGTTGGCGGCACCTCGGGCACCGGCGCGGCCGTCCCCGCGTCGGGCGGGCGCGGGACGTCGGTCGGGAGCCGCGCACCGGGCCGGGCCGGCACGTCGGACGGGGGCGGCGCACCGGGCGGGCACGAGGCGTCCAGCAGCCCGGCGGCGGCCAGTCGGCGGACGTCCGCCGTCACCCCGAAGCCGGAGCGGCCGAGCAGCCGGGCCAGGTCCGCCGGGGTCCTGCGGCCGTCGGCGTGGTCGAGCAGCTCGCGGCGCCGCCGGCCGGACGGGCGGTGGGTCGGCCGGCGGCCGTGCCCGGCCGGACGGACGGGCGCGTTGTCGAGCCGGCCCCACGGCCAGATCCCGTCGAGCAGCCGCACACGGCGTTCGACCTCGCGGCGGATCCGGTCCGGGTCGACCTCCGCGACCGGCCCGAGCCAGTGCCGGGCGTCGGCCTCGAACCGCCAGACGCCGCCGGCCGGGTCGGCGAGCACGAAGAAGGCGGCGTCGAACAGCGTTCCCAGGTGGCCGAGTTCGAGCTCTCCCCGGGTGAGCAGCCGCCGTTCGACGAGCGCCTCGCCGACCCTGGACCGCGGGCCGTGGACCCGGAGCAGCTCCGCCCAGTCCGCGGGGGTGATCCGGCCGCAGCCGGTGAGCAGGTCGGCCAGACCGGGCGCCCGGGGGGACTCGGCGGCGGTCACCCGGCCGTCGACCAGGTGGAGGCTACCGAGCGGTCCGTGCAGGGCGCCGGTGGCGCGGCGGTCGGCGAGCAGGGCGAGGGCCTCGCCCGGCGTCCTCGGGGTGGCGGCCCCCACCGGGGGCGGCGCGGTGCCGGTCGCGGCGGTCACGCGCTCACCCCAGCACCAGTTCCTCGGTGAGCGCCTGGAGGCGGAAGCGGGCGGCGGCGAGGTTGCCCTCCGCGCGGTCCAGCCAGAGGTGCAGGACTAGCCTGCTGTCGAAGACGGTGTCGATGAAGCGGATCAGGTGGTAGCTGCGGCCGGCGGTGACGATGATGTCCTCCAGCGGGGCCCGCCGGTCCTCCGCCGCGGTGAAGGTCTGGCTTTCGACGGCCGCCCGCACCAGGTCGGTCGCCTCGGCGGCCGAGGTCTCGTGCTCTCCGGTCGGGCTGTCGCCGAGGCTGCCGAGGGCGAGCCCGCTGCTCCAGTCGACCAGGCTCGCGGCGCGGGCCCCGGGGATCGCCATCGCTCCGGAGAGGCATTCGTCGATACCGGGCACACCGGCTCCTTCGCGCGGTCTGGGCGGCCGGGCGCAGCGCGGCGCCGACCGGTTCACCACCAGCAGTGGTTGGTTCGACACGGAAGGCTACTGCCGGATCCCATATGACGAACATTCCAATGGCATATTCACATCAGCAACGGCCAGTTCCAGCCAAGAACTGACGGCACATCAGGCCGGACGGAGGGATGACACCAGTGGTGGACCAGGGGGGTTGGAACGCCGTTCACCGGCTACCTGGCACGGCACCTTGGCCGAGACCGGGCCGTACCTGGGGGTTTCGGGGCTGAAAATGCGATAAGAGGATGCCGCCATGGGGCGCCGACACGGCGAAGGGGCTCCCGAGGGCCGGGCCGCCGGCCCGGTCTCCCGCCCGCTCAGGCCTGGCCGACGGCCTCGGCGAGCAGCCGGTAGGAGTCGAACAGCTCGGTGCGGTCGTAGGTGCTGGTGGTGACCAGGAACTCGTCCGCCCCGCTGCGCTCCACCAGCGCCGCCAGCTCGGCGGCGGCCTGCTCCGGGGTGCCCGCGATGTGGCCTTTGAGCGACTGCTCGTACGCGGCCCGCTCCCTGACGGTCATCTCCCGGGCACGGATCTCGGCCGCGGGGGCCAGGGGCGGGAACTCGCCGTGGGTGCGGGAGTACGCGCCGGACCACGCCTCCGGGACGAGCAGCTCTCGCGCCCGCTCGGCCGTCTCCGCGACCGCCACCGTGCCCGACACCACCACGTACGGCTCGGCGGCCCGCGCGGAGGGGCGGAACCGGGCGCGGTAGCGGTCGATCGCCGCCAGCATCCGGTCCTTCCCGCGCGGGGCGGCGATCACCAGCGGCAGCCCGGCCTCGGCGGCCAGGTCGGCGCCCTCGCCGGTGGCCAGCACGAAGGCCGGGACGTGCAGGCCCTCGGCCGGCCGGGCGTGGACTCCGCGGTGGGCCTGCTGCGTGCCGTCGAAGTAACCGAGCAGTTCGGCCAGCTGGGCGCCGAACTCGTCCGCGGCGTCCTTCTCCCGCCCGAGCGCCCGCCGGACACCGTCGGTGAAGCCCACCGAGCGCCCGAGCCCCATGTCGATCCGCCCGGGGAACAGCGCGGCCAGCACCCCGAACTGCTCGGCCACCACCAGCGGCTGGTGGTTGGGCAGCATCACCCCGCCGGTGCCGACCCGGATCCGCGTGGTGGCCGCCGCCACCGCCGCGGCGAGCACGGTGGGCGCCGACCCGGCCGCCCCCGGCACCCCGTGGTGCTCGGAGACCCAGAACCGGTGGTAGCCGAGCCGCTCCGCCTCGCGGGCGAGGGCCACCGTGTCCCGCAGGGCCTGGGCCGGCTCCTCGCCCCGCCTGGTCCGGGAGCGGTCGAGCACGGAGAGCCTGGTCGTGGTCGCGGCGCTGGTCACGCGGTGGACAACGCCCGCCCGTCGCCCGGGCATTCCCCGGCCCGCCGCGGCCGGCGGCGCCGCCACCGCCGGACCGCCCCCGGAGCCGGACTCAGTCGGTCACCGAGAACCCGTGCGCCGAACCCAGCCGGTGCAGCGAGGCCTGGCCGGGAACCCCGTCCGCCGCCCCCGCCTCGTACCCGCAGCGCCGCTGCCAGGCCGCGTACGCGGAGACCGTCCGGCTGCCGAACGAGCCGTCCACCCAGCGCTGTTCGAGCAGCCCCTCGTCGACGAGGGCCTGCTCCACGATCGCCGCCTCGGCCGGGTACGTCAGGTGCCCCTGCTCGGCCCCCGGGTCGGTCCTGGCGGCCGCGACCAGGTGGGCCACCGAGACCGTCCGTCGGCCGGGCAGGTAGCCAAGCAGCCGGCGCAGCGAGCCCTCGCCCGGGACGCCGTCCGCCGCCTGCCCGGAGTAGCCGAGGCTCGCCTGGTAGTCCGCGTAGTTCCGGGTGTCCGCGTCCGTCCAGTTCGGGCCCGGGCCGGAGCGGTAGTGGTCGCCGAAGCCGTGCGAGACCAGCGCCCGCCCGACCGCCGTCACCTGGTAGCCCTGGGCGCCGTAGCCGTACGGCAGGCCGTTGATGCTGACCTGGTAGCGGGCGGGCGCGGCCGGGGGCACCGGCTGCTGCTGCGAGGGCGGGTCGCCGGGGGAACCGGGCCCGGCCGTGAAGTCGGGCCAGGAGCCGGGGTCGGTATGGTCGTTGTACGGCACGTGGGCGTGGGCGTACCAGCCGCCGCGGGTCTCCCAGACCTGCTCGTCGCGGCGGCCGGAGAAGTCGCCGGGCCGGCCCATCGGCCAGGCGTCGGGCACGCCCCAGGAGGAGACCCAGGCGTGGATCCGGTCCCAGCCCGCGCACGGGGTGTCGACCAGCCGGGGGTAGACGACGCCCCGGTAGCGGCAGTAGGGGAAGAACACCGCCTCGATCTGGATCACCACCCGCCCGGCCCGGTTGGTGCGGGTCGGGCTCTCGGCGGGGCTGAGCAGGCTCTTCGAGCGGGAGTCGGCCGGGAACAGCTGCGCCGTGCGGCCGCTGAACGGGTCCCAGACCAGGTGCGGCGCGCTGCCGGCGCCGCTGCCGGTGAAGTATCCGACCAGGTCCTCGTAGGAGCACCAGTCCTGCGGGGCGGCGGCGGTCGCGTTGCGGTCCCAGGTGATGTGGGCGATGGCCTTCGGCGGGTACTGCTGGTCGGTCGGTGCGTGGTCGCCGAGGTCGTGGATCTCGGCACCGGGCAGCCACGGTTCGGGCATTGCGCTCTCCTCCGAACGGCGTGAGGGCATCACTTCCGGTATCGGCAGGAACGGCTCGCGGGTTGACCCCGAGGGCGCGGATGCGGGGTGGTGAACCCCCCGCACCCGCGCGGCCGTTCGACTCCACAGGGGGCGCTCGCGCCCGCGTGCGATTCGGGCGCCCGTGCGGGGGCGGCCGTTCGCGCGGAGGGGGCGCATTCCACCCCCGCCAGGGCCCCGCTGTCAATCGTTGACATCACAAGTGGTCTAGTCCACGGTGGTCCGGCGGACCGGCGCCAGCCCGTTCCCGGGGCCTCTCGTCGCGCCCAACCGACCGCCGTGGAACCGAATCTGACGACCCGATGGAGAAACCCGCACCATGCAAAGAGTCTGCCTCGCCCTGCCCACCATGCGGTCCTGCCCCGACACCATCACGGAGCTCGCCGAGGAGGCGGCCTACGCCGTCGCGCACTTCGGGGTCGAGGTGCACCTCCTCGTCCTCGACACCACCGACGCCACCCGGTTCGCGGAGAACGCGGCCGCCGTGGCCGCGCTGGAACCCACCCCCGGCGTGGTCGTCCACCACCTCGGCGAGGCGCGGCAGCGGGACTTCCTGCGCCGGGTGGCCGAGCGCACCGGCGCCGCCGACCCCGACCTGCTGCTCGACCTGATGCTCCCGCGGGCCGTCGCGTACGGTTCCTGCGTCAACCGGCTCTTCCTGGGCGCGGCCGCCCTGGGCTGCACCTCGACGCACCTGCGCAACGACGACGCCGACTTCCAGGTCGTCGACGGGCAGAAGGTGTTCCCGATCCACCACGAGCTGCTCTCGATCGGTCGGCCGGCCGGCGAGGCGGCGGCCGGCGTGTCCCGCTCCGAGCTCGACCCGGCCGACGCCGACAAGCCGGTGATGCTGGTCAGCGGCTCCTTCATCGGCGAACTCAACGTGGACATCAGCGAGATCCACGAGCTGGACCCGGCCGTCTACCGCGAGGTGGTGCGCCTGTGGACCCCGCCGGTGTGGTCCGAGGAGGAGCGGGACGCGATGGTCGACGTCTCCTTCAAGGGCGCCGGCTCCGAGCCGTTCGGGACCGACGAGTCCGTCCTCGGCGTGCCCGACATCTGGGACGTCTACATGTGCAACATCGCCCTGGACCACCGGGCCTACGAGGTGCTGCCGCTGCTGCCCTCGATCGAGACCATCGGCAGCGACTACGCCCTGCTGCACGCCCTGGTCCACTCCCGGATGCCCGGCGTCGTCCACAACCGCCACATCGTCAACTACTACACGCCCGAGCGCCGCACCGGCGCCGGCTTCGTCGCCTACCAGCTGCGGTTCGTCAAGTTCTTGCTCTCGATGCTGTACCTGTACCCGGTCTACGGCGGGATGATCGACCTCGGCCGCGGTCTGCTGGACGAGCGGCACGGGCTGAAGGTCGAGCCGATCCTCGACCTGGTGCGCGGCAGCGTCGACTGGGACCGGGCCGGGAACGAGCACTGCCTGGACGTCCTGGACCGCTCCTACCGCAAGCTGGGCGGCAAGTACGCCGAACTCGCGGACGTGGTGGCCGGAAAGCGGCAGCAGCTCCTGGACGAGGCGCGGGAGGACGCCGAGCGCTGGGCGGTGCTGGTGGAGGCCTGGGCGGGGATGGTGGCCGCCGCCCGCGCGGAGGGGCTCGGCGCCGCGTCCGAGGTCGCGGCCTGGTGAGCGAGGAGTTCCGGATCCGGCTCCTGGCCGAGGGCGACTGGGACGCCGTGGTCGCGCTGGAACACGACGCCTACGCGGCCGACGGCCTGTCGGAGGGCCGGGAGGCGCTCCGGTCGCGCGCCCTCAGCTCGCCGCAGACCTGCTTCGTGCTGGAGCAGCACGGCACGGTCCGCGGCTACCTGCTGAGCCTGCCGTACCCGCCGCTGCGCTGCCCCGACCTGGACCGGCCGGAGGCGACGGCGTACGCGTCGGACAACCTGCACGTGCACGACCTGGTGATCGCCGAGGAGCTGCGCGGCCGGGACGTCGCGCTGGGGTTCATCCGGCACTTCCGGGAGCGGGCGGAGAAGCAGGGGTACGAGCGGATCTCGATGGTCGCGGTGCGCGGGGCCGACATCCTGCTGCGGCTGCTCGGCTACCGGGCGCACCGGGAGGTGCCGGTGCCCGCCTGCTACGGGCGGCGGGCGGTGTACATGTCCATGCCGGTGAGCTGAGCGGCGGTGTACATGTCCATGCCGGTGAGCTGGGCGACCGGCCCCACGCCCCCGCTTCTCCTCGACCGGCGCTCACCCGGTCGGGCTAGCCCCAGCGGCGGCGCTCACCCCTTCGGGTGAAGCTGTTGGCGGGCTGCGTCCCCTCCGCAGCCCGCCGGCACCACCCGTCCGCATGGTTGAGGAGCAGCGCATGAAGGCCGCCGTCGTCCGCGATTTCGCCGCGCCCCTGGCCGTCGAGGACCGTCCGGTACCCGAGCCGGCCGCCCACCAGGTCCGGGTCCGGATCGAGGCCTCCGGCCTCTGCCACACCGACATCCACGCCGCCCACGGTGACTGGCCGGTCAAGCCCACCCCGCCGTTCGTCCCCGGTCACGAGGGCGTCGGCATCGTCGAGGCCGCCGGAAGCCGGGTCCGGCACGTCCGGGTGGGCGAGCGGGTCGCCATCCCCTGGCTCGCGGACGCCTGCGGACGCTGCGACCAGTGCGTCACCGGCTGGGAGACGCTCTGCCTCCAGCAGCACAACAGCGGCTACTCGGTGGACGGCGCCTACGCCGAGTACGCCCTCGCCCACGGCGACTACGTCGTCCCCGTCCCGGACGGCATCGACCCGCTGGACGCCGCGCCGCTGTCCTGCGCGGGCGTCACCACCTACAAGGCGCTCAAGGTCTCCGACGCCGGACCGGGCACCCGGGTGCTGGTCTCCGGCATCGGCGGGCTCGGCCACCTGGCCCTCCAGTACGCCCGGATCTTCGGCGCCGAGACCATCGCCGTCGACGTCACCGACGACAAGCTCGCCCTCGCCCGCGACCTCGGCGCCGACCACGTCCTCGACGCCCGCACCCAGGACGTCGCCGCCGAGGTCCAGGCCCTCGGTGGCGCCCACGCCGCGATCGCCCTCGCCGTCAGCAACGCCTCCTTCCAGGCCGCCTACGGCGCCCTGCGCCGCGGCGGCACCCTCGTCCTGGTCGCCCTCCCGGCCGCCGGCAAGCTCGACCTGCCCGTCTTCGAGACGGTGTTGAACGGCACCAAGGTGATCGGCTCGATCGTCGGCACCCGCGAGGACCTCGCCGAGGTCTTCCGGCTGCACGCCCTCGGCCGCACCCGGGTGATCCGGGAGACCCGCCGCCTCGAGGACGTGAACGCCTGCTTCGACGAGGTCCTGAGCGGCAAGGTCTCCGCCCGCCTGGTCTTCGACCTGCGCTGACCCTCGCCCGCCGTCCCGCCCAGCCGTCGTCCCGCCCAGCCGCCCGCCGTTCCACGCGGACCGGGGACGGCCCCGGCCGGGCGGGTTCGTCCGGGCGGGGTTGCAGTTGCGTCTCCGTTCCGTTCGGCGGGGGTACGAACCGGGGGGCGGTCCGGGATCGTGGGGGCGACCACTCGTGCGGCAGGGGGAGTTGCCATGGGGGACGGCCGGGGGCTGGCACCGGATGCGGTGGCGGCGCTGCTGGGCGACGGGCCGCACCGGGCGGTGGCGGACGTCGTGCGGGCGCGGTTGCGGATGGTGCCGGAGGGGGCCCGGGCGCTCGCGGCGGCGGAGGCGAACCCGGGCGACGTCCGGGCACGGGCGCTGCTGACCGCCGCCGTCGCGCAACTGCTGGCCGCGGACCAGGCCTTCGCGCAGTACCTGGCCACCACCGGGCTCGGGAAGCCGGGCGATCCGCCGACCGTCCAGCTGCGGAGCGAGCCCGGCACCGTGCAGCTGCGGGTCGGCCCGGCGTCCGCGCCGCCGCCGAAGGGCCCGACCACCGTCCAGTTGCGGACCGGCCCCGCGGCCGCCCGCGCCCGGGCGCTCGCCGCCCGGCGGAGCAGCGCCGGGATCGTCGTGGCGCTCGTCCTGGTGCTGGTCGCCGCGCTGGTCGCGCTCGGCGTCCACCTGGGCTCGCGCCCGCTGCTGAAGCCGGGCGGGCCGGGCCTGGCGCACGCCGCGCCGCCGCTGGGCGACCCGGCGCTGGTGCGGGGGGTGCTGCCCGACGAGGGGGCGATGCCGCGCGGGTGGCGGGTGCAGCGGGGGCCCCGGTCGGGGACGGGCACGGCCGGTGAGCTGCCGTGCCTGCTGCCGGACGCCTGCGACCAACAACTCGCGTACGCCACGGTGACGTTCGGTGCGGCCTCGGTGCAGAGCGTGGAGTTCAGCGCGGTCGCCTTCGCCTCCCCCGAGGCCGCCGCCAAGGCGTTCGACAGCACGCTGGAACGCACCGGCGGCGAGGAGTCCACGGCGGTGGCCGTCCCGCAGGTCGGCGACCGGAGCGCCACCCGTACCCACGGTTCCTCGTCGGCGGTGGCACTGGTCCGGGTCGGCGGCGTACTGCTCCTGGTGCGTGAGGAGGGGCCGGGCGCCGCCCTCACCGCACCCGGCCTCACCGTGTTCGCCCGGCTGGTCACCGACCGCGCCCGGCAGGCCCAGGACGGCCGCACCCCGGACGCCTCCGCCCGGGGTGCGGCGGGCTGACCGAGCGGCAGTCGCGGAACACGGCCGTACGGTCAGGGCCCACCCGTTCCGGGGCGCCGACGAACCGGTCGCCGTCGAACACGCTCTCCTTGAGGAAGTGGCCGATGCCGCCGGCGCCGTCCGCCGGCAACGCGCGGGCGCACAGCCGCTCCGCGCGCTCGGAGAGGCTCGGCACCGGCAGCCCGGGCACCTCTCGGCGCCCTGGTCAGGGTGAAGAGTGCGGCTGGGCCCACCCGTCGTCGGTCCAGGCCCGACCGGCCGGACCCTGCCCCGGAATCGCGCCCACGGGGAGCCGCCCCGCCCCGCGAGCGGCCGACAGGGCCGTAGCCCGAATGCATGTATCGCTCTCTTGACTGGCGTCACCGACGCGCCATACTGGCCTCACTCCCCGCTCGCACGATGAGGTGCCCGCCCATGGAGCTCTCCCCCTCAGCGCACGTGGACACGTTCTGTCGAGACCACCTCCCGCCCTTCGAGCAGTGGCCGGAACTCCTCTTCGAACTCCCGGAGTTGATCTACCCCGACCACCTGAACAGCGCCGCCGCCCTACTCGACGACACCATCGAACGCCTCGGCCCGGACCGCCGCTGCCTGCTCACCCCCACCGGCGGGTGGTCCTACGGCGAACTGCGCGACCACGCCGACCGGATCGCCCGCCTGCTGACCGAGGACCTCGGCCTCGTCACCGGCAACCGGGTCCTGCTGCGCGGCCCCAACACCCCCTGGCTGGCGGCCTGTTGGCTCGGCGTCCTGAAGGCCGGCGGGGTGGCCGTCACCACCGTGCCGCTGCTGCGCGCCGCCGAGCTGACCGAGCTGCACCGGATCGCCCGGCCCGTCCTCGCGCTCTGCGACCACCGCTTCCTCGACGAGCTGCACCGGGCGCGCACCCCCGGCCTGCGCGTCCTGCCCTACGGCGGCCCCGGCCCCGAGGACCTCACCGCCCGCAGCGCCGCCAAGGCCGCCGACTTCCCGGCCGTCCCGACCGCCGCCGACGACGTCGCGCTGATCGCCTTCACCTCCGGCACCACCGGCCGCCCCAAGGCCACCCTGCACTTCCACCGCGACGTGCTCGCCATCGCCGACACCTTCTCCCGCCACCTGCTCCACCCCACCCCCGAGGACCTCTTCACCGGCACCCCGCCGCTCGGCTTCACCTTCGGCCTCGGCGGCCTGCTGGTCTTCCCGCTGCGGGCGGGCGCCGCCAGCCTGCTGCTGGAGCAGGCCACCCCCGAGCAGCTCGCCGAGCAGGTCCGCCGGCACCGGGTGAGCGTGCTGTTCACGGCGCCGACCGGGTACCGGGCGATCCTGGCCGCCGGCCTGGCCGACCGGCTGGCCGGGGTCCGGCGCTGCGTCTCGGCGGGCGAGCCGCTGCCCGCCGCCGTCGGGCAGGCCTTCCACGCCGCCACCGGGCAGCGGCTGATCGACGGCCTCGGCGCCACCGAGCTGCTGCACGTGTTCGTCTCGGCCGCCGACCAGGACATCCGCCCCGGCTCCACCGGCCTGCCCGTCCCCGGCTTCCGGGCCGCGGTCCTGGACGGGCAGGGCCGCCCGGTGCCCGACGGCGAGCCCGGACTGCTCGCCGTCAAGGGCCCGACCGGCTGCCGCTACCTGGACGACGAACGCCAGCTGGACTACGTCCGCGACGGCTGGAACGTCACCGGCGACACCTACGTCCGGGACGGCGACGGCTACTTCTGGTTCCGGGCCCGCAACGACGACATGATCGTCTCGGCCGGCTACAACATCGCCGGGCCCGAGGTGGAACAGGCCCTCGCCACCCACCCCGACGTGGCCGACTGCGCGGTGGTCGGCGCGCCGGACGAGCGGCGCGGCGCGGTGGTCAAGGCGTACGTGGTGCTGCGCGAGGGCGTCCCGGCCGGTCCGGAGACGGCGCGCGGGCTCCAGGAGCACGTCAAACGCACCATAGCGCCGTACAAGTACCCGCGGGCGGTCGAGTTCGTGCCCGAGCTGCCGCGCACCGCGACCGGCAAGCTGCACCGCGCCGAGCTGCGCCGACGGGCCGCGCCCGCCGCGTCCGGCGTCGCGCCGGTCCCGGCCAGCGTCGCGGTCGAGCGCCGGGTGGAGTGGTCCGACACCGACGCCGCCGGGCACTACCACTTCTCCGCCGTCCAGCGCTGGGCCGAGGCGGCGGAGGCGGCGCTGCTGCACCGCCTCGGGCTGGCCGACCTGTTCGGGCGGATCCCCCGGGTGCACTTCGAGGCCGACTACCGCGAGCGGCTCTGGTTCGGCGACCTGGTCCGCACCGAGCTGCGGGTGGTCCGGGTCGGCGGCTCCTCGCTGCACTACGCCTTCGAGGTGCACGGACCGCACGGGCTGGCCGCGAGCGGGCGGATGTCGGTGGTGCACTCCGCGCCGCACGAAGGGGGCAGCGAGCCGTGGCCCGCGCAGGTCCGCCGCACGCTGGCGGAGTCGGGGCCGCAGCGGCCCGAGGTGCTGGCATGAGCCCGGCACCGGACACCGCCCGGATCGCGGTGATCGGCGCCGGTCCCGGCGGGCTCTACTTCGCCGCCCTGGCCAAGCAGTTGGCGCCCGACCGGGAGATCACCGTCTTCGAACGGGACGCCCCGGAGGACGAGACCGGCTTCGGCGTGGTCTTCTCCGACGAGACCCTGGACGGCATCGCCCGGGCCGACCCGCGGGTGTTCGCCGCGATCAGCGCCGAGTTCGCCCGCTGGAGCGACATCGACGTCCGCTACGCGGGCGAGGTCCGCACCAGCGGCGGCCACGGCTTCGCCGCCCTGGACCGCAACCGGCTGCGCGCCGTCCTGCGAGAGCGCTGCGCCGAACTGGCGGTGGAGGTGCGCTACCGCACCCCGGCCCCGCCGGTCGACCGGCTGGCCGCCGGGTACGACCTGGTGGTGGCCGCCGACGGCATCCGCTCCGGCACCCGGGCCGCTTACCCGGAGAGCTTCCGCCCGGACCTGGACGAGCGCCACTGCCGCTACATGTGGCTCGCCACCGACAAGGTCTTCGAGGCCTTCACCTTCATCGTCGAGCGGTACGACTTCGGCGTCCTCCAGGTGCACGCCTACCCGTACAGCGCCACCCGCTCGACCTTCATCGTCGAGGCGGCCGCGGACGCCTGGCGGCGTGCGGGCTTCGAGGCCCTGGCCGCACGGGAGTCGGCGCGCGGCGAGAGCGACCTGGCGAGCGTGCGGCGCTGCGCGGAACTGCTGGCCGGGCACCTGGACGGCCACCGGCTGATCCCCAACGCCTCGCGCTGGATCCGCTTCACCACGGTGCGGAACGCCGGCTGGCGCCACCGCAACGTGGTCCTGCTCGGCGACGCCGCGCACTCCGCGCACTTCTCGATCGGATCGGGCACCAAGCTCGCCCTGGAGGACGCCCTCGCCCTGGCCGCCGCGCTGAGCGAACAGCCGTCACTGGACGAGGCGTTAGCCGCCTACGAGGCCGAGCGCCGCCCGGTGGTGGAGTCCACCCAGCGCGCCGCGCAGGCCAGCCTGGAGTGGTTCGAGACGATCGGTCGGCGCACCGGGCAGGGCGTCGACCAGTTCGCCTTCAACCTGCTCACCCGCAGCCGGCGGGTCACCTACGGCAACCTGCGGGCCCGCGACCCCGCCTTCGTGGACGCCGTGGACACCGCCTTCGGCGGCTCGCCCGGGGTACCGCCGATGTTCCGGCCGCTGAAGCTGGGCGCGCTGGAGCTGCGCAACCGCGTCGTGGTGCCCCCGCTCGCCACCTTCACCTCCCCCGACACGCTGCCCAGCGGCTTCGACCGGGCCCAGTTGACCGCGCACGCGCTCGGCGGCGCGGGGCTGGTGATCGCCGGGATGACCGCGGTCGGCCCCGAAGGCCGGGCCACCGACCGGTGCCCGGGCCTGTGGACCGACCCCCAGGAGGCCGCCTGGCGTCAACTCGTGGACGCTGTCCGGGCGGTGAGCGACACCCCGCTCGGCATCCAGCTGACCCACGCCGGCCGCCGGGGCGCGACCGCCGCCCCCGGGCCGGACGGCGTCGGGCGCCCGCTCGCCGAGGGCTGGCCGCTGCTCGCTCCCTCGGCCATCCCCTGGGACGCCGACAGCGCACTGCCGCACGAGGCGAACGACATCCAACTGGCCGCCGTCACCGCGGACTTCGCGGCCGCCGCCGAACGGGCCGCCCGGGCCGGCTTCGACGTGCTGGAGCTCCAGTTCGGCCACGGCCATCTGCTCTCCTCCTTCCTCTCCCCGCTCACCAACCGCCGCACCGACGGGTACGGCGGCCCGCTCGCCCACCGGCTGCGGCTGCCGCTGGAGGTGCTGACGGCGGTGCGCGCCGTCTGGCCGACCGGCCGGCCGCTGCTGGTGCGGATCTCGGCGAGCGACTGGGCGCCCGGGGGCACCACCGAGGAGGAGGCCGTGGCGATCTGCCGCGCGCTGGCCGGCGCCGGGGCGGACGCGCTGGACGTCTCCACCGGCGAGGTGGTGGCTCACCAGCGGCCGCCGTACGGGCGCGGCTACCAGACGCCCTTCGCCGAGCTGGTCCGCGCCGCCACCGGGCTGCCGACCGTCGCGGTCGGCGCGATCTCGAGTTCCGACGACGCCGACTCCGTGCTGCTGGCCGGGCGGGCCGACCTGGTCGCGGTCGGCCGCGCCCAGCTGTACGACCCGCTCTGGACGCTGCACGCCGCCGCCGAGCGGGGCTACACCGGGCCCGGCGCCCGATGGCCCGAGCCCTGGCGGGCGGGCAGCCGCAGGCCACCGGGTCCGAGTGCCGACCGGGTCGCCCCGCGCCTGCACCTGCTGCGCGAGCCGCCCGCGCCCGTCCACCGCCGCTGGTCACCACCCCGCCCCGGCGACACCCCCGAGGAGTGATGAGAACCGTGCCCCACCTGCCCCGTTTCACCGCCGCCGCCGTCCAGGCCGCCCCGGTCTACCTGGACCCCGCCGCCACCGTCGACAAGGCCGTCGCGCTGATCCAGGAGGCGGCCGGGCACGGCGCCGAACTGGTCGTCTTCCCCGAGGTCTTCGTGCCCGGCTACCCGTACTGGAACTGGACGATGAACCCGGTGCAGGGCTCGCCCTGGTACGAGCGCCTGTACCGGGCCGCCGTGGACGTCCCCGGCCCGTACGTCGACACCCTGCGGGCCGCCGCCCGGCAGGCCGGCGTGGTGCTGGTGATCGGGATCAACGAACGCGGCCGGCCAGGCCTCGGGCCGCTGTACAACACCGTGCTGGTCATCGACGCGGACGGCGAACTGCTCAGCGCGCACCGCAAGTTGATGCCGACCTGGGCGGAGAAGCTGACCTGGGCGCAGGGCGACGGCGCCACCCTCACGGTGCACCCCACCGCCGTCGGCCCGCTCGGCGCGCTGGCCTGCGGCGAGAACACCAACCCGCTGGCCCGCTTCACCCTGCTGGCCCAGGGCGAACTGGTCCACGCCGCCTGCTACATCGCGCTGCCGGTGGGCCCCGAGGACTACGACATGGCTGACTCGATCGCGCTGCGCACCGCCGCGCACTGCTTCGAGGGCAAGGTGTTCTCCGTCGTGTCCTGCTCCACCGTCTCGCCCGAGATGGTGGACCTGATCGCCGGCGACGACCCGCAGGTCCGCAAGCAGCTCGCCCGCCCGCACAGCGCCCTGTCCGGGATCTTCGGCCCGGACGGCCGCCCCGTCACCGAACCGCTGGTGGACGAGGAGGGCATCGTCTACGCCGAGATCGACCTCGGCCACTGCGTCCGGCCCCGGCAGATGCACGACATCGTCGGCCACTACAACCGCTTCGACGTCTTCCGGCTGCACGTGGACAAGCGCCCGCTGCGGCCGCTGGTGTTCCCCGAGGAGGAGGCATGACCAGCCCCGAACCCGCCCCCGACCGCCACGACGACCACCGCGACCACCGCGACGGCTCCGACGACCACGAATCCTTCGACGACGACCGGATCGGCCGGGCCCGGGTCACCGACAGCCCCGAACTGCTCGCCTACTACAAGGAGTTGGCCGCGCACGAGGCCGGCGCCCTGTGGACGGTCGCGAACGAGATCGAGCCCTGGTACCCCCAGCCGAAGTCCGTCCCGGTGCTCTGGCGCTACGCCGACCTCCGCCCGCTGGTGCGCAAGGCGCTGCCGCTGGTGAAGGCCGACGACGCCGGGCGCCGGGTGGTGATGCTGGTCAACCCCGGCCGCCGCGAACTGAGCGCCGCCGTCGGCCTGTTGTACACCGGCCTGCAGATCATGGGCCCCGGCGAGGCGATGACCGCGCACCGCCACCAGGCCTCCGCGCTGCGCTTCGTCCACGAGGGCACCGGCGCCTGGACCATCGTGGACGGGCAGAAGCTGAGGGTCGGCCCGCGCGACTTCGCGATCACCCCGAACAACACCTGGCACGAGCACGGCAACGAGGCCGACGACGCCCCGGTGATCTGGCAGGACGGCCTGGACATCCCGCTGGTCAACACCCTCGACGCCAACTTCTACGAGGTCCACCCCGAGCTGTACCAGCGGCCGGGGCCGGTCATCAACTCCTCGCTGCTCAGCTACGGCGGCAACCTGCTGCCGTACGGCGCCGAGAAGTGGAGCAGGCCCTACTCGCCGCTGTTCGGCTGGCCCTGGGAGCCCAGCTACCACGCGCTGCGCGAACTCGCCCGCGCCACCGGGGGATCGCCGTACGACGGCGTGATCATGGAGTACACCAACCCGGTCACCGGCGGCCCGGTGATGCCGACCATGTCCGCCCACCTCCAGCTGCTCCGCCCGGGCCAGGCCACCCGCGCCCACCGGCACACCGGCTCGGTGGTGTACACCGCGGCCAAGGGCCGGGGAGTCTCGGTGGTCGCCGGACAGCGCTTCGCCTGGCAGCAGGGCGACATCTTCGTCGTCCCGTCCTGGGCGTGGCACGAGCACGCGAACCTCGACCAGGGCGAGGACGCCTGCCTGTTCTCCTTCAACGACTTCCCGGTGATGCACGCGCTCGGCCTCCACCGCGAGGAGGCCCACCCGGACGGGCAGCAGCCCACCACCACCGCCTGACCAGGAGCCCCACCGCCATGCACCTGTTGACCTTCCGCACCCACGACGCCGGGCACGCCGACGGCACCGGCCACGCCGGCACCCCGCGCCTCGGCGCCCGGCTGGACGGCGACCGGGTCGCCGACCTGACCGCCCTCGCCACCGCCGCCGGTGCCCAACTGCCCCCCGACCTCCTCGGGTTGATCCGCGCCGGGGAACCGGCCCTGGCCACCGCCCGGGAGCTGCTCGCCGGGGACCCGCCCACCAGGCCGCTCACCGAGGTCGCGCTGTGCGCACCGCTGCGCCCCGGCAAGATCGTCGGCGTCGGCCTCAACTACGTTGAGCACGTGGCGGAGTCGCACCGCACCCTGGACACCGACCGCGAACTGCCCGACCGGCCGGTGCTGTTCGACAAGCCCTCGACCGCCGTCACCGGCCCGGGCGGCCCCATCCTGCACAACGCCGACCTCACCAAGCAGCTCGACTGGGAGTGCGAACTCGCCGTGGTGATCGGCGCACCGGCCTTCCGGGTGGCCGAGGCGGACGCGCTGCGGTACGTGTTCGGCTACAGCATCGTCAACGACATCAGCGCCCGCGACCAGCGGCGCTCCGGCCAGTGGTTCTTCTCCAAGGGCCAGGACAGCTACGCGCCGTTCGGCCCGGTCGTGGTGACCGCCGACGAGATCCCCGACCCGCAGCGGCTCGACCTCTCGCTGAAGGTCAACGGCGAGCTCCGGCAGGACTCCAACACCCGCCACATGCTGTTCGGCGTCGCCCGGCTGATCGCCGACATCTCCTCCGGCGTCACCCTGGAACCGGGCGACGTGATCGCCACCGGCTCCCCCTCGGGCGTCGGCGCCGGGATGGTGCCCCCGCAGTTCCTCCAGCCAGGCGACGTGGTCGAGGCCACCGTCGAGCGGATCGGCACGCTCGCCAACCCGGTGATCGACGCCCGCTGACCCGTCCCGGACCGGAAAGGACCGTCCACCCGATGACCACCTACCGGATCGGCCAGATCGTCCCGAGCTCCAACGTCACCATGGAGACCGAGGTCCCCGCCCTGCTGCGGGCCCGCGAGGCGGTCGCCCCCGAGCGGTTCACCTTCCACTCCAGCCGGATGCGGATGACCAGGGTCACCCCCGAGCAACTGCGCTCCATGGACGGGGAGTCCGACCGCTGCGCCACCGAGCTCTCGGACGCCCGGATGGACGTGATCGGCTACGCCTGCCTGGTTGCGGTGATGGCCACCGGCCCCGGCTACCACCGCGAGGCCGAACGGCGACTGCACCTGCGCACCGTCCGCAACGGCGCCCCGGCGCCCGTCGTCACCAGCGCCGGCGCCCTGGTCGCCGGGCTGCACGAGCTCGGGGCGGCGAAGGTCGCCATGGTCACCCCGTACCTGCGGCCGCTGGCGCGGACGGTGGTCGAGTACCTCGCCGCGGAGGGCATCGAGGTGCTCGACCACGCCGCCTTGGAGATCGCCGACAACCTGGAGGTCGCCGCCCACGACCCGGCCCGGCTGCCCGCGATCGCCCGCGGCCTCGCGTACACCGAGGCCGACGCGGTGGTGCTGTCGGCCTGTGTGCAGCTGCCCTCGCTGTCCGCGGTCGAGGAGGCCGAGCAGCAGCTGGGCAAGCCGGTGGTCTCGGCCGCCGTCTGCACCACGCACCAGCTCCTGCGGGCCCTCGGGCTGCCCGCCTTCGCGCCCGGGGCCGGGCACCTGCTCTCCGGGGCCTACGCGTAGCGGCGCGCCTGCGCGGAGCGGCCCGCCCTGCGCGCGCTGCAGTCTGCGCCGCACGCTGCCGCTTGCCCTGTGCGTAGCGGTCCGCCCTGTGCGTGGCCGCCTGCCAGACGCGTGGCGCGGCCCGCCCCCCGCGTCGGGCCCTGACCCGTGGGCGCCTCGGGAACGCGGGAATCCGCGTCCCCCGGACCGGCACTCTCGTTATGATCGCCACCAGTCGCCGGGGAGGAGGGCCCGCATGTCCGACAGCACAACGCGGCCGAGCTCCCTGATCCACACCGTCTACGGCGAGTTCGTCCGCCGCCTCGGCGGCTGGATATCCATCGCCGACCTGATCGCCCTGCTGGCCGAGCTGGACGTCGACGGCCCGGCCGTCCGCTCGGCGACGTCCCGGCTGAAGAAGGCCGGCACCCTGCTCCAGGAGCGCCGCGCGGGGACCGGCTACCGGCTGGCCCCCGCGATGGAGCCGGTGTTCGAGGAGGGCGACCGGCGGATCTTCCACAGCCTGGAGCCCGCCGCACTCGACGACGGCTGGGTGGTGGCGGTCTTCTCGGTGCCCGAGTCCGCCCGCGCCCACCGCCACCAGCTGCGCTCCCGGCTGAGCTGGCTGGGCTTCGGCAACGCCGCCCCCGGGGTCTGGCTGGCACCCGCCCGGCTGCTTCCGGACGCCCGTCGGCTGCTGGACCGGCTCGGGCTGAGCGCCTACGTCCACCTGTTCCTCTCCGCCGAGTACGCCGGCTTCGCCGATCCCCCTGCGGCGGTGGCGAGTTGGTGGGACCTCCCGGCGATCGAGGCACAGTACGCGGCGTTCGCCGACACCTGGCGCCCGGCCGCCGAGGAACTGCGCGGACGGTCGCCGGTGGACCCCGCCGAGGCGTTCCGCGACTACGTGCCGATGCTCACCCAGTGGCGCCGGCTGCCGTACCTGGACCCCGGGCTGCCCGCCCAGCTGCTGCCCGCCGACTGGAACGCGGTGCCCGCCCGCGCGGTGTTCACCGAGTTGCACGGACTGCTCGCCGAGCCCAGCCTTCGGTACGTCGAGAAGGTCACCGGGCTGCCCCACCCCGAGGAGCCGCGATGACCGCCACCGCCCCCGCCGACCTGCTGATCCGCGCCGCCGCCGTGCACACCCTGGTGCCCGGCGAGCCGCCCCGCCGGGCGGTCGCCGTCACCGGTGGCCGGATCACCGCCCTCTCCGCCGCGCCCGACGGGCTGGACGCCCTGATCGGCCCGGCCACCGAGGTGGTGGACGCCGCGGGCTCGACCGTGCTGCCCGCCTTCGACGACACCCACACCCATCTGATCCTGGCCGGGCACAGCGTCCACGGCGTGCCGGTCCACCGGGCCCGCGACCTCGCCGGGTTCCTCGGCCTGATCCGCGAGCGCGCCGCCGCCACCCCCGCCGGGGAGTGGATCCGCACCACGGTCAACTGGCAGGAGGTGCTGCTGGCCGAGCAACGGATGCCCACCACCGCGGAGTTGGACGCGGCTACCGCCGAGCACCCGGTGCTGGTGCGCCGCGGCGCGTACAACATGGTGCTCAACTCGGCCGCCCTGCGACTCGCCGGGATCACCGAGTCCACCGAGGCGCCGCCCGGCGGTGTGATCGAGCGCGACGAGCACGGGCGGTTGACCGGCCGACTGATCAACCGGGCGGTCGAGCCGGTCGAACGGGTGCTGCCGCGCCCCACCCTCGCCGAGCGGATCGAGGGCCTGCGCGCCGCCTCCGCCGACTACGCCGCCTGCGGGATCGGCACGGTCCGCGACTGCCTGGTCCCGGTCGAGGACCTCGACGTGCTGGACGCCGCCCGGGCCGAGGGCGCCCTGGCCGTCCGGGTCCGGGCGCTGGTCTCCGGCTTCGCCGCCCGCACGCCGGAGCAGGTGGACGCGCTGCTGGACCGGATGGACGACTGGCGCGCCGCCGGCCGGGACGACGACCGGCTGCGGCTCTGGGGCGTCAAGTTCGGCATCGACGGCGGCTTCGAGGCGGCCGCGGTGGAGGAGCCGTACCAGGGGCAGCCCTGCTACCACGGCCGGTTGCTCTGGGAGCCGGTCGAGCTGCTCGCGGCGGTGGACCGGGTGGTGGAGCGCGGCTGGCGGGTCGGGGTGCACGCCTGGGGCGACCGCGGGCTGCGAGTGCTGCTGGACGTCTTCGAGCAGGTGCTGAAGCGCCGCCCGGGCCTGCCGCCCGGCACGCTGGTGGTCGAGCACGGCGGCCTGGCCCGCCCGGGGCAGCGGGCCCGGGCGATCGCGCTCGGCATCCCGGTGACGGTCCAGCACCCGCTGCTGCACGACGGCGCGCTCACCCAGCAGCGGGCCTGGGGCGAGGAGCGCACCGCCGCGCTCTTCCCGCTGCGCGAGTGGCTGGACGAGGGCGCGCTGATCACCGGCGGCTCGGACTTCCCGGTCGGCCCGTACGGCGCGATGGTGTCGGTGTGGGGCATGACCACCCGGGGCACCACGGCCGGGGTGGTCGGGCCGGAGCACGCGATCGGCCGGGCCGAGGCGGTCGCGCTGCACACCGTGAACGCGGCCCGGCTGACCGGCGAGAGCGCGCTGCGCGGCAGCCTGCGGCCGGGGACGTTCGCCGACCTCACACTGTGGCCGGTCGATCCGCTGGACTGCCCGGTGGACGCGCTGCGCGAGCTGCGGCCCACCCTGACGGTGGTCGACGGGCGCATGGTGCACCGCATGTGACGGCCCGTCAGGCCGTGGCGAGCTCCCGCAGGTCGATGCCGCGGTGCAGCGCGCGCAGGTCCTCGTGCAGGGTGGACGGCGGGACGACGAGCACCCCGCAGCGGGCCCGGTTCAGGCAGTGCCGGGTGACCGAGCGGCGCGCCAGCCCGCGCACCCTGGCGCGGACACCGCCCTGCTCCCCGGTGCTGACCACCAGCAGGTCGCCGGGGCGGTCGGCGAGCCCGGTCAGCACCGCCGCCGCCTCGCCGCGGACGACCAGCGGCCGCACCGCCACGCCGATCGGCAGGCCGCCGAAGGCCTGCTCCAGCGCGCGCTCCATCCGCGCCTCGGCGAGTTCCTGCCAGGCGCGCAGCAGCGGCGGGCACGGCCGGGCGCGGTAGTTGCGCTCGCCGCCGACCGGCGTCCAGGCGAGCACCGGGACCAGGACGGCCTGCCGGACCCGGGCCTCCTCGGCCGCCCGGTGCAGGGCGGTCAGGCTGTGCAGTGATCCGCTGACTCCGACGATGACGCGGGCGCCGTCCGACATGATCCTTCACTTTCCGATGCCAAAGCTCTTTGATGTCTGCGATTAGGTTGCCACTATCCCCATTAGGCCTGCAAATCGAAGGCATTCACTGAATGCGGCCTTGCATCGCCCGGCATATCCATGCCCCGGCCCCACCGCCGGGCGACCTTCGACGTCGGCCACCCCTTGTTCGAGCAGGTGTTCGAACGAAGGCGTAGGCTGGTCCCATGCACGGCACCGTCCACCTCCAGCCCTCGCTGTTCGACGACGCGGACCGCGTCGGCATCCGCCTCGGCCCGCTCGACGGCCTGCGGCGGCAGCCGCTCGGCGACGGCGCCTGGCTGGACGTGCTCCCGGGCTGGCTACACGGGGCGGACGAGTTGTTCGAACAGCTGGCCGCCACCGTGCCCTGGCGGGCCGAGCGCCGCGAGATGTACGAGCGGACGGTCGACGTCCCGCGCCTGCTGGCCTCCTACCCGGCGCAGGCCGAGCCGCCGCACCCGGTGCTGGGCCTGGCCCGGGCCGCGCTGAGCCGGCACTACGCCCAGGAACTGGGCGAGCCGTTCCGTACCCTCGGCCTCTGCTACTACCGGGACGGCCGGGACAGCGTGGCCTGGCACGGCGACCGGATCGGGCGCGGCGCCCGCGAGGACACCATGGTGGCGATCCTCTCCGTCGGCGAGCCGCGCACCCTCGCGCTGCGGCCCCGGTCCGGCGGCGCGACGGTCGTCCGCCACCCGCTCGGCCACGGGGACCTGGTGGTGATGGGCGGCTCCTGCCAGCGCACCTGGGAGCACGCGATCCCCAAGACGGCCCGCCCGGTGGGCCCGCGGATCAGCATCCAGTTCCGGCCGCACGGGGTGTCCTGACCCCCGGCTTGCCGCGCACCCGCCGGGCACGGAGGCTGGCGAGTGGGCCGGTGGCACGAACCCCACAGCCACCGGGCACCGAACATCCGGACCCGAACGCCGGGCATCGACCGCCCGGAACCGACCGCCGGGCACCGGCCACCGGGCCCGTCAGGAGGCCGCATGCCGAAGCCGGGCGTCTACCACGCCGGAGTCCCGTGCTGGGTCGTGCTCACGACGCCGGACACCGCACGGGCGCAGGCCTTCTACGGTGCGCTGTTCGACTGGGAGTTCGTCCCGACCGGCCCCGCCGAGGCGGTGGCCACCCGGTACGGCGCCCAGGTCGCGGGCGTCGTACGGGCCCGGCCGACCGACCCGCCCGCCGCCTGGACCACCTTCCTCGCCTGCCCCGACCCGGCTCGCACCCTCACCGCCGTCCGGGCCGCCGGCGGCCGCCTCGCCCGGGAGCCGTACGAGGTGCCCGAGCAGGGCCGCGCCGCCCTCGCCGTGGACCCGCTCGGCGCCCGCTTCGGGCTCTGGCAGGCCGGCACCATCGACGGCGCCGGCCTGGTCGACGAGCCGGGCGTGCTCGCCTGGAACGAACACCTCTCCCCCGACCCGGACGCCGCGCGGGCGTTCTACCACCGGGTCTTCGGCTACGGCTACGACCGGCCGCGGGCGGGCCACGCCCTCGCCCGGGTGGCCGGACTGCCCGCGTGCAGCATCGGCCCCGCCGACCCGGCCACGGGTACGGGCGCGCGCTGGCTGGTCCACTTCGCGACCGAGGACACCGACCGCACGGCCGACCGGCTGCGCGCCCTCGGCGGCACCGTCGTCACCGGGCCGGCGCCGGCGCCGTTCGGCCGTACCGCGCTGGTCCGGGACGACGCCGGCGCGGAGTTCGTGCTGGTCGCCGTCCCGGCCCGGGACGCCGCGGCGGCGGCCTGAACCCGGACCGCTCCCGCACGCCCGCGTGCCGGGCGCGGCCACCCCTTCCGGTCAGTCAATTTGCTTGCCCGGAAAGTCCGTTCGCCCCGCACCGGCACCGCACGGGGCGATCGGCCCCGCCCGTCCGGCTGTCCGTTGCGACCGCTACCGTGCTGGCATGAGTTCCTTCCTGCGCGCGTACCTGGTCGACCCCGCGGAGCTCCGGCGCCGCGTCGGCAGCGGCAACGACGGGGCGGTCGACGAGGCCCTCGCGTACTTCGGCCCGTCCCTGGACCGGTCCGACGAGCACTTCGCCGACGAGATCGCGCAGGGCGCTCCGACCGCCCTGGCGGCGCTGCGCGCCGTGGTGCACGGCGGCCCCTTCTCCGGGGACGAGGGCCACGCCTTCCAGTACGGCTACGCCTACCGGCGGCTGTGCTGGCTGGTCGGGCAACCGCTGGAGGTCGACTCCTTCGGCCCGTTCCGGGGCACCTGGCTGGAGGTCGTCGACGACGGCCTGAAGGCGTACGGGATCACCGCGGTCTCGGTCGCGGACTTCCAGTACGGCGGCGGCCTCCCCGCCGAACTGCCCCACTGCGACGTGCCGTCCTGCGCCACCTGGTCGGCCGAGGACTGCCGGCGGGCCCTGGCGCAGTTCGAACGGGCCGAGCGCGAGGGTCGTCCCCCGGCGCCGGAGCGCGAGGTGGCCGAGGCCGTCGCCGAGGTCGTCGGCTGGCTCCGGCTCGCCCGGAGCCGGCAGGGCGGCGACGTCGTCGGCTTCGTCTCCTGAGCCACCCTGGTCCTGGGCCGCCCGGGGCCGGGCGGCCCAGGACGGTCCCGGGAGTCCCGGCCCGGCAGCGGGACTCCCGGGCGGCCCGGCGGGCGGCGGAGGTCAGTCCTTCACCGCGCCCGCCAACCCGGAGACCAGCTTGCGCTGCACCGCGATGAAGAAGATCAGCACCGGCACGGTCATCAGCGTGGACGCCGCCATGATGCCGCCCCAGTCGTTCTCGTCCGGCTTGAAGAAGACCAGCAGCGCCGAGGGCAGCGTCTGGTTCTGGGTGGCGCTGATGATGAAGGTCTTGGCGAAGACGAAGTCGTTCCACGCCGCGATGAAGGAGAACACGCTGGTCGCGGCCAGGCCCGGGGCCACCAGCGGCAGCAGGATCCGCCACAGGATGCGGGTCCGGCCGGCCCCGTCGATCTGCGCGGCCTCCTCGATCGACACCGGGACGGCCGCGACGAAGCCGCGCATCATCCAGATCCCGAACGGCAGCGAGAACGCCAGCTGCACCAGGACCAGCGAGGCCAGGGTGTTCAGCCCGATGCCCGGCGCGAACCGGCCGGCGTCGCGGAACATGAAGAACAGCGGGATGGTCAGCGCCTCGACCGGGATCATCTGGGCGATCAGGAACATCACCATGATGGTGGTGCGGAACCGGAACCGGAACCTGGTCACGGCCACCGCCGCCAGGAAGACCACGACCGCCGACAGCACCACCACCGACAGCGCGACCACCAGGCTGTTCACGAAGTAGCGGCTGAAGCCGTCCACGCTGAGCACCTGGCGGAAGCTCTCCAGCGTGGGGTGGGCGGTCCACGGCCTGGGGTCGAGCGACTGGATCTCGCCCTTGGGCTTGAAGGCCGAGAGCACCATCCAGAAGATCGGGAAGGCGGTGACCACGCCCAGCAGGACCGCACCGGTGTTGGCGGCCAGCCGCCACCGGCCCCGGGTGTTCCGGCCGCGGTCGCCTCGGCCGCCGGGCCGGCCGCGACCGGTTCGGCCGCCACCGGCCCGGGGGCCGTCGGAATCCCGAGTCGGTTCCACGGCGAGGGAGTTCACCGGGCTCATAGTTCGTTCCCCGTCCGTCGCAGGGTGCGGATGTACAGGACCGTCGGGACCACCAGGATCAGCAGCATGATCACGCCGATCGCCGCGCCCAGCCCGTACTGCGAGGAGGCGAACGCCTTCTGGTACGCGTACACGTTGAGCACCAGGTTCTGGCCGGCGATGCCGCCGCCCTCGGTCATCACGTAGATCTGGGTGAAGACCTTGAAGTCCCAGATCACCGACTGGATCACCACGATGGTCAGGATCGGCCGCAGCATCGGCGCGGTGATCCGGCGGAAGGTGGTCCAGGTGTTGGCACCGTCCAGGGCGGCGGCCTCCATGATCTCCTCCGGGATGGCCCGGATGCCCGCGTAGAGGGTGACCATCACGAACGGGTAGGAGTGCCACACCACCACGGCGCCGACGATCAGGAACGCCGTCCACTTGTCGTAGAACCAGTTGAACTCGTGGAAGCCGGAGAGCCCGAGCCCCTCCAGGGTGTGGTTGACCAGGCCGAGGTTGGTATCGAACAGGAAGCTCCACACCGTCGAACCGGTCATCGCCGGCGCCGCCCAGGCGGCCATCGCCGCGGTGGTCAGCACCAGCCGCGGCCACCGGCCGACCTTGGTGAGCAGCACCGCGAGGGCGGCGCCGACGGCCAGGGTGGCGACCACGCAGAACGCGGCGAAGCCGATGGTCTGGAACAGCACCGTCCAGAACTGCTCGTCGTCGAGGATCCTCGTGTAGTTGCCGAAGCCGACGAAGGAGGTCGGGACTCCGCCGGAGGCCTGGGCCTGCCCGAAGTCCAGGACGGACAGCAGGCCGAGCTGGTAGATCGGGTAGGCGACCAGCGGGATCAGGACGACCGCGGCCGGCAGGAGCAGCAGCAGCGGGGGCCGCCGGCGCCGACCGCCCGGGGGTGCGGCCGGCGCCCTGCCCCCTCGGCGCCTCTGCGGGGAAGGCGGCGCCGGGGCGGTCGGGGTGGATACGGACACGTGCGGGACCTGTCTCTCTGTCGGGCGTCAGCGCGCGGCGAAGGCCGAGGAGACCTGCGCGGCGGCGTCGGCCGAGGCCTTGGCCACGTCCGCCTTGCCGGTGACGACCTGCTGGAGCATCGTCGGGATCACCGCCTGGGCGTCGATCTGCGCCCACGCCTGGTCGAGCGGGACGAACCTGGTGCCGGCCGCGATGGTGTCGGTGAAGGGCTTCAGGAACGCGTCCTTCGCCGCGACCTTGCCGCTGACGGACTTGAGCGTCGGCAGGTTCCCCATCGCGTCGTACATCTGCTCCTGGTACGTGGGGCCCGCCAGCAGCTCGGCGAACTCGACGGCCAGCGTGCGGTGCTTGGCCGCCTTCATCACGCCCAGGTTGTTGCCGCCGGCGAAGGCCGGGGCGATCGAGCCGGGCTTCTCGCCGGGCAGCGGCACCACGCCGTACCTGCCCTTGACCGCGCCCGCCTCCACCTTGCCGCGGTTGGAGTTCAGCAGCACCGCCATCGCCGACTTGCCGGCCGCGAACAGGTCGACGGTCTTGCCGCCGGTCAGGTCCGCGCACTGCTGGGCGGGGCAGCCGTCGGCACCGAACAGGTCGGTGTAGCGCTTGATCCCGGCCTGCGAGGCGGGCGAGTCGATCGCGGCCTTGAACGAGGAGCCGTCCTTGGTGGCGATGTCGCCGCCCGCGTCCCAGACGAAGGGCAGTGCGGCGAAGGTGTACTTGCCGCCGACGGCGATGCCGAAGGTGTCCGGGTGGGCGGCGTGGATCCTCTGGTTGGCGGCGACCAGTTCGGCGTACGAGGTCGGCGGGGTGAGGCCGGCCTCGGTGAACAGGTCGGTGCGGTAGTACAGCGCGCGCACGCCGACCCACCAGGGCAGGCCGTAGGTCTTGCCGTCGACGACGGCGGTCCTGGCGATCGCCGGGTCGAGGTCGCCCTTGTCCTGCCACTTGTCCAGCTCGGCGGTGATGTCGGCGAGGCCGCCGGCGGCGACGTAGCCGGGCAGGTCGGTGTTGCCGAACTCGACCAGGTCGGGGGCGCTGTTCGGGTCGTTGAACGCGCCCTTCATCTTCGCCGCGCGGGCCGATGCGTCGGTGTCGATGTAGCTGACGTTGACGGTGACGCCCTGGTGGGAGGACTGGAACTCGGTCACCGCCTTGGCGATCACGGCCTCCTTGGCCGCGTTGCCCGCCTCGTTGTACAGCCAGACCTGCAGGGTGCCGGTCCGGTCGTCGGCGGCCTTGTCGCCCGCCGGCGAGGCGGTGCCGGGGGCACAGGCGGTGGCGGCCAGGCAGCCGGCGGCGAGCACGACGGCCGCGGCGGACCGTCCGATGAGTCGCATGGTGGAGACCTCCCCTCCCGACAGCTGCCGCCGAGACGTCCGCCGCTGGGGACGGGCACGTCGAAGCAGGCCCTGACCGGGGCCGATGGTGGGTGAAGTGGTGGGGGTACGGCAGGGCGCAGCGCTCGGGTGGGGCGACGTCGCCTGCTCGATGGCAGGGACGTTAGGCGGGCGCGATCGGCGCCAACAAGAGGGAGTTGGCCAAAGTTTTGCACTGCACAACGTTGTATCGAAGATGCGGCTGTCCGGCCGCGAACGGGTACGTTCTGACAACCGCCGCCGACCAGCGGGGGAACACCGGCAGAACGATCACCAGGGGAACGGACCCATGACGGAGACGGCGCCCAAGAAGCCCGCGACCGAACGCAACCAGTCCTCCTCGCTGCGCCGCGCGCTCGCCGTCCTCGGCTACGTCCGCGACCACGGCGACGGGCGCGGCGTCCCGCTCGCCCAACTCGCCGACGGGCTCGGCCTCAACAAGAGCACGGTGCTGCGGCTGGCCGGCCCCCTGCTGGACGAGCACCTGCTCGACCGGGACCGCGAGACCGGCTGGTTCCGGCTCGGCCACGGCTCGCTGCGGCTCGGCCAGGCCTACCTGACCACCCTCGACCTGCGCAGCGTCGCCGCCGAGCACCTGCGCCGGCTCCAGCGCGAGGCGGGCGAGACCGTCCACCTGACCGTCTGGCAGGCGCCGGGGATCGTCTACCTGGACAAGGTCGAGGACGAGACCAACGTCCGGATGGCCTCCCGGGTCGGCAGCCGCGCCCCGGCCTACTGCACCGCGACCGGAAAGGCGATCCTCGCCTGGCTGCCCGAGGAGGCCGTCGCCGAGGTGGTCGCGGCCGGCCTGCGCCCGGTGACCGCCTGGACCATCGCCGACGAGCCCCGGCTCCGCGCCGACCTCGCCCGCATCCGCGCCCGCGGGTACTCGATCGACGACCGCGAGAACGAGCCCGAGGTCCGCTGCGTCGCCGCCCCGATCTTCGACCACACCGGCGAGGTCACCGCCGCGCTGTCCGTCTCCGGCCTCACCTCGCGGATGACCGCCGCCCGCGTCCGCGCCCTCGGCCCGGTGGTCGCCCAGGTCGGCCTGCGGATCTCCCGGGAACTGGGCTCCGACCGCCCGGTGTCCTGAGCGCCCGGTGTTTCCTCCGGGCCTCCCGACCGCCCGGTGCCCTGAGCGCCCGGCGGTCTCCCGGGTTCCGGGGCCGTCGTCCCGCTCCCGGAAACGCGGACAGGGCCCGGCGCCGTTTCCACGGCACCGGACCCTGTCCGATCTCGGAGCGCCAGGCCCGGGTCGCACGGACTCTTCCTACTGAAAGTAGGACGTGCTCTGGTAGCACCACTGACGCCTGACGAGGAATCACTCCCTCGCGACGAGAAGTACAGTACCAGCTCCGTGATCATTCGCCGAACCGGAGGGGAAGCCCGCATGACGAGCGCTCGGCCGGAGGCCGGTCCGGCCGTCGTCCCGTACGCGGCCGGGCGGCTGATGGACGTCCACCGTCCGGCCGCCGCCGGCGCCGGGCCGGCCCCCGTCGTGCTGCTCTGGCACGGCAGCGGCCCGAACGAGCGCGACGTGCTGCGGCCGCTGGCCCAGGAGGGCGCCGGGCTGGGACTGCTGGTGCTCGTCCCGGACTGGAGCGCCGAGCAGCCGGACGGCGGCGGGGCCGAACTGCTCGCCTCGCTGGCCCGCGCCCGCGGGATCGCCGCCGAGCACGGCGGGGACCCGGACCGCTTCGTCCTGGCCGGCTGGTCGATGGGCGGCCGCGAGGCGATCGCCGTGGCCACCCACCCGGACACCCCCGCCGAGCTGCGCCCCACCGCCGCCGTCGGCATCGCGTCCCCCTACTCGACCAGGGCCGTCACCACCGGCGGGGCCCCGCTCGACCACCTGGCGCAGGCCCCCTCCCCCGTCCCGCTCCGGCTGGTCCACGGCACGGCGGACGACGTCGTGGCCGTCGAGCACACCCGGCAGTTGAGCGCTGTTCTGACAAGGCAGATGTCGGCGGTACGCACCCTCGAACTCCCCACCGACCACGCCGGTGTGGTGATGACCGTCTACCGCCCCGAGGCCCGCCGCTGCCTCCCGGCCACGGACCCCGCCACCCTGGCCGCCGGCCGACGGACCGCCGCCGTCCTCGCCGAGGCGGCCGGGCTGCCGTCCTGAGCACCGTTGCGGTTGTGGCGACTGCGGTCCTAGCGACCGCCCGCCGGCTCCCACAGCCCGTGGCCGTGCTCCAGCGCCTCCAGGTCGCGCTGCAGCGGGGGGCGCGGGACGGCCAGGACCGGGCAGGTGGCGTGCCGGACGCAGTAGGCGGTGACGGACGGGTGCACCAGTCGGGCCAGGCGGCCGCGTTCCCGTCCGGCGCCGAGCACGAGCAGGTCCCCGGGCCGGTCGGCGCACCGCACCAGGGTGTGGCCGGTGTCGCCGCGGACGGCCTGACAGCGCAGCCGGACGCCCGCGTGGCGTCCGGCGAAGGCCTCGTCGAGGGCCCGCCGCAGCCGGGCCACGGCGGCGTTGCGACCGGCGTCGACCACCGGCGGGCAGGGGGTGCGGCGGTAGCCGAGCTCGTCTCCGGGCGGGGTCCAGCAGAGCACCGCGAGCACCTCGACGTCCGTCCGGCGGGCTTCGGCCACCGCGCGGTGCAGTGCGGTGAGGCTGCCCAGCGAGCCGCTGACGCCGACCACGATCCGGCCCTGCCCCGCGCCACTGTCCGTCATGGCCCCGCCCCTGCCTCTCCGCCCGCCCACGCGCCTGTGTGCCCGTGTGCCCGTGTACCCGAAGGCCCGTACGCCCGAAGGCGCTCGTGCCGGCGCACCGGACCGCGTTCCGCCGATGCACCTCAGCAAAGCGGTCCGCGCCCCTGCGGTCCCGCCCCGTTGACGCCGCTCTGACGCGGGGCCCGTGCTTCCGTACGCGTCCCTGACGCCGTACGGGCGACGCGGGCGACGCGGGCGACGCGCGCCCGGCGTCCACAGGAAGCCCACGGACCGCATGTCCGGCACAGGGATCGACCGTCATCGAACTCATGCCGGAGCTGTCCCGCCCGAACCGTGCCGCATAGAGTGCCGGACAGAGCGCCGCGTCGCGCGGCGGATCACGGCGGACGCGGACCGGAACGATCTCTGACGGGGTGGGCATGGGTACGGGCTCGGGCACGGCACTGACGGCCCACCAGTTGATCGGCCTGCTGGTCGACCCGGGCGGCTTCCGCGGTTGGGACGAGCCGCCGGCCGTCGACCGGACCGACCCCGACTACCGCGCCTCGCTCGACCGCGCCCGCGAGCGCACCGGCCTGGACGAGGCCGTCCTCACCGGCGCGGGCCTGATCGACGGCCGCCCGGTCGCCCTGGTCGCCTCCGAGTTCGGCTTCCTCGGCGGCTCGATCGGCGTCGCCACCGCCGAGCGGATCACCCGCGCCGTCGAGCGCGCCACCGCCGAGCGGCTGCCGCTGCTCGCCCTGCCGGTCTCCGGCGGGACACGGATGCAGGAGGGCTCGGCGGCCTTCCTCTGCATGCTGCGGATCACCGCCGCCGTCCAGGCGCACCGCGCCGCCGGCCTCCCCTACCTCACCTACCTGCGCAACCCCACCATGGGCGGGGTCTTCGCCTCCTGGGGCACGCTCGGCCAGCTGGTCCTCGCCGAGCCGGGCGCCCGGCTCGGCTTCCTCGGCCCGCGCGTGTACGAGGAGCTGCGCGGCGTGGAGCTGCCGCCGGACGTCCAGCGGGCCGAAACGCTCGCCGGGCAGGGGCTGGTGGACGCCGTCGTCCCGCCGCAGGAGCTGCGCGAGCTGCTCCGCCGCACGCTCGCCGTCCTCACCGCCGCACCGCCGTCCCGTTCCGCTGCTCCAGACCCTTCCGCTCCTCCATCCCCTTCCGGTCCTCCGGCCCCTTCCACTTCCCCCGCTCCCGCGACCGCTCCGGCCGGCCCCGAGCGCCCCGACGCCTGGGACTCCGTCCGCCGCACCCGGCGCCCCGACCGCCCCGGCACCCGCGAGCTGCTGCGGCACACCGCCGAGGAACTGGTGCTGCTGGACGCCCCCGGCGGACGCGCCGGCGCACTGGTCCGGGCGCTGGCCCTGCTCGGCGGCCGGCCCGTCCTGGTCGTCGGGCAGCAGCGGCGGACCCCCGACCACGAGCGCCCCTTCACCGCCGCCGACCTGCGGGCCGTACGGCGCACCGCGCGGTGGGCCGAACAGCTCGGGCTGCCGCTGGTCACCGTGGTGGACACGGCCGGCGCCGAGCTGTCCGCCCAGGCCGAGCTGGACGGCATCGCGGTGGAGATCGCGCACTGCCTGACCACCCTGCTCGCCCTGCGCACGCCCGTCCTGGCCGTGCTGCTCGGCCAGGGTTCGGGCGGCGGGGCGCTCGCGCTGCTACCGGCGGACCGGGTGATCGCCGCCGAGCACGCCTGGCTGGCGCCGGAGGGCGCCTCGGCGATCGTCCACCGGGACGGCGCCCACGCCGCCGAGCTGGCCCGCTCCCAGGGGATCGGGGCGCACCACCTGGCGGAGGTCGGGCTGGTCGACGAGGTGGTCCCGGAGCTGCCGGACGCCGCAGAGGAGCCGGAGGCCTTCTGCACCCGGCTCGGGCAGGCCGTCGGCGCGGCGCTCGACACCCTGGCGGCGGCCACCGAAGCGGACCGGCTCACGGCCCGGGCCGTCCGGCACCGGCGGCTGGGCGACCTGCGCTAGCCGCTTCCCCGACCATCGGATCGGCGCCTGCCCGCCTTCGACCGCCGGGCCGCAAGCACGGTCCGCCCGCTGCCGGATCTGAGAAGGAGCCCGGTTCCTCCCGGGCAGAACGGCGAGGCGCCCGTCCGGACGTGTCCGGACGGGCGCCTCTTCTCGTCTTCACGGCCACTCGGCGGCGGGCCCGGTCGGTGCCATCCGGCGACGGCTGCCCCAGCGTGCGGTCAGCCGACGGCCCGGGTTCCCCGCCGCTGCCCGGGCCGGGTTACGGCCACCCGTTGGCCGTGACGTTCGCGCCGGCGACGGGACCCGCCCAGTCCACGGCCTGGGTGTTCGCGCCGGCGACGGGACCCGCCCAGTCCACGGCCTGGGTGTTCGCGCCGGGGGTGGGGCCCGGTCAGTCGACGGCCGACGCGGCGGTGGCGCCGGTGAGGGCGAGGACGGCGGCGGCCGCGAGGCCGGCCGCGACGGTCAGAGCGCGAAGTGTGGCGCCGGTCTCAGCGCGGGCTTGATCCCCTGCACCCAAAGTGCCGCCCCCGGGTCGCCGAGTGACGGCCGCCTACCCCCGGGCGGTGAGTGCGCTCACACGTGATCAAGCCCAACGACGGACCGTAGTAGACACCCGCCGAACACCCGACCCGTTCCCGCACTCCTCGCGTTCGCGCAGCTCAGCGCCGGTCGGCGCGCTCCGCGCAACCGGCCCTTCGAATCCACGGCGCCCCGCCGCGTACGACCGCGGGTCGTAACGAGGGGGTCTTGGCGACGGCCGATCCGGTCTGCCAACAATGGCTTCCGTCGTCAGCCGCACCGGCTCCTGTCCCGCCGGTGAACGGCTTGCTGCCGAGTCACGCCCCGCGACCGTTCCGGCCCCTGTCCGGCCGTGGTCCAGGGCGGGGTGTGACCCGGCCCAACCTGATTGAGGTCTTGTTCTTCATGCCCGCTTTCAAGCTCCGTATGCGCACTTCCGCCGCGATTCTCGCCGGCACCGCCGGTCTGACCGCCCTGGGCGCGGGTGTCCTGCCCGCCACCGCGAACGCCGCCACCGCCTCCCCGCAGGCCGTCGCCGCCCAGATCGTCCCGGCCAACCAGCTGTCGTCCTTCAGCCAGATCATCGCCCACGAGTCCAGCTGGAACGTGACCGCGACCAACCCGAGCTCGGGCGCGTACGGCCTGGCCCAGGCGCTGCCGGGCTCCAAGATGGCCTCGGCGGGTGCGGACTGGAAGACCAACGCCGCCACCCAGATCAAGTGGGCGCTGGACTACATGAACACCCGCTACGGCAGCCCGAACGCCGCCTGGGCCTTCTGGCAGGCCAACCACTGGTACTAAGCCGGCCCCGTCGGCTCACCTGACCACTCCCCCCACACCCCGGGGGTCGGACAGGGACCACCGGGGTGCCCGAGAGGGCCCGGACCCGCGCGACCCGCGTGGTCCGGGCCCTCTCGCGGTTCTCCGGCGGCCCGGCTCGTGGTCTCCTGGTCGTCGACGGCTGCCCGTGGACTCCCGGTCGCGCACTCCCCGTTGCGGACTCCCGGTCGCGGTCTCCCGGTCGCGGTCTCCCGGTCGCGGACTCCCCGTCGCGGACTACAGCTCGCCGGTGAGCCCGAGCAGCTCGCGCATCCGCGCGTACTTGGCGACCAGCCGCTCGGCGGTCGCCGGGTCCAGGGCGGCCAGGCGGGCCGGATCGGAGTTGTGCGCCAGGTCCGCGCGCTTGACCAGCAGCGCGCCCGGGGTGGCCAGGATGCGCGCGGCGTACTCCTCGACCGGTTCGTCCGGGCGCCGGGTGAGTGCCTCCACGATCGCCTTGGTCTCCGCCGGCAGCGCGGCCCCGGCCAGCCACTCCCGGCTCAGCCGGTCGTCCTCGACGGTGTCGTGCAGCCAGCCCGCCGCGATCTGCGCCGCACTGCCGCCGCGCGCCGCCGTTCCCCGGGCGACCGCCGCGATGTGCTCGCCGTACGGGTGGCCGTTCTTGTCCACCTGCCCCCGGTGGGCCCGGCGCGCGATCGTCTCCACCTCGGACAGGCTCAGGTACTGGTCGTCCATCGGCTCATCGTAGGCCCGGGCGGTCGGCACGGGCGGCCCTCCCCCCGTACGGACGACCGGCCTGGACGATCCTGCCGGGTGGCGGGCCCGCGCCCGGCCCGTTGATCACCCCGTCGACGGCCACTGGTTTACTGCCCCGGGGGTTCATGGGCTTCGGGGGGTCACCACGCTCGGGAGTCGACGCCCCCGACGGGAGACCCCCGTCGAACCGGCAGATCCGTCCGAGCGATCCGAGGCCACCATGCCAGCCCTGCACCCCCTGCTGTCCGCCTTCGCGCCGATCTGGGTGCTCACCGGCGTCGGCTACGTCGTCGGCCGCACCGGGCTGCTCGGACCGCAGGCCGAGACGGTGCTCAACCGGTTCGTCTTCCACGTGGCGATGCCGGCCGCGCTGTTCCTGATGATCGCCCGCACCCCGCTGGACCGCTTCGCCAACGCCTCGATGCTCGCCTTCGCGGCCGGCACCGTGGTCGCGACCGGCCTCGGGCTGCTCGCCGGGCGGCTGCTGTTCCACCGCAAGCCCGGCGAACTGGCCATCGGCGCGATGGCCTCCGGCTACGTCAACTCGGCGAACCTCGGCATCCCGGTGGCCGTGCAGGTCCTCGGCGACGCCTCCTTCGTGGCACCCGTGGTGCTGTTCCAGATCCTGCTGGTCACCCCCGCCGTCCTGGCCGTCCTGGACGGCGGCGCGGCCGGCCGCCGGGCGCTGCTCACCCTGCCCGTCCGCAACCCGATCCTGCTGGCCACCGCGCTGGGCGCGGTCGCCTCGGCGACGGGGATGCACCTGCCCGCCGAGCTGAATCGTTCCTGCGAACTGCTCGGCGGCGCCGGCGTCCCGGCCGCCCTGATCGCCCTCGGCATCTCGCTGCACAACCGCCCGCCGGCGGACGGGCGACCGCGCCGCCCCGAGGTCGGGCTGACGGTCGCACTCAAGACCCTGGCGCAGCCCCTGGTCGCACTCGTGGTGGCCGGCCCCGTGCTCCACCTGCCCGCCCACCAACTGCTCACGGTGGTGCTGTTCTCCGCGTTGCCCGCCGCGCAGAACGTGTACACCTACGCCCGCGAGTACCAGCAGGGCACCGCCCTCGCGCGGGACGCGGTGCTCTGGTCGACGCTGACGTCGATGGCGACGCTCTCGGTGATCAGCTGGACCCTCGGGCCCGCGTAGTTCCGGCCGGTCACTTCTCTCTGGCGGCCGCCACCACCCCGGTCATGGCCGCCAGGAAGCGCCGGGCGGTGTCCAGCTCCCCCGGCTCGAACTGCCGCATGGCCGCGACCAGATCGCCGATCAGCCCGCCGAAGAAGCCCTCCCCCAGTTCCATCGCCCGCTCCTCCACCAGCAGCCGCACCCGGCGCCGGTCCTCCGGGTCCCGCTCGCGCCGGATCAGCCCGAGCCGCTCCAGCCGGTCCACCAGACCGGTGGTGCCCGCCGAGTTCAGCCCCAGCGCCTCACCGAGACGGCCCGGCGTGACCACCTCCCCCGCACGGGCCGCGTCCAGCAGGTGGATCAGCGCCCGCAGATCGGTCGGGTGCAGACCATTGGCGGCCGCGAACTCGGCGCCGAACAGATCGAGTTCGACCGTCAGACCGCGTAGCAGGTGGACCAGCCGCATCGGCTCCACAACCTCGGACACCCTGTCGTCCTTCCTCGGGTAGGCATGTGCCATTATTCTCTCGCTCAGCGAGATACTTGTTCAACGTGATACTTGTCCAACGAGTGGCCCGGCCGACTCGGCCGCCATCACACCACACCCGCGGAGGCCCGGATGTCCGCCCGCACCGCCCCCTTCCTCGCCGCCTACGACGCCCTGCTCGCCCGCTGGCCCGTCCCGGTCGAGGCGCTCACCGTCCGCACCGCCCACGGCACCACCCGGATCAACGCCTGCGGTCCCGCCGACGGCCGCCCGCTCGTCCTGCTCCACGGCGGCGGCGCCACCTCCACCATGTGGTTCGCCAACGCCGGCGCCTGGGCCGAGGCCGGACATCGCGTCCTCGCCATCGACCTCATCGGCGACCCGGGCCGCAGCGTCCACGACGGCGCCGCCCTCGACGGCGTCCCCGGGCTGCTCGGCTGGCTGGACGCCGTCCTCGACGGACTCGGCGTCTCCCGGGCCGACTTCTGCGGCCACTCGTACGGCGGCTGGATCGCCCTGGAGTACGCCCTGCACGCGCCCGACCGGGTCGGCCGGCTCGCCCTGCTCGACCCCACCCAGTGCTTCGCCGGCTTCCGCCCCGGCTACCTGCTGCGCGCCGTCCCGCTCTTCCTCCCCCACCGCACGCCGGCCCGCGCCCGTGCCTTCCTCGACTGGGAGACCGGCGGCACCTCCGGCCTCGACCCCGCCTGGCGCGAGCTCTACGCCCTGGGCTACGCCGACTTCCCCGCCTCCCGCGTCATCACCGGCCCCCGCCCCACCCCCGAATGCCTCCGCACCCTCACCACCCCCGTCCTCACCCTCCTCGCCGAGCACAGCCGCACCCACGACCCCCACCACATCGCCCGAACCGCCCGCCGCACCCTCCCCACAGCAGAAGTCGCCATCCTCCCCGGCGCCTCCCACCACAACCTCCCCATGGCCGCCGCCCCCGACCTCAACCCCCGCCTCACCACCTTCCTCAGCCCCACCCCCCACACCTGACCCCACCCCCGCTCGGGAAGTCGGCCAGGCCGACTTCCCCCACGCCCCACCGACACGACCGCACCGCACCGCACCGCACCACGACAAACCACCCTCGCCCCCGCACGAGAAGTCGGCCAGGCCGACTTCCCACGGCACAACCCACTACCCCCGCCATCACACGGGCACGCCACCCGGTGGCCAGACCACCCCACCAGGCCCCCAACAACCAACACTCCGCACCTCGCGCGAGAAGTCGACCCACCCCCCTTCCCACAGGGCACGCCCCACGCACACGACCCCGCCACACCCGCAGCACCCCCGCATGAGAAGCCCGCCAGGCCGACTTCCCACACCTCGACCCACCACCACCCGCCATCACACGGGCAGGCCACCCGGCGGCCGGACCACCACCAGCCATCCCCACAGCAACCAACACTCCGTACCTCGCGTGAGAAGTCGACCCGCTCGACTTCTCACGCGCACACCCACCCACACGACCACACCGCACAACGCCAGAGCCCCTCGCCTCACCTGCAGCACCCTCCCGACTTGTCACACCACGGCACACCGCCGCGCGGCGGCGGGGCTGCTGCTCGGCAAGGGCGCGCTGCCGTACGACCCGGCGCCGGTCGCCGAAGCCTCCGGGATCCGGCTCGGCACGGGCACGTGACCAGCCAGGGGATGGGGAAGCCGGAGCTAGCCGAGATCGCCGGACTGATCCCCCGGGTCCTCACCGCGCGCCACGCGACGACAGACCGGCCCCGCCACACCCGCAGCACCCTCCGCATGAGAAGCCCGGCTGGCCGACTTCCCAACGACGGCACACCTCTGCGCGGTGGCCGGGCTGCTGCTCGGCAAGTGCGCGCTGCCGTACGACCCGGTCCCGGTCGCCGAACCCTCCGGGATCCGGCTCGGCACGGGCACGTGACCAGCCAGGGGATGGGGAAGCCGGAGCTGGCCGAGATCGCCGGACTGATCCCCCGGATGCTCACCGCGCGCCACCCGACGACAGACCGGCGTCACACCCGTCCCCTGAGGTTCCCCCGACGTGCGGAAGGTTGCCGGAGATGGCCTGATGGGCCATGAGAAGGGAGCCTCTGCCATGGCCGCACCGATGAAGTACCCACC
>NZ_JBIAVL010000035.1:9917-55902 GCF_042894165.1 Kitasatospora sp. NPDC001547 | reverse complement strand
GGTGGGTACTTCATCGGTGCGGCCATGGCAGAGGCTCCCTTCTCATGGCCCATCAGGCCATCTCCGGCAACCTTCCGCACGTCGGGGGAACCTCACACCTGGCCGAGGTCTACGGCATGGCCACCAGCAAGGAGACCGTCTCCACGATCACCGACCGGGTGCTGGAGGGCATGGCCGACTGGCGCACGCGTCCTCTCGACGCGGTCTACCCGGTCCTGTTCGTGGACGCGGTGAACGTCAAGGTCCGCGATGGCCAGGTCGCCAACCGGCCCGTCTACGTGGTCCTCGGTGTCACCGCGGACGGCTACCGCGACATCCTGGGCCTGTGGACCTCCAGTGGTGGCGAGGGCGCCAAGTACTGGCAGTCCGTCCTGACCGAGATCAAGAACCGCGGAGTGAAGGACTGCCTGATCCTCATCTGCGACGGCCTGGCCGGCCTGCCCGACGCCGTCGCCCAGGTCTGGCCCCAGACTGTGGTGCAGACGTGCATCGTCCACCTGCTGCGGAACTCCTTCCGCTACACCTCCAAGCGGGACTGGGCAGCCGTGGCCCGCGACCTCAAGCCCGTCTACACCGCGCCGAACGAGGCCGCGGCCCTGGAGCGGTTCGCGGACTTCGCCGCCGCCTGGGAGGCGACCTACCCGGCCGTGGTGAAACTCTGGGAGAAGGCATGGCCCGAGATGGTGCCCTTCCTCGCCTTCGACGCCGAGATCAGGAAGATCATCTGTACCACCAACGCCATCGAGAGTCTCAACTCCCGCTACCGCACGGCCGCCGGTGCGTGCGGTCACTTTCCCAACGAGCAGGCCGCCCTCAAACGGCTCTACCTGGCCACCCTCGCGCTCGACCCCACCGGACGCGGCCGGCAACGCTGGAGCAACCGCTGGATGGCCGCCCTCAACGCCTTCGACATCGCCTTCGACGGGCGCCTGTCAGCCGGACGGGCGTAGGCCACCCGGCCCACACCCACCAGGAACGTCAACACCTAGGCCAACCGGGTGTCGTACACCTAGATCGTGATAGTCCCGCCGCAGCGGGTGGCGCGTGTGCCTCCCGCTCGGCATGGTGGCGTGCCCGCCGTGTCTCCTCCCGGAGCAGTCCGAGCCCGTCACCGCGTGGCGTGGGAGAGTCGGGAGCGCAACGGTGGGGCGTGTAAGGGAGGTTACCGGTGGAGTGGAAGGTGTTCGGGAGCCCTTCAACACGTAGCACGTCACGACCAGTTCGACGCACCCGGGCGCGTCGGGGTGGGGGCGGGGGCGTAGCCGGCGGGGCGGGTGGTGAAGGTGCCGCGGCCCTGGGTGCGGCTGCGCAGGAGGGTGGCGTAGCCGAAGAGTTCAGCGAGGGGCACCAGGGCGGTGGCCTTGGCGGTGGCGCCGGGACCGGTGCCGGGGTCGGTGGAGCGGATGTGGCCGCGGCGGGCGGCGAGGTCGCTCAGGACGGTGCCCAGCGCGTCCTGGGGCACGGTGACGTCGACTTCGGCGAGCGGTTCCAGCAGGTGCGTGCGTGAGGCACGCAGGGCTTCGCGCAGGCCGAGGCGGGCTGCGGTGCGCAGGGCGGGTCCGGAGGAGTCCTGGGGGTGGGTGGCGCCGTCGGTGAGGGTGACGGCGACGCCGGTGACGGGGTGTCCGGCGAGCGGGCCGTGGGTGAGGGCGTCGCGGCAGCCGGCCTCGACGGCCTGGACGTACTCGAGCGGCAGGCGGGGGGCGGTGACGGTGAAGGTGAAGTCCTCCTCGGTGCCGGGCGGCAGGGGGTGGACGTCGAGGACGAGGCGGGTGAACCGGGCGGTGGCGCCGTTTGGTTCGGTGTGGCGGTGGACGAAGCCGGTGACGCCCTCGGTCAGGGCTTCGCGCAGGGCGACGCGCGGGCGGCCGGTCACCGCCTCGACGCCGCTGTCGCGCCGGATCTTGTCCACCGCGGCCTCCAGGTGCAGTTCGCCCAGGCCGGACAGGGTGCGCCGGCCGGTGTCGGGGTCTGTGGCCACGCGCAGCGAGGGGTCCTCCTCGGTGAGGCGGGCGAGGGCGGCGGCGAGCTTGTCGGTGTCGGCGGCGGCGCGGGCCTCGACGGTGACGGTGACGACGGGTTCGGTGTGCGCGGGTGCTTCCAGGGTGATGGGATGCTCGGGGTCGCACAGGGTGGCGCCGACGCGGGTGTGGCGGGGGCCGGCGACGGCGACGATGTCGCCGGGCAGGGCGTGGTCGGTCTCGGCGTGGTGGACGGTGAGGATACGGGCGACGCGTTCGCGGCGGCCGGTGGCGGTGTCGAGCACGGTGTCGCCCGTGCGCAGGGTGCCGGCGTACAGGCGCAGGTGGGTCAGGCGTGCGGTGGGGGCGGCGGTGACCCTGAACGCCAGGGCGGTCAGGGGCTGGCGGGGGTCGGCCCGGCGGTGCTGGGTGCGGTCGGCGCTGTAGGTGGGCGGGATGTCGAGGGGGGAGGGCAGGTAGGCGACGGCGGCGTCCAGGAGCGGTTCGATGCCGCGGTTGCGGTAGGCGGAGCCGCACAGCACCACGACGGCCTCGCCGGTGCGGGTGAGGTCACGCAGAGCGGTGGTGAGGGTGTCGGTGGTGAGGGCGGCGGTGGCGCAGTACTCCTCCAGGGCGCGGGGGTGCAGTTCGGCCACCGCTTCCTCCAGGGCCCGGCGGCGCCGGGCCGTGGCGGTGTGCAGGTGGGCGGGGACCGGGCCCTGGGCCGCAGTGCCGTCGTCGTGCCAGGTGAGGGCGCGCAGGTGGACGAGGTCGACGACGCCGGTGAACGAGTCCTCGGCGCCGATGGGCAGTTGGACGGCGAGCGGGTGCGGGTGCAGGCGCCGGCGGATGTCGGCGACGGCGGTGTCCAGGTCGGCGCCGGCGCGGTCGAGTTTGTTGACGAAGGCGATGCGCGGCACGCCGTGGCGTTCGGCCTGGCGCCACACCGACTCGCTCTGCGGCTCCACGCCGGCGACCGCGTCGAACACCGCGATGGCGCCGTCCAGGACGCGCAGGCAGCGTTCGACCTCACCGGCGAAGTCGACGTGGCCGGGGGTGTCGATGAGGGTGATCCGGTGCCCGGCCCAGTGGCAGCTGACGGCGGCGAAGGCGGTGATGCCGGGTTCGCGTTCCTGGGGGCGGCAGTCGGTGACGGTGATGCCCTCACCGGCCTCGCCGCGTTCACGGGCGAGGCCGAGGCCGGTGAGGTGGAGGATCCGCTCGGTGACGGTGGTCTGGCCGGCGCCGACGTGGGCGAGGATGCCGAGGTTGCGGACGGCGGCTATGCCCGCGGTCACCACGGCGGTGCCGGCGGTGGTGCTGCTGGTGACGGGGGTGCGCATGGCCCGGGTGCCTTTCGGGGCGGTCACGTTCGGGTGGGCGCGCGATCGGGCGGGGCCGGCGGCCGGTTGGACCGGGTTGCGCCGGGGCCCGGTGCAACGGGGTCACCGGGCGGCGGCGCCGCTGCGGTGCCGGCCGCGCAGCGGGCACCGGGAGGGCCGGGACACCAGGATCACGTCGTACCGCGACGCGGGAGAGGAGGCGGCGGCGCTCCGCTTCGCCACGGTCGCCCGCCCCCTTCCCTTATTCGTCCGTCACAGTCGGCGTGTTGGACGCGTTCGTCGCGTCCGTCGCGTTGGATGCGCCCATCGCGTCCGGCGCGTCCGTCGCGGTGGGCCGCGCGTCGGGGCGCGGCCGCGTGGCGAGTGTAGGGAAGCCGGGCCGGGCGGGGCCACGGGTTTACCGGACGGCTTCGACCGGGCCCCCGCGGACGGCTTCGGCAGCTGCGGCGGGTGTTACGGGGCCGCGGTGCCCGGCGCCGTGAAGCGCAGTACGGGTTCGGACCACCCGTCGTCGTCCACCCCGGCGTCCAGGGCAGCGCCGATGGCCCGTTCCTCGTAGCCGAAGTGGGAGTCCATGATGGCGGCGAGGCCGTCGAGTTCGCCGCCGATCGCCTGCAGGTCGGCGCCTGGGGTGGTGGCGGCCTGGTCGGCGAGATGGCGCACCCGGGCGAGGATGTGGGTGATGAGGCCGTGGTCCTCGACGAGTTTGTCGATGGTGGGGGCCAGATCGGGGCGTTCGCGCAGGAGTTGGGCGAACAGTCCGCCGTCCTCGCCCTGGTGGTGGTTGGTCAGGGCGGTGCAGAAGGCCAGGCAGTGGGTGAGGAGGCGGTCGTCGCCGTCCGACTGGGGGCGGCCGAGGCCGGCGCGCAGGTCGGCGAGGCGGCGGCGCAAGTCCTGGTGCGCGTCGGACAGTTGCAGGCTGAGAGCGGCCGTACGGCCGTGGGAGGGGGAGGCCACGAGGGTGGTCCCTTCGGTCGTGCACCTCCATGCCTGACGCAGTCCGTCACCGGCACGCGATGCCGGTGACATTCGATCATGTGCGGCGGCCGGTGGGCAAGGGTGTTTCGGCGCGCGGGGTTTCGGCGCGGGGGTCGTCGGCGGGGCGCCCTGAGCGGGGGCGCGGGCGTGCGAGCAGGATCCCGGCGGCCACCAGGGCCAGGCCGATCGCCTGGCGCGCGCCGAAGGGATCGCCGTCCAGTGCGGTGCCCAGCAGCACGCCGGTGAGCGGGTTGAGCAGTCCCAGCAGGCCGACCGTGCCGGCGGGCAGGTGTCGCAGTCCGGTGAACCAGCAGGTGAAGGCGAGCGCGGTGGCGACCACGGTGGTGTAGCCGAAGGCGAGCAGGGTGGGGGCGTCCATCGGCGGGGGCGCGCCCTCGACGGCGGCGGCCGGTACCAGGAGCAGCAGGGCCCCCGCGGTCAGCTGCCAGGCGGTGGCGGTGAGCGGGTCGGCGCCCTCGCGCCAGCGGGCGGCCAGCACGTAGCCGACGCAGGACACCCCCATTGCCGCCGCCGACGCGGCCAGCCCCGCCCAGCCGATCTGCCGGCCCGGCGCGGCCAGCGCCAGCGCGACCCCGACCAGCCCCACCACCGCGCCCGCCAGGTGGGCGCGGCGCGGGCGCTGGCCGGCCAGCGCCCAGGCGGTGAGCAGCATCGCCAGCGGGGAGGCGGCCATGACGGTGGCGGCGGCGCTGGTGGGCAGCAGTTGGGAGGCGAGGTAGAGCAGGACGAAGAAGGCGGCGGTGTTGAGCAGGCCGAGCAGCGCGCTGCGCCACCACCAGGAGCCGCGCGGGCGACGGCGGGCGAGGGCGAGCAGCAGCAGACCGGCGGGCAGGGCACGCAGGGCGGCGCCCCACAGCGGGCGGTCGGCGGGCAGGTGGGCGTGGGTGACCCAGTAGTTGGCGCCCCAGGCGAGGGGCGCGAGAGCGGTGAGCAGGACCCATCGCATAGTGGCTTCCATGGAAGACAATATAGCTTCCAGGGAAGCTACTGGGGTAGAGTGGGAGCATGCCCAGCCAGCCCGACCAGCCCGACCATTCCAGTCAGCCCAGCCAGCCCGCGGACCGCGTCGCCCGGATCCAGGCCCAGTGGAGGCGCGAACGCCCCGACCTCGACGTCGCCCCGCAGGCCGTCATCGGGCGCCTGCACCGCCTGGCCGCGCGCCTGAGCGCCGAGCTGGCCGTGGTCTACCGGCAATACGGCCTGGGTGAGGGCGAGTTCGACGTACTCGCCGCACTGCGCCGCGCCGGCGCCCCCTACGAGCGGGCCCCCGGCGAGCTCGCCGCGCACACCATGGTCACCACCGGGGCGATGACCAAGCGCATCGACCGCCTGGAACGCGCCGCACTGGTGACCCGCCGCCCGGCCACCGACGACCGGCGCGGGCGCGTGGTCGCCCTCACCGACGCCGGGCTGCGCCTGATCGACGAGGCGTTCACCGCCCACATGCGCAACGAGCACCGCCTGCTGGCCCACTTGAGCACCGAGGAGGCCCGCGCCCTGCAGGACCTCCTCACCGCCTGGCAACACCGCCTCGACGGCGCCGAAGGCGGCGGGGGTGCCACGGGAGGTGCCGCCGGGGGCGCTACGGGGGACGGCGCGGGGTGAGGTTCGAAGGGCTCGCGCGGCGGCCGGACACCCGGCGGCGGGCCGCCGCGAGGGCCCGGCGGGCCGGGTACCCCACCCCGCCGGGCCCGCCCGTACCCGAACGGTCTACCGTGCCGGTATGCACACCGACCAACGCCCGTGGGACGTCCTGCTGATCGGCGGCGCCTCCGGACTCGGCAAGAGCCGCGCCGCCGCCCGCCTGCACGCCGAACACGGCGCGTTCGTGGTCGAGTTCGACGACATCGTGGCCGCCCTGCAGGCCGCTACCACCCCCGCCGGCCACCCCGGCCTGCACCACTTCACCACCCTGCCCGACCCCGACGCACTCGACGCCGACCGCGTCCTGGAACTCCAGATCGCCACCGCCCACGCCCTGGACGACGCACTGCTCGGCGTCGTACGCAACCGCCTCACCGTGGACGTACCCGCCATCGTGGAAGGCGACTACCTCACCCCCACCGCCGCCGCCCGCGCCGCCGCCGAAGCCGCCGCACAGGGCCGGCGCCTGCGCGCGGTCTTCCTCCACGAACACGACCCGCGGCGCATCGGCGCCAACTACGCCGACCGGGAACCGCAGGCCGGCCCGCAGCCCGAACGCGCCGCCGTCAGCGCCCGCTACAGCACCTGGCTCGCCGACCAGGCCCGCGCCCACGCACTGCCCGTGGTCGACTGCCGCCCCTACGCCACCCTGCCCGAACGCCTGGCCGCCGCCCTGACCTAACCCCGAAACAGGCCAGGCGGGTTGGGGCGCGGGCGGGGCAGGGCGCGGGTCCGGCGGTGTCATGCGCCAGTTCGTCCTCGCGGTCCGAGATCAGCCCGGCGCCCAGGACGCTCTGCACCGCCGGCTGGGCGTGCGCGGTGTCGGGGCCGGTGCCCCGTGCCCCAGGTCAGGGCGAGCGCGGTGAACAGGAGCCCGGCGCCGCAGTCTTGGTAGCGCACCTCCCAGCGGGTGGGAACGTCATGGGCGCGCAGCACGCCGTCGGCATGGTCGACCTCCCCCAGTCGGCCGGCCGCCGGCGCAGGTCCTCGGCGAGGTAGCGGGCGCGCAACCGCTCGCCCAGGCCGTCGGTGGCGTCGTCGACGGCGTCGCTGCAAGCGCCGTCGAAGTCAGCCCCCCGGCCCGCTGCGGAGCCGGGGCCGTTGCCGCGTACGGCCTCGCCCGTGCCGTCGGGCGCGGCACCTTCCCCCTGGCCGGGGCCGGGGGCGCGCTCCCGCCCCCGGCCGGTCGGTCGACCTGACCGGCCCAACGAGCCGCCCCGACGAAAGTTGCGGCCCGACCATCCTCCCCCGCCGCCCGGCGCCTGCGCCCAGCGCCTGGCCGTCCGGTGTCACTCCGGTGCCCGCCGTCCGGCAGCCATCCGGCAGCCGTCCGGTGTCTACACCCGGCGCCTGGCCGATTGGCGTCAGTCCGGTGCCTGCCGCCCGTCGTCGTAGGCGGTGCGGGCCGCCAGCACCTGGGGCATGTGGCGCTCGGCCCAGTCCTTGATCTGCCGCATGAGCGGCAGCAGGTCGCGCCCGAGGCCGGTGAGCGCGTAGTCGACGCGGGCCGGCACCCCGGCGGTGACGGTGCGTTCGAGCAGGCCGTCGCGTTCCAGGGCGCGCAGGGTCTGGGTGAGCATCTTCTCGCTGACCCCGGCCAGGCGCCGGCGCAGGTCGCTGTAGCGCAGCGGCCCGTCGGCGAGGGCGTTGACGACCAGGCTGACCCACTTGTCGCCGATCCGGTCCAGGAGCTGGCGGGCGGGGCAGTGGGCGAGGTAGGCGTCGTAGTGGGCCGCCTCGGCGGCGCGGCGCTGGGCGGCGGTGGTGGTGGGCACCGGAGCGCTCTCCTTTCCGTACGGTACGCACCTTCGGGTGCGTCCTTCCCAGAGGAGAGTAACTCTCCTTAGGTTGGGCGCAGTTGCCGGGTGGTGAAAGGGGTGTGGACGGTATGCGTGCCGTGGTGGTGCGGGAGTTCGGCGGTCCCGAGGTACTGGAGCTGGTGGAGGTGGCACTGCCGCAGCCCGGGCACGGGCAGGTACGGGTGCGGGTGGCGGCGGCCGGCGTCAACCCGGTGGACGCGGTCACCCGCTCGGGGGCGCTCGCCCGGGCCGGCCTGATGGCGCCTCGGGCCGTGACCGGCATCGGCTGGGACGTGGCCGGGGTCGTCGACGCCCTCGGCGCCGGCGTGACGCGCTTCACGCCCGGCCAACGGGTGGTGGGCCTGCGCGACCTCCTGGACACCGACCTCGGCACCTACGCCGAGCACGTCGTACTGGACGCCGACGCGATGGCCCCCGCCCCCGCCGGAGCGAGCCTGGAACAGGCCGCGACCCTGCCACTGGGCGGCCTCACCGCACTGCAGGCCCTGGACCTGCTCGACCTGCCGACCGGCGCCACCGTCCTGGTCACCGGCGCGGCCGGCAACGTCGGCGGCTTCGCCGTCGAACTGGCCGCCCTGCGCGGCCTGCGGGTGGTCGCCCTCGCCGGACAAGACGACGAACACCTGATACGGCAACTGGGCGCCGAATGGTTCGTACCGCGCACCCACCCCGACATCGCCCACGCCGTACGGGAATCGGTACCCGGCGGAGTCGACGGCGCGATCGACACCGCCCTGCTCGGCGTCCGCGCCCTGGCCGCGGTACGCCGACGCGGCGCCTTCGTCGCCGTCACGGCCGACGCCACACCCACCCCCCTACGCGGCATCCGGGTCGCCAACGTGTGGATCACCGCCGACGGCGAGGCCCTGGCCCGACTGTCCGCCCTCGCCGCCGACGGCCACCTCACCCTCCGCGTCGCCGACACCCTCCCCCTCCACCACGCCCCCCACGCCCACCACCGCCTCGAAACCAGCCACCTCCGCGGCCGCATCGTTCTCACACCCTGACCGGCCCCCCGGGACCAGGCCTGGCCCCACCCACCCCCGCCGGTGCGTGGCGCACCGTATGCCGCGCACCGCCCGGCCGGCGGCCCCGGACGGCCCGGGCGCGCCAGCGTGCCGGTGTCGGTAGGTTCGGATATTTGAGCGTGCGGAATAGGGCCATGGATCGGTCCTCGCTGCGGTTCACCTCAGTCAGCTGGTCGGCCCACGCCCGAGGGGACCAGGGCGACCTCGGCTGTCGCATCTCGCGGAGCCCTTGGCCATGAACCGTGTGCAGGACGAGGTCGCGCTGGTTCTGGAGGCCCAGGAGATGCCTGCCGCTGGCCAGAGCGAGGAGGCGATCTCGCCGAACGGGCAGCGAGGGCAGGCGAGTCGGGTATCTGCGCGTTGGCAGTGTGCGTGGCTCTGGGCGTGCCCAGGTCCGACGCCCAGGCCACACTCCGCGAGGCCGAACCACTCTTTGCGGAGTTCTCGCTGGGAGAGGAGGAACTTGTCGCCACTCTCCTCGCGACGGGGGACATGATCATCGTGGACCGAGTACTTGACGGGCACGACAAGCGCATTCGCCACCTGTTGGAAACCGCCGCCGGTGCGCGCGGAGGCTATCCCGGCAGCCTGCTCGCGTGGTTTCGTTCCGGCGAGCTCACAAAGATCTCGACGGGCGCAAGGTCGTCGCCCGCCATCCGACCACCGCGGTCGCCACGAACTCATCCTTCACCGAGTGGGACAACACCTTCGGCGACGCCCGCCTCTGTGCGGCCATCGCTGACCGGATCACCTTCCGGTGCGCCCTGATCCCAGACCGGCACCGAGTCCTACCGCTACCACGCCGCCCAGGAATCCTTGTTGGCTACCACGAACTGACGCTACCCCAGTATGGAGGGCCGGACCTTCGGGTACGGCCCTCCGGCGCTGATGAGGATCTGCGAAACGGCTCTGACCGGAGTTCCGCGAACGCCCCGGGACTGGTCAGCAATCAGGACAGTCCGGCACGTCGGGTGGGGTGGGAAACGTGCGTTTCCCCTGCAGCCAGTCGGTGAGCCACTCTGCCAGGGTGAACCTCTGCGGGAACAGACGATGGTGCCTGCAAAGCGCGTTCGGGTCCCAGCCCCACATCTGGCCTTGAGGGCTTCGGAGATCGATGTGCCACCAGATCGCGCAACCCAGGGTCACCAGCGGCACGACGTGGTGCGGGTAGATGTCCCACTCCTCGGGAGGCTGCGACCACCGTCGATAAATGTCGGTGAGGGATTCCTCGTCGCTGTACCACTTGCCGGTGTCGGTGAGCGACACCACGTCCCCGTCGATACCGAATCCGCCATTGGCGACCTCACAGTAGATCCTGCGCAGCAGCGGCGGCATCGGCTGCCCCAGAGCGGCCTCAAGCTCGTCTGCCGCAGCAGCCGGCGCGGGCTGAGGAAGCTCGTTCTTCCCGGCGAACTCGCGAATCTTGGCGACGATCTCCTCGTCGGTCCACGCCACAGGATCGGTCACGGCAGACACCGTACGGGAAGCCAGCGACAACGCCATCGGGCCCGATCCCGGGCGAAACTGTCGTGGTCACGGCCAAGGTAAGGATGCGGAGGCGGAGCGGTCACCCGCCCCCGTTCAACGTAGGCCCCTGGAACAGCACATCTTTGATCCAATGAGCGCCGACAGCACGTCGAGGCGGGCCGTGGCCGCATCTTGTCAGGGAGGCGGCCCGGGCCCGCGACCACAAGCTGAAGAACACCCGCCATGAACGAGTACACCGCCGCCATCCGTCGCTGTCTGTGGTCGGTCCGGGCCGGACGACTGTGCTGGCCGGCTCGCGGTGGTGGAGAATGCTCGGCATGACGACTTGAAGAGCACCGGCCGGGTGGCATCACTGGGTCAAGGTCGCGGCCTGCGAGACGGTTCCCGGCAGCGACGGACGAGTCTGCGCGACCTGCGGAACGCCCGTCCGCTCGTACCAGTACCGCTTCCATCCGCCAGAGTCCTCCATGTTCGAGCGGTGCATCGGACTGGTCTGGTGTTCCGACTGCAGGATCTACTGCAGCAACCTGGTGCACGTCCCACGCCGGCAAGTCCTGGTGGACGCCCTCGCCTCTCTTCCCTTGGAGCTGCGAGAGCGGCTTTTGCGTTCGGAATCGCGGCTGATCAAGTTCCTGGACCGCGACGCCCGCAGGAGCAGAGGTTAGGGGCGGCGGCTGGCCGCGATCAGGAGGAGCCGCTTGCGGCGTAGCGGTGGCTTCGCCCGGCCGAACATGCTGCGCTTGAGCGCCTTCAGGTCGTTGACGCGGCCTTCGACCGGGCCGGACGACCACTCGGTGCTCATGCCGTAGACGACCGCGTCGAGGTCGGGATCAGTCCGGTGGCGAAGCCGGTCAGGCCGGCCGCCTGCCGGTCCGCGCAGACGTCGGCGATCCGATGCCGCAACTCGTCTCCCTGCCGGTGGTCATGATGGCTGCGAAAGTGCGGACGTGGCCTGCAGCGGCCGTGACGTCGGGTGAGCGGGCCAGCAGTGCCTTGAGGCGCTGTTGGTCGTCCTCGCGCAGGTGGTCGGGGTGGCTCATAGTCCAGCGGGTGGCCTCTCGGGGCGAGAGCGGCCGGGCGATCGGCTGTCCCCCGCGGCCCGGTGGTCAGGCCGCAACGGCCGGACGTCGTCGCGCAGCGTGCTGTAACTGCAGAGTGCCCCGCGTTCTCGCAGTTCACGGTGAATCCGGGACAGGTTCGTGCCGCCCTCGGCGATGCGCAGCAGGTCCTGGCCGACCCGAAGTGTGCCAACCAGCTCACCGACGCCGACCGCCGGGCTTGTCGCCGCTGTTCTGGACACACGTGGAACCCGTACGGCCGGTTCGGACTCGACATGAACGGCCGTCTCGATCCCGGTCCCGCCGCGGCCATCCCCTCCCAACGGACGGGTGAACCCCAGCCGGCAGACCACGGAGGTCAGTCGGTGTCCGTCGCGGCCAGTACGGCCAGGTGCCTACGGCCCGGTGCCAGGACAGCCAGACCGATGTCCCAGGCCACTTGTTCGAACCACTTCGTGTCGGTGCCGAAGCCGTGCCAGACGCAGTCCCGCAGATGTGCTTCGACCTCGCCGGCGGTGGCGCCTTCAGGGCTTCCGGCTAGCGCGGCCAGGGACTGCCAGGCCGCCAGCCGGCCGTAGGCGCCATAGGAACCCGAGTTGTACGCCCCTCCCGTCGACGCCGCCGCGAAGAGCACTCGCCATGCCTGGGCCAGCGGGCGGACAGCGACCGACAGAGCCGTCTTCGTCCCCACCCCGCCCAGACACTCCAGGCCCAGTGTCAGCAGCGCGTCCGGGACCAGCCGGGCCTCCAAGGGCTCGGCGAAGTCGAACACCCGTGCCTCGATGCGCCCGTTGGACTCTTCAACCCAGTTCGCCACGGCCTTGGCCATCGCCGTGGCAGAGGCCTGTGTCGTCGTCTCCTCCGCCGACGGCACACGCGCGCTGGTGGTCACCGCCAGGTCGCGGCCCTCTGCCGCTCCGTACGGCATCGAGTGACCGCTGCCCCGGATGCTGTAGCTCGGCAGGTCCGCGGTTCGTTCCATGTCGGACAGCGTCAAGGGAAGCCAGCCCAGCGGGTGATGGCTCCAATGCGGTGATGTCGCCCAACCTGCGATCCCCGACACCTCCTCGACGACCACACCCCTGAGAACCAGCTCGTGGACCAGGCAGGCCCGAAGCTCCTCCGAAGCACGGCCGGTGAACGCCGCGGCCAGGTCCGTCGCCTCGTGGCTGGAGGCCAGCAACGAGGCGGTGTAACGATCCAGTTGCGTGCTGGCGGCCTCAGCCGAGGAGACCAGCCGCAGCGCTTGGGCGACATTCTCGGGACCAGCGGTGGTGGCCAACAGCCGAAGCAGATGGTCGAAGACGCTCCTGTACTGCCACATCTGCCCCCCGGTGCCGTGCGTCCTGGCGAGAGCGATGCCAAGGTCCGCAGCGAAGGCGGCATCCCCCTGCGCGGCCCGGCCCTCGGCCACCGCACACACGTCGGTGACATCCTTCAGGTCCGGCAGCCCCGTCACGATCCTCTGTATCTGATCAGCCACGGCCCTGAGCCTACGCATCCGACGGCCCCAACTCACCTCATGAACGGTCTTCTCCAGGAGGAAGATCGAACGGTCCCACAGAACGTGCCACAGGACCCGCGGAGACCGCCGTACAGGGGACCGCGGTGCGCGGCGGTGAAAACGCGGTGCGCAGTAGGGCCTCGCTGGGCACACTGGTTCGATGATCACCGACCACTGGCCGCTGCGGGGCCTGCGGGTGGCCTCGCCCCGCCTGGAGCTGCGCCTGCCCACCGAGGACGAACTCGCCGAGGTCGCCGACGTCGCCGCGCGCGGCGTCCACCCGCCCGAGGACCGCCCGTTCCTGACGCCGTGGGGCGAGCTGGCGCCGGCCGAACGGGCCCGGCACGTGATGCAGTTGCACTGGCGGCGACTGGGCCGCTGGAGCGAGCAGGACTGGGCGCTGAACCTGGTCGCCTTCCACCAAGGGCGCCCCGTGGGCATCCAGGACATGCGCGCCAAGGAGTTCGGCGTGCGACGCGAGATCGTCTCCGGATCCTGGCTCGGCCTGGAGCACCAGGGCAAGGGCCTGGGCACCGAGATGCGCGCGGCGATGCTCCACCTGGCCTTCGCCGAGCTCGGCGCGCAGTCGGCGACCTCCCTGTCCTTCACCGACAACCACTCCTCACTGGCCGTCTCCCGCCGGCTCGGCTACCACGACGACGGCATCGACCGCGACGTCCTGGACGGACAGGTGGTCGTCTCCCAACGACTGCGCCTGACCCCCGAAGCCTGGGCCGAACACGCCCGCACCCCGGTCACCGTCACCGGCTTGACCACCGCCTGCCGCACCCTCTTCGGCCTCCCCCACTGACCACCACCCACCAACGGCCCGCCCAGCCCGCAGCCGACCACACAACAACACCTCCGCCCGGCGATCGGCCTACGGTCAACGCACCCCGCACAGTGGGAAACCGGACCCGCCGACTTCCCACTCCCCCACAGCGACGCGCGACCACAGCGGACCGTACGCAGCACAGCCCCGGCAGGCAGAAGCCAAGCCGACCCACAGGGCCAGGACACAACGCCAAGCCCTCCACAGACCGAACCCCCGCCCCACAGCCCCGACATCGACGCCCGCCCCCCGCCGCCCCCGCACAGGAAGTCGGACCCGCCGACTTCCTGTGCGGCGGCGCCGTGCGGCCAGGGCAGCGTGCAGCGGCCGACCCACGCCACGCTGGTGCCGCCGACTTCCCTACGGCTCGACGGCAGCTGATCCGGCTAGTACTGCAGCGGGCCTGGTGCGGCGCGGCCCCCAGGGGCGGGAGGCGAGTCAGCCCACAGAGCCAGACACGACGGCAAGTTCCACCGCAGGCCGAAACCCGCCTCAGCGACGAGGACTTGCCCCCTGCTCCCGCGTGGGAAGTCGGCCCGGCCGACTTTCCACGCGCCACCCCAGCACCAGCGCCCCCGCGCAGCCAGGCCGACGAACGGGCCTGCCGCCCGCATGCCCCGGGCCGTAGGGAAGTCACACCTGCCCGACTTCCCACTCCCCTCGGCTCGACAGCGGCCGCGCTCCGGCGAACGCACCAGCAGCGGGCCGGGCGCAGCGCGGCCCCCTGGGGCGGGAGGCGAGTCGGCCCGCAGGGCCGGGCGCGACGACGGATCCGCTGGAGGCCGAAGCGGGCGGTGCGGCAGGCGCGTCGGGCGGCCGCGGCCGTGCCGCCCAGGGCGGGCGCCGCCGACGGTGCGGGGCGGCCCCTCGGGGGCCGGGGCACTGCCTACGGTGCGGGGGTTGCGGCCGCGGTGAGGAGTGCGTCGAGCAGGCCGGGGAAGCGGGTGTCGAGGTCGGTGCGGCGCAGGCTGACGAGGCGGTTGCGGCCGGCGACGCGGGTGGTGGTGACGCCGGCCTCGCGCAGGACCCGCATGTGGTGGGAGACGGTCGACTTGTGGAGGTGTTCCAGGCCGAGGCCGCGTGGGTCGCAGGAGTGTTCGCCGCCGTCGGCGTAGCTGAGCAGCAGGGTCATGCGGACGGGGTCGCCGAGGGCGTGCAGGACGGTGACGAGGTCGATGTCGGCGGTGGCGGGCTGGGGAAGCCGTTCGTCGTCGGGCATGGCGCGCGCTCCTGGGGGCGGGGGCGGGGACAGGGAATGGTTTGACAATCATCCACCCATCCCCGATTGTTTGACGAGTGTCAAACTGTTGGATGGTTCTCCAACAGTCTGTTCGACGACGACACGCCCCGTCCCGTCCCACGATCCGTTCCTGCACCCCGGGGGGTCCCGCCGTGCCCGTACGTCTACTCCTGCTCGCCCTCGGCACCTTCGCCGTCGGCACCGACTCCATGGTCGTCGCCGGCATCCTCGGCCCCGTCTGCGCCGACCTGGGCGTGTCGGTGCCCGCCGCCGGCCAGCTCGTCACCGTCTTCGCCCTCGCCTACGCGCTGCTGGCCCCGGTGCTGGCCACGCTCACCGCCCGCTGGCCGCGCCGGCGCCTGCTGCTGACCGCGCTTGCGCTGTTCAGCGCCGCCAACGCGCTCAGCGCGCTCGCCCCCACCTTCGGACTGCTGCTGGCCACCCGCGTACTGGCCGCCGCCGGCGCCGCCCTCTACACCCCCACCGCCAACGCCGTGGCCACCACCCTGGTCGCCCCCGAACGGCGCGGACGGGCACTGGCCACCGTCCTCGGCGGGATGACGGTGGCCACCGCACTCGGCGTACCGCTGGGCACCTGGGTGGGACGCACCGACTGGCGGCTGACGATGTGGCTGGTCACCGCACTGGGCCTGGCCGCGCTGACCGGCCTGGCCCTCCTGCTGCGCGACCTGCCCGCCCCCACCGCCGCCCCCACCCTGAAAGCCCGCCTGGCCCCACTGCGCCGGCCCCGCGTCCTGGGCGCCGCGGCCACCACCCTGGTGTTCTTCCTCGCCTTCCAGAGCGTCTACATCTACCTGGCCACCGCCGTGAGGAGCGCCACCGGCGGCGACTCCGGCCGGCTCAGCATCATCCTGGCGACCTGCGGCGTGATGTCGGTGGCCGGCAGCTGGCTCGGCGGACGCCTGGTGGACCGGATCGGCGTGCGCCGCGTCCTGCTGACCGGCTCCGCGCTGGCCGCCGGTGCCTTCACCGCACTGCCCTGGCTCGCCCTCAGCATGCCGGGCGCACTGGTCTACGCAACCGTCGTACCCCTGGCAGGCTGGGCCGTGTCAGTCGCGCTGCCGCACAAACTCGCGACCATCGACCCCCACAACGCACCCCTGCTGATCTCCCTCAACAGCAGCGCCCTCTACCTCGGAACCGCGGCCGCAGGCCTGGCCGGATCCACCGCCATCACCGTCCTGGGCGAACGCTGGTTCCCCCTTGCCGCAACCGCCCTCGCCCTGACCGCGTACACCGTCGCAGCCACCACCACCCGCGACGAACGCCCCCGGCGAATCCCGACGCCACGCCCCACGCAACCCACTCACACCTGAACCGCCACCCACACCCGCACCCGCACCGACGCCCACGCCCACACCGACGCCCGGTGCTCCGATCCGGCAGGCTGCCGGACCGGGGCACCGGGCGCCACGAGCAGAAGGGTTCAGCCCCGCAGGACCTCGCCGACCAGCGCGCGGGCCTCCTCCTGCACCCGGGCGAGGTGCTCGTCGCCGAGGAAGGACTCGGCGTAGATCTTGTACACGTCCTCCGTACCCGAGGGCCGGGCGGCGAACCAGGCGTTGGCGGTACAGACCTTGATACCGCCGATCCGGGCACCGTTGCCGGGAGCCTCCGCCAGGACCGCGGTGATCTCCTCCCCCGCGATCTCACCCGCCCCGACCCGCTCCGGCGACAACCGCGCCAGACGGGCCTTCTGCTCACGGTCGGCCGGAGCGTCCACACGGGCGTACGACGGCGCGCCGTGACGCTTCGTCAACTCGCCGTAGTAGGCGCTGGGAGACGCGCCGGTGACCGCGGTGATCTCCGCGGCCAGCAACGCCAGCAGGATGCCGTCCTTGTCCGTCGTCCACACCCCGCCGTCACGGCGCAGGAACGACGCACCCGCGCTCTCCTCGCCACCGAAACCGATCGAACCCTCCAACAGGCCGTCGACGAACCACTTGAAGCCGACCGGCACCTCCACCAGCGCACGGCCCAGGTCCGCGGCCACCCGGTCCAGCATCGAAGAGGACACCAGCGTCTTGCCCACACCCGCGTCCCCGGGCCAGTCGACGCGGTGGCGGTACAGGTAGTCCACCGCCACCGCCAGGTAGTGGTTGGGGTTCATCAGGCCCCCGTCCGGAGTGACGATGCCGTGCCGGTCCGCATCCGCGTCGTTGCCGGTCGCGATCGCGTACTCGTCCTTGCGCCCGATGAGGGACGCCATCGCCGCCGGAGAGGAACAGTCCATCCGGATCTTCCCGTCCCAGTCCAGCGTCATGAACCGCCACGTCGGGTCCGTCACCGGGTTGACGACGGTCAGGTCCAGACGGTGCACCTCCGCGATCCGCGCCCAATAGGCCACCGACGCGCCGCCCAGCGGGTCCGCACCGATCCGCAGACCCGCCGCCCGCACCGCGTCCAGGTCCAGCACCGAGGGCAGATCCTCGACATAGGCACCCAGGAAGTCGTAACGCCCCGTCGTGGCCGCGGCCAGCGCCCGCGCGTACGGAACCCTCCTCACCCCCCGCATGCCCTCACGGATCAACTCGTTCGCCCGGTCCTGGATCCACCCCGTCGCCTGCGAACCCGCCGGCCCGCCACTGGGCGGGTTGTACTTGAAACCGCCGTCCCGCGGCGGATTGTGCGACGGCGTCACCACGATCCCGTCCGCCAACGCACGGGGACTACGCCGGTTGTGCGCCAGGATCGCGTGCGACACCGCCGGCGTCGGCGTGTACCCGTCCTCCGCGTCGACCAACACCTCCACCCCGTTGGCCGCCAACACCTCCAACGCCGTCACCTTCGCCGGCTCCGACAGAGCGTGGGTGTCCGCCCCCAGAAACACCGGACCCGCGACCCCCTGCCCCGCCCGGAACTCACAGATCGCCTGTGTCGTCGCCGCAATATGGTCCTCGTTGAACGCCCCGTCCAACGACGAACCCCGATGCCCCGACGTCCCGAACACCACCCGCTGCCCCGGCTCCTGCGGATCCGGCGCCAACGCGAAGTACGCCGTCACCAACCGCGCCACGTCCACCAGGTCACCGGACTCCGCCAACCGCCCGGCCCGCACATCCACCATCAGCCAACTCCCAACCCAAGATCACAACTCACCACGCACCACCACCCCACACTCACCGATCGTAACCACACACCACCCCACACCGAACCGAACAACACAGACGGCGACCACACCAGACCCCTGCCCGGCACCGAGAGCGACGGATACGAGGCCCCGCACGGACACCGCGGACAACGGTGGGCGCGTGGCCTCAGTCGGGCAGCCGCTGGCGGTGGGCCGCCAGCGCGGGGGCGGTGGTGGTGGCGAGGAACTCCGTCACCCGGTACTCGGTCAACCCGGCCCGCACGAACGGGTCGGTGGCCACCAGCGCCTCCATCGCGGCCCGGTCCCCGCCCACCGCGAGGATCACCCCGCCGTCACGCGGCACCTTGCGCCCCGAGGCCAGGAAGGTACCCGCCGCGTAGTGCCCCTCCAGCCACTCGATGTGCTGCGCCAGCACGGCCTCGACCGACTCCAGGTCGGCGGTGTACGTGAGCTCCAGTACGAACATGCCATCCAGGCTAGACCTCGGCCCCCACCCACCACCGAACACCCCCACCCGCCTCCGAACACCCCCGCCCACCCCGACGGGCCACCAGAGCACCCGGTGGGCCCCGGCAGGCCCCGTAGGCCCCGGCGAACAGCCTCCCGCGAGTCCCGACGGCGGCCCCTGCACGCGGCCCACGGCAGTAGGTGATCACCCGATGGTTGCGGTACAACAATCCCGATGTGACGACCGATCGGAGAGATCCTCATATGAGCAGGCCAGGACTGTCACGCCGCGCCCTCCTCACCGCCGCCGCAGCCGGCACAGCCACCGCCGTCGCCGGCTGGAACACCGCCACCGCCGCCTGGGCCACCGAGACCGGCGCCGACGTCGCCGAACTGCCCGCCCTGGACGGCACGATGACCCTCCAGGGACCGGGCCTGGAACGCTTCGCCGGCGACTTCGGCCGCCTCGTCACCGCCCGCCCGCGCGCCGTACTGCGCCCCGCCTCCGTACGCGACGTGCAGCAACTGCTCGCCTTCGCCCGCCGCCACCGCATCCCGGTGGCCGTCAACGGCCAGAGCGGCGACCTCGCCCAGCACGGCGAGGCCGGCCTCGAATCCCACTCCAGCTACGGCCAGGCCAACCCCCGCGGCGGCATCGCCATCGACGCCCGCGGCCTGTCCCGGATCCTCTCCGTGCAGCCCGGACGCGCCGTCGTCGAAGCCGGCGCCACCTGGGCACAGGTCACGGAAGCGGGCCTGGCCGCGGGCTGGGTCCCACCGGTGCTCACCGACTACCTGCACCTGACGGTCGGCGGCACGCTCAGCGTCGGCGGCATCGGCGGCGCCGTGCAGCGCCACGGCATGCAGGTCGACAACGTCCTCGAACTCGACGTCGTGACCGGCACCGGCGAACTGGTGACGGCCTCCCCCACCCGCAACCGCGACCTCTTCCACGCGGTGCTCGCCGGCGGCGGCCAGGCCGCCGTCATCGTGCGCGCCACCCTCGCCCTGGTCCCCGCGCCCGAACGCGCCCACGTCTTCTCCCTGTACTACGACGACCTCGACACCTACCTCGCCGACCAGCACACCGTCATGGCCCAACGCCGCTTCGACCTCCAGGTCGGCGACGTCGTCCGCACCGAGGACGGCACCCGCTGGCGCTACAAGGCGGAACTGGTCGCGTTCACCGACACCGGGCAGACGGTGGACCAGGCCGCACTGCTGGCCGGACTCCACCCGACACACACGGAAGTGGTGGAGCAGAGCTGGCGCGACCACGCCTTCCGGGTCGACGCCTTCGCCCAGTACCTGCGCGAAGCCGGCCTGTGGTCACAGCCCAAACCCTGGCTGAGCGTCTTCCTGCCCGCCGCCACCGCACGCACGTTCATGGCACGCGCCGCCGACATCCTGACACCCGCGGACCTGGGAGCAGGCCTGCTGCTGTTCTACCCCTACCAGCGCTCGAAGATCACCGCACCCCGGGCAGTCCTGCCCGAACAGGAAGTCGGCTGGCACTTCGACCTGCTGGCCTTTCCGCTACCCGGCTCGGACACCACCGCCATGCTGCGACGCAACCGACAGCTGTACGACCTCGCCGTCGAACTGGGCGGCAAGCGCTACCTGATCGGCGCGATACCCGCCATGACCCACTCCGACTGGCAACACCACTACGGAAACCTGTGGCAGGACGTCACCCACGCCAAACAGCGCTGGGACCCCGCAGGGATCCTGACCCCCGGCCAAGGCATCCACACCCCCTGACCACCACCCCCGGACCACCACCCCCGGACCACCGCCCCTCGCACCGCCCCCTCCCGCACCACCGCACCGCCCGCCCGCCGAACGGAGTCGACCACCGGCCCGGCCGCCCGCGCGACACACCCGCGCGGGCGGCCCCTCGCACCGCCCCCTCACCCTTCCCTTTCGGACTGCCCGCTCGGACATTCCCTCCGACCCCCGCGCCCTCCAACCCCCGCGCCCTCCGAACCTCGTGCCCTCCGAACCCGGGCACGGGTTCGCTACCCTGCCCCGATGGCCTCCTCCCCCCGCTCCACCCGGCTCACCACACGGCTCGTCGACGGACTCGTCTGCGCCTACACCCCCACCGCCGACGCCCTGGGCGTGCTGACGCCCGCCGCGGTCTACCGCCCCGTCCCCGCAGACGAGGCCCTCGCCCACACCGTCGCCCCCGACCTCACCCGCGCCTACTACACACTGCCTGGAATGGAGCGGCGGCTACCTCGACACCGACACCATCCTCGCCACCCTCGCCGGCGAAGACGAGAACGAGGAGGACTGGTTCCGCCACTACCGCGTCCACGCCCGCACCGGCCACATCCACGGCCCCGTCGACACCCACGCCGCCCACCCGGACGACCTCCACCCCCTCGGCGACGGCTCCTGGCTCACCACCGGCCCCACCGGCCACCCCCTGCGCTGGACCCACCCCTGACCCGGACACCGCCACAAGCAACCCCGACGACGGGCCACCGGCGTCCGCACCCACCCGCCTGCGGACGCCCCCGGAAGGCCCACCCCACCCGGCGCGTACAGTGCCTCCCGTGCCCGGACAGAGGAAAGAACCCCGAACCCCCGACAACGCGCAACCCGCGACCTACGAGACCGTACGCGCCGCCATCCTGGTCTCACTCGACTTCACCAACCTCGACATGGACTTCCCCCGCATCGTCCACTGGCTCCGACAACTACCCGCCACCGACCGCGACCGCGTCCTGAACGACCTGGAAACCCTCACCACAACCCCCACGCCCCGCCAGAACGACGCCACCTACCTCCTCAACGACCTCGGACTGCGCCGCATCCATTGGCCACAACCCTGAAAGCCCCCACCCCCTCTCACCGAGGAGCGGTCCGGTCGATCGTCAGGTGCGTACTCCCGGCTCGTGATTGACCACGGCATTGCCCTGCCGTACTACCGCCTCCATGCCGTGCCTGCGGTCGTGGCGCCGGCCGGCCCGATGAACAAGCCTGCCGCCGACAGGCGGACGGCCTCCGAGCCTCGGGCGTGATGCCGTTTCGCGGTTACGGGGTGCCGGCTTGCTCAGTCACCCGCGTCCAGGTGTTCATGATGATGAAGGTCTTGGTGCCCTCCACCTTGCCGGTCCGGCGTACGGCGTTGATCACCTGCTGAAGATGCTTCACGTCCCGGACCCGGAGCCTGAGCAGGGCGTCGGAGGTGCCGGCGATGCTGTGGCTCTCCTCGATCTCCGGGATGCTCTCGGAGATGCCCTCGATCTCGTCGCTGTCGGTCGCGCCGAGCAGACGGATCTCGATGAACGCCTGAAGCATGCCCGCCCGGCTGTCCTCGATGACCGCGGTGTAGCCGCAGATCACACCCGTCCTCTCCATGCGCTCGATGCGGCGAGCGCACGGAGCCGCCGAGAGTCCCACAGCACGCGCGATCTCCGACACGGGCGCTCGCCCGTCCTTGCGGAGGATGGTCAGGATATGACGGTCGATCGCGTCCACGGCCAACTCCCCGAATCATGCGCGCCACGCACAAGTCACGCGCTGAAAGCTCCACTGCCCCTTGCAGATCGAGTGAACCACGCTCGACACATGCGTGATGATGCCCGGCCTATCGCCTGCGGACCGCCCTCCTGTCATCGTCATGGCGTCCGGGTGACCCCCGGCAGGAGGCCCGCACCGGCCAACCCCTACGGCGCGGACTCCGACCAGGTGACAGGTGCGCGGGTATCCCCGGCACCCCGCGGCCGGCCCCACATCCTGGGGCCGGCCGGGTACCGGACCAGGTCCACCAGCAGCGGTCATCGCGCAGGCCGCGCAAGAGCCCGCCGGCACCATCCGCCGGAGCAGTTCCCACGAATCGTCCAGGCGCCGGCCGTTCGACGATCCCGACCATGGCTCGTAGGCCACCGAGCCGGCCGAATGAGAGGGCTGCCAAGGACCGCACGCACGAGGGGGTGAGGGCCGGACAACCCCAGACGGGCTCAGATCCAGCCGCGCTCCCGCGCCCGGACCCCCGCTTGGAACCGCGTACCGGCGTCCAGTGCGACCATCAGAGCCGCCACCCGCCGCGTCGCCGTGCGCACGCTGACCCCCAGCTGCCGGGCGATCGCCTGGTCCTTGAAACCGGCGTGCAGCAGACGTACGAGCACCAGATCCTCCTCGCTGGGCCCCTCCTCCACCTCCTCCACCTGATGGGCGAGCAGGGGTTCGGCGCGTGCCCAGTACGCCTCGAACAGCTCGATCAGCCCGTCCAGCAGGCCCGACGGATGCACGAGCACGATGGATTCCTTGCTGCCACCGGTCAGCGGCACCATCGCCACCCTGCGGTCCACGATCCGCGCCTTGAAAGGCAGATGACGCAGCAGCCGCGACTTCTCGCCGAGGGCGGCGAGCCGCAGAACGGTCTCCATCCGGCCGGGCGGAGCGATCGACTCCAGGCAGTACACGCCCCGGATGTCCACGCCGCGCTCCACCCATTCGCGGGTGGTCGTCTTCTCCTGCTCGTGGAAGTGCGGCTGACCGACCGCATCCAGGTACGGCGGCTTGTCCAGCGTCCACAGATGGGTGGTGACGGACCGGTTCACCTCGTCGATCCGCCGGGCGATCGCCTCCGGGTCCGAGAGCACCTCCACCAGGGCTTCCGGGTCCGACGTCAACTGGTTGGCCCGGTAGAGGCGGTGGAGACCCGACAGTTCCGCCTCCACTTCGCCGTACATCGTCTCCGCCTCGGACCGACGCCGGTGCAGCAGGGCCGAGAGCGCCGACCGGGGGCTTACCGCCTCCCATCGGCCCCGGCCCACCCGCCGTACGAGGCCGAGGTCGGCCAGCCGCTTCAACGCCTGTCCGGTACGCGCCGCTCCGGCGCCGGCGCTCTCCGCGAGATCGGCCACCGTGCAGTGCTGTCCCGACAACACCGCCCGGTACACGCTCTCGTCGAACGGGCCCACACCCACGGCTTCCAGCACGACCAACCCTCCTTGCCACCCGAGAGGACACCGCCAAAGGCCCATGCCCCGTTGCGGGCCGACCGGTCTTCCCCCGCGTGGCGCGTTTGGCCACCACGCCAAAGACGCCATCACATCATCTGGACAGTCGGTATTTGCGCAGCGTTCACTCGTCCCGGACCACCTGCCAGTCACCCCAGGTGCCAGACGGTTCGGAGATTCCCACCCCCAGCGCACGCCTCAGACGAGCATCCACGCTCGTCTCTCCGGCGTGCGTGGAAATCCATGAGGAGAGTCCGTGTCACTCCTACCGCGACGAACGTCGCGCAACCGGCGAGCCGCCCTCGCCGCCTTGCTCACCACCGCCCTTGCCGCGCTCAGCCTCCCCCTCGCCACGACCGCCACCGCCACCCCCGCTCCGATCGCCGAATCCGCGACGGGCACCTACCTGGTCACCCTCGCCGACCAGCCTCTGGTCACCTACGACGGCGGGATCGGCGACCTCTCCGCCACGAAGCCCGCCGAGGGCGGCAAGATCGATGTCGAATCGGCCACCGCCAAGCGGTACCGCACCCACCTGACGGACCAGCAGACCCGCGTCGCCAAGGAGGTCGGTGCCACCGTCCGGCAGCACTTCGCGGTCACCACCAACACCTTCAGCGCCCGGCTCGACGCCCGCCAACTGGTGCGCCTCGCCCGCACCGGGAGCGTCGTGCACATCGCCCCCGACCGGTTCCACAAGGCCGCCGACGACCGGAGCTCCACCGACTTCCTCGGTCTCTCCGGCCGCAACGGGCTGTGGAAGGCCCTCGGCGGGACGGCCGAAGCCGGCAAGGGCATCGTCATCGGGGACATCGACACGGGCATCTGGCCCGAGAACCCCTCCTTCGACGCCCCGGCCCTGAGTTCCCGCAAGCCCGGCAACAAGGACCGCCACCGGCCCTACCGCGTGGGCACGACCACCGTGATGCAGAAGGCGGACGGCGGCACCTTCAAGGGCACCTGCCAGACCGGCGACCGCTTCACCGCCGCGGCCTGCAACGAGAAGGTCATCAGCGCCCGCTACTTCGGCGACGCCTGGTTCGACGCCGTCCCGGAGTCCAACCGGGCCGGATACGTCTCCCCACGCGACAGCCAGGGCCACGGCACCCACACGGCGTCCACCGCGGCCGGCAACGCCGACGTCCGCGCCAAGGTCGACGGTGAGGACCTCGGCACCGTCTCCGGCGTGGCCCCCGCAGCCGCCATCGCCGTCTACAAGGCCCTCTGGCAGAGCAAGGACGGCGCCTCGGACGGCGGTCTGACCAGCGACATCGTCGCCGCCATCGACCAGGCCGTCGCCGACGGCGTGGACGTCATCAACTACTCGATCGGCGGCACGTTCGAGAGCGCGTACGACAGCCCGGTGCAGGTCGCGCTCCGCAACGCCGCCGTGGCCGGAGTCTTCGTCGCCACCGCCGCGGGCAACTCCGGCCCCAAGCCGTCCAGCCTCGACAACATCGCGCCCTGGACCACCACGGTCGCCGCCGGCACCATCGCGTCGCACACCGGCACGGTGACCCTCGGCAACGGCGCGAGCTACACCGGCATCAGCACGACCGTGCACCGGCAGGTCGGCCCCGCCCCGCTCGCCCGGGGCTCCGCGGTCCGGGTCTCCGACACCGTGGACGTCTACGCGGACTACTGCATGCCGAACTCCCTCGACCCGGCCCGCGCGGCCGGGAAGATCGTCGTCTGCGAACGGGGCGTCAACTCCCGCCCCGAAAAATCCGCCGAGGTCCGGCGGGCCGGCGGCATCGGCGTCGTCCTGGTGAACCCCGGCGACGATAGCAGGGACGGCGACCTGCACAGCTTGCCGGTCGTCCACCTCAACACCCCCGACGCGACCACCGTCCGCACCTACGCCGCCACGGACGGAGCCACCGCCACCCTCACCGAGGGAGGCACCTCCGACGTCTACCCGCAGGTGGCCGGCTTCTCTTCGCGCGGCCCCTCGCTCGTCGGCAACGGCGACCTGCTCAAGCCCGACATCACCGCGCCCGGCAGCACGATCCTCGCGGCCGTGTCCCCGGACGGCAACAACGGCCACGACTTCGACTACTACTCCGGCACGTCCATGGCCACCCCGCACATCGCCGGCCTGGCGGCGCTCTACCTCGCGGAGCACCCCACCTGGTCCCCGATGAGCATCAAGTCGGCCATGATGACCACAGCCACACCGACGAAGACCGCGGACGGCAAGAACAGCGACGACGCCTTCGCGCAGGGCGCCGGCGAGGTGGACGCACGGGCCATGCTGCGGCCCGGACTCGTCTACGACTCGGGCGAGCGGGACTGGCTCGCCTACCTCGAAGGCTCCGGCGTGCACACCGGAAGCGGCGTCAAGGCCATCGACCCGAGCGACCTCAACTACCCGTCCATAGCCATCGGCGACCTCTTCGGCAAGCAGACCGTCACCCGCACCGTCACCGCGACCACGCCCGGCACCTACCGTGCCCGCGTGGACCTCCCCGGCGTCAAGACCACCGTGAGCCCGTCCGTACTGCACTTCACCCACCCCGGCCAGAAGCTCACCTTCACCGTCACCCTGGACGTGACCACCGCGCCCGCGGGACGCGTCGACACCGGGTCCCTCACCTGGACCTCCGACCGCATCACCGTCCGCAGCCCGATCGTCGTCACCCCGCAGACCGTCCGCGCCCCCGCCGAGATCAAGGGCTCCGGGTCCAGCGGCTCGACCACGTTCTCGGTCACCCCGGCCACCAGCACCCTGACGGCCACCGCCTACGGACCGGTCTCCTCACCCGCCACCAAGGGCACCCTGACCACGGCGCAGCAGATCTCCTACGACGCCGAGATCCCGTCCGGCGCCAAGGCGTCGCAGATCACGGTCCGCTTCGACGCGGCGGCGGACACCATCACGGGCGTCCTCTGGGGCAGCAAGGCCGGCGGAGTCCTCCAGGACGTCCACGTCGCCGTCCCCGACAGCGACGGAACGGTCACCATCACCGTGCCGCATCCCACGGCCGACGCCATCCTCGTGTCCCTGGTCGCGGTCGGGGCCAACGACGAAACCGTCACTCCGTACACCTACCAGGCGAACCACATCACCGCGGACAGCCCCGTCACCGGCAAGGTCACGGTCACGCCCGACCGGGCCCGCGTCACCCCCGGCGTACCGACCGACCTGACCGCCGCCTGGTCCGGCGTCCCGGCGGACGCCCGGTCCGGCGCCTGGATCGAATACGCCAACGGGGCGGGCTCCTTCCTGTCCCTCAACTGAATCCCGGCGCCCACCGGCGGGGGCGGCACGCACACGCGTGCCGCCCCCGCACGGGTGCTCCGCACGCGCCGGCTGCTCGAACTGATCAGCGGGCCCTCCCGAAAGCCCTGGCCGGGGCCTGACCTTCAGCCAGGCCCCGACCTCCTCCCACACCTCATCGCCGCCTGGACCGGCCACTGCCCCACCTGCCGACAACCCACCCCGTGGCAGACCTGCGACACCCCTGACAAAGCGCTACCAGGGACCGCGTCGAGCCGTTCCGGGAGCCGTTCACCCTGGCGCTCGGCGAGCATGACAGCGAAGGAGCGGACGTGCCGGGTGAGGGCGTCGGTCCTCAACGTCGGCGGCTCTCCGCCCGACAGGCGGACAGCCCTCGTCCAGGGTCCTGCTCAGCCGCCTTCGCCGGTTCCTCCGCCGGTTCCTCGGTCCGCGCCCGGGGTCAAGGCGGTAGGTGCGGCGAGCCGCGGTGCCGTCGGCGGGCCAGGTGCTGACGGGCGTCCTCGCGGCGCCGGCCCGCTCCGCGCGGCCTGGAGCCCGGCCGCCCTGTCCCTTCCCTCCGCCCCGGCGCCGTGTTCCGCCGGGGCGTGTTGTGCGGGTGTCGCGATGAGTGTGTCGCCCGGATGGGGCATAGTAGCGTCGTGCGCGTGAAGTCACGTGCATGGCGCGGACTTTGGCCATCGAACGGACGGGGGCGAGTGTTGGGAAGGGGTGGTGGGTGTGGGACGGGCACGCGTGGCAGCGCGGATGATCGTGCACCCCGGCGTGGAGGACGTCAGCGTCCAGCAGGTGCTGGAGGCGCTCGCTGACCCGGCCCGCAGGACGGTGGTACGCACACTCGCCCACTCGGGAACCGACCTGAGCTGCGGCTCCTTCGACCTGCCCGTCGGGCGCTCGACCTCCAGCCACCACTTCACCGTCCTCCGCCAGGCGGGACTACTACGCCAGTACTACGTGGGCACCACCAAGATGAACGCCCTACGCAGCGAGGAACTGGAACGACGGTTCCCCGGCCTGCTCGCAGCGGTGGTCGCCGCCGCCGACGCAGAAGCCGCACGCACCGCCTCCAAGACCTGACCCGAGGTGCCCTCGGGGCGGGGGCGTAAGCTTGCCGTCCGTGATCAACAGTGGGGGCCAGGACCAGGAGTGGGACACCACGCGCCGGTGGGTCGAGGGACACCTCGCGCCCGGCGAGCGCATCGGCGAGGTCAGCGCGCTCAAGGGCGGGTGGACCTCACGGATGCGCCGCCTGGAGGTGGCCCGCCCCGGCGGCGCGGAGGCCCCCTACACGCTGGTGCTGCGTTCCTTCGTCAAACCCTTCTACCGCCGCCACGCCCCCCAACTGCTGGCCCGCGAGGCCACCGTGCTGCGCCTGCTGGAGGACAGCGCCGTCCCGGCCGCGCGGCTCGTCGCCGTGGACGCCCAAGGATCGGTGTGCGAGCACCCGTCGCTGCTGATGACCCACCTGCCCGGCAGCGTGCGCCTGGACCAGGACGACGACACCGCCGCCCGTGCCGACCTGCTCGCCGCACAACTCGCCGCCGTGCACGCCCTGCAGGTCGACGACAGCCACCGGCCGCGCACCTGGCAGGCGTGGACAGCCCCCGAACGCGTCGCCGTACCCCAGGACACCACCCGCCCCGCGCTGTGGGAACGGGCCGTGAAGGCGATCGACACGCCCCCGCCCGCGTACCGGGGATGCTTCCTGCACCGCGACTTCCACCCCGGCAACGTCCTGTTCACCGGCACCGGCCCCACCCTCGCCCTCACCGGCGTGGTCGACTGGGTGGAGACCTCCTGGGGCCCGGCCGACCTCGACGTCGCCCACTGCGCCACCACCCTCGCCCTGCTCCACGGCCCCCAGTCGGGCCTCGCCTTCACCGACCGCTACACCGCCGCCGGCGGCCGCACCCTCTCCGAGGGCCGCGACCACCTGTACTGGCGACTCCTGGACACCCTCGCCTTCGCCCCCGACGCCGAGAAGGTCGCCGTTCCCTGGCGCGAACTCGGCCGCACCGACCTGACACCTTCCGTCCTGACCCAACGCCTCGAGGACTACCTGCAGGCCCTCTTCGACCGCTACGCCTGACCCGCTTCCCCGGCAGCGGGCGCAGCCGGGCGATGGCCTCCTCGACGCGCTCGTCCCGGGCCGGCAGCCAGGCGATGCGGGCCTGGCCGACAGCGGTACGGCGGACGCGCGGTGTCGCCACCGTGCGTCCGCGGTGTTCCCGGATCAGTCGATGGCGTCGAGGACGTCGCCGAGGTCCACGAACTTGAAGCCGGTGGCCTCGCGGTCGCCGTCGCCGGGGGTCTCCTGGCCGTCCTGGACGACGAGCAGGCCGTGGGGGTAGCGGCTGCCGAGAGGGGCGTTGAGGGCGGCGGCGCCGTCGCAGACCTCGGAACCGTCGAGGGTGGTGGAGGCGGCGGTGATACGGAAGGCGCCCTCGTACTCGTTGTCGTCGTCGCGCTCGCGGTCGTAGGCGACGAAGGTGTTGTCGCCCTGACTGGAGGCCAACAGGTAGCCGTCACCGTCCGCCTCGGTGACCAGGGCCAGGCCCTCGACGTCGGCCGTCAGGCGCCTGCCGCCATAGCCGGGGTCGGCGCCCGGGGTGCACTTCCCGGTCGCCTCGTCGTAGGTGCCGGGCACGCCGTACTCGCGCACCTTGTCGACCAGGACCGGTGTGCCGGTCAGGCCGGCGTCGATGCGCCAGATGCCGACGTCCTCCTGTCCCGCGTACAGGGTGCCGTCGGCCGGGTCGACGACCATGCCCTCGACCTGCGGCAGTTCACCGGGTTCGGCGCACGGCGTCCAGGTCGTGCCGTTGGGCAGCCGGAAGGTGGACGGCAGGTCGAGAGTGCGCACCTGGCGGTAGTCCACCGTGCCGGCCGGGGTGGCGATCAGTTCCAGCATCGCGATCCGGGTGCGGTTGCGCTGACTGACCAGCGCGTAGGAGCGCCCGGTGGAGCGGTCGGTCCAGGTGGCCAGACCGTACGCGGTCTTCTGCTTGTTGATCTCGGCCTGGTCGGCGGAGAAGACCGGACGCACTCCCGGGTCGGTGACGTCGGTGAGCGGACCGCCGGGCTTGTCGCGGTCGATGCGGTAGATCCGCAGCCGGTCGTTGCCGCGGTCGCTGACCACCGCGAGGTCGGCGGGGGCGCCGCCCAGCCCCAGGCCCTGCACCAGGTCGACGTTGTTGAACCGCCCGGGCTTGTCGGCGACGCTCGGCCCGGCCGGGGCGGGGAGCGACTGAACCTGCCGCGCCTCCAGGTCGTAGACCCGCAGGCCGCCCTGCTTGGCAGTGGCGATCACCAGGCTGCGGCCCGGGTCGGCGGCGTTGCGCCAGATCGCCGGGTCGTCCGCGTTCGCGTTGCCGCCGGCCTCGTCGTCGAACAGAGGCGCGGTCTCGGCCTTCGCGTGGACGGCCGGGATCCCGGAGGCCTGCGCCGGGAGGGCGAGCGAGCCGGCCAGTGTGGTGCAGAGGACGAGGGTTGAGACGCGAACGGCCAGACGTATCGTCATGTTTTCTCCCGATATGAGCGTTTTGCCCTGATGGGGAAGAAGCTCGCTGCCGCATCCGTCATGTCCGCGACTGTTCGGTGTCCGGTTGTTGAACACCTCGCGAATCCGGGGAGCGAAGACCGGGCCGCCCCGGTCGGCCCCGGCCCGTGATCACCGGTTCCGAGGCTTGCGGGACATCACCGCCCTCCCGCCGAGCCGGAGTGAAGGGAGGCCGCCGGCCGCCTCCCGCCGCATGAGGGCTGGAGGGAGGGACGGTCCGGCAGCCGGAACCGACTCGACGGACAGGACGCTAGGCCCCGGGCCCGAGGCCGCGCATCAGGGAGATCCCTTGCCTCGGGCGCAGGGTTCCTGGCAGTCCGTCATCGACCACCGCAGAAGGGGTGCGGGAGAAAGGGCGGGCGCCGTCGGCAGAGCCGTACGGGATCCGGCGCCGGCCGTCGCGGACCGGCGTCTGCCCAGCTGCTCTCGACCGCCCCCTTGGCCACCCCGATCGGCAGCCGCCTACTTCGGCGCGGCGACGAGACGCACGGCCAGGCCACCGAAGATCGTTCCACTGAGGACGTTCAACGCCCGAGCGGTGCGGGCGCTGCGGCGCAGCAGCGCGGCAAGTCGTCCGGCCAGCAGCCCGACCGACGTGTCGACGGCCAGGCCGATGAGGACCATCGTCAAGCCCAGGAGGAGGAACTGCACCGGGACATGCCCCATGGCCGGACGGACGAACTGTGGCAGGAATGCGATGTTGAACAAGATCACCTTCGGGTTCAGCAGGTTCGTCAGCATGCCCTGGCCGAAGGCACGCCACCGGCTGGGGCCCGCCGACCCGATGGTGCCTTCGTCCTCGCCGAGCGGGGCGCGGTCCCGGAAGGCCTTGACGGCGAGATACAGCAGATAGGCTGCCCCGACCCAACGCAATACGTGGTACAGCGTGGGGAAGGCCAGGAACAACGCGGAAAGCCCCAGCATCGCGGCGAAGACGTGGACGAGGGCGCCGCATCCGACGCCCAGCGCCGCGAGCACCCCCGCTCTCGGCCCCCCACGGCCGCCCATGGCCACGATGAACATCATGTCCGGCCCAGGTGATACGCACAGCATCAGAGCGGCGAGGAAGAAGGCGGCATACAGACTTGAGTCGATCATGGCCCTGATGTTCACTCACCGACTCAGTCTTTACAACTCTTTTGCCGGCTCGGCCAGTTACCCGAAGACGTCGATCGCCTCACCAGCACAGAGCGCCTCCAGGACAGGGAAACGGGCCCTGTCTGGCGACCTACGGCGTGCATTGCGGCTGGTGTCTGGGCCCGTTCTGCGTCAGGTCGGCGTGCGGAGCACGATGACGTTGTCGGACCCGATTCGAGCCTCGGGTGGCGGGTCACGGTGGTGGGTGGTGAGGACGGCAGCGGCGAGGGTGAGCCAGGTGATCTGCTGGCGGAGCTAACGGATCTCGGCGTTCTGGTCGGCGACGGTCTGCCTGAGCTTGACGACGGCCTCGCGCAGGCGTTTCTCGGTCTCAGGGGTCTGGGGGGGTCTCGTTGGCGAGGGCGACCAGGCCGCCGGGGCGGCGGGCGACGTGCCAGGCCAGGGGGCGGCGGAAGCGGCTGATGGTGATGGAGCCGTGCGGGTCGTCGGGGATGCTCTGCTTGGTCAGGTTCTTGGCGGCGGCCTCCTGGTTGACCCAGGTCGTGAAGTCCTTGATCCGGTGGTTCAGGGTGTCGGCCTTGAGGGCGCCGATGCGCTCCTGGCCGTAGTGGTAGGAGGAGCCGAGGAGGAGTTCGCCTTCGGGCACGATCCTCTCCAGGAGCCGGATGGCGTTGACGACCGGTGTGATCGCGACCCAGGGGACGGTTCGGATCTCGCCTGCGGAGACGTGGTTGCCGTCGCTATCGGTGACGTTCTTGAAGTGGTGGCTGCAAGATCAGGTGGCGCTCGGGTATGCCGTCGGCGGTGGGCTGCGGGTCGGGGCAACAGCCGGAGCGCAGGTTCTGGACCTCCTGGGGCCGCATGCCGGTGAGGTAGAGGCAGATCACCGCGGCGGCGGTACCGAGGTGGCGCATCAGGTGCGGTACCTCGTGGAAGTCGATGTGCTCGCGCCAGGGCCGGCCGTCGAGCGTCGCGCGGGCCGGGGTCGGAAGGGGGCAGGGGCCCGGAGCGCGTTCCACGAGAGGGGCGAGGCGGTGCTGGGCCGCGAACCGTTGGACCTGGCTGGTACTGGCGCCGGTCAGCGCGGCGACGTACTGGTGCGACAGGTACATCTTGTTCGCGCCGGCGCTGGAGGATAGGGCTTGGCCGGCGCGGGTCATCGGCAGCAGGTATCGCTCCAGTGCCGTCCAGGTGTCCGGGGCCGCCCGGTTCGAGGCGGCGCGCTGGGCCGGCGGTCTCGCTCGGCCGAGGCGGCCAGGATGTCGTCGGCGAAGTCGTCGACGAAGCGGATCGACCAGATCAGCAGCGGGCCCAGGACCTGCGGGTCCAGCGGCTCCGTGGCGTTCTCGCCGCTACCCCTGTCGGCGGCGGGGAGGGAGTCGTCCAACCCCTCCGTCTCCCAGGGCGGCTGCACGATGCCGATCGGGGCGACGCTGAGGCCGTCGAAGGCCCACAGGTCGGTGAGCCGGCCGCAGGCCAGCACCGCGCTGTTGCGGGTGATGTCGGCCAGCCGTTCGGCCAGATAGGCCCGCCACAGCTGCGCAGTGCAGGCGCCCAGATCGTCGATGCGGCGCTGGTGCAGCCACCGCGCCAGCCGCATCCACTCGTTGCAGGTGGCGTACGACTCGCTGGCCGAGGTGCGAGCGACCTCCGACGGCAGGTCCTGCAGCCCCAGCACCCCTTCGGAAGGCAGGGCACCCCACCCGTCGACGTCGGTTACCCACACCACTTGCCACTCGGCCAACCGACGCCTCCCTGACGCTTGAACTCACCAAATCATCAGGGAAGTCTCCTCCAGCAGCGCCGCCACCCGGTTCGTAGGGCCCAGGCCGGCTTGGTCGCGGACCGCGCCGTCTGCCGGTTGACCGTGAGCGCCGCACCATCCGCTCGCCGAGGGCGACACGCCGGCTACGCGCCACCCCTGCCCGGTCGTTGGGCTGCCTCGATCGGCAGGCGTCCGCCCCGTGCCCGTTGCCTTGTTCCGATGACGAGCCACGATTACCCACAGAGGATTCCCAGGTGGTCAGGAAGCCCCCCGTTCTGTACGACAGCGGCTTATTACGTGAGTGGGGGCCAAATCGGGACGACGCAGATCTGCTCTCCATGGACGTAGATGCAGACTTTATGGTGCCCGGAAGGCTGAGCCATCGGAGTCTCGTCCAGGCCATCGGAGGACATGTAGATCTTCGCATCGATCTCGAGTCGGCCGCGGTCGCCTGCCGCCCTCTTCTCGGACGCGATCGTGAGGATCCTTTCGATCAAGGTGCGACCGAAGAAGTCCGGAGTCTGGATGCACTCGAGGCTCTCGCGCAGGGCCTGCTCATGAGTCGCTCGGGATTCGGTCACGGTGCAACCTTTCGGGAGTGGCGCCCCTTCGCGGTTCAGAAACCCGGCAGAGCGCAGAGGGGGATGCTGAATGGACATCGCGTGTCCGGACGTAAGGACATCACCAGCGGTGCCCGCGTCACGCCGCCTACTCTTCGGCATCACGGGCCGCTCTGCCTTCCCGAGTGCTCCGTTCGAAGAGCTGGCCGGCGATGTTGTGATGCCAGTCGCAGAGGGTGGGGGATGTGCCGTCACCCGGGCTCCGCTCTACCGCGCGCTCGACTCCGGCGGCCGCAGCGGGAGGAAGGCTGGTGGTGGAGGATCCCATGAAGCCGATCGCGCGCCGGAGCGGCTCGTCGTTCCCGGTCGAGGTAAAGCACCTGACGCCAGCACAGCGACGGCTGTTGCTGGCGAAGGGGCCGGGCGGGCTGGAGTCGGCGGCGCTGTCGCTGGGCGAGCAGAGGCAGCCGCTGACGGGTGTCGGCGTGGAAGGAGATGTTCGCGACAGCGAACCGGCGCTGCCGGGCCGCAGGCGTGGAGCCGGCCTGCCACGCCCGCCTGCTGCGGCACACCTTCGCAGCGGCGACCTCGAAGCAACTGCAGCGCGGATACCTGGCGGTGCCGGCCGAGCAACACCCGCGCCCGTGCGAGCACTACACCCGGGTCTTCTGCGATCCGCTGGACTGGGTGCGCCGCAGCTCGAAGTCGCCACCGCGGTGATCCAGTGCTGGACTGGGCCGACGGCCGCGCCCGGCTCGCCGACCTGCGCACCCGGCTCGGCGAAGCGGTCTGGGCGGCCGCCCTGGCAGCGGTCACCGACGACGACCGCGCCGTGATCGCCCACCTCCTGCAAGGGGACTACGACCTGTGACTGCCCTGCCGGCCGAGCTCCCGCTCCTGCCTACGTGGAAGACCCCCGTCGTAGCGCCGGCGCTGGTCGTCGCGCCGGGCCACCCCTTCCTGTCGATCTACGCCGACGACGACGGGTCCCTCGCCCCGCTGATCGCCAACCCCGGCGCGGCCCGGGTGCGCATCGACTGGTCGCCCGTCCCGGCCGCCCTGCGCGAACAGATGCGGCTGGCCGCCTGGATGATGATCAACACGGAGCTCCCGGCGGGCGTTATGGTCGGCCACCCCGCCTGGCACTCCCGCCTGGGCCCGCACGGCGTCTACGACACCGTCCGCCGGTGGCACCGGTTCGCGCACTGGCTCACCGGCCAGGAGATCACCGACCTCGCCAGGTGCACGGCGGACACCTTCACCGCCTACGCCGCGCACCACGCGCGCCGGCCCGGGGCGACCCGGGGCGACGCCACCAAGGAACTGGTGGCGCTGACCCGGCTGTGGGCGTTCGACGCCGCGAGCGCCGCCCCGGCCGGACCGGCGATGCCGCCCTGGCAGCGGTACGGCGTCGACGACTACCTCCCGGCCGTGCCCGCCGTCGGCCGCGGCGAGAACAGCCGCGAGCCGCTCGCCGAAGACACCATCGGGCCGCTGCTGATCTGGGCCCTGCGCATGGTCGACGACTTCGCCGAGGACATCCTCACCGCCCGTCAGGAAGCCCAGGACCTGACCGAGCGGGCCGAGCGGACGGCAGGAACCCGAGAGTCGATGGCGCGCCTGGCCCGCTACCTGGACCGGCTCATCGAGCGCGGTGAGCCGGTACCCGCCCGGCGGCACAAGGGCGAGCACCAGGTCAGCGTCATCTACATCGCCGCCCAGGCCGGCTGCCCTCCCCGCCAGGTCAACAGCCACCTGGCCACCGACCGCCGCAAGGGCCTGCGCGACGACCTGCGCGCCCGCCCCGGCCGGTGCCCGCCGACCACTCCGGTGACCGGCACGGTCGGCGGCCGCCCCTGGGCCGACGCCCTCGACTTCACCGAGATCCCGCAGCTCATGCGGCACCTGACCATAGCCTGCTTCATCGTCCTGGCCTACCTGACCGGTATGCGGCCTGGGGAGGTGATGGCCCTGGAAAGCGGCTGCTGTCCCGAGCCGGACCCGCCGGGGCGGTACCTGATCCACGGCCGCGTCTTCAAAGGCGTCCTCGACCCGGACGGCAACCACCACTCCCCGGGCCAGGTCCGGGAAGTGCCGTGGGTGGCCATCGCCCCCGTCGTCAGCGCGATCCGCGTCCTCGAACGCATCGCACCCGACGGACTGCTCTTCGACACCGCCGCCCACACCATCCCGCGCGGCCGCGCCGCCACCGGCCGGGCCATCCACTTTCAGGCGATGCGCACCCGTATCGAGGACTTCGCCGTCTTCGCCTCCGACCTCGCCCGGCGCCTGGACCGCCACCATGAAGTGGTCCCCGCCGACCCGCACGGCGCGATCGGCACCGCCCGCTTCCGCCGCTCGCTGGCCTGGCACATCGCCCGCCGCCCCGGCGGCCTGGTCGCCCTGGCCGTCCAGTATGGGCACCTGCGCACCGCGGTCAGCGTCGGCTACGCGGCCCGCGGCCGCGACGGCATCCACGAACTCCTCGACATCGAGACCGCCCGGGCCACCGCCGACGCCCTCACCACCCTCAACGACGACCTCGCCACCGGAGCCGGCATCTCCGGTCCGGCGGCCCGCCGTGCCATCCACGCCGCTGCCCAGGCCCCAGCCTTCGCCGGCTCCGTACGCACCCACCGCCAGGCCCTCGACATCCTGAACAACCCGGCCCTGACCGTCCACGACAACCCTCAGGCGTTCCTGATGCGCGTCTACCAGCGCGACCGCGCGCTGTGCCACCGCACCGACATCACGGACGCTCCGCGTCTGGACCGCTGCCGGCCGCCGTGCGCGAACATCGCCCGCACCGACCGCCACGTCGACGACCTCGTCCGGCACGCCCAGCCCCTGGAGAAGCAGGCCGCCTCGCACGCGGTGCCCGGCCCGCTCGCGGACCGGCTCGCATCCCGTGCCGCCCGCCTCCGAGGCATGGCCGACCACCACGAACACAACCGCATCAGCCTCCAGGAGCCGACACCGTGAGCCCTTTTCCAGACGAACGCGCGACCGAATCCGCGCCGCCATTGACCGCATCCTGAGCCAGACACCGGAGCACTCCGACGGCGCGCTGACCATCGTCGCCCTCGCGCGCGAAGCTGGTGTACCGCGCAAGGCGCTCATCCAGCGGCACACCGACCTGAAGAACGAGTTCTACGAGAGGATCCGCACCCTCGGTGGCACCCCAGACAGCGAGCAGCGCCTGCGCAAACAGGTCCGCCGTCTCAAGGAACTCCGGGCCGCCGACGCTGAGGAGATCGCCCAGCTCAAGGCGGATGTCGAAGCCCTCGTCGGCGTCCTGCACCAGGTGACGGCCGAGAACCAGCTCCTGCGTCGGCAGGGGCAGAACGCACCACCGCGCTTCGCGCATTGCCTGCCCAACCGGGGCCGTCGGCCTAATCTTCCCAGACGGTATCTCCGGCCGAGTCGTCCACTTTTACGGTAAGAAAGAGAGCCAGCACTGCAGAACTATTCTCCGTCGAATGCCTTTCCATCGGCTCAATAACAAGGAGATCGCCAGCCTTCACGTTGACAACTCCCGACCCGAATTGATAGCGACACTCGCCCTCCAGGAAGAAGATGTACTCCGTTTGCCGCCTGTGGTAATGAACGGGAACCATTTCCCCAGGTGCGATCCTTGTCAGTTGAACCTGCGTTGCCCCGTCGCGCGATGCCTCAAAGGGAAGAAGAATCTCGCGCGCATAACCGCGCTCTTCGGTCCAAGCGTCAGAGATTCGAACGTGCTTCATTTCATGCCACCCATGCATATACCGTGAGATAGACAAACACGACGCATGCCGCCATGTGGCACGCGAAGGCGACGAAGGTTGAGCTCACCTTGAACTTCGGGGGGTATTTGGCATCGAGCTCGCGCGGCGTCGTCGGAAGCTCCTCCTGGTCAGGATTGAATTCCTCAAGGGCTCGCTCAAGAGTCTTCATGAGCGCTCGGGCACGCCAGACGTTCAATGAGATAGCGATCACGAAAGACGTCACAAGCAAAAGCACTAGACGTTGAGCAAGGCGCCCCTCAGGAGACAGCTCAGAAACATCCTTGATCGACTTCCCAAAGCCTGCAAACAAGGCAGCAAGGACCGTCAAGATAACTCCCCACTGCCAAATATACCCCTCCCATTTTCGACGGTTCTCGTGAGCCTGCTTATACCTCTCAATGATCATCGGATCATCTTCCGCGGCAGACACTCCGGCCTCCTACTGGCGGCGCAGCTTTCGGAACTCAATCGATTTCTGGGTACGACCCCAACTCGGTGAAGCGCACTCGGAAAGTACCGGAAGTAGAGGTCCGTCTCACGGACGAACCGCCGGAGAGTGCGTCGCCACGACCTCCGGCTCAGCTCGGCACCCATCACGCAGGGTGCCGATGACATTGCCAGCAGCCGCCATCCTCTACACGCCCAACTTGACAGAGAAGCTGCCGGTGAGCAGGCCCCTCAGCGCGTCGGCGCTGAGTACGTCGTCGCGGTCGAAGGCCGCGGCCAGGGTGGCCTTGCCCGACCCTGAGCAGCCGATGGTCAGGACCGGGACCGGAAAGGCCGGGGAAGTGATATCGCGCCCATCATGACAGGTCAGAGGATGTTTTCGTAGGAGGAACAGCACATGCGACCTGCCTTGTTCGACTCTCTCCGGGGCGCCCAGAATCTCCGTTATGAATCACTCGGGGAAGGTCGATCAGGACGACATCATGCGAGCACGGAATGTGCTGCTTGCGTCGGGACGCCGCACGCCACGCGAGGAAGTTGACGCCTACCGGGTGCTCTCCCAGGTCAGCCCCGCCGCGTACCTTCCTCGCTTGGCAAGAGCTCTGCAAGATCTGAGCTACGACACCGGCGCTGGCAAGTGGCATCTGTCCGCGCTCGCGCTGTGCGAGGAGGCGGTGGCCGCTGCGCGGTGCATCGACCGGGCCGAGCCTGCCCGGGCCAGTGTTCTGTACCAGGCCCTCGACTCGTGCCAGCGACAGCTGTATATGGCGGGCCGACGCGCCGAAGGACTTACCATGCGCGCCGAGATGCTCACCATCGGCCGCGCACAAGCCGAAGTGTCCGCAGACCCCGTAGTCAAAGGGCTGCGTGAGTGGGCTACCGGACTGTCCGAAGAAGGCCGGTATGCCGAGGCCGCTGATGCCATGACCGAGCTGGTCACAGCGATCCTGCCCGATGGACCTGCCAGCGGGGCGCTTGCCTGGTCACTTTTGGAATGGATCGCCGCTCTCCACGACGCTGGCCGGCCCAGCGAAGCACTCACCGCATTCGAGAAACTCGTCAACATGGAAGCCGCCGAAGCCGCGAACGATCGCGGCCCGATGGCCTGCCATCTCTACTCGCTCATCGGGTACGCGCAGATGCTCGACACCCACGGCCGAAGCCAGCAGGCGGCCCTCGCGCGGCAAGAAGCACTCGCCTTGCTGACCGAGTTGGCCGACACCGGTGAGCGGAAGTCCTGGAGCGGCTATCAAGCATCCTTCTGGGCGGTACTGCTGACCATCTCCAGTGCCGAAAGCGACCGGCCTGCGCCCGATGAACCACGTCCGCCTTCGGGAGCCGCACCCATGCAGTGGTCGCCTGATGTCACGCGACGCTACTTCGGCAGCCTTCAAGCCCTCCGTGAAGAGGTGGACAGCCTTGCTGCGCGAGCCATCGAGGATCCGGACCGGCATCTCGGCGAACTGGTCCGGCTGCATCGGGTCCTCACCGTCCGCTCCGCCGTGTACTGGGAGAACCGCACTCATCGGTTCGCGGAGCGGGTGCGCTCCTTGTTCGACGACGGAGTGGGTCTGGCCGGTCGGCTGTCTCAGCACGATCCGGCAGGCGGAACACGAACACTGGCCAGAATCCTGATCGACCGATCCACCTTCCACACCGCCGCCCGCGAGTTCGGGCCCGCTCTCGACGACTTCCGCCAAGCCCTGAACTGCCTGGGGGAGGCCAACTAACCCGAGCCGGACGACGTCCGCCGTGAGACCGCTCGCGCCAGATCGAGGAAATCGGTCGTTCCGCAACTTCCAATGGCCTGGGTTACCAGCATCGGGCAGGCCGAACTCGGTGTCGGTCCGCGCCGTGGCCGTCGCCGCGGCGCTCACCGCTGCGCCCGTACGGGCGGCCGGGTTGGACCGGGTGGAGGCGTAGGAGCGCGGGTAGTCGGTGCCCTCCAGCGGCAGGCCCACGGCGGCTACCGCCAGCGCGAGGTCCAGCACGTTGGCGACGGCCCCGGGCTTGAGGCCCTGGATGAGGCGGCCGTCGAGGTCGGTGCTCGCGGTGGCGAGGCCGTTGGTGGCCTTGGCCAGGTGCCGGTAGGCGTCCGCCCGGCGACGTGGGGGCCCGACGAACGGGCGAGGAGGCCTGGGCCCCGGCGGCACGCTGTCGTCCCGCTCCCCCCGCCCCAACGCCGCGCACCCCGCCGTGGGCGCCGACCGAGGAACGGCCCGACACCCTCGCGCGACAGCTTGTCCTCATCGCCCGGCACGCCGTGTGCACGGAGCCGTGGCACAAACTCCTCGACGGCCTGGACGCCGGGGCACTGCAGCAAGCTTCGGCGGACGCGCGGGCCCGCGGCGCCGAGCCGGCGGTCGCGGTCACCTCCCGGGTCCGGGCCGCATTCGCGCCCTCGCGCGCTGGGACCAGGCGCTCGGCGAACTCCACGACGCGCTGACCGAGACGGCCGGGGAGGCCGGGATGTACGACCGGGCGCGCGAGGCCGGCCGGGCCGACGAAATCCGGCTCCGCAAGGCCTGGGCGCGCCTGGCCGAGGCCGTACTGCGCCACCACCACGGCGGTGGCCCCTCCCCGGAGACGACCCGGGTGTGGTGAGGCAGCCCACCGACCACGCCGCCCCCGACCAAGCCGTGCCGGTACGGCGCGGCCAGGGTTACACCCTGCGCGTCACCGCCGACTCCTCGCCTGCTGCCAGCCGCTCGACGGCACCCCGGGCTTCCCAGCGGTCCCGGCCAGCGCAAGGCCCGCCGCGAGTACGACAGCCGCGTCGCCATGCGGGTGATTCTGGCCGCTCCGGCCCGATACGGCAGCTGAGCCATGTCACCCTCGGGCTATGGCACAAGAGTTCACCAAAGAGGATGTACGGGTCCGTTGGCCGGCGGCAGCCCGGAAAGCGGAGATGATCGAGGGTGCCCTGGTCTTCAGGGCTGACCATGCCTGGAGCGAAGTGAATGCCGAAACTGCCCGCCGAACGTATCCGGGGCATCTCATCGAGGTGATCGGCGGAGACCTGGTGGTCTGGCCTGCGGCCGGTAGGACATTCGATCTCTAATCACAGCTCAGCTTCCCCGCTCCCCTTGGGAGAGCGAGCGGGAAGCTTGTCTTACGGCCGCCCGCTGACCGGCCAGTGGGCCGAGCATCTGCGCGAACAGGTGCCGGAACGACGGCGGGGATCTCTGCTCATCCTCCGGATATTCTCCCCGCACGTTCGCATGGTCGAGAACGAAGAAACAGGTAGCGCCATACCGGCCAAGCTGACCCGGCACTGGCTGGTGGTGGCCGGCACACCCTCGGGGTGCCGGCCACCACCAGTTCAGATGGCATTCGCCGCGGCCTCGGCGGCGTGCCGCGCCGCACTCTGGGATGCGCTTCGGCTCTCGAGCGCCGCTATGCGTGCCCGGAGGCCGCCGCCGCCAACCTATGGGCCGAACGCCTGCTCAACGGCTACAAGCGGGTCAAGCAAGAGAACGCCCGGCCCGCTCGCTGAGCCCCCAGGGGCCGGCACATCTGAATGTGTGCCGGTCCCGCGTGTCAGCGTGTTCCCACTCCTGGCTGCGCCCCGCGGCGGGCCGCAGAGTGAAGGCGCTATCCGGGTACCTGGTAGGTCTGGTAGGCGTAGTGGCCCGAGCTTCGCAAGTACCAGTAGTTGCCGTAGCTGTTGATGCAGTAGGAGATGATGAAGACCGATCCGCCGCCATAAAAGGCAACCGAACTGCTTCCGTAGGGCTGAGTGTGCCATGGTGTGTTTGAAGCGAACTCCATGTAATGGTTCCACTCCCAGCAACCCGTTGCAGCGACTGCCGGCCTTGCATCCTGCGCTCGATGCGGCGCGGCCGCGGCGGGCACAGCCAAGGCCCCTGCCATCAGCCCGATCCCGATCACAGCGCTGGTTAGAGTGCGACGAACTGTCTTCACAGCCCTCCCTCTCCCGTGCATCAGACATGGCGAACTGGCCTGGTACGCAGTGTAGTTGACTGGACACCAGTAGGAACAGGGGGCGAGCTGCTCGGCCGTAATCGTTCTCAGCCGGGAACTCCCGCGGGGCCGGGACACCCTTGGGTGTGCCGGCCCCGCGCGTGTAGGGAACGCCGCCATGGGACCGTCGAGGCCGACCGACACAATTCATCGCCCTGTGGAAACACCCTCTGCTGCCCTTTCTGTCCCTGGTTTCGTGGGTGGTGGGTGGGCGGTGGTGGTGTCCAGGGGTCGCTGCGCCTAGCGCGGGCTTCTTCCTTCTCTCACGTCCGGCGGCTGACGACGGGCGGGCCCCGGTGGAGCCCCGCCGCGGTGGTGCGGTGGTCAGAGGGAGGCGTTGATCGCGGTGCCGGTGTGGTTGCCGGGCACGGCGGTGAGGTCGAGGTACTCGGGGGCGGACCAGGTGCCGTCGCCGTGACGGGCGGTCAGCACGATCCTGTTCTCGGTGGTGGTGACGGCGAACCGGGCGTCGGTGTCGACGGGGGCGGCGCTGACGCTGGTCCCGGTGGCGTCGGCGAGGAGCCTGAACGGCTGCCAATTGCCGTCAGCGTAGCGCACGGTGTGGTACTGCCCGCCGCTCGTGACGATTGCGAGGTTGAGGTCCGTGCCCTGGGGGGTGACGGCGACGCCGGTCACCGGCGGGGTGGCCCCGGCGGCCCCGGCGACCCACCCCCAGGAGGACCAGACCCCGGAGGCGAAGCGACGGGCGTGGTAGACCTTCCCTCCGGACACGGCGGCGATGTGCAGCTCCCCGCCGCGGACGCCGGCGGCGGCGAGGGACGTGATGCCGTTGAGCGGCCCGGTCTCGTCGGTGACCACGCCGAAGACGCTCCACTGGCCGTTCGCGGGGCGGCGGCTGTGCAGAAGCCGGCCGTTCGCCACGACGACGATGTGCAGGTCGCCGCCGACGTTGGCGATGGAGAGCTGGGTGACGGTGCCGAGGTCGGCGACGGTGGTGTCGAGGTCGACGAACTTCTGGCCCCAGCCACCGTCCAGGTTGTGGACAGCGTAGTGCAGGTGCCCGTCACCGCCGAGCGCGAGGACGTGGGTGTCGCCGTCGATGCCGACCGAGGAGACGGCGCGCACGCCGCCGATGTTCCCGGCCGCCGCCTGGACGTCCTGGTACGGCGTCCACGTGCCGTCGTAGAGGCGGGTCGCGAGGTACAGGTCGGCGTCGGCGGGCACCAGGGCCTGGGTCTTCCAGTCCCACGCCCTGGCGCGGGTCTGCTGCACCCAGTCGTGGACGTCGTCGACCCGGGTGCCGGTCGCGCCGGTGCGGGTCTCGGTGGCGGGAGTGCCCAGGCAGCCGCCCTGCCAGGACCGGGAGGCGATCGCCACGAGCTCGGCCCGGCCGCCGCTCTCGCGGATGACGGGGCGCCGGTGTCGCCCTTGCAGATCGCCGCGCCGTTCGTGCCGGTGGTGGTGATGCCCGTCGCGTTCACGATGTCGAGCGAGAACGTGCCGGTGTGCAGCTGGAGCGGCGCCCACTCGTCCTTGGTGCGCCCGTACCCGGGTACCCGCAGCGTCTCCCCGGCGACGGGGGCGGTGGAGGCGGCCGTGATCGGGGCGATGCCGTCGACGGGCACCGCGAGGCGGGCCATGACCAGGTCACGGCCCTGGTACGGCACCAGCTCGGCGACCTCGGACGTCTTGCCGCCGGAGGTGGCCAGGTCGGTGCGGCCGACGATGACGGTGGTCCTGAGCGCGGGCGGGCCGGCGGCCGGGGCCTGCGGCTGCGCCGGGTCGTCGGCGAAGCAGGAGGCCCCGGTGAGCACCCAGTTGCGGTCCACCAGTGCGCCGCTGCAGGCGCGCCTGCCGTCGCCGATCGCCAGGCGGGCGGTGTAGGCGTAGGAACCGTCGGCGGCGGCGTCGCCGACCACGGCGCCGGCCGGGACGCAGATGCCCAGTGCGCCGACGGCGGTGGCCGCGGCGAGTACGCCGGTGTGCCAGGAGCGGGACGGGGTCTTACGGGGCATGGGATTCCTCTCCGGGCCGGTTCCGGGCCCGGGTCGCTTCCGGGTTCCGGGCTCGGGTTCTGGGTCGTTCTCGGGGGTCAGTACGAGAAGGCCCACTTCTGGGTGGGGAGGTCGTAGAAGGTCCACTGCTGGGCGCGGGCGCCGTCGGTCTTGAGCGAGTCGTCGATCTCCAGGGCCTTGCCGCTGTTGCGGTTCTTGAGGGCGTAGCCGCCGGGGGCCTTGACGAGGTCCCACTTCTGGGTGGGGAGGCCGTGGAAGGTCCACTGCTGGGCGGGGGCGCCGTCGGCCAGGAGGGAGTTCTCGATTTCCAGGGCTTTGCCGCTGTTGGCGTTGCGCACCTCCCAGGCGTCGTCGGCCCAGTGGAAGGTCCAGCGGGCGGTGGGCAGGCCGTGGCAGGTCCACTGTTGGGCGCGGGCGCCGTCGGTCAGGAGGGAGTCGTCGATCTCCAGGCACTTGCCGCTGTTGGTGTTGACGAGCGGGGTCGTCCAGTCGAGGGCGGCGGTCTGCTGGATCCAGTCGCCGAGGTCGTCGGTGCGGGTCTCGTAGGCGCCGGTGCGGGTGGTCTCGGTGGAGCCGAGGCAGCCGTTCTGCCAGGAGCGGCTGTTGACGGCGGCGAGCTCGTAGCGGTCGCCGACTTTGCGCAGGGCGGGGCCGCCGGTGTCGCCCTTGCAGAGGGCGGCGTCCGCAGGGGTCTTGGCGGCGATGGCGAGGCCGGTCGGCTGGACGGTGCCGACGGTGAAGGCGGCGCTGTGGAGCTTGTCGGGCACCCACTCGGCCTTGGTGCGGCCGTAGCCCGTCACCCGCAGTTCCTCGCCCGGGGTGGGGGCGGTGGTGGACACGGCGAGCGGGTCGACGTCGATGACGGGGTTGACCAGGCGCAGCATGACCAGGTCGCGGTCGGTGCGGGGGATCAGTTCGACGACGTCCCGGACCTGGCCGGTGGTGGTGGTGAGGTCGGTGCGGCCGATGGTGACGGTGGTTCTGAGCGCGGGTGGGCCGGTGGGGACGGTCGTCGGTTGGGCGGGGTCGTCGGCGAAGCAGGAGGAGGCGGTGACGACCCAGAACGGGTCGACCAGGGCGCCGGTGCAGGCGCGCCTGCCGTCGCCGATGTCCAGTTTGGCGGTGAAGGTGTAGGAGTCGGCGGGCGCGGTGTCGCCGCTGACGGCGGGTGCGGGCGTGCCGGTCAGGAGGGCGGTGGCGAGGGCGGTGGCGGTGAGGGTTCCGGCCGTCCGTGCGGTGCGCGGGTGCGGGCGTGGGTGAGGCATGGGAGTGGTTCTCCGTTCCTGGACCTGGACCTGGGCCTGGTGGTGTCTCGGGCCGGTGCGTCGCGGTGCGGTCGGCCGGGTGCGCTGGAGCGGTCGCGGTCAGCCCGTCGTGGGGATCTGGCCGACGACGGACCAGCCGGACCAGGCCCCGTCGGCGGCCTTGGTGGCGTGGGCCATGACGCCGTCGGTGCCCTGGCCGAAGACCTCGGCGGTCCTGGTGTCCGGGTTGTAGACCACGGCGGGGGAGCCGCGGAACTTCCAGCTGCCGGTCATGGTCCACGGGCTCCAGCCGGTGGTGTGGCTCCAGGTCGCCCGGTACATGGAGGCGTCGGTGCCGGTGGCGAAGAGTTCGAGGGTGTTGGTGACGGGGTTGTGGAGGACGGCCGGGACGCCGGTGAACTGACCTGAGGGGTTGAGAGCGAACCAGCCGTGCCAGCCGGCGCCGTCGGTGTTGTAGAGATGGGCCATGGTGCCGTCGGTACGCAGAGCGAAGACCTCGGCGGTCCTGGTGTCCGGGTTGTACACGGTGGTGGGGGTGCCGCTGAACTTCCAGTCGCCGGTCATGGTCCACGGGCTCCAGCCGGTGGCGCGGCTCCACGTTGCGCGGTACATGGAGGCGTCGGTGCCGGTGGCGAACACGTCGAGGGTGTTGGTGACGGGGTTGTGGAGGACGGCGGGGACGCCGGTGAACTGACCTGAGGGGTTGAGAGCGAACCAGCCGTGCCAGCCGGCGCCGTCGGTGTTGTAGAGGTGGGCCATGGTGCCGTCGGTGCGCAGGGCGAAGACCTCGGCGGTCCTGGTGTCCGGGTTGTACACGGTGGTGGGGGTGCCGCTGAACTTCCAGTCGCCGGTCATGGTCCACGGGCTCCAGCCG
>NZ_JBIAVL010000035.1:0-9820 GCF_042894165.1 Kitasatospora sp. NPDC001547 | reverse complement strand
CCGGTGGCGCGGCTCCACGTTGCGCGGTACATCGACCCGTCGGTGCCGGTGGCGAACACGTCGAGGGTGTTGGTGACCGGGTTGTGGACGACGGCCGGGGAGCTGGCGAACCGGGCGCCGTCGCCGAGGACGTGCCAGCCGGACCAGCCCTCGCCGTTGGTGTTGTAGGCGTGGATCATGGCGCCGTCGCTCCGTAAGGCGAAGGTCTCGGCGGTCCTGGTGTCCGGGTTGTAGACCGTGGTGCGGCCCCCGGAGCGGGCTGCGACCACGACGGACCAGGCGGAGACGGTCTGCTGGAGCCAGTCGCCGAGGTCGTCGGTGCGGGTCTCGTAGGCGCCGGTGCGGGTGGTCTCGGTGGAGCCGAGGCAGCCGTTCTGCCAGGAGCGGCTGTTGACGGCGGCGAGCTCCTGGCGGTCGCCGACCTTGCGCAGGGCGGGGCCGCCGGTGTCGCCCTTGCAGACGGCGGCGTCCGCGGGGGCCTTGGCGGCGATGCCGAGGCCGGTCGGGTCGACGGTGCCGACGGTGAAGGCGGCACTGTGGAGCTTGTCGGGCACCCACTCGGTCCGGGTGCGGCCGAAGCCCGCCACCGTCAGCTCCTCGCCGGTGGCGGGTGCGGTGGTGGCCACGGCGAGGGGAGGGATGTCGGTGACGGGGGTGGCGAGCCGGGCCAGGACGAGGTCGCGGTCGGTACGGGGGACGAGTTCGGCGATGTCCCGGACCTGGCCCGCGGTAGTGGTGAGGTCAGTGCGGCCGATGGTGGCGGTGGTCTTGAGGGCGGGCGGGCCGGCGGGGACGGTGGTCGGCTGGGCGGGGTCGTCGGCGAAGCAGGACGCGGCGGTGACGATCCAGTACGGGTCGACGAGGGCGCCGGTGCAGGCACGTGTGCCGTTGCCGATGTCCAGCTTGGCGGTGAAGGCGTGGGAGCCCGCCGGTGAGGTGTCACCACTGACGGCCGGCGCGGGCGTGCCGGTCAGCAGGGTGGCGGTCAGCACGGCGGCCGTGACCGCCCCGGTCGTCCAGGCCGAATGTGATCGTGCGCGAAACACGGAGTGCTGTCCTTTCCTTGCCGTTTCGGCCGGGCCGAATGGATTTGGGCGGTGGCGGTATCGCGTGACAGTGGCCTTGCGTGCCCGAATCATCCGGTGATGCGGAGTTCGACCAGGACGGAACGCTTTCCGCCGGGCAGGCTCTCGCCGACCGGTTCGACCGAGTTAGGGCCGATATTCACCTGCTTCTCCTGGCCGGCCGCGACCAGCTTGGCGCTGACGGAGCGGTCCTCGGTCCAGATGCCGTACGCGTCCGGCAGTTCCATGGTGAGATAGCCGGTCGTGCCGGAAACGGTGAAGCAGTAGCCGAGCTTGTCGAGACGCGATTCGACGAAGATCTCGTTCGCCGCCTGGCAGCTGGTCGGAACCGTGTGGCCGGGTCCTTCCTTGAGCAGGATGTGCCCGTCACCCCGCTTCAATGTGATCTTGCGTTCCGTCAGGATGCGGTCGGCCTCCGGGTACTGGAAGTCCTCGACAGCGGTGGGCATGTCCGTGTCCGTCGATGCCGTGCCGGTCGTGGCCTGTGCGGCCGACAGGGACGCGAGCCCGATACATGCCAGCAGGGTTCCGGAGGCGCCGGCCAGGAGAATCGTCCGGGTGTGGGATTTGATCAAGGCAGTTCCTTCGGTCTTGGCGGTGTCAAAATAATCCGCAGTGGGGGAAGGGGTGTCGGGCAACGGCTGAGCCAGCGTAAAGTACCAGCAATCTCCGCCTCCAGGAGGTTCCCGGAGGCGTTCAAGGAAGAGTTTCCGGTCGAATTTCGGCCATGCCTTGCAAGTTCGCACACCGAATTCCGCTTCCGGCGTTCGGTGATCTTCCATGGAAATACAGATGTACCATTTGGGGGGTATTGATCGTGAACCATCCCATCCGGTCACTGGGAGTACCTGGAGCCACCGGGAGGAAACGGCGCCATAGCATCCGGTTATCGGTCCTCGGTCGAATATGCGCCGGCCTGCTGCCGGTGGTCCTCACCGCCGGCCTGCTCGGCACGGCTCCCGCTTTTGCGACGGATCCCGGGCCCGGACCGAGTGCACCGACCACGACGGACCGCAGCCGTGTCGTGAGCTTCTGGCTGCTCGGAGGCCTCGGTGTGAAGGCCGCCGCCGAGACGGCACTGACCGGCACCGACGAGGACGTCAAACGCTTCCTCGACGCCGAGGCGGACATCGCGGAGTACCACGACGAACGCGTCTCCACGTTCCAGATCTTCAGCCTCGGCGGCGCCGGGGTACGCGAAGCGGCTGCCAAGGCCCTGAAGGGCACCCCGGGAGAGCTGCGCACCTTCCTCAAGGACGGCTGGCAGGCACCGCTGGAGCAGGACCGCCGGGTCGAGGCCTTCCAGCTCATCGCAACCGGCGGAGTGAGCGTCAAGGAGCAGGCCACCGCCGCCCTGCAGCGCACCCCTGAGGACGTGAAGAAGTTCCTCGAGCAGGGCCGCTACGACGCCGCTGCAGTCGATGACCGTGCCCGCGTGATGCAGCTCCTCGCGGCTGGCGGCCCGGCCATGAAGGAGGCCGCCAGGGTCGCACTGCGCGGCGCGCCCACCGATGTCTCCGAGTTCCTGTCGGTCGGACAGTTCGTGGCCCTGGCCAGGGACCAGGAACGCGCCACGATCTCCCAGCTGGCCGACCAGGCCGAGCAGGCCGGCCGGCAGGCACGGATCGCCAAGGACGCCGCCAAGGAGGCGTCCGCACGCGCGGTCGAAGCCTCCCGGCTGGCCAAGGAGGCCGCCGCGACCGCCGCCGCGGAGACCGAGGCCGCCGGTACGGACGCGGCCCGCGCTGCGGCCGCCGCCGCACGGGCCGCCGACGCCGCCAGGGGCGCCGCGGCCGCCGCCGGTCAGGCGGTCGCCGCCGCCGGCGCCGCCAACCAGGCCTCCCGCACCGCCGCCAGTGCGGCCGCCCAGGCCGCCAGCGCCGCCGGCGGCGCCGCCCTCGCCTCGGCCAACGCCCGCAAGGCCGCCAACGCGGCCGCCTCCGACCAGGGTCGGGCCGCCGAGGCCCGCCAGCGGGCCGAAGAGGCCCGCGACGCCGCCAGGCAGGCCCAGCGCGCCGCAGATGCCGCCGACCAGGCGGGCATCGCCTCCGACGCGGCGGGCGAGGCGTCGGACGCGGCCAAGAGCGCCAGCGCCAACGCGAACGCGGCCGCCGGGTCCGCCGAGAAGGCCGAGCGCCTGGCGAGCGCCGCGGGCGCCGGCTCCAAACGTGCCCAGGCCGCGGCCGACCAGGCCCGCCGCCAGGCCAAGGAGGCCGACCGGGCCGCAACCGCGTCCGCCGCCCTGGCACGCCAGGCGGCCCAGGCGTCCTACCAGGCCCGCGACGCCGCCCGATCCGCCGCGGCCCACGCCCAGAACGCGGCCACGGCCGCCGACCAGGCGGCCGAACACGCCGGTGAATCCGCGACGTCGGCCGCCGAGGCCACCCGCCAGGCCGAGGCGGCACGCACCGCCGCCGCGACGGCGAGCACAGCGGTGACCACGGCGAGCACCGTCTACGCCCTCGCCCGCAAGACCGAGACGGAGGACCTCGCCGCCGCCACCGCCGCGGCCGTCGAGGAAGCCCGGGCCCTGAAAGCGGAGCAGGACGAGGCCACCGGCAACGTGGGCACGTTCCTCGCCGACTGGAAGACCCAGGACCAGGAGGCTGTCGACCTGGCGGCCGAGGCCGCCCGCCCCGGCGCGGACCTCAAGACACTGGCGGCCAAGGGCCGCAAGATCGCGCTCCGGACGGCGAAGACCGGCGGCCCCTGGAGCCAGGAGGCCGCCGAGCCCGCCCTGTCCGGCACGGACGCGGCCGTCGTGGAGTGGCTGCGCACCGGGCGGCACAAGGCCGAGCTGGACGACATGCGCCAAAGCGTCCGCGAGATCGCCGAGGACAGCCCGGACGAGGCCGTGCGCACCGCCGCCACCGCCGCGCTGAAGGGCGACGCCCAGCAGGTCGAGGCCTTCTTCACCACCGGTCAGCACGAGGCCGCGGGCACCGACAACCGTGTCCGCGTCTACCAGTTGATCGCCACCGGCGGCACCAGTGTCAAGGAAGCCGGGGAGAAGGCCCTGCGGGACGGCTCCCCGAAGACCATCGCCGCGTTCCTGATGACGGGCCAGTACACCGCCCGCCAGATCGACGAACGCGTCCAGGCCACCCAACTACTCGCCGCCGGAGGCCCGGAGGTCCAGGCCGCGGCCACAGTAGCTCTCGCCGGGACACCCGAGTCCGTCACTGCCTTCCTGCAGACCGGCCGGTACACGGCCGACCGCAAGGACCAGCTCGCCGCCACCCACGCCGCCCAGATGAGCCACCTGATCGCCGAGGCGGCGCAGACCGCGGCCACGGCCCAGCAGGACGCCTGGGAGGCGACCGAGGCCGCAGCCGTCGCGAACAACGCGGCCGGTGAGGCCGAGACCGCCCGCCAACAAGCCGGCTCCTACGCGGCCCAGGCCGGCCGGTACGCGGCGGACGCGAGGGCATCCGCCCAGAACGCCGAGGCGTCCGCCGCCCGCGCCGGCCAGTCCGCAGCCACCGCCCGCAACGCCGCCCAGGCCGCCGCACGCGACGCCGGCAAGGCCACCGCCTCCGCCGGCCGCGCCCGCGTCTCGGCCGAGCAGGCCCGCTGGTCCGCCGCATCCGCCCGTGAGGCCGCGAACAGCGCCTACGCCTCCGCGCGCGCGGCAGGCCAGGACGCCGACGCCGCCCAGAAGGCCGCCGACGAAGCCTGGACCATCACCGCGGAGAAGGTGATTCAGGAACGCCGGGACGAACTGGCCGCCGAAGAGACAAACGTCCAGGCCCAGTCCGCCCAGATCGAGGAGGATCTGAAGAAGGAACTGGAAGCACTGATCCAGGAAGAGATCAACAAGGCCGAGTACGACTACTGGCGCGCCAAGAACCCCCCCTGCCCTAACACCATTGGGCAATACGGAGAGGGGGCCATGCTATGCGCACTCCTCAGGAATCGCGTACATATCGGACTCCAACAGAACGGCCTCCTGAACTTCCTCGGCGATATGTCATTCTTCTTCGATGGAGTCTACGATAAGGCCCAGATCCTCAAGACGGTCATGAAGAGCATCCTCGGCGTGGACAGCGCCGAGGAATGCATCAAGCAGAAGAGCGCCGCCGCCTGCGCGGAACTCTCTGTCGCTTTCTTTCCAGCCGGAAGGGCCGCCAAGCTCGCCGAACTCGCAGCTAAAGCCAGGACCATCGAGGAAATCACCCGGGTAACAAGCTCTGCAATCAAGATAGGAAAGAGTGACTACCTGCCCACGCCGGGGGAAGCACAGCGGGCGGTCAAGAACCTCCCGCGATGGGGGTCCGGGACCATACGGGACGGTAGGCACCTCGCTCCCAACTCGGTGATCGAGGACATCTCCACCAAGAGCACAGTTTTCAGGATCACCGGAGGTGACGGAAAGCCGCGCATCCTCGTCCAGATGCCCGGCGAGGTCAACGGCGTTGCAGGGCGCTTCGAGTGGCTTATTGAAGACCAGGCCGGAACTCAAGTAGTATCTCACCAAGGATTCATCAAAAACGGAACGATCAACGGTATCCCCAACACGCCATGAGCGACATGCTGAAATTTAAGATTCCACCGGCTTTCATCAAGCCTCGCGTTCGGCTAAGTCTTTCGGAAATCAAGTACGGGCACCACGAAGGCTGGATCGAGGCAAACGACGTCATCACCCTCTGCACTTGGTACCTCGATTCGGGTCAAGTGTCGCAAACGGAGGAGGCGCTCGCTCTCCTGTTGTCCGACGAGGCCGATCAGGTGGCCGGAATCCTGGAATGCGCTGACACAGGCCGCGTCGCAGGTGATGTGCGGTCCGTATGGCGATTCCTGGCGCTCGCCTGGGCGTATGAGAATCGCGAGAACCTAGGTGACGCGCTGGGGATGGTCGAGATACTGTACGCAGACTTCGACTACCCGTCCGAAATGGAGAGCTTCGTTCGCTACATGCCGGCGAAGCCCGGACAGAAGACGGGAATCGACGCCCTGATCTCGCGATGGGAGGAATACGTTTGTAGCGAGGGGGCGCTTTACCGAAGTCGCGGTTGGGTGCCTGAAGCCGACTGACATTACCGCCGGTTGACATCTAACTTAATATTTAACCAGCGGACTCGAACGACCTGTCCGAACTTGATCACTCGTTGCGGTAACGGCCGTACATGAAGGCGGCCTTCGTCTGATCCTGTGCTCCGACCAAGGAATGCACGTGATCAAGACGAAGGCCGTGGGGATGAGTGTGCTGCATAACGGCGTCGGCGGGGATGCAATCGCTGAACTGTCACGCTTCCGAAGGGAGTTCTACTCCTGCTTGGCCCGGCGTGGGGATGCGTTGTTTGAGCTCGCCAACGCGGTGCTGTGCGCCGACGGGCCGGTCAGGTCCCTGGCGCAACTCTCCTTGGTGGGCGAGCACCGCCGCGGCCACGGCGGCCTCTATGCCGCTCTGGCCCGCGGTCGGATCGATGCGGATCGGATGCGGCAGGCACTCGCGGCGGTCCCGCTGCCACGAGCGACCAACGGCCGGTTCGTGCTCGCGGTCGAGAGTTCCTCGACTGCGGCGGCGCTCACCTTGGTCATTCCAGCACCGGGCAGGACACCTTGATGCCCGCCCCAAGCACTGGCCGGACACCTTGATTGGGCATCAAGGTATTGGCGTCGGCCAGGGCGTGGTGTCGGTCGGCTCCACCACGGGCCCGGTCCGGCTTCGAGATCGGCGATCAACCACCACACGTCGGTGCCCGGGCCTTCGTTCTCCAAGTCCTCCAGCTTGGCGACCTTGGCCGGGACTGTGCGCAGCACCGTGGCGACGTATCGGGTGCGGGCGATGAGTTCCAGGTCGTCGGCGCGGTGGGCGAAGCCGGATTGCCGGGTGCCGGGTCACACTCCGGCTGGCAGCAGTGCGGTGGCCCAGTAGCGGGCGGAGCTGGCTGCGGAGCGGCCGGGATGGCCGGGGGCCGCTAGGGCGTCGGCCAGCGGCAGATGGGGCGGCGGCCAGCAGCCGCGGCCGACGTGCGGACGCTGAGCCCGACCTTCAAGCTCTTCCCGTGGTCGCCTGAACGACGCTCGCCGGGTGCACGCAGCCATCCACCGCAGGCCCCCGGCGGACCGAGGTCCTCTGACGGGCGGCCTGGCCCGATTGCCATGCGCCTGTGACGGCCTGCTGGGGCGGCTTCGCCTGCTGTCGCCTGGTCGCTTGGCTACCAGTGCCGGTCGCGCCATTCCGCCTCGGGGATGCGGCTTTCCGAGACATCAGCACAGCGCTCCGCCCAGGACGGAGCGACGAACACCGGCCGGCTCAGTACGACATCACCGGCACGCTGGGCGCGAAGGACGACTCCCAGCGCCTCCGAACCGGGATCCCCGTACTGGCCGTATCGCAGGTCGCGCTCTCGGACTGTCGTGTACTTGGCAAAGTCGGCTTCGAGTTCGGACGGCACGCGGCCGACCAACGACAGTGCGTCCAGTGTGACCTGCGGACCGCGCAGCGCATTGACGACTACGCAGACCAGACGTCCGATGTCGTAGTAGACCGTGAGGGCCGGACTATTCGATGAGTGTGGAAGGAAGAAGTCGTCGCTCAGCACCCGCCCGTAGTGACTCGTGCTCCTTGAGGAAGGCTCCAGAAAGCCATCGAGTGCCTCCACGACGTCCTCGTACCCCATGCCGAACCGCAGCGGGCCGACGCCCACGAGCGGATCCAGCCTCCACTGGACCCGGTCATCCTCCTCGATAACCGTCCGCCAGGCATTAAGCACTCTCCACACTCTCCATCCTCGGTCCGTCTCGCGGCACCAAAGCCGCTGGCCTGCTTCCGTTGGCCGCCAGCTCGGACAGCCGCACGCTAGCTGCCACCACCGACAGACTCCGCTGAGACAGGTCAACCGAGCGGTCCCTGCTGCTGTGTCACCCGTCCCACCGGCAGTGATTGGCGAAGACCAGCGAAAAGCCCAGCTCAGAGTTCAGCGCGGGTGTGGCTCTATAGGTGAGTTGTGCGAGCACCTATCGGTCGGCGGCGAGAGCACCCCGCGCCACGGGAGAGTGATGTCGCCGAGTTATGGTTCTGGCACGAGTTCTGTGGAGCCGTCACAGGGCGTACAGGTTCTACGGCGGAGGAATCGGCCCCGGGAACGGTCCGGAGACCCCGGCAGAAGGTCATAGTCCGGCAGGGAGATCCTGCTGGGCTCCGAGGAAGTAGTCCACATCCTCCTCGAACAGAGCCCCTTCGATGACTACCTGCATTGGGCCCTGGGCCTCGAGAGGAACCGGATACACGCCAGCCATCATCCACTCGTCGTCGCCAAGGTCGAATAGTGCCCGCACCTGCAGGTACTGCTCACGTGTCACAGTGACGGACGAGCAGAGCCACTCGTCGGAACCGAACCCCTCCAGCACCCATGAAACGTTGCGGCCGTCTTCGAACGGATAGTCCTCAGTCATCGGCCGATCCTACTTCGCGACCCCACACGACCCATGGCTCCAGCAGCCCCACCCCTTGACTTCACGGTCGGTGGCTTCGCGGCTCGCTGCAACCGACCACAGAACTCCTGCCAGAACCGGTTCTCACCTACGCAGCCAGGCACACCGCCGGGTGCCCGCGGCGGTTGGCCGCCCAGGCACCTGGCGAGCGTCGTTCAGGGCCGGTTCCACGGGTCGTCGTCGGCGACGACCGTGTCGTCCTCGATCACAACGGTCTACACGGCGGAGGCGAGCGGCGAGCTCCCGACCACCGTGGCGGTCTCGCTGCCCGCACCGGGCTCCGCGACCTACCAACCTCCGCTGACCATCTGACTCCCGGCGGCGGCCCGACGAGCCGCGCCCACGCGCTCGTCCAGGACCCGGAGGAGGTCGTGCAGGAGATGGTGTCGCTCACCCGAGGGTGGGTCCTCGCCGACTGGGAGGGACCGCCGCTGGCCCTCCCGTTCGACATGTTCGAGGACACCTTCGCCGAACACCTCGCCGAGCACCCCGAAGTTGGCCAGAACACCCGCCCCGGCCCGTTCCACTCCGGCTCCGGCAACGTCTCGATCTGCTTCGTCCGGGCCCGCCACGGCTACGAGGTACCGGCACTCCTGCCCAAGGCCTTCGAAACACCGAACTGGAACTTCTCCCCCCTACGAGGACGACCACCACGAACTCCTACCCGCCTGGCACCTCGCGGTGCTGCGCAGCTGGTAGGAGCGGTTCGGTGCCGAGCTCTACTACGCGGGGCGCTCCCGTCTCGAACTGCTGGTCGCCCGCCCGCCGGCCGACCGGTGTACTGCGGCCAGGGTCGCCATCGAGCAGTTCGCCTACGCGTCCGACGACGTCCAGGACCCGGACATCGCTGGCGACGGGCAGGTCCGCTCCTCCGTCTGGTCCTTCTGGTGGGACTGACCATCTCATCGGGCACCTGCGTGAGGTCACCCGCGGGGGCGTCCTCGTGCAGGTGGTCGTAGCGGGCGACCGCCCCTGCGGTCCCGGCCGCACCTGCTGCGGCGCTTCGGGCGTCGTGCTGTTCGCGACGTCCAGCAGCCAGTCCCTGTGGCACACCGCGCCCAGGCGGCACCAGCACATCAGGGGCCGGCCGGCGAGTTGCTCGCGGATGGCCCTCAGAGAATGTTGTTGTTCCGATCTTGAGCGGTGTCGCTCGAATGAGAGTCTCAGTATCGGGTGACCACGGTGGATGCCGGGCGTGAGGGCCGCGTACATGGCTGTCTCGGCGCAGACCACGGTGTGAGCATCGCCGTGGTCCCATGGAGGAGCGTCGCCCCTACACGGACCGCCGACGCGCG
>NZ_JBIAVL010000034.1:0-69680 GCF_042894165.1 Kitasatospora sp. NPDC001547 | reverse complement strand
ACCCCCCCCCCCCCCCCCCCCCCCCCCACCCCCCCCCCCCCCCCCCCCCCCCCCCCCCCCCCCCCCCCCCCCCGGCCCCCCACCCTCCCGAGAGCCCCGCACTCAACGCGCCTCCCGCCGCACCTCCCGAACCCGCCGCAACCGATTCACCAGCACCGGCGCCTGCGCCAACGCCTCCTCCCGGTCCAGCAGAGCGTTCAGCACTTGGTAGTACCGCGTCGAGGAGAGCCCCAGCTCCTCCCGGATCGCCCGCTCCTTGGCCCCCGCCGTTCGCCACTGCCGCCCCTCCAGCGCCAGCACCGCCCGGTCCCGCTCGGTCAGCTCACCCACCGGAAAACCTCCGTCCACCACTACGGAGTGTCATTCTCCCGCGCGACCCCGACACACACTGCTCGCCCCACCGTCCCCCGTCCCGGACTACCGTCACCCCCATGACCACGCCCGGCTTCGCCCTGCACATCCCCACCGCCGACCTCGACCCCGACCCGCTCGACCCGTCCCAGATCGTCTCCGGCACCCCCGAGGTCTCCGGCAGGGTGCTGTCCGAGTCGGCCGACGGCCGCCACCTGCGCGGCCTGTGGCAGATCACCCCGGGCGTGGTCACCGACGTCGAGGCCGACGAGATGTTCGTGGTGCTCAGCGGTCGGGCCACCATCGCGATCGAGGGCGGCCCGACCCTGGAGGTCGGCCCCGGCGACTGCGGGGTCCTGCGCGAGGGCGACCGCACCACCTGGACGGTCCACGAGACCCTCCGCAAGGCCTACGCCATCACGCTCCCCTGACCCCTCCGCCCGCCAGAACCCCACCCGTGAACCGCCCCCGCCCGGACCGGACCCCCTCCTCACCCGGTCCGGGCCCCGGCCCTACTTGCGGACCTTCGCCGCCTCCTTCACCGCCGCGTCCTGCAGCCCGCCGAGCACCTGCTTCGGGTCCCCCGTCACCGCCTGCCCGATCCCGGCCTTGATCTGGTTGCTGACCTCGCCCCAGGCCGGGTCCCCGAACGGGTAGAAGCTCGCGTTGGTCAGCCCGACCGCGAACTGCTTGAGGTCCTCGTGCTTGGGGTCCGACGACATCTGCCCGAACGCGTCCTGGGTGACCGGCAGGAGGTTGTACTGCTCGTCGAACTTCAGCTGGTTGTCCTTGTCGTAGACGAACGACAGGAACTTCTTGATCTCGTTCTTGTGCCCGTTCGCCTTGAACGCCATCATCCAGTCGGCGACCCCGAGGCTCCCGGTCCGCCCGACGCCGTCCTTCTTCGGGATCGGCGCCGTCCCGAAGTCGATCTTCCCGGCGGTCGCCATCCGCAGCAGCGTCGGATGCCCGTTCAGCATCGCGACCTTCCCGGCGGCGAAGTCCTGGAACACCGGGGTGCGGTTCATCTTTCCCGGTTCCGGGTACGTCAGCCCGGTGCCCACCAGGTTGCTCTTCAGCCAGTTGAAGGTGGCCTGGTTCTGGGGGCTGTCGATGGTGTAGTTGCCGACGTCGTCGGAGATGCTGCCGCCGCCGCTCAGCGTCCAGAGCATCGACTCGGCCGGCGCCTCCTCCGGCCCCAGCGGCAGCCCGTACGGGGTCACTCCCGGCACCTTGGCCTTGATCTTCTCCGCGTCCTGCCGCAGTTCGCTCCAGGTGGCCGGCGGCTGGGCGATCCCGGCCTGCCGGAACACCGCCTTGTTGTAGAAGAGCACCCGCGACGAGGACACGAACGGGATCCCGTACTGCGTCCCGAGCACCTGCCCGGCGTGCGCGAAGGTGTCCAGGAACCTGGCCTGGGTGTCCACCGAGAGCACGTCGGAGGCCGGGTACAGCCGGTCCGCCGCGACCTGGTCGGCGAAGCCGCCGGTCTGGAGCAGGTCCGGCGACTTCCCGGCCGCGATCATGTCCTCGACCTTCTTGCCGATCTCGGTCCAGCTGTCCACCTCGACGCTGACCTTGATCCCGGGGTTGGCCGCCTCGAAGTCCCTGGCGACCGCGTCCCAGTAGCGCTTGGAGTTGGTCTCGGGGCTCTCCCCGTAGTCGGCCGCGACCAGCCTGAGGGTGACCGGTCCGCCGTCCTGCCCGCCGCAGGCGCTGACCGCGGTGAGCACCAGTGCTCCGGCCAGCGCACCGCCGAGCACACGGGTGGGAACGTGGACGCGCCTGTTCAACGCGGGTACCGCCTTCGGGGGGGATGAACTTCGACCGGAACGGGGGATTCCGGCAGGGGGACGCGCAACACTGCCAAACCCGCCGACCACCGGTCCAACCCACCGGCCCGCGCCGCCCCAGGAGTTATCGAAGTGCCCGGAGTCATTGCACGATGCGCAACAGAACCCCCGTCCCCACGCTTCACGCGCCCCGGCGCAAAGGCCCGCACACCGGCGCAGCTGCGACAAAGCTCACCCAGTATGGACCAGACCAATCCGACAACTGGACTAGACCTCTTCGACCCGCCCAAGGGAAACTGTCCTCCGTGAAGCACGTCATCGCACTCGATGTAGGCGGCACCGGCATGAAGGCCGCGCTGCTCGCCCAGGACGGCTCCGTGCTGTTCGAGGCACGCCGACCGACCGGGCGGGAGCACGGCACGGACGCCGTCGTCGCCGCCATCCTCGACTTCGCCACCGACCTGGCGGGCGAGGGCCGCAGCCGTTTCGGCGCCGCCCCGCTCGCGGCCGGTGTCGCCGTCCCGGGAACGATCGACGAGAGGAACGGCGTCGCGGTCTTCTCCGCCAACCTCGGCTGGCGGGACCTCCCGCTGCGCAAGCTCCTCGGCGAGCGCCTGGCCGCACCGGACGGCGGCGCGATGCCGGTGGCCCTCGGCCACGACGTGCGCTCCGGCGGCCTGGCCGAGGGCCGGCTCGGAGCCGGCCGCGGCGTCGACCGCTTCCTGTTCGTCGCCCTCGGCACCGGCATCGCCGGCGCCATCGGCATCGAGGGCCGGATCGAGGCCGGCGCGCACGGCTACGGCGGGGAGATCGGCCACGTCGTGGTCCGCCCCGGCGGGCCGCGGTGCGGCTGCGGCGCCCGCGGCTGCCTGGAGACGCTGGCCTCCGCCTCCGCCGTCTCCCGCGCCTGGGCCGAGGCCAGTGGCGACCCCGACGCCGACGCGGCATCCTGCGCCGCCGCGGTGGACGCCGGGGACGACCGCGCCCTCGCGGTCTGGCAGCGGGCCGTCGACGCCCTGGCGGACGGCATCGTCCTGGCCCAGAGCCTGCTCGACCCGTCCACGGTGATCGTCGGCGGCGGGCTGGCCGAGGCCGGCGACACGCTCTTCACGCCGCTGCGCGCGGCGGTCACCGAGCGCCTGACCTTCCAGATGCCCCCGAAGGTCGTACCCGCCATGCTCAAAGACACCGCCGCGTCCCTGGGCGCGGGCCTGCTCGCCTGGGATCTGCTCTCCATGGAGGTGACCGCGTGACCACCGCGGACCGTGACCGTACTGCCCTGGCCGGTGCCCGACTGGTCCTGCCCGGCGGCGTCGTCGAGGGCGACCGCCTGACCGTGGAGGGCGAGCGCATCGCCGGTCTCGGCGGCGACACCGAGCCCGGCGACCTCGACCTGACCGGGTACACCGTCGTCCCCGGCTTCGTCGACCTGCACGTCCACGGCGGCGGCGGCGCCTCCTACACCTCCGGCATCGCCGAGGAGGCGCTGCTGGCCGCCCGCACCCACCTGGAGCACGGCACCACCACCACGGTGGCCTCCACCGTCACCGGCGAGATCGACGAGGTCGCCCGCCAGGCGCACGTCCTCTCCGAACTCGTCGAGGACGGCGTCCTGGCCGGCATCCACTTCGAGGGCCCGTTCATCTCGCCGGGCCGCTGCGGCGCCCACCGCCCCGACCTGCTGCGCGAGCCCGACCCGGCGCTGGTGCGCAAGCTGGTCGACGCCGCCCGCGGCCACGCCAGGATGGTCACCCTGGCCCCCGAGCTGCCCGGCGGCCTGGACTCGGTGCGGATGCTCGCCGACCTCGGCGTGATCGCCGCCGTCGGCCACACCGACTCCGACTACGCCACCACCCTGGAGGCGATCGAGGCCGGCGCCACCGTCGCCACCCACCTGTTCAACGCCATGCCCGGCATCGCCCACCGCGCCCCCGGCCCGATCGTGGCGCTGCTGGAGGACGAGCGGGTCACCGTCGAGCTGATCAACGACGGCGTGCACCTGCACCCCTCGGTGCTGGACCTCGCCTACGGCACCGCCGGCGCGAACCGGGTCGCCCTGATCACCGACGCGATGGGCGCGGCCGGCATGGGCGACGGCCTCTACCCGCTCGGCCCGCTCCAGGTCGAGGTCAGGGACGGCGTGGCCCGGCTGGTCGAGGGCGGCGCGATCGCCGGCTCCACCCTCACCCTGGACGTGGCCTTCAAGCGCTCGGTCACCGTCAACGGGCTGAGCCTGAACCAGACCGTCGAGTCGCTGTCCGCCACCCCGGCCCGGCTGCTCGGCCTGAGCGACTCGATCGGCTCGCTGGAGACCGGCAAGCTCGCCGACCTGGTCGTGGTCGACTCCGACGGCTACGACCTGGTCGCGGTGATGCGCCGCGGCCGCTGGGTCCTCGGCGGCGAGAGGTTCCCCACCGTCAAATCCGCCTGAGCGACGCCGACGGCCGCCCTCCCCCTGCGGGGACGGGCGGCCGTGGTGCGTCGGGGGGCGGGCCGGATCAGCCGTTCGGCTCGACGGTGACCTGGTCGATCAGGACCGGCCCGGACGGCACCGTGAAGGTCACCGAGTTCGACCCGGCCTGGAACTGCGGGAGTATCCAGGTGGAGAACCAGGCGGCCGTCTGGTCCTTGGGCGGCGCCCCGTAGACCTTGTACGTCACCCCGCTCGGCCAGTCCTTGCCGTTCACCACGGCCGCGCCCTTGAACTCGGCGCCCGAGTAGTTGTAGTGCACGGTCAGCTTGTACGTCCCGGCGGCGGCGACGTCACCGGTCCAGGTCACCGAGCCGCCCGGCTGGAGCGTCAGGTAGCTGCCGTCGGCCGACTTGGCGCCCTTGACGCTGTTGCCGGAGGGCGCGTTCTGCGCCTGGAGCTGGCCCGCGTCCACGGTCGACGGACCGGAGATCGGGGTGGCGGTCGCCGACGGGCCGGTGCTCGCGGCCGAGGCCGTCGGAACCGGGGAGTTGGGGGCCGGCGGGGCGGTGGTCGCGGTGCCGCCCTTGGCGTTCTTGTCGTCCGGGTCCCCGGTGGAGAGCGCTATGCCCGCGCCGATCGCTATCGCCGCGACCACGGCGACCGCGCCGATCACCGCGCCCTTGCTCCGGCCGCTGCTGCGGGGCTCCTCCCCCGGCTGCGGCCGGGAGCGCTCCGCGTAGCGGGCCTGCTGGGTGGGCGCGGCTCCGTACTCGGCCTGCTGCGGCACGCCGGGCTGCCCGCCGTACGGGGCCTGCGGCTGGCCGCCCTGGTACCCCTGCGGCGGCATGCCCTGCTGGCCGTACGGCTGCTGCGGTGCCCGCTGCGGATAGCCGTACTGGGCGCGCCCGACCTCCATCGGGCGGCTGTACGGCGTGCGGGGGACCCCCTGCTGCGGCTCGGCCGGCTGCCCGGTGGAGCCGTCGGCCGGGCGGTAGAGGTAGCCGAACGGGTCGTCGTCCTGCGGGGCACCGCCCCCCTGGCCCTCGGGCACTCCGTTGCTGCCGGCGGTCGTCACGGTGGTCTGCTCCCCCATCCGGTGCGCCACCTGCTGCGGGCGGCGCGGATCATGGACGCTGTCGTACCGGGAACCCTACCTGTCGTACCTGACAGCGGGAAAAGAACCCTTGACAACTCGCGGGTAACCCCGGCCGACCAGGGCGGTCCCGCACCCCGGCGCCCCGCCGTCCGCCCGCGCCGGTCCGCCCCGGGCGCTCAGCCCGCGCGCCGGTGCGAGCGCTCGCCGCGCGCCCCGCGCACCGCCCCGCCCCGGGCCCGCTTCTCGTCGTACATCCGTTCGTCCGCGGTCTGCAGCACCTCCTCGATGCTCATCCCGCAGCCGGCCCAGCCGACGCCGAGGCTCACCCCCACCCGCATCGCCCGTCCGTCGATCCGCATCGGCGGGATGATCGCGCCCCGCAGCCGGTGGGCGAGGTCCTTGGCCTCCTCGCGGCCGATCCCGTCGGCCAGCACCACGAACTCGTCACCGCCGAGCCGGGCCACCGTGTCGCCGTCCCGGACGGCCTGGCTCAGCCGCCGGGCGACCTCGACCAGCACCGCGTCGCCCGCGTTGTGGCCGAACCGGTCGTTGATCGACTTGAAGCCGTCCAGGTCGCAGAAGAGCACCGCGAGGCCCTTGTCCACCGCCGCCGCGCCGCCGGAGCGGAACGGCGCCGACCAGGCGTCGCCGCCCGGCCCGTACTCGGCCGGGACCACCGCGTGCACGTGCTCCCCGTAGCCCGGGCCGAGCCCGCCCGGCAGGCCCTCGGGCAGGCCGTAGCCGTGCACCGGCCCGGCGTACGGGTCCGCGCCCTCCAGTCCCCCGCGCGCCGCGTGGGCGCCGGAGGAGTCGGCCGGGTAGCCGTACGGCTGCGGGTAGGCCGGCTCGACCTGGCCGGCGGTGGCGCCGACCGGCTGCGGCTGGGCGCAGAGCCGGCGGGCCAGCCGGGCCTTGAGCTCGGCACCGTTCGGCAGCCCGGTGAGCGCGTCGTGGCTGGCCCGGTGGGCGAGCTGGAACTCGTGCCGCTTGCGGTCCTCGATGTCCTCCACGTGGGTGAGCAGGAAGCTCGGGCCCTCGGCCGCGTCCGCGACGATCGAGTTGCGCAGGCAGACCCACTGGTAGCCGCCGTCCCGCCGGGACAGCCGCAGCTCCGCCCGGCCGCTCTCGGCGCTGGTGCGCTCCAGCAGCGCCCGGTCCTCCGGGTGCACGAGGTCGGCGAAGCTCTGCTGGCGCAGCACCGCCCGGGGCCGGCCGAGCAGCCGGCAGAGCGCGTCGTTGACCCTGGTCAGCTGGCCGCGCCCGACGCCGTGCAGCTCGGTGATCGCCATCCCGCTGGGCGCGTACTCGAAGGCCTGGCGGAAGCTCTCCTCGCTGGCCCGCAGCGCCTGCTGCTCCTTCTCCAGCCGGGCCAGCGCGCGCTGCATCTCGGCCCGCAGCCGGGCGTTGCCGATCGCGATGGAGGCCTGCAGCGAGAACATTTCCAGCGCCTCGCGGGTCCAGGCGCCGGGCCGCTTGCCGCTGCGCGGGCGGTCCACCGAGAGGACGCCCAGGAGGTCGCCGCCGGCGCTGTACATCGGGGCGAGCAGTCCGTCGGCGGGGTGCCAGTCGTTGGCGTACACCGGCAGCGGTCCGTCCCCGATCCAGCGCGGGATGTCGCTGGCGACGGCCCAGCCGCGGTCGTACGGCAGGAAGCGCAGGGTGCCCCAGTGGTCGCTGACGCCGAGCAGCCGGTCCCAGGACTCCCGGGATCCGACCTGGCCGAGCAGCACGGAGGGGCCGCCCATCGGGCTCTCCTCCAGCTCCCAGACGGCCGCCACCACGAGGTCGCCGTCCGGCCTGACCAGGCTGACCGCGGCCGCGTCGAAGCCGAGCCCGTGCACCGCGCCTTCGACAACGGCCTGGAGCGTGCCAGCGAGGCTGCGGGCAGCGTTGAGGTCCGCCACGACCCGGTGCAAGGTGCGGAGGGTCGCGAGACGGACGTACGGCTCCGACTCGGCTTCCATGCGGGGGCTCCCCGGCTGCTTCGGATAGTTCTTGATTGGTTATCGTCCGATTGCCAGAAGAACTGAATCACAGGGAGCACAGCGCTCGGCACGCTCGGTCAGCAATAGGTCATCACTTGTGACTTAAATCACACGACACCAATGCGCCCTTCATCAGTTCATCTGCCCCATAGCGGGACATAAAGAGCTATCGGTACATTCCTGGTGGTCGACCGCATCGGCCCCGGGCTGAAGCCGACTGGGCCCCCCAGTCCGGTCGCTTCACTCCTGAGGGTGAGTTCGGCCACCGGGCGCAACCCTTCGGCCGCACCGCCGGTCCTACGACCAAGGCCCGATGCCGTTCCCCCCGGGTGACGACTACCGTGCGGTACGTGTACCCGTCGCCGCAGCCCGAAGCTGCCTCCCACGCCACGCCCGACGAGTTCCGGGCTGCCCTCTCCCAGCTCGCCGCCGGCGTGAGCCTGGTGACCGTCCACGACCCGGAGGACGGCGAGGACGTCGGCATGACGGCCACGTCCTTCCTCTCGGTGTCGCTGGAGCCGCCGCTGGTGCTCATCTCGGTCCGCGAGGACTCCCGGATGGAGGAGGTCCTCTCCCGGGTGGACACCTGGGCGGTCTCGGTGCTGGCCGAGGGGCAGAAGACGCTCGGCTCCCGGTTCGCCATGAAGGGCCGGCTCAGCGACCGGCTGCTGTTCGCGGACACCCCGCACCACCGCGGCCCGCGCACCGACGCCCCGCTGATCGACGGCGCGCTGGCCACCGTCGAGTGCCGCACCGAGCAGCGGATACCCGCCGGCGACCACACCCTGCTGCTCGGCCGCGTCCTGGAGGCCGTGGTGCCCGACCCCGGCGGCCGCCCGCTGCTCTACTTCCGCGGCGGCTACCGCACCCTCGGCTAGTAGGGCGTGTCTGACAATTCCCGCCGGGTACGCGACGCTCCCCCAGCCTTCGGCCGAGAGGTACCCCCAGGGCACAAGCGCACCTCGCCGCGTTGTCGTCGGTCGCCAATGGCCCCCAGCCTTCGGCCGGGAGGTGCCCCCACCGCAGTGGCTCCCTCCTCCGCCTTGCGATGCACGCACCCCAACGCCGCGCCCTGATCCGACGCGAATTGTCAGACACGCCCTGGGCGACTACTCGCCGCCGCGCGGCGAGCGGCGGCCCTGCTTCAGCTCGGAGCGGTGCCGCTTGTTGTACAGCCGCCGCTCGACCATCCCCCGGCTCGGCCTGGTCGCCCGACGGGACTTCGGCGGCGGTGCGCACGCCTCGGTCAGGATCGCCGACAGCCGGGCCGCGGCCGCCTCCCGGTTGCGCCACTGCGAGCGGAACTCCGAGGCCTGGACCACCAGCACCCGGCCGTCCACCAGCCGGCCGGCCAGCCGCTCCAGCGCGCGCTCGCGCCACACCTCGGGCAGCGCCCTGGTCGAGGCCAGGTCGAAGCGCAGCTCGGCCTTGGAGTCGGAGGTGTTGACGTGCTGGCCGCCGGGGCCGGAGGAACGCGAGAAGCGCCAGACGAGCTCGGCGTCGGGGACGACCACCGACCCCCGTACGCGGATGGGCTCGGACATGCGTCCATCATCCCGTGCCCGGCCCGCCCGGTCACGGGATTAATCGCCCGCTCCCGGCGTCGTCCCCTTCGGTTACCCCTCACGCGCCCCGAGCCCCGACAATGGCGTACGTGATCGAGCTCGGCTACTCCCTCTCCAACCGCTTCCCCGACCCCCCGCAGACGGACTACCGCACCGCGTCCGTGCACGCCCTGCGGTACGACCTGTTCTGCGGCGACGTCTACCTGGACGGCGAGGGCGCGGAGCTGTCCACCGCCTGGGGCTGGGTGCCGGTGCTCGACTTCGCCTGGGCGCTGTGCGACATCGCCGAGCTCCTGGACCGCGACCCGGACGGCGGCCGGGCCGCCCGGGTGCAGACCGCCGACCTCGACTTCACCCAGAACACCGAGCTGCTGCGCTTCGCCCGCCGCTTCAACTGGGTCGAGGTCACCGCGACCTGGCTGCCGGACGAGCCTCCGGTGGTGGTCCGGCACGGCGAACTGCGGCGCGAGGCCCGGGACTTCCTCCAGGACACGCTGGCCGACCTCTTCGACATGCACCCCGCCCTGGCCGACAATCCGAACATCTGGACGCTGCAGGGCCGGTTCCGACGGATCTGACACCTGCTTTGCCCGGGCTTTGCCCTCCGATCGGCACCCACGAAGAAATTCACGGCCTCTGCGGAACCAAGCCGCCGGAGTATCGCGTTGTCCCGGGAAAAAGCGCATGAAACGAACGAAGGGACTGCAAACGTCATGCCAGTGAGCCTCTCCAAGGGTGGCAACGTCTCGCTGACCAAGGAGGCCCCCGGCCTGTCCGCGGTCACCGTCGGCCTGGGTTGGGACGTCCGCACCACGACCGGCGCCGAGTTCGACCTCGACGCCAGCGCGATCGTCCTGAACGCGGACGGCAAGGTGCTGTCCAACGCCCACTTCGTCTTCTTCAACAACACCAGCACGCCCGACAGCACCGTCGTGCACACCGGTGACAACCGCACCGGCGAGGGCGCCGGCGACGACGAGGCGATCAACGTCAACCTGGCCGGACTGCCGGCCGAGGCCGTCAAGATCACCTTCCCGGTCACCATCTACGACGGCGTCGCCCGCGGCCAGAACTTCGGCCAGGTCCGCAACGCCTACATCCGCGTGGTGAACGCGGCCGGCGGCACCGAGATCGCCCGCTACGACCTCTCCGAGGACGCCGCCACCGAGACCGCGATGATCTTCGGCGAGCTCTACCGCAACGGCGCGGAGTGGAAGTTCCGCGCCGTCGGCCAGGGCTACGCCTCCGGCCTGGCCGGCATCGCCCAGGACTTCGGCGTCCAGATCTGACGCACCCGCGGAGAACACCGCGGCGCGGGAAGTCGGTCCGTCCGACTTCCCGCGCCGCGGTTCCTTCGTTTCCGGGCCCGTTTCCGGGGCTCAGCGCGAGGCGCGCAGCTCCGGCAGCTCGATCAGCTCGGTCTCGTCCTCCGGCGTCAGGTCCACCACGGTCGGCACGCCCTGCTCCGCCCGCTCGGCCGGCTCCGCCGTCCGGGCCTCGGCCTCGGCCTTCGCGGCCACCGCCTCGTCGCCCACCACGTCCGCCAGGTCGGCGCGCTCCCCCAGTTCGGCGACGCTGCCCACCGCCGGCGCCGGGGCCGCCGGGCGCACCGCGGCACCCGAGCCGCGGCCGAAGAAGCTGAAGCCCTGCCCGCGCGCCTGCCCGGACTGCGCCGGACGCGGCCGCTGCCGCTCCCCCGACGCGGGCGCCGCGGCGGGCGCCGCCGGCGTCCCGCCGAGCTGACCGACCGTCGCGGTCAGCGCCGGACGCACCGGCGCGGGCCGCACCGGCGACTGGGCCTCCGGAGCCCGCCCGGGGGTGGGCACCGAGGGCGCCACCGGGGCCGGCACGGCCACCGGCGCCGGAGCGGCCACCGGCGCGGTGCGCGCCCGCAGGGCGACCTCCGCGCCCGCCGTACGCGCCCGCTGCTCCTCCTGCTCCGCCGCGCGGCGCTCCAGCTGCCGCAGCACGGCCGCCGCCCGCACGTACGCGGCCGGGCTGGCCGGGTGCTTCGGACGGCTCGCGGCGAGCGCCCGCTGGGCCGCCTCGGCCTCCTTGAGCGCCTGCTCGGCCACCGTCACGGCCCGCTCGCGCAGCAGCCGGGCGATCTCCGTCTCGGCCTTCGCCAGCCGCGACTTCTCCGCCGTCAGCCGCCGCCCGAAGCGGGTGGCCCGCTCCTCGGCGACCTCCGCCGCGTACTCGGCCTCGGCCAGCTGCTCCTCGAACCGCTCCTCGGCGCGCAGCCGCTGCGCCGCGGACGTCTCGGCGGCCGCCCGGGCCGCCTTGTCCCGCTGGCGCAGCAGCAGCGCGAAGCCGAGCGTCGCGATCACCGCCGCGGCACCCACCGAGCGCACCAGGACGGTGTCCTGACTGAAGAGCAGCGCGGCCAGTGCGGCGACCAGCAGTACGCCGGCGGCGGTGGGGGGGAAGACCCGGCCGAGGACGGAGGAATGACGGTGGCGTCCGCGAGACATGTCCAAGAAACTAGCGTGCGAATTGGGGCCGTGTCAGCCCAGGGTCCCCTTCAGCCCTTGACAGGGTGCGGTTTCCACCGCACGTGCCCGGGCCCTCACGCAAGATCACGAAGGCGCCCCCGCCCAGCGACGGCTCAGCGGCGGCTCACCGGCGCCGCAGCGGCGCCTCAGCGGTGCGAGGCCGCCTGACCGCCCGGGTCGTCGTGGTTCTCCGGCAGCTTGCACACGTGCTGGATCCAGAGCGCCGCCGCGATCACCGCGGCCCCCGCCAGCACCGCGAGGCCGGCCGTCACGGCCTGGTCCTTGCGGGCCGACACGTCCAGCTCGCCCAGCAGGTGGATCCCGGCCCCCGCGTAGACGCCGGTGACCACCGACGAGACCAGCGCGCTGGCCTGTCCCAGCACCACGGCCCGGGCCGCCAGCAGCGGATCGACGCCCTTCGCCCCGGGCTGCCGCTCGCGCACCGCCTTCAGCCGGGCCCGCAGCGACAGCGCGGTCGCCAGCAGGATCACCGCCACCGCCGCCAGCACCACCGGCGCCGCGGCCGGAACGGCCGGCAGCGTGTCCACGGAGGCCCACAGCTTGGAGCCGGCCCAGGACAGCGCCGTCGTGGCGGCGGTGATGCCGATCAACAGACGGAGGCGAAGCAGCTTCACTCGGAGGAGGTCCTTCCCGGGGTTCCAGAACCGGCCGGCCGCCCGGCGGCCCGGCGCGGCGACGCCAGGCCACCGTACCGGGCCCGGCCGGGCGGACACCCGCGCGAACGGCGGACACCTACTCGTACGGGCGGGCCCCCGGCCGAGTTCCCCGGGCGACGGCCCCGGTCACCGGCCCCCGGGGCCCGCCCCGGGGCCTACTCGGGCAGCGTCAGCCGGATGTCCTCGCGGCGCTTCACGCCCTGCGCGTCCGGGCCGCCCAGCGCGGACAGCAGCGCGTCCACCCGCCCGTGGCCGGGCAGCTCGGCCTCCGGCTCGGCGTCCAGCCAGGGGGCGAGCACGAAGGCCCGCTCGTGCGAGCGCGGGTGCGGGAGCAGCAGCTGCGGGTCGTCGCTCAGCACGCCCTCGTAGGCCAGGATGTCGACGTCCAGGGTGCGCGGGCCCCAGTGGACCGTCCGCACCCGCCCGAAGGCGTCCTCGATGGCGTTGCCGCGCTCCAGCAGGTCCCGCGGGGGCAGCGAGGTGCGCAGCAGCACGACCGCGTTGTAGTAGTTCGGCTGCTCCTCGGGCCCGCCGACGGCCTCGGTCTCGTACACCGCGGAGACGGCCTTGATCCGCAGCCCCGGGGTGTCGGCGAGCGCGTCGACGGCGCCCTGGAGGGTCTCCAGCCGGTTGCCCAGGTTGCTGCCGAGCGCGATCACCGCACAGCGCTGGCTGTGCAGTGTGGTGTCGGCCGAGTCCACCCGGCTCTCCAGGTCGAACGCGTTCGGCGTGGCCGTCGGGTCGCTGGTGATCATCGAATAACGTCCTCTGCATCGGATACCGAGCGGCGCGCGGTGGGGGTCATGCGCGGCCCCGGTGGATGGTCACGGTCACGTCGTCGAACGGCACGGTGATCGGGGCGTCCGGCTTGTGCACGGTGACCTCGACCTCCTCGACCGCTTCGTGCTTGAGGCACTGGTCGGCGATGCGCTGGGCCAGCGTCTCGATCAGGTCGACCGGCTCGCCGGCGATGATCGCGGTGACCTCCTCCGCCACCAGGCCGTAGTGCGCGGTGCGGGTGAGGTCGTCTCCGGCCGCGGCGGGGCGGGTGTCCAGGTACAGCACGAGGTCGACCACGAAGGTCTGCCCCTCGGCGCGCTCGCGCTCGAAGACGCCGTGGTGGCCCCGGGCTCGCAGCCCCCGCAGGGTGACGCGGTCCAGCAAACGAATCACTGCTCCCAGTCGGACGGGCCCCACCCGGGGAAAGGCATGGACGGGCAGGGCGAAGGCGGGCAGCACGCCCGCCACTCCGTTTCGAATCTACCCGCGAGCACGGACAACGCCTGACCGTCCTACCCGGCACGAACCGACGCCACGCGCACCAGTACGGCGATTGACGTGAACGTTCGGTGACCACTCGGAATTCCGAACGACGTCTCCGCCGCGGTATTTCCGCGATCGCCGGAATCAGCTCTCCTCGTCGTCGTCCCCGCTGGTCAGAACGGGTGAACCGTGATGCGACCAGAGTTTCCACCCGGCCGGGGTACGACGGAACAGATTCGTCGAGACGACCTTTCCGCCGACCAGTGGTCCGAGCTCCCCCTCCTCCTCCGACTCACCGCCGGAGAGGATGTTCTCGGTGCACGTGACAAGGGCCACATCGCCGTGCACCTCGGCCTCGACATCGGTCAGGAAGAACTGGATGTACTCCGTGTTCATCATGATCAGCATGTACGAGCGGGTCACCTGCGCCCGGCCGCGGAGCACCGGCCAGCCCGGGTGCACGCACACCACGCCGCCCTTGTCGTCGGCGTCCGCGGCGCCCAGCCAGGCGTCCTCGACCGCTTCCAGGTCTCCCCGTTCCAGCGCCTCGTAGAACCCCCGGTTCGCCGCGAGCACGGCCTCCACGTCCGCCTCGCGGGCCCGCCCGGCGGTACCGCCGCTCAACCTGCCGTCACCTGTCACAGACCCTCCCTCACCCCAACCGCTCCGCGTGCTGCCAGGCCGCGACCACCCGGACGGCGTCCGCCGTGCCGGCCACGTCGTGCACCCGTACCGCCCAGGCTCCGGCCCGGGCCGACAGCACCGACACCGCGGCCGTCGCGTCGTCGCGCTCCCGGGCCGGGCGCAGTTCCCCGGTTGCCGGGTCGGCGAGCAGCGTACCCAGGAACCGCTTGCGCGAAGCCGCCACGAGCACGGGACGGCCGAGCGCTGTGAGCGCGTCCAGCCGGCCGAGCAGCGCCCAGTTGTGCTCGGCGGTCTTGGCGAAGCCGAGCCCCGGATCGAGGATCAGCTGGTCCTCCTTGACCCCTGCGGCCAGCAGCGCGTCCACCCGTTCGCCCAGCTCGGCGACCACGTCCCGCACCACGTCGTCGTAGACGGCCAGCCGGTCCATGTCGGCGGACTGCCCGCGCCAGTGCATCACCACGAAGGGCGCGCCGGTCTCGGCGACCACCCGGGCCATCGCCGGGTCGGCGAGCCCGCCGGAGACGTCGTTGACGATCGCGGCGCCGGCCTCGACGGCCCGCTCGGCGACCGAGGCGCGCATGGTGTCCACGGAGACCGTCACCCCGGCGTCGGCCAGCTCGCGCACCACCGGGATCACCCGGCGCAGCTCCTCCGCCTCGGGCACCCGCCGGGAGCCCGGCCGGGTGGACTCGCCGCCGACGTCCACCAGGTCCGCGCCGCGGGCCCGCAGCGCGAGGCCGTGCGCGATCGCCTTCGCGGGGTCGTGCCACATCCCGCCGTCCGAGAAGGAGTCGGGCGTGACGTTGACCACGCCCATCACGGCGCAACGCTCCAGCCGCGGCAGGCCGGGCGGCAGGGAGAAGGACGGCGAATCGTTCATGCTTCCCATTATCGAACGGGGCCCCCGCCGAGGATTCTCGGCGGGGGCCCCGTTCCGTACCGGCGCGCTCCGGAGGGCGCCGACGGGCTCAGGCGGCCTCGGTGACCTCGCGGGTCGACGGGACCGGCATCAGCCCCTCGCGCTGGCGCCGGCGGCCGAAGCGGGGCATGCCGAGCGTGATGAAGGCCTCCGCCTGCATCGCGGCGAAGCCGATCCGCGGCAGGTCCCGGGTGCTCGGGAAGACCAGGAAGCGCGGCTCCCACTCGGGCTGGAACTTGGCGTTGAACTTGTACAGCGACTCGATCTGGAACCAGCGCGACAGGAACACCAGCAGTCCGCGCCAGGCGCGCAGCACCGGGCCGGCGCCGATCCGCTCGCCGCGGGCCAGCGCCGAGCGGAACATCGCGAAGTTGAGCGACACCCGGCGCACGCCCATCGCGGGCACCGCCTGGAGCGCGGCGACGATCAACAGCTCGTTCAGGCCCGGGTCGGCGGCGCGGTCGCGGCGCATCAGCTCCAGCGAGATGCCGTCCGGCCCCCAGGGCACGAAGTGCAGCACGGCCTTCAGGTCGTCGCCCTCCTCGCCCTCCTCCGGGGCCTTGTGGGCGGTGACCACCACGCAGTCGTCGTCCAGCGGGTCGCCGAAGCGGCCGAGGGCCATCGAGAAGCCGCGCTCGGTGTCCGTGCCCCGCCAGCGGGCGGCGGCGTCGGCGATCCGGTGCTTCTCCTCCGCGGTGAGCTCGGCGACCCGGCGCACCTGGCAGGAGTAGCCGTTGCGCTCGATCCGCTTGACCATCTGGCGCACGTTGCGCATGGCCCGCCCGGAGAGCGAGAAGGAGGCGGTGTCGACGATCGCCTCGTCGCCCAGCTCCAGCGCGTCCAGGCCCGCCTCGCGGGTCCAGACCTCGCCGCCGACCTCGCTGCAGCCCATCACGGCCGGCACCCAGGCGTGCTCGCGGGCCTCGGCCATGAACACCTTGATCGCGCCCGGCCAGGCCTCGACGTCGCCGACCGGGTCGCCGGAGGCCAGCATCACGCCGGAGACGACCCGGTAGGAGATCGCGGCCTTGCCGGTGGGCGAGAACAGCACGCTCTTGTCGCGGCGCAGCGCGAAGTAGCCGAGCGAGTCGCGCTCGCCGTGCCGCCTGAGCAGCTCGCGGACCTTCTCCTCGTCCTCCGCCGTCAGCTCGGGCTTCGGCTTGCCCGGCCGCAGCGCCAGGTACGCGGTGGTGAAGGCGGTCAGCAGGCCGAGCCCGCCGAGCAGGTAGGCGACCAGGTCGGACATCCGGACGTTGTTGTACCGGACCGGGCCCTCGAAGCCGAACAGTCCGTACCCGACGTGCTGCAGGCGCGAGGCCAGGCCCGGGTGGCCGATCTCGTACTTGGTCCGGGTGCTCACGATCAGCAGGCCGAGCAGCACGCTGAGGACGCCCATGACGACCAGGTTGACGACCGCCCGCCAGCGGGTGCGCGGGTCGGCCTTGGCGTAGAACTCGCGCTGGTGGACCAGCATCACGGCGAGGAGCACCAGCGAGACGACGGCCGGGCCGATCTGGTGCCAGCGCACGATGTGCAGTCCGGCGCTGACCGGCAGCAGCACGCAGACCGCCCGCCAGGCCCGCCGCTTGCGCCGGCGCAGCGCGTGCGCCAGCGGCACCAGCAGGATGCCGACCATCAGCGCGCCGACCGCCGCCAGGCTGGTGGTGCCGCCCGGCAGCTGCCCCGCGAAGGTGTGCACCTTGGTGTGCCGGAGCTTGGGGAACACCGCGCTGGCGATGTCCACGAGCCCGATCAGCAGACAGGCGTAGCCGACCGCTCCGGGGAGCCAGGCCCTCGGGACGGCGGACGCCTGGGTGCGCAGCGTCTGCAGGCCGCGGCGACGGCGCGACGGCTGCTCGGGGCTCGGCTCAACGGACACGGGACTGCTCATGGGTGCTCAGCGTAGAGGCTGCGGGGCGGTGTCCGGTCACTCCGGGGGAGGACGCGTGATGGACCTTCATGCCTATTCCTTCATCAGGCAATGCGCATACCAAGGACCCGGAAACGGCAGGTAAACCGGGGCCGTGGTCGCGCTGCGGGTTGAGCCGGCGGTGGGAGCCGGGGGCCTGCCGCCGCGTGGCGCGGCAGGACCCTCCGGGACGCGTTACGTACGGTGGACGCCGCATTCTAGGGCGCCGGTTGCCTGCGGCTCTCCCCGCCCTTCCAGCCCGCCCGGGCGTCCGGACAGCCTAGCCGCGGTGGCCCGGCCTGACGGACCGCCAGACGATGAAGCCTGCACCGACAGTGTCCCACCGGAAGGCCGACGGCATGGAACTGACCAGCGACGCGCTGGTGAACTCGCTGCTCGCACTCGGCGTCGCGGCAGTCGTCACGACCCTGTGGATCTGGCCGAGGCTGGCACCGCAGCGCGCGCTGCCGGTGCTCGGCCGGATCGGACTGCTGACGGTCGTTCAACTCTCCGCCCTGGCCGTGCTCGCGCTGTCGGTGAACAACTCCTTCGGGTTCTACACCTCCTGGGACGACCTGCTCAGCCCGGGCGGCGCCAAGCTCGCGCTGACCAGCAACGAGAACCACAAGGGCGGCACCCCGGTCTCCGACGCGCTGGTCCAGCCCACCACCGAGGGCGGCCTGGAGACCATCACCAACCTGCCGAAGGGCCCGCCCGAGGAGGTCGGCAGGGTCGAGTCGGTCCGGGTCAGCGGCAAGGAGACGGGCTTCTCCGACCAGATGTTCGTCTACCTGCCCGCCGCGTACTTCGACCCGAAGCTCGCCCTGGTCCGCTTCCCCGTCCTGCTGGCCATCGCCGGCTACCCGGGGACCACGCTGAACCTGCTGCACGAGATCCCCCTCGCCCAGACCGCGATCGAGCTGCAGCGCTCCGGCAAGATGCCGCCGACCGTCCTGGTGATGGCCCGCCCGGCGGTCGACCCGTCCCGGGACACCGAGTGCGTCGACGTCCCCGGCGGGCCGCGCACCGAGACCTGGTTCGTCAAGGACGTCCCCGAGGCCATCCGCAGCAGCTACCGGGTCGGCCGCACGGCCGGCTCCTGGGGCACCCTCGGCTACTCCACCGGCGGCAGCTGCGCGCTGCGCCTGGCGATGCGCTTCCCGAACGTCTACGGCAACGCGGCGAGCCTGCACGGCGACTTCACCGTGCGCCAGGACAACTACACCGGCGGCGACCTCTTCAACGGCGACAAGGCGCTGGCCCAGCAGCACGACCTCGGCTGGCGGCTGCAGAACCTGCCGGTCCCGGAGCTCAACCTGCTGGCGGTCTCCACCCGCACGGAGGGGGACTACCCGCAGACCGTCCAGTTCGTCGACCAGGCCACCCGGGCCGCGGCGGCCAACCCCCGGTTCACGGTCGACTCGCTCTACCTGGACGACGGCGGGCACAACTTCGACAGCTGGACCAGGGAGATGCCGGCCACGCTCGAATGGCTGGGCGCGCACCTCGGCTAGGACAGGTGGGTGACTACCCGCCGGTCGGCCCGGCCGGCGGGCGCCCGGGGGGAACGTATCTCGACCGCCCGTCGCCCCCGGCGGGCACCGCCCCGGACCCGCAGGAGGCACCGTGCTGAGCACCCGCTCGCTCTTCGACGAGATCTACCGGAACGACCAGGCGTACCAGCTGTTCTGCAGCATCGCGGCCGGCGGCGAGGACCAGGGCGGCTGGGAGAACGAGCGGATCACCGCGCTCACCCGCGATCCGGTCCTCGCCCCGAAGATCGCCCGGCACGGTGCCGACGAACGCAAGCACGGCCGGATCTTCGCCCAGCTGCTGAACAGGCGCGGCCTGCCCAAGGTGCCCGTCCCCGACGAGGTCGACTACTGCATGCTGCTGGAGCGCCAGGGCGTCGGCCTCTCGCACGAGCGGCTGAACAGCGACGTCCCGCTGACCGACCGCGAGATCATCACCTACCTCGCGCACAGCCGGGTCACCGAGCAGCGCGCCGCCGAGCAGATGCGCCAGCTGGTCAAGGCGTACGGGGACAACCCCGCGCTCGGCCGGGCGATGCGGATGATCTCCGCCGACGAGGACAACCACCTCGCGTACTGCCACGAGGAGCTGCTGCGGCTGGTCGCCGAGGGCCACGGACCATACGTCCGGCACGCCCTGGAGGCCAGCGCCCGCGGCGAGATCCGCACCCACCGGGACGTCGGCCTCGCCGTCACCGCCCGGATGGCCCGGATCCTGCGCTGGCCGCGCTGGCAGCTCGCCCTGGTCACCTTCGGGGTGCACGCGCTCTACCTGTACGACCGCGCCTACGGCTGGCGCCGGATGGTCGCGCTGCGGATGCCCGAGCGCCGCAACGCCCTGGGCACCCCGGCTCCGCCGCACGCGGAGCGCGAGGTGCTCTGAGCGCTCCCGCGGGCCGACCGCCACCGGCGGCGGGCCCCTACCGCCCGATGATGAGGCTCATCGCCTCGGCCCGGGTGGCCGGGTCGCGCAGCTGGCCGCGCACGCAGGAGGTGATCGTCTTGGCGCCGGGCTTGCGGATGCCGCGCATCGACATGCACATGTGCTCGCACTCGACCACGACGATGGCCCCGCGCGGCTCCAGGATCCGCATCAGCGCGTCGGCCACCTGGCTGGTCAGCCGCTCCTGCACCTGCGGCCGGCGGGCGTAGACGTCGACCAGCCGGGCGAGCTTGGAAAGCCCGGTGATCTTGCCGTTGGTGGACGGGATGTACCCGACGTGGGCCACGCCGCGGAACGGGACCAGGTGGTGCTCGCAGACCGAGGTCAGCTCGATGTCCTTGACCAGCACCATCTCGTCGTGGCCGAGGTCGAAGGTGGTGGTGAGGACGTCCTCGGGCTCCTGCCACAGGCCCGCGAATATCTCCTTGTAGGCGCGCGCGACCCGGGCCGGGGTCTCCAGCAGGCCCTCGCGGTCCGGGTCCTCCCCCACGGCGAGCAGCAGCTCGCGGATGGCGTTCTCGGCCCGCTTCTGGTCAAAGGTACCGACGGCGGGCGGACCGTCGAACGTCACCGGGTCGATCATGCGGGCCTCGCTTATGTATCGGAAGACTCTGGCAGGACAGCACGGATGCCGCGCCTCCAGGGTACAAACCCTGGTGACGCGGCATCCATTCCCGTCTGGAGTGCGGGGTCAGCCCTCGGTCCGCGGCTCGGCGGCCGGCATCGGCGGGAGCTTCACGACGTCCACCGCCGCGCCCTCGCCGGAGGCGGCGCCGTTGGTGAGCGCCAGCTCCTTCGGGGACTGCACCGGAGGCCGGGTGGACGGCGTGCGGCGGGCGGAGCCCGTCCAGGCCGGCCGGGCCGGGCGCTTGACGATCGGCGCGAAGACCTCGGCGATCTGCTCCTTGTTCAGGGTCTCCTTCTCCAGGAGCTCCAGGACCAGGTTGTCGAGCACGTCGCGGTTCTCGACCAGGATCTCCCAGGCCTCGTTGTGCGCGGTGTCGATGAGCTTCTTGACCTCTTCGTCGACCAGCCCGGCAACCTCTTCCGAGTAGTCGCGCTGGTGGCCCATCTCACGGCCCAGGAACGGCTCCGAGTTGTCGCTGCCGAACTTGATCGCACCGAGGCGCTCGGTCATGCCGTACTGGGTGACCATGGCCCGGGCCGTCGCGGTGGCCTTCTCGATGTCGTTCGAGGCACCGGTGGTCGGGTCGTGGAAGACCAGTTCCTCCGCCGCGCGCCCGCCCATCATGTAGGCGAGCTGGTCGAGCATCTCGTTGCGGGTGGTGGAGTACTTGTCCTCGTCCGGCAGCACCATGGTGTAGCCGAGGGCCCGGCCGCGGGACAGGATGGTGATCTTGTGCACCGGGTCGCTGTACTGGCAGGCCGCCGCGACCAGGGCGTGGCCGCCCTCGTGGTACGCGGTGATCTTCTTCTCCTTGTCGGACATGATCCGCGTGCGCTTCTGCGGACCCGCCACGACGCGGTCGATCGCCTCGTCCAGGATGCCGTTGTCGATCAGCTTCTTGTCCGAGCGGGCGGTCAGCAGCGCCGCCTCGTTGAGGACGTTCGACAGGTCGGCACCGGTGAAGCCGGGGGTGCGCTTGGCGACGGCCGACAGGTCGACGTCGGGCGCGATCGGCTTGCCCTTCTGGTGCACCTTGAGGATGTCCAGCCGGCCCTGGAGGTCGGGGCGCTCCACCGCGATCTGGCGGTCGAAGCGGCCCGGGCGCAGCAGCGCCGGGTCCAGGATGTCGGGGCGGTTGGTCGCGGCGATCAGGATCACGCCGCCCTTGACGTCGAAGCCGTCCATCTCGACCAGCAGCTGGTTGAGGGTCTGCTCGCGCTCGTCGTGGCCGCCGCCGAGGCCCGCGCCGCGGTGCCGGCCGACGGCGTCGATCTCGTCGACGAAGACGATCGCCGGGGCGTTCGCCTTGGCCTGCTCGAAGAGGTCGCGGACGCGGCTGGCGCCGACACCGACGAACATCTCGACGAAGTCCGAGCCGGAGATGGAGTAGAAGGGCACCCCGGCCTCGCCCGCGACGGCGCGCGCCAGCAGGGTCTTGCCGGTACCGGGCGGGCCGTAGAGCAGCACGCCCTTGGGGATCTTGGCACCGACGGCCTGGAACTTGGCCGGCTCCTGGAGGAACTCCTTGATCTCGTGGAGCTCCTCGACCGCCTCGTCCGCGCCGGCGACGTCGGCGAAGGTGGTCTTGGGGGTGTCCTTGGTGAGCAGCTTGGCCTTGGACTTGCCGAACTGCATGACCCGGGAGCCGCCGCCCTGCATCTGGTTCATCAGGAACAGGAAGACCAGGACGATGATCACGATGGGGAGCATCGACAGCAGCAGGCTGACGAAGGTGCTCTGCTTCTCCGGGCTGATGGTGTAGCCCTCGGCGAGCGTGCTCTGGTCCTTGTCGTTGACCTGGGCCTGGAGCTTGTCGGCGATGGCGACACCCTGGTCGCCGATGTACGAGGCCTGGAACTTGGTGCCGGACGGGGTCTTGCCCGTACCGGCGCTGGGCAGTGTGGCGCCGTCCCTCAGCTGGATCTTGATCGTGTTCGAGTCACCGGTGGTGATCTGCGCCGACTTGACGTTGTGCGCGTCGATCGCCGCGACGACCTGACCGGTGTCCACCGTCTTGTAGCCGTTCGAGTCCGAAACGACCTGCATCAGTACGATGACGGCGAGGACGGCCAGCACGATCCACATGATCGGCGCACGGAAGTATCGCTTGACGTCCATCCATGCGGGGCGTTGCCGCCCCGTCCCTCCTGCCACTCAACGGCGCCGGGAGGCTGTTGGGCCGCGGCGCATCCGATTGGTGCTCATGTGAAGAGCGGTTTATTGGACCGTACCGCAGTCGGACCCGCCCATGGCGGGAGCACGGCGAGACGGCTTTGGTTCTGTGTCTCCCGGGTGCAACGGGCGGGAACGGCCTACTGTTCCCGCCCGTAGCCCGAACGGGCCCTCAGCCGCCGTAGACGTGCGGGGCGAGGGTGCCGATGAAGGGGAGGTTGCGCAGCTTCTCCGCGTAGTCCAGGCCATAGCCGACCACGAACTCGTTGGGGATGTCGAACCCGACGTACTTCACGTCGATCTCGACCTTCGCCGCGTCCGGCTTGCGGAGCAGGGTGCAGACCTCGAGCGACGCCGGGCCGCGCGAGCCCAGGTTGCCCAGCAGCCAGGACAGCGTCAGACCGGAGTCGATGATGTCCTCGACGATCAGGACGTCACGGCCGGCGATGTCGGTGTCCAGGTCCTTCAGGATCCGCACCACGCCCGAGGACTTGGTGCCCATACCGTACGAGGAGACGGCCATCCAGTCCATGGTGACCTGCGAGTGCAGGGCCCGGGCGAGGTCGGCCATGACCATCACGGCCCCCTTGAGGACGCCGACGATCAGCAGGTCCTTGCCTGCGTAGTCCCGGTCGATGCGCTCGGCCAGCTCCAGGAGCTTGGCGTCGATCTCGTCCTTGCTGATGAGCACCTTCGCGAGGTCAGCGCCCATGTCGTTCTGGTCCACCGGGGATACGTCCTCAAACGTTCGGGGTCTGTGTGGCCGGCGGCCGGCTTCCCCCGGGGCATGCCCAGCCCGTCAGTCGCCCTGCCGCCGAAAGACCAGCGTGCCACACCTGCGGGTGGCCTCGACGCCCCCGGGTAGGTGCAGCGGACCCTGTCCGCGCCATCCGGTGACCAGCAGGTCGATCGTCTCCAGGTGCCGGGCGAACAGGTCCCCGGCCGGACAGCCCGCCCGCAGCGCGGCCCGGCGCAGCACCCGGCGGCGCACCGCGGGCGGCAGTTCGGCCAGTTTCACGGCGTCCAGGGCGCCGTCGCCCGTACGGAGGTCGCGTTCGGCCAGCGAGGCCCACTGGTCGAGGGCGTCGGCGTCGTCGCGGAACAGCCGGGCGGTGCGGGCCAGCGCTTCGACCACTCCGCCGCCCAGGTGCTTCTCCAGGACCGGCAGCACCTCGTGGCGGACCCGGGAGCGGGTGTAGGCGGGATCACAGTTGTGGGGGTCGTCCCAGACCGGGATCGACTGGGCGGCGCAGGCCTGCCGGGTGGCGGCCCGGTCCAGCTCCAGCAGCGGGCGGCGGTAGCGGCCCTTCTGGGCGGGCATCCCGGCCAGCGAGCGGGCACCGGAGCCGCGGGCCAGGCCCAGCAGCACGGTCTCGGCCTGGTCGTCCCGGGTGTGCCCGAGCAGCACCGCGATCGCGCCGTGGCGCTCGGCGGCCTCGTCCAGCGCGGCGTAGCGGGCGTCCCGGGCGGCGGCCTCCGGGCCCCCGGCGCGGCCGACCCGCACCGGGACCGCCTCGACCGGGTCGAGGCCGAGCGTGCGCAGCCGGTCGGCCACCTGGTCGGCGCGCTCGGCGGAGCCGGCCTGGAGGCCGTGGTCGACGGTGACGGCGCCGACCCGCAGGCCGATCTTGGGGGCCTCGAAGGCGGCGGCGATGGCCAGCGCCATCGAGTCCGCGCCGCCGCTGACGGCCACCAGGACCAGCGGCGAGCCGGGCGCGGCCGGGGTGCGGGGCAGTCCGGAGGGGTGGCGCGCGGCGTTGCCGATCAGGGTGGTGCCGACCGCGGCACCCACCAGCGGCGCCCCGGCCGGGCGCTCCCGGGGCTCGCGCACGGGCGCGGTGAAGGTGGAACCGGCCTCGGCGGCGAGGTCGGCGAGGGTACGGCGAACGGCCAGGCGTATCGCGGCGACGGCGGGGTGAGGGCCCACGGCGGAAGACTCCTCGACGGAGGGGGAACAGGACTCGCGGCGGACGCGGCGGGGGCCGCGCACCGGCATGAACGCCCGGTTACCGGGCGCTCACAGATGGTGGCAGATAGTGGCCACCCGCTACGCCACCCGCGCCCCCGGTACGACCACCGTCCCACGTTCGGGTGAATGAAGAAACGCTTCTTCACTCGTCGCCTGGCCGATTGGACCACTCGTACGAGCGGGATTGACCGTCGCGCGCCCCTTGCCGCCCGGCTCGCGGCGCGCCGACGTCCACTCGTCCCTCAGCGCGCCACCCGGGCCACCCAGGCGGCCGGATCGTGGATCTCGTCCTTGGTCGGCAGGGTGTTCGGGGAGGTCCACACCCGGTTGAACCCCTCCATGCCGACCTGCTCCACCACGCCGCGCACGAACACCGCGCCGTCCTGGTACTGGCGCAGCTTCGCGTCCATGCCGAGCAGCCGGCGCAGCAGCAGGTCGAGCCGGTTGGCGCCGCGGTCCCGGCGCTGCTGGAACTTCTCCCGGATCTCGGCGACGGTCGGCACCACGGCCGGCCCGACGCCGTCCATCACCACGTCCGCGTGGCCCTCCAGCAGCGACATCACGGCCGTCAGCCGGCCCAGGATCTCGCGCTGCGCGGGCGACTGGACGATCTCCAGCAGGTTCCCGGACGACGTGCCCTCCCGGTTGCCGCCGCCCGACAGGCCGCCGAGCGAACCCGCCGCGTCCCGCAGCCGCTCCAGCAGGGCGCCGGGGTCGACGTCCGTCTCGGCGAGGAAGGACTGCACCTCGGACTGGATGTGGTCGCGCAGCCACGGCACCGCGGTGAACTGCGTCCGGTGCGTCTCCTCGTGCAGGCAGACCCAGAGCCGGAAGTCGGACGGGTCGACGTCCAGCTCCCGCTCGACGTGCACGATGTTCGGCGCCACCAGCAGCAGCCGGCCCGGCCCGGGGCCGTCCGGCCCCAGCCGCGGCTTGTCGAACAGCGCGGCCGGGCTGTCCGGCGCCTCCGGCGGGGGCTCGGCCGGGGCGAAGGTCTCGTACTGGCCCAGCACCTTGGTGGCCAGGAACGCCAGCAGCGCCCCGACCTCGATCCCGGTGGCCTTCTCGCCCACCGCACCGAACATCCCGGCCGCCGCGCTGTTCGCCCGACGCGCCTGGAGCTTCTCCACCAGCGGCTGGACGACCGTGCGGAAGCCCGCCACGTTGGCCCGGACCCACCCGGGACGGTCCACCACCAGCACCGGCGTCGCCGCGGCCTGGGCCAGGCTGGACGAGCGCATGCCGGTGAACGCCCGCACGTGCTCCTCCGCCTCCAGGGCGTGTCGGCGCAACTCGGCGACCACCGCCGCCGCTTCCTCCCGGCTCACTTCCGGCCCCGGCCGCACCAACCTGGTCGCGGTTGCGACCGCGAGGTTCCAGTCGACCATGTCTGCACCGCCACTCGCGCTCGTCATGCCCTCACCGTACGTGCTCCCCACCGCCAACGGCAGCCACCCGCCGCCAACAGCCCTCCCCCGTCCGTCCGCGGCGCCCGGGCCGCCGGCGGCGGGTGACCGCCGGCGGGCGCGGCCGGCCGGGAAGCCGTGCGGCGCCCGACCGTTCGCGGGCTCCGGGGCGGACGGGGCGGGTGCGGGTCAGTGGCAGCCGCAGGTGGTGAGGCGGGCGGCGACCCGGTCCATGGCGGCGCGGGCGGTGTCGGCGGGGGCGGGGGTGCGGGTCATGACGGCGAAGGCGAGCAGCCGGCCGTCGGCGTCGACGACGGTGCCCGCAAGGGTGTTGACGCCGCTGAGGGTGCCGGTCTTGGCGCGGATCAGCCCGGCCGCGTCGGCGGCGCCGGACCCGGAGCCGTAGCGCTTGTTGAGGGTGCCGGTGAAGCCGGCGACCGGCAGGCCGGTGAGCACCGGGCGCAGGGCGGGGTGCTGCTCGGAGGCGGCCAGCACGAGGAGTCGGACCAGGACGGCGGGCGGGATCGCGTTGCCCGGGTGCAGCCCGCTGCCGTCGTTGAGGAGCACTCCGCCCATCGGCACGCCGAGCCGGGTGAGCTCCTGGGTGACGGCGGCCGCGGCGCCCTCGAAGCTCGCCGGCTGGTGGGCGGCGAGGGCGACCTGACGGGCGATCGCCTCGGCGAGCTGGTTGTCGGAGGTGGTCAGCAGCCGTTCGACCAATCGGGCGACGGTCGGCGAGAAGACGTCGCCGAGGGGGGCCTGGCCGGTGGCGGCCGGGGTGGGGGCGGGGGCGGCGGCGGGCCTGGCCTTGCCGGTCACGGTGATGCCGCGGGCCCTGAGCAGAGAGGCGAATGTCTCGGCGGCGGCGGCCGCCGGGTCGGCGACCCGTTCCGGCGCGTCCTCCCGGCTCTTCGGGTCCATCCTGCCCTCGTCCACCATCAGCGGCACCACCAGGGCGATGTTCTGCCCGTCGTGGTTCCTGTGCTGGGGGTTGCCCGCGTACAGCGACAGGTCGTAGTCCAGCTGGACCGTCGTGGCGCCGAGGCTCCCGAGGGTCTCGGCGGTCTGCTGGGCGAGGAGGTCCAGCGAGGCGGGGGCGGTGTCGGCGTCGACCGGCTGGCCGCCGATCTGCACCTGGTCGGCGGGCAGCGCGGTGAGCGTCGGGTCGCCGCCGCCGACCAGGACGATCGTGCCCGGGTCCGCGCCCCGGACCACCCGGGTGTGCAGCCGGGTGTCGCCCGGGATGAGGGACAGCGCCGCGACCGCGGTGGCCAGCTTGGTGGTGGACGCGGGGGTGGCCGCGGTGTTCTCCCCGGAGCCGTACAGGAGTCGGCCGGTGCCGGCGTCCGCGACGGCGAAGGTGACCTCGCCGAGGCTGTGGTCGGCGAGCGCGGGGGCGAGCACCTGCTGGAGGCCCTGCGCGGTGGGGACGGCGGCGCCCGCACCGCCGTCGACGGCGGCCAGGACGGCGCCCGGCGCGGGAGCCGGGCGTGCGCCGGGCGTACCACCGTCGCCGGCGGCGGGAGCGGCGGGCGTGGCGGATGCGGCGGCGGGCCCGGCGGCGGGCGGCGCGGCCGGACGGCCGGGCGGGGCGCCCGGGCTGTCGCCGTCGGCCGGCCGGGGCTTGGCGCCGCCCTTGCCGTGGTCGTCCTTCCGCCCGTCGTGGCCGCCCTGCCCGTCGCGGTCCTCGTCCTCGCCCGGCGCGGCGCTGTGTCCGCCCGGCGGGGGGAAGGGCTGCGCATACGCACCGCCCGAGGTCAGGACCGTTCCGACGACCAGCAGCGCCGCTCCGAACAGCCCCGCGGCCGTCCCCCCGCGGCGGCGAGCCGCCCCTCCCCCTGCTCCCACCGACCGGCCCCTTTCCCGAGCACTCACTCCCGTAGGAGACACTTGGATTCTGTCAGTCCCTACCTTGGAGGAACCGTTGGAGTTCGACGTCCTTATCGAAATCCCGAAGGGCTCTCGTAACAAGTACGAGGTCGACCACGAGACCGGCCGTCTGCGGCTCGACCGGATGCTCTTCACCTCGACCCGCTACCCGGCCGACTACGGCTACGTCGAGGGCACGCTCGGCGAGGACGGCGACCCGCTGGACGCCCTGGTCATCCTGGACGAGCCGACCTTCCCGGGCTGCCTGATCAAGTGCCGCGCCATCGGCATGTTCCACATGACCGACGAGGCCGGCGGCGACGACAAGCTGCTCTGCGTCCCGGCGACCGACCCGCGCTGGGAGCACCTGCGCGACATCCACCACGTGTCGGAGTTCGACCGCCTGGAGATCCAGCACTTCTTCGAGGTCTACAAGGACCTGGAGCCCGGCAAGTCCGTCGAGGGCGCCAACTGGGTCGGCCGCGCCGAGGCCGAGGCCGAGGTCACCGCTTCGATCAAGCGTCTGGCGGAGCAGGGCGGTCACTGAGCCGTCGTTCCGATCTCGTTCGATCGAGGGCGTTCGAGGTAGGTCGGGACAGCCCGGGGCCGGGGTTCGCGGATTCGTCCGCGGGCCCCGGCCTCCGTCGTGTCCGGGGGCGGAACACGCCCTGGGCGGCCGGCCGCCGAACGGCTGCGGCGCCACCGAGGACGCGCCGGAGGTGGCCGCGGCGACGGCGGCCACCGGGTCCACCGCCCTCGCCGGGCGCCCGTTCACCGTCCCGCGCCGGCGGGCGCCGGGGCCGCGGTGCCCCGGGCCGGTCCGCGCCCCGGGCCGGTCAGTCCTCCAGCCGGTCAGTCCTCCAGCCGGAAGCCGACCTTCATGCACACCTGGTAGTGCTTGATCCGGCCGTCCTCCAGGTGGCCCCGGACCTGCGAGACCTCGAACCAGTCGAGGTTGCGCAGGGTCCGGGAGGCCCGCTCCACCCCGTTGCGGATCGCGGCGTCGACGCTCTCGGTCGAGGACCCGACGATCTCGGTCACCCGGTACACATGGTCGGTCATGGCGGACTCCTCAGCTGTGCGACGGCCCCCGGTCCACCGTGCACCGGCCCGGGTCCGCCCGCACCCCGACGGTCGTCCGCCGGCCCGCGTACCGCGCTCCACGGCGGGCCGACAGGCCCCAGGTGTATCGGCCCTGCGGGCCAGGACCCCCGGCGTCGCGCACCCGGCGGGAATTGTCAGACACGCCCTAAAAGGCCGCCCGCACCTCGCCGACCGCCACGCCGCCGCCGAGCAGCGGGGCCGCGCCGATCCGCTCGACGGTCCCGTCCGCCCCGGCCACCCCGAGCCGGCGCAGCGCGGCCGCCAGGACCGGGCCGCGGGCCCGCTCGCCGCCGTCCTCGATCTTGAAGGCCAGCGCCCGCCCGTCCGGCAGCGCGACCACCTGGACGGCCTCGGCGCCCATCTTGGACAGCGCGCCCGGCACCGCCCGCATCAGCCAGGTGTCGGCCCGGCGGGTGCCGGCGACGTACTCGGGGTGGGCGCGCATCGCGTCGGCGACGCGGCGCGGCGCGCTGCCCTCGGCGGCCAGCACCAGGCCGCGGTAGCCGCGGGCCAGGCCGGTCAGCGACACGGCCAGCAGCGGCGCACCGCAGCCGTCCACCCCGGCGTGCGCGGCGGTCTCGCCGGTGGCCTCCTCCAGGGCCTCGCGGGCCAGCAGCTGGATCGGGTGGGCCGGGTCGAGGTAGCTCGCGGTGTCCCAGCCGTTGGCGGTGCAGGCGGCCAGCCAGCCGGCGTGCTTGCCGGAGCAGTCCATCAGGATCGGGGCGCGCTCGCCGCCGGCGGCGAGCAGCAGCTCCGCCTCGGTGTCGTCCAGCGGCAGGTCGGCCGGGGTGCGCAGGGCCGACTCGTCGAGCCCGGCGGAGCCGAGGATGCTCCGCACGCCATCGAGGTGAAACGATTCTGCGGAGTGGCTGGAGGCCGCCAGCGCCAGCAGCTCGCCCTCGATCGCCAGCCCGGCCCGCAGGGTGGCCACCGCCTGGAACGGCTTTGCCGTCGACCGCGGGAAGACCGGGGCGTCCGGGTCGCCGAGCGCGAACTCGACCGATCCGTCGGCTGCGAGCAGCACCAGCGAGCCGTGGTGGCGGCCCTCGACGAAACCGGAGCGCACGACCTCGGCGAGAACGGGCGCGGTGGCGGGCAGGGACATGACGGATGAGCCTTCCGGGGCGAGGGTGGTGGCCGGGAGCGAGCCGGGCCCACCGCCCGCGGCGGCTCACCCGGTCAGAGCGGCCCTCCTGCGAGCAGGTCGTCGACCCGTGCTTCCCCATCACGGTACCTGCGGGTGATCTCGGCATTGCAACCGTCCGCCGTGCGCAGCAGCCGCTGGCGCCGTCCGGACACCTCGCGCTCGTGCGCCCGCAGCCGTTCCAGGGCGGCCAGCAGCTCCTCCGCCGGGTGCGCCGCCAGGTCGGCGAGCTGGACGTCGCCCATCAACGCGTCCGCCTCCAGCCGGGACTCCAGGGTGCGCGGCGGGCCGAGGGTGACGTGCCGGGCCGAGCGCCGCACGGTGGAGGGCGTGTCGGTCAGGATGGCCGGCAGCCGGTCCAGCAGGTCACCGGGAACCAGGTCGGAGCCGGAGGGGCCGGAGGGGCCGGCCGCGCGGACCGGGCCCACGCCTGGCCGCCGGTCGAGTTCGGCGCGCAGGATGTCCATCCGCCCGTGCAGCAGCCGCCGCAGGTACGACAGGTCGGCCTCCTGCTCCAGGGTCTCCCGGCGCAGCACCCGCAGCTGCTCCAGGCCAAGCCGTTCCAGGTCGGGCTCGTCCTCCGCGCCCACCGCCGGACCGCACGGCTCCCCTGGGGCCCGCACCACCGGCCCGGACCGGTCCCGCGCCGCGCTGCTCGCGTCCATCACCCAACCACCTGACGTCGTCCGATCCCGCCCGCTCGCGGCACCCCGTCCCTGCCGCCGGTCCGGCCCGTCCCCCGACGGGCCGTGCGTCCCGTCCACCGGCACGCCCGGGAGCCCCCGGAGGCGCCGGTCCCCGGCCGCGACCACCCCACCGGGACGGCACGGCCGGACGCCCGACCTACCGGCTCGACCGCCCGGTCGAACCCCGGCCCGGCGCGGCGGACCTCCTGGCGCCCCGGACCCTTCGTACGGTCCCCCAGCGTGCCACCCCGCCCGGCGCGCGCGCACCGCCCGTGCACCCGAACGGCCCCCTGGCGAACGGGGGTGGCTGATATGACCGGCCCTTTCCCCAGGAAGAATGGCGCCCGATTCGGCGCAGGCGCGCACCCCACGGCGTGCGAGCCCTTCGTGCGCGCCCCTGGTGTGCGCCCTGAGGAGGCCGCTGGGGCACACGGGAAGGTAAGGGAACGCGAGCGGCGCGGGCCCGGACGCCCGGCTGCGCGCGGAGGGCTGCGGGGCCCTCCGGGGGGCCGTACGGCGCTCCGGCACAATGGCGGCATGCGAGCAGTGGTGCAGCGAGTGAGCGAGGCCCGGGTGACCGTGGCCGGTGAGACCGTCGGCGCGATCGAGGGGCCCGGGCTCTGCGTCCTGGTCGGCGTCACCGACGACGACACTCCCGCCAAGGCCGCCCAACTGGCCCGCAAGCTCTGGACGCTGCGGCTGCTGCCGGCCCCGACCCCCCGAGCCGAAGACCGCGCCGACGCCGAGGGCGAGGGCGAGGGCGAGGGCGAGGAGCGACGAGCGGCCGACGGCGAGCGGGGGAGCCGCGAGGTCGAGCAGAGCTGCTCGGACCTCGGCGCCCCGCTGCTGGTGATCAGCCAGTTCACGCTCTACGGCGACGCCCGCAAGGGCCGCCGCCCCACCTGGAACGCGGCCGCCCCCGGCCCGGTCGCCGAGCCGCTGGTGGACGAGGTGGTGGCACAACTGCGCGCGCTGGGCGCCAAGGTGGAGACGGGCCGGTTCGGCGCCGACATGCGGGTGGCGCTGGTGAACGACGGCCCGTTCACCGTCCTCGTCGAGGTCTGAGCGGCCCCCGCCGCGGGGCGGTCTACTGCGGGACGATCACGTCCTGGGTGCCCGGGACCGTCCCGGCCAGCAGCACGGCGTCCACCGGGACGTTCCGCTTCACGATCGCCAGCGCGATCGGCCCCAGCTCGTGGTGCCGGGCCGAGGAGGTCACGAAGCCCAGCGCCCGCCCGTCCGGGTCGGTGGCCAGCCGCACCTCGGTGCCGTGCGGGGGCAGCGTCTCCTCGGTGCCGTCCAGGTGCAGGAAGACCAGCCGGCGCGGCGGGCGGCCCAGGTTGTGCACCCGGGCGACGGTCTCCTGGCCGCGGTAGCAGCCCTTCTGCAGGTGGACGGCGGTGCGCAGCCAGTCCACCTCGTGCGGGATGGTCCGGTGGTCGGTCTCGAAGCCGAGCCGGGGCCGGTGGTCCTCGATCCGCAGCGCCTCGTAGGCCCAGACCCCGGCCGCCGGGCCGTACCCGGCGGTGAGCCGCTCCAGCTCGCCGCGCGGCACGAACAGGTCGCGCCCGTACGGGAGTTCGCGGACGGCGGCGGCGCCCTCGACGGCCGCGGTGGAGCCGGCCGGCAGGTGGACCACGGCGTACTCGGCGGTCGCGTCGGCGACCTCCACCCGGTAGAAGAACCGCATGCCGTCCAGGTAGGCCACCAGCGCCTGCTGGGTGCCCGGCTCGACGTGCGCCCAGGTGGTGGTGCCGTCGTCCACCAGGTAGAGCGCGTGCTCGACGTGCCCGTTCGGGGAGAGCACCAGTGCCTCGGCGGCCTGCTGCGGCGGCAGCTCGCTGACGTGCTGGGTGAGCAGCAGGTGCAGCCAGGAGAGCCGGTCCGGGCCGGTCACGGTGACCACGCCGCGGTGCGAGAGGTCGACGAAGCCGGCGCCCTGCGACAGGTTGCGTTGCTCGCGGAAGATGTCGCCGTAGTGGGCGGCGACACCGTCGTCGGCCCCCTCGGCGGGGACGGCTCCGGGCAGGGAAAGCAGCGGGCTCTTCACACCGGTCATACCGGCCAGCTTACGGCCGGTCCCCGGCGGGCTCGGCGGCGCAGTCGGCGCAGCGGCCGAAGATGGCGAAGTGCTTGAGGTCGGTGTCGAAGCCGTGCCGCTCGCGCAGGCTGTCGATCAGCGGCTGGGCGATCTCGGTGCCGGTCTCGGTGACCTTCTCGCAGTCCCGGCAGACCAGGTGCAGGTGGTGGTGGCGGCCGGCCAGGTGGTAGGTCGGGGCGCCGTGGCCGAGGTGGGCGTGCGAGACCAGGCCCAGCTCCTCCAGCAGCTCCAGGGTCCGGTAGACGGTGGAGATGTTGATGCCGCTGGCGGTCCGGCGGACGTGGCAGAGGATGTCGTCGGGGGTGGCGTGGTCGAGCTCGTCGACGGCCTCCAGCACGAGCTGCCGCTGCGGGGTGAGCCGGTACCCGCGTTCGCGCAGGTCGGTCTTCCAGTCGCCGGAGAGCTGCCAGTCGGTGGTGCCGGTGTCCGCCACGGTACTGTCCCTGCCAATGGTCGGGGGTCCTGGTGCAAGTGTAGGGACCGGCCGCGGGCCGGTCCCTACCTCGTGCACCGAACTGCCGGTCGCGCGACCGGCCTACTTGAAGAAGGCGATGCCGTCGTCCGGCAGGTCGTTGATGTCCTTGATCAGCTGGGCCGGGCTGAGCACCTTCTTCAGCTGCGCGGACATGTACGGGCGCAGCGGGACGTTCGGGGCGGCCTTCTCGCCGACCCAGAGCAGCTCGCCGTTGACGAAGCCGTACAGCCGCTTGCCGCCCGAGTACTCCGGCGAGCCCTCGATCCGGGCCACCGCGTCGGTGGAGACGTCGACCTGCGGCTTGCCGTCGGCCAGCTCGCCGTACCAGATCTCGACCGTGCCGTCGTCGCGGACGGAGGAGATCTCGATGCCCCGGGCACCGCTGGTGCCGTCGGTGTTGCTGGTGATGCGCCAGAACGCGTGCTCGTTCTCCAGCGGACGGACCTTCTCGCCCTCGCCGTCCAGCACCCAGGTGCGGGAGCGGAACTCCAGGAAGGGGCGGCCGTCGTGGCGGATCACGATCTCCTGGCCGAAGTTGCACTTCTCCGCGCCCGGGAAGTCGAATACGCCCGCGCCCTCCCAGGTGCCGAGGAGGAAGGCGAGCGGGACGACGTCCTTGTGGAGGTCAGAGGGGATCTCGATCATGTTCCTGGTCGCTGTTCTCGTCGGTGTGGGACTGCCTCAACCGTACGGCAGACTCAGCGCTGGCCCTGGTACAGCTTCATCACCGAGAAGATGGCGAACCAGGTGATCAGCACGGCCATGAGGGCCAGCAGACCGTCGAAGAACATTTCCAGACCGGACACGGGGGGCTCCCAGGCGGCGACAGTGTGGTGGATTTTGCTCCGCTCACTCTATCCGCCGGGTTCCGGCCGGTCGCGGTGAGCCCCACCACGTCGCGGTTCGCGCCGTCGCCCCCCGGCTGCCCAAGCTTTGCCCAAGGGTTCCGGCGATGCCGGACGGCGGGGGCGACGGGCGCTCTAAGGTGGCGCCATGTCGAAGAAACTGGTCATCAAGGTCACCGCAGGGGCGGACGCGCCGGAGCGGTGCTCGCAGGCGTTCACGGTGGCGGCGGTGGCCGTCGCCAGCGGGATCGAGGTCTCGCTCTGGCTGACCGGGGAGTCCTCCTGGTTCGCCCTGCCGGGCCGGGCCGCGGAGTTCGAACTGCCGCACGCGGCGCCGCTGCCGGACCTGCTGGAGTCGATCCTGGCGGCCGGTTCGGTGACCCTGTGCACCCAGTGCGCGGCCCGGCGCGGGATCGAGCAGAAGGACACCGTCGACGGTGTCCGGATCGCGGGCGCCCAGGTCTTCGTCAGCGAGATCATGGCGGACGGCGTCCAGGCGCTCGTGTACTAGCTAGTCCCTCTTCCGCGGTTCCCGGTCGGGGCGGTCCCGGTCGTGGCCGGGGTCGTCCCACCTCGGGTCGTCCCAGCGCGGGTCGTCCCACCAGTCGTCCTCGGGGTCCCGCTTGTTGGCGAACACCGCGGCGGCGGGCGGGATGACCATCGCGACCACGCACATGCCGATCGCCGCGCCGACCGAGAAGAACCGCACCACGCCCCAGGCCATGACGAACAGGCCCAGGCACACGCCCATCATGGCGAAGTAGTAGCGACGCCGCCGCCTTGCCCGCATCCCTCCACGGTACGACCGAGGGCCCCTGCACGGCAGGGGCCCTCGGGGTGATCCGGATTCGCTCCGGCTCCGGTCAGACCGCGATCGCGACCTCGACGGCGGCGCCCTGGGAGGCCACCACCTGACGGTCCACGGTCTGGCCCGGCACCAGCGCCCGCAGGGTCCACTTGCCCGGGCGGGCGAAGAACCGGAACTGGCCGGTCGCCGAGGTGGGCACCTCGGCCGTGAACTCGTTGTTCTCGTCCAGCAGCCGGACGTAGCCGTTGACCGGCTCACCGTCGCGGGTCACCGAACCCTGGATGATCGTCTCGTTCGCCACGTCAACTCCTGCCAGGTCCGGGCCGCCGGCCTTCGCACCGCACATGTCTGTGTTCCCTTCTGACTTACGGGTCGAGCCGGAGGCTCAGTTGCTGCCGAGCTCGATCGGCACGCCGACCAGGCTGCCGTACTCGGTCCACGAACCGTCGTAGTTCTTGACGTTCTGCTGGCCGAGCAGCTCGTGCAGCACGAACCAGGTGAGCGCGGAGCGCTCGCCGATGCGGCAGTAGGCGATGGTGTCCTTCGCCAGGTCGATGCCCTCGGCCTCGTACAGCGCCTTGAGCTCGTCGTCGCTCTTGAAGGTGCCGTCGTCGTTGGCGTTCTTGGCCCACGGGATGTTGCGGGCGCTCGGCACGTGGCCGGGGCGCTGCGACTGCTCCTGCGGGAGGTGGGCCGGGGCGAGCAGCTTGCCGGAGAACTCGTCGGGCGAGCGCACGTCGACCAGGTTCAGGGTGCCGATGGCGGCGATCACGTCGTCGCGGAAGGCGCGGATCGAGGAGTCGGCGGCCTGCGCCCTGTACTCGGTGGCGGGACGGGCCGGCACCTCGGCGACCAGGTCGCGGGAGTCCAGCTCCCACTTCTTGCGGCCGCCGTCCAACAGGCGGACGTCACCGTGGCCGTACAGCTTGAAGTACCAGTAGGCGTACGAGGCGAACCAGTTGTTGTTGCCGCCGTACAGGACGACCGTGTCGTCGTTGGCGATGCCCTTGGCGCTGAGCAGCGCCTCGAAGCCGGCCTGGTCGATGAAGTCGCGGCGGACCGGGTCCTGGAGGTCCTGCTTCCAGTCGATCCGGACGGCGTTGCGGATGTGGTTCTTGTCGTACGCGGAGGTGTCCTCGTCGACCTCGACGATGACGACCTTCGGGTCGTCCAGGTGGGCCTGGACCCAGTCGGCGTCGACCAGGACGTCGCTGCGGCTCATGGTGGTGTCTCCATCCGAGGGCGGTTGTGCGGAAGGTGCTGCTCAGGAGGGTGCTGCAGGGGTGCCCGGGTGGGTGCGGTCCGAAAGTCCGTCCGAATACCGGGACGGGGCGCGGAGCGGTGCGGCCGGGCGGGGGACTGCGGAGTACATCGGCGACCGCCCGCTCGCAGAGCCGGGCGCGGTCACCGGGAAGATCGGCGGCGGGCGTCAACTGCCCAACCGGGGCGCCGAGTCAGCGCATTCGACACAGACAGGCGGACACGCGGCACAGGTCTACCGCCCGCCGCTTCGTGAGGTCCGTCTGTCGCTTCATGCCGACGATGCTAGGGACACCGGAGGCCCGCTGTCATCAGCGTATCGAATAGTGGGATCAAAACGACCGGATGGCGGGATTTGACCCGGGCCGGGCCCGCCGGGCGCCGGCCGGAGGCCTCCGGCCGGCGTGCGCGGGGCGGAAACGACACCGCTCCGCGGTCCGCGCTGGACAGCGCGTCTCGCGGAGCGGAACGATTCGGCGGGGCCGGGGACTGCCACACGGAGGCCGGGAATCAGCCCAGGAGCTTGAAGCCCTTGCCGTCGAAGGTCAGCTGGAGGCCCTCCGCCAGCGGCGTCACGCCGCTCCCGCCCTCCTTGTCGGCCAGCTTCAGCCCGGCCGGCAGCGAGTCCAGGGTGAAGCTCATCGGTTCCAGCTGCTGGCCGGTGGCGCCGGCCACCATCCCCGCCAGCGAAGTCAGCCGGAAGCCGTCCACCGTGACGGTGTTCCCCTTGTTGTGCACGGTGCCCTCGCCGATCGCGAGCGGCCCCAGCGAGGCCTTGACCTTGCCCGGACCGGCATACGACAGGCTCAGCCGGGAGTTGCCGCCCACCGGCAGCTTGGCCCCGCGCAGCAGCTGGGAGGCGGGCGGCAGCAGCTGCGCGAGGTCCGGGTAGGAGATCACCCCGCTGCCGGTACCGCTGTCCACCGTGGCGCTGCTCATGCTGTCGCCGACCTTGACGCCGGAGAGCTGCGCCTTGAACGAGTGCAGCGCCACCTGGTGGCCGCCGTCGCCGACGGTCAGGCCGTCGGAGGCGATCCGCACGTCGTCCAGCTTCATCGACAGCACCTGGGTGAGGAACGGGAATCCCTCGATCGAGACGTCCGGGCGCTGGCTCATCCGGCCGCTCTTCACGATCCGGTCGGCGGCCTCGTCCTCGGCCACGCCGACCGCGATCCGGTCGGCGCCCAGCAGCAGGCCCGAGAGCACCGCCAGGCCGATCGTGGTCTTCAGCCATCCGCGCATCGTGTCCCCCGTCGTCGCCGTCGCAGTGGTCGTTCGTCGCTGAAATCGTTCGCAGTGGTTCGTTCCCGGAGGGTCGTTCCCGGTGGGTCGTGCACCGTTCGGTGGCGGACGCGGCACACGTCCGCCCCCGCACGACCGTACGACGTCCGGCCCCGGAACATGGTTCCGGAGCCGGAATCCGACCGAAGCGGACCGCGGGCCGGCCGGCGGGTCAGGCCAGCAGGTCGGTGGCGATCCAGACCAGCGGTGCCGCCACCGCCAGCGGCAGCGCCACGCCCGCCGTCATGTGCACGAAGCGGGACGGGAAGTCGTACGCCGCGACCCGGCGGCCGACCAGCGCGCCCAGCCCGGCCAGCGCGCCGAGCGCGGGCGGCGCCCCGACCAGCAGGCCCAGCGCCACCGCCGCGGCCAGGCCCAGCACCGGGCCCAGCTGCTTCGGCCCGGGCAGCGGCGCCGCGGCCAGCAGGGTGGCCAGCGCCACCGCGCCCACCGCGGCCGGCACCCAGTCGGCCACCAGCAGCGCGGTGCACAGCACCGTCACCACGGTGGCCGAGCCGAGCACGGTCAGCGCGTAGAACCGCTCCTTCGGGTCCGACGGACGGAACGTCTGCAGCACCAGGACGAGCAGGAAGAACCCGCCCAGGGTGCCCACCACGGCCGCCGCGCCGCCGCCGGAGTCCGCCAGCAGCACCGCCGCGTCCGCCGTGAGACCGGCCAGCGCGGCGAGCAGGATGCCCTGCCGGGCCGGCCACATGCCGTTCAGCCGGAACCAGCCGGCCGCCGTCAGCAGCTGGAGCAGCGCGACCACCAGGGCCAGCGCGATCTGCCCGAGCGCGGCGCCGCCGGCCAGCAGCGCGGCCGCGCCGGCGGTGATCAGGGCCGGCTGCAGGCCCGGGTCGATGATCGGCGAGCCGGTCCGGCGCGGGCCGGCGGGCGGCACGGCCTGCGGGGGGACGGCCGCGTACGGCCCTGCGACGGGGGCGCCCAGCGGTCCGGGGGCGCCGGCCGGGCCCAGCGGGCCGGGGGCGGTCGGGCGCTTGAGCGTCATGGTCGGCGGGTCGAAGGCCTCCGCTGTCGGCTGCCCGGGGGCGGGCTGCGGCGCCGCGGCGGGGGCCGCGTGCCGGGCCCGCGGCCTCGGCGGCTGCTGGAGCTGGATCGTCGGGTCCGGCTGGGGCTGCTCCGGCTGCTCCGGCTGCCGCCGCCGCTGCTGCCGCGACGACTGGGGCTGCGGCTGCGGGTGCGGGTGCTGGGACTGCGGCTGCGGCGGCTGCTGGTACCGCGACTGCTGGAACTGCTGCTGCGGGTGCCGCGGCGGCGCGACCGGCATGGAACCGGACACCACCACCGGCGGCAGCAGCGCCGTCGCCTCGGCGTCGTCCGCCGCCGGCACCGGTGGCAGCAGGGTGGTCGCGGCCGCGTCGTCGAACGCGGGCACCGGCGGCATGACCGTGGTCGCCGCCGCGTCGTCCACCGGGTACCCGTACGGCGACTGGTGGCCCGGCTGCGGCGGCTGCTGCCCCTGGGGCGGGTACGGCTGCCGCTGCTGGTGGGGCTGCTGCGGCTGGTGGGGCTGCTGCGGCCACTCGCCGTAGCCGCCGCGGTTGGGATGGTTCGGGTTGTTCATGTCCGTCACGCCGCTCAGCCTCCCGCGAACGGGGGAAGGACCTCCACCGCCCCGCCCTCGGTCAGGGCGACGGTCGCGTGGTCGCGGCCGCCCACCTGGGCCCCGTCGACCAGGTACGAGCAGTGCCCGAGCAGCTGGACGAACTTCGGCCGGTCGGCGTGCCGCTCCCTGGCCGCCGCCAGCGCCTCCGCCAGGGTCGCCGCCTGGTACGGCTCCTCGGCCAGGCCGGCCTCGGACTTCGCCGCCGCCCAGTAGCGGATCGTCCCGCGCACCCGGGCGCCGCTCGCGGGCTCGGTGGTCGCGCCCATCGGGCCACCCCTTCTCGTCGTCCTCGCCCGGCCCCCGGTACCCCGGTCCGGCTCGCCACCGCGACGGCCCGCCCGACCACCCGAACGATGGACCCGAACAGCGCCTCCGATGTGCGTCCCATGATGGCGCGTCCACCGCCACGAGCGGCAATCGCCCTGGCCGGACGGACCCGGAACGCGCACCGGCCTCCCACCGGACCGCCACCGGGCGGCGCCGGCCCGGCGCTCGAAGCTGTGTCCAGCCTCACCCGGCGCACGCCCGAATTGGGTGAACCGCCGGATTCCCGCACTCCCGGCGGAAGGGGCGGTCGGCTATCCTCGACCACCAAGAGGGATCCGGGCAGAGTCGCCCCCGGGTCCTTTCGTGCTTTCAGGACGCCAGTACGGACGTTCTTGCGATTCGTCGGCCCACCCCCGGCGCGCAGCAGGACCGTCCCGCCTGACGCGGCACAACGAGGTGCCCCGGCCGGCCGGGGCGCCGCCACCCGGCACCGGGCCGCCACCCGCCGCCGGACCAGACCGGAGGGTTCACGGTGATGAACAGGGCAGAAACGGTGCGCCAGGGGTTGCGGGACCCCCGGCCGACCCGCCGTCGCGCCCTGCACGCCGTCCGCTCCCCCGGTTCGCCGCGGGCCGCCGTCGTCCTCCCCACCCCCTCAGCACGTGCGCCATCCGGCTGTGGCGGCAGCCGTCATGCGACCGCGACGACCCGGAAAGGGGACCACCGGGTATGAGTTCTCTCCTCCTCCTCACCAATGCGCTGCAGCCTTCAGCCGAGGTGCTGCCCGCCCTCGGACTTCTGCTGCACAACGTCCGGGTGGCTCCCGCCGAGGGCGCGGCCCTGGTGGACACCCCCAGCGCGGACGTCATCCTGGTGGACGGCCGGCGCGACCTGCCGCAGATCCGCAGCCTCTGCCAGCTGCTGCGCTCCACCGGCATCGGCTGCCCGCTGATCCTGGTGGTCACCGAGGGCGGCCTGGCCGCCGTCACCGCCGAGTGGGGCATCGACGACGTCCTGCTGGACACCGCCGGCCCGGCCGAGGTCGAGGCCCGGCTGCGGCTCGCGCTCGGCCGCCTCCAGGTCGTCTCCGACGACAGCCCGATGGAGATCCGCAACGGCGACCTCTCGGTCGACGAGGCCACCTACTCCGCCAAGCTCAAGGGCCGGGCGCTCGACCTCACCTTCAAGGAGTTCGAGCTGCTCAAGTACCTCGCGCAGCACCCCGGCCGGGTCTTCACCCGGGCGCAGCTGCTCCAGGAGGTCTGGGGCTACGACTACTTCGGCGGCACCCGGACGGTCGACGTGCACGTCCGGCGGCTGCGCGCCAAGCTCGGCGTCGAGCACGAACAGCTGATCGGCACCGTACGCAACGTCGGCTATCGCTTCGTCGTGCCGGAGAAGCCCGAGAAGGGCGAACGGCCGGAGCTCGCCCAGCGCCCCGCCGCCCCCCTGGAGGCCTGAGCCCGGGCCCGTCCGGACACCGGCGCGGAGCCGGGCGGGCACCCCCGCCCGGCTTGTCCGGTTCCTCCCGGACCCGCCGGCCGGCCTGCCGAACGGGGCCCGGATCCCACTGCCGCCCCGGAGACCACACGCGTAGACTCCCCCCGTGGCCAAAGTGACGCGCGACGATGTAGCCCGACTGGCTGGTACCTCGACCGCGGTCGTCAGCTACGTCATCAACAACGGGCCGCGCCCGGTCGCGCCCGCGACCCGCGAGAAGGTGCTCGCCGCGATCGAGCAGCTCGGCTACCGGCCGAACAGCGTCGCCCAGGCGATGGCCTCCCGGCGCACCAACCTGATCGGCATGGTCGTCCCGGACGCCCGCCAGCCCTTCTTCGCCGAGATGGCGCACGCCGTGGAACGGGCCGCCTCCGAGCGCGGCAAGCTCGTGCTGATCGGCAACTCCGACTACGTGGACGACCGCGAGGTGCACTACGTCCGCGCCTTCCTCGGGATGCGGGTCTCCGGCCTGATCCTGGTCAGCCAGGGCCCCTCGCAGCGCGCCGCCGAGGAGTTCGCCGCGATGGAGGGCGCCAAGGTGGTGCTGCTGCACCGCCGTCCCGAGGCGATCGACGACGTCGCGGTGGTCACCGACGACGTGGCGGGCGCCGAGGCGGTCGTGCGCCACCTGCTGGAGGTCCACGGACACCCGTACGTGGCCTGCTTCGGCGGCCCGGTCGAGTCCCCGGCCCCCGGCGACCCGGTCATCGACCACGTCGAGGGCTGGCAGCGCGCCATGGACGCGCACGGCGTCCCCACCGAGCCGCACCTGATCGACGCGCCCTTCCACCGCTACGGCGCCTACGACGTCGCGCTCGACGTGCTGCGCTCGCCGGACCGGCCCCGGGCGATCTTCTGCTCCACCGACGACCAGGCGATCGGCGTGCTGCGGGCCGCCCGCGAGGTCGGCCTGCGGGTCCCGGAGGATCTCGCGGTGGCCGGCTTCGACGACGTACCGGAGGCCGCGCTCGCCGACCCGCCGCTGACCACCGTCGCCTCCGACCGCGACGCGATGGCCCGGGCCGCCGTGGACCTGGTGCTGGACGACTCGCTGATGGTGCCCGGCTCGGACACCGAGCGGGTCCGCACCTTCCCGTCCCGGCTGGTCATCCGCCGCTCCTGCGGCTGCGCCGGCGACGCCCCCGGCCGGTCCGCGGCGCAGTAGCCGGCGAGTACCGGAGCGGCCGGCTCCGCTCGGCAGGCGGCCTGACCAGGCTTTATGAGAACCCAACGGGCTTCTCTCCCCGTTCTGAGCCGGTTCTCATGCACTCCTCATGCGGCGGGCCGAGCTTGGTCGGCATGACCGAACAGCAGCGCCACCCCAGTGAGCCGTACGACCCGTACGAGACCCGGCAGCAGCACGTCCCGGACCCGGCCCGCCGGCCCCGGGTGATCGAGGGCACCGTGCTCGGCGGCGGCCCGGCCGTCGGCGGCCCCGGCACCACCGGCCAGGACGGGTACGGACCCGGGTACGGGTACGGCTACCGCGAGGACCACTCCGGCGGCGCCTTCGACGGACCGCCGCCGCCCCCGCCGGTCCCGCCCGAGCCGCCCACGCTCCTCGGACCGGGCTCCCCCGAGGGCCCCGGCGACCGCGGCGGCCGGGCCCGGCGCGGACTGCTGCGCGGCCGGCTCGCCCTGGTCACCGCCGTCGCCGCGGTCGCCGCCCTCCTCGGCGGGGTCACCGGCGGACTGGTCGCCGCCGACCGGCAGAACCCCGACAACCGCGTCGGCACCGTCGCCAGCCCGGTCTCCGCCCGCTCCGACGGCAGCGCCGACGTGGCCGCGGTCGCCGCCGCCGTCTCGCCCAGCACCGTCCAGATCACCGTCCGGACCGGCACCGGCACCGCCACCGGCACCGGCGTCGTCCTGGACACCGACGGACGGATCCTCACCAACTACCACGTGATCGACACCGCGGCCGCCGGCGGCCGGATCACCGTCACCTTCAAGGACGGCTCCACCGCCCAGGCCACCGTCACCGGCACCGACAAGGCCCTCGACGTCGCCGTCATCACCGCGACCGGCGCGAAGGACCTCGTCCCCGCCGTCCTCGGCGACTCCTCCACCGTGGCCGTCGGCGACCCGGTCGTCGCCATCGGCAACCCCGACGGCCTCACCGGCACCGTCACCTCCGGCATCATCAGCGCGGAGAACCGTGACGTCACCGTCCAGCTCGACGAGGGCAGCACCAGCGCCAACGGCGGCTTCGGCCTCCCCTACCTGCCCGGCCTGCGCGGCACCGCCCCGCAGTCCGGCACCAGCACCACCTACAAGGCCTTCCAGACCGACGCCGCGCTCAACCCCGGCAACTCCGGCGGCCCGCTGATCAACGCCGAGGGGCAGGTCATCGCCGTCAACTCGGCGATGTACGCGCCCGGCGGCTCCGGCTCCTCCGGCAGCGGCCCGGCCGGCAGCGTCGGCCTCGGCTTCGCCATCCCGATCAACGACGTCAAGCAGGTGCTGCCGAAACTCGAAGCCGGCCAGAACCTGTGAGCCGCACGCCCTGAGACGGACAATTGCTCCCAGCAGGCCCTCCCCCCGACGAGAAAGGGCACCCGCCCATGACCCCGTCCGCCGACGACCGCACCATCGCCGAGGCCGGCCACCCCTCCGCCCGGCTCCTCGTGGTCGACGACGAACCCGCCCTCCGGGACGCCCTGGAGAGCAGCCTCGCCTTCGAGGGGTACGAGGTCGCCACCGCCACCGACGGCTACGAAGCCCTGGAGTCCGTCGAACGCGACCGGCCCGACCTCGTCCTGCTGGACATCATGATGCCCCGGATGGACGGCCTCACCGCCGTCCGCCGGATGCGCTCGCGCGGCGACACCGTCCCGGTGCTGATGCTGACCGCCCGCGACGCCGTCGGCGACCGCGTCACCGGCCTCGACGTCGGCGCCGACGACTACCTCGCCAAGCCCTTCGAGCTCGACGAACTGCTCGCCCGGGTCCGCGCCCTGCTGCGCCGCAACGCCCTCGCCGCCGAGGCCGCCGCCCGCGCGGCCGTCGAGGACGAGAGCGAGGTGCTCGCCTTCGCCGACCTGCGGATGAACACCGCCACCCGCGAGGTCACCCGGGCCGGCAAGCCGATCGAACTCACCCGCACCGAGTTCATGCTGCTGGAGATGTTCCTCGCCCACCCCCGCCAGGTCCTCACCCGCGAACAGATCCTCAAGGCGGTCTGGGGCTTCGACTTCGAGCCCTCCTCCAACTCCCTGGACGTGTACGTGATGTACCTGCGCCGCAAGACCGAGCAGGGCGGCATGCCCCGGCTGATCCAGACCGTGCGCGGCGTCGGCTACGCCCTGCGCCCGGCCGCCGGCACGAACGCGTGAACGACGTTCCGCCCCCTCCGCTCGCCCCGCCGCTGGTCCCGTCGCGCGCCTCCGACCGCCGGCGGCGCCTCCTCCGCTGGTACCGCTCCCGCTCGCTGCGCAGCCGCCTCACCTTCCTGAGCGCGGCGGCGGTGGCGGTGGCGATCGCGCTGTCGGCGCTGGCGTGCTGGTTCATCGTGGAGAAGCAGCTGTACGGCCAGGTCCGCGCGGACCTCGCCGGGGCGCCGCCGGCCCCGGTCGGCCGGGGGGACCTCGCCTGCTACGACACCCCGGAACACGCGCTGGAACGCCAGCCCGGCGGCAGCCCGCAGGGGATCAGCGCGGCCGCTCCCCGGGACACCCAGTTCCTCGCGCGCGGCACGGGGGTCTGCCTGCCCCCCGGCGCGACCAAGGCGATCGTGACCGTGCCGGAGGACTCAGCCGCCTTCCGGCTCGCGCCCGGCCAGTCGATCATCCGGGAGGGCCGGTACACCAACGGGGAGCCCGCGTTGGTCCGGTTGACCGAGGACCCCCGGTACAGGGTGCCGGTCGTCGTCATGGTCGCGACCTCCACCCAGCCCGTCGAGGAGTCGCTCCGGGGCCTCGCCGTCCTGCTCGGCTCCGTCGCCGCCGGCGGCGTCCTGCTCGCCGCCGTCGCCGGGCGCCTGGTCTCCCACTCCGCCCTCAAGCCGGTCGACCGGCTCACCGACGCCGTCGAGCACATCGCCCGGACCGAGGAGGTCGGCACCACCATCCCGGTTCACGGCCACGACGAGATCGCCCGGCTGTCCACCTCGTTCAACTCCATGAGCACCGCCCTGGCCAACTCCCGCGAGCGGCAGACCCGGCTGATCGCCGACGCCGGGCACGAGCTCCGCACCCCCCTGACCTCCCTGCGCACCAACGTCGACCTGCTGATCCGCAGCGACCAGACCGGCCGCCCGCTGCCCGCCGCGACCAGGACCAAGCTGCTCGGCAACATGAAGGCGCAGATGCGGGAGCTCACCGTCCTGATCGGCGACCTGCTCCAGCTCTCCCGCCCGGACACCCCGAAGAGCGGGCCCGCCCCCACCGTGACCGCCCTGCACGAGATCGCCGCCCGGGCCGTCGAGCGGGCCGAGCTGCGCGGCCCGGGGCTGGTCTTCGAGACCGACACCGAGCCCTGGTACGTGCACGGCGACGCCGCCGGGCTGGAACGGGCCGTGATCAACCTGCTGGACAACGCGGTCAAGTACAGCCCGCCCGGCGGCACCATCGAGGTCCGGCTGCACCAGGGCGTGTTGACCGTCCGGGACCACGGCCCCGGCATCCCGCCGGACGAGCTCCAGTACGTCTTCGACCGGTTCTGGCGCTCGCCCTCCTCCCGGCAGCTGCCGGGCTCCGGCCTCGGGCTGTCGATCGTCGCGCAGAGCGTCCGGGAGGCGGGCGGCGAGGTCACCCTCGGACCGGCCGCGGACGGCGGCCCGGGCGCGCTGGCCACCGTCCGGCTGCCCGGCGGCCCCGCCCCGGAGTGACGGGGCCGCGGCGCCCACGGGGCCCCGGAACGGCGGAGGGGGCGGGCGGGGCGCCCCGACAGCGCCCCACCCGCCCCCTCCTGGGCCGGCTCACGGTCAGTCGATGTCGCTGCCCGGGCCGACGATCTTGATCCGGTCCTGCGCCGGGGCCTGCAGCGGCGCACCCGCGGAGCTGTGGGCGCTCAGGTAGGCCGTGAAGACGTCCAGGTCGGAGGCGCCGACCAGCTTGTCGGTGCCGGCCGCGAAGGCCGGGAAGCCGTCGCCGCCGCCGGCCAGGAACTCGTTGGCCGCGACCCGGTAGGTGGCGGCCGGGTCGACCGGGGCGCCGTTCAGCCGGACCGAGTCCAGGACCACCCGGTCGGCGCCGGACTTGCGCATGTCCAGGGTGTAGTGCAGGTTCGAGGACACCTGGAGGATCTTCGGCGCGGCGGCGTTGGGGCCGCTCACCTGCTGCTGGAGCAGCTGGACCAGCTGGGCGCCGGTCAGCGTCTTGACCTGCATCATGTTGGTGAACGGCTGGACGGTGAAGGCCTCGCTGTAGGTCACCACTCCGTTCAGCTTCGGGTCGCCCGACGGGTCCTTGAAGACCAGGTCGGAGCGGATGCCGCCGGGGTTCATGAACGCGACCTGCGCGCCGCCCTTGTCGGCCGGGGCCAGGCCCTCCAGCTGGGCGTCGGCGATCACGTCACCGAGCGGCTTCTCCAGGTCGCTGCTGCCGCGGCCGTTGATGTCCGAGGCGATGTAGCCGACCGGACGGTTGGCGACCGGGGCGGCGAGCTTGGAGTAGTGGTCGACCAGCGCCGTCATGTCGGGCGCCTTCTCGACCGTGCGGCGCACCACGTGGTTCGCGGCCTTGACCGAGGGACGCACGATCGCGCCGGTGGTCTTGTCCAGCTTCATGTCGATCTCGGTGAAGAGCCGGCCGAAGGAGGCGGCGCTGGTCACCGAGCGCGGGACGCCGTCGGGGTCGGGGATGCTGCAGGCGTACGCGTTGTGGGTGTGGCCGGTGACGATGGCGCCGACCGCCGGGTCGATCTTCTGCGCGATGTCGACGATCGGACCGGAGACGCCCTGACCGGACGCGCCGCAGTCGTAGTTGTAGACGGAGCCGGCCGGGTAGCCGCCCTCGTGGATCAGCGCGACGATCGAGTTGACGCCCTTGGCCTTGAGCTCGGCGGCGTACTTGTTGATCGTGGTGACCTCGTTGGCGAACTTCAGGCCCTTGACGCCCTCGGCGGTCACGATGTTCGGCGTGCCCTCCAGGGTGACGCCGATGAAGCCGACCTTCACGCCCTGGGACTTGGTGATCCAGTACGGGGCCAGCAGCGGCTTGCCGGTCTTCTCGTCGGTGACGTTGGCCGACAGGTAGTTGAAGTTGGCGCCCTTGAAGGTGCGGCCGGGCTCGTAGCAGCCGTCGGTCGGGTGGCAGCCGCCCTCCTGCATGCGCAGCAGCTCCTGCGCGCCCTCGTCGAACTCGTGGTTGCCCACCGAGGTGACGTCCAGGCCGAGCTTGTCCATCGCCTCGATGGTCGGCTCGTCGTGGAAGAGCGCCGAGGTGAGCGGGCTGGCACCGATGATGTCGCCGGCCGCGACGGTGATCGAGTCGTCGGCCGGGATCCGCGCCTTGCGCAGCTCGGTGGCCAGGTACTCGATGCCGCCGGCCGGGGTGGCGACCTCCTTGCCGGTGGCCGGGTCGATCTCCTTGATCGTGCCGGAGTTGCCGACCGGGGGTTCCAGGTTTCCGTGGAAGTCGTTGATCGCCAGCAGCTGGAGGTTGACGGTCTTGTGGCGCTTGGCGTCGGCGCCGGCGGCCTGGGCGGCCGTCGGCACGGCCACCGTGCCGAACAGACCTGCGGCGGCGACGACGGCGAGCGCCGTCCGTCGGGATCTGACGGTGAGCATGAAGGGTTCCCCTGCACCTTGGAAGGAGCACCGGCTGTGGACAGCGTCGGCGTTCGAGATGTGTTGCGACTGCGAAGCCTAGGGTCAACGCGCGTAGCTGTCAGGACGTCGAACGTAACGAGAGGATTACCTACTGACGAACCGTCGCGGTCGGCAGGGAGCGGAGCCTGCGCGGAGCGCCCCGGGCACCCGCGGCCCGGCGGCCGGCCGCCGGGCCGCGGGTGCCGGCTCAGACCCCCGGCTCGGCCGCCAACTGCCGTTCCGCGCGCACCCGTTCGGCCACCGCGTCCTCGGTCATCGCGCGGTCGGTGTAGACCAGCGGGCGCTCGGCCTCGGTGATGATGTGCTTGACCACCTGGACGTTGCCGTTGACGTCCCAGACCGCGATGCCCGGCGAAAGTGTGGGGATGATCTCCACCGCCCAGCGCGGCAGGCCCAGCACCCGGCCGGTGGCCCGCGCCTCCTCCGCCTTCTGCATGTAGATCGTTCGGGTGGAGGCCATCTTCAGGATCGCCGACGCCTCCTTGGCCGCCGCGCCGTCCACCACGTCGGACAGGTGGTGCACCACCGCCACGAAGGACAGGCCCAGCCGGCGGCCGAACTTCAGCAGCCGCTGGAACAGTTGGGCCACGAACGGGCTGTTGATGATGTGCCAGGCCTCCTCGACCAGGAAGATGCGCTTCTTCCGGTCCGGCCTGATCCAGGTGTGCTCCAGCCACACCCCGACGATCGCCATCAGGATCGGCATCGCGATCGAGTTGCGGTCGATGTGCGAAAGGTCGAAGACGATCAGCGGCGCGTCCAGATCGATGCCCTCGGTGGTCGACCCGTCGAACATGCCGCGCAGGTCACCGTCGACCAGCCGGTCCAGCACCAGCGCCACGTCCAGACCCCAGGACTGCACCTCGTCCACCGCCACGCCCAGCGACTCCACCGAGGACGGGTGGGGGCTGCGCAACGTGTCGATGATGTCGTCCAGCACCGGCTGGCGGTCCGTCACCGAGGCCACGACGTGGGCGTGCGCGGCCTTCAGCGCGAAGCCGGCCCGCTCCTCCAGCCCGCGCCCCATCGCCACCTCGACGATGGTGCGCAGCAGCGACAGCTGGCCGGTCTGGGTGATCGCCGGGTCCAGCGGGTTGAGCTTCACCCCGCCGTCCCGGGCCGCCATCGGGTCCAGCCGGATCGACTTTATGCCCAGCGCGTCGGCGATCAGGTTCCACTCGCCCACGCCGTCCTCGCCCTGCGCGTCCAGCACCACCACCTGGCGGTCGCGGAACCTCAGCTGCCGCAGCACGTACGTCTTCTCCAGCGCCGACTTGCCGTTGCCGGACTCGCCGAGCACCAGCCAGTGCGGGGCGGGCAGCTGCTGCCCGTACAGCTGGAAGGGGTCGTACACGTACCCCTTGCCGCTGTACACCTCACGGCCGATGATCACACCGGAGTCGCCCAGCCCGGGCGCGGCGGTCGGCAGGTAGACGGCCTGCGCCTGGCCGGTGGAGGTGCGCACCGGCAGGCGGGTGGTCTCCACCTTGCCGAACATCAGGCTGGTGAACGCCTCGGTGAGGTTGCCGAGGGCCATGGGCGGCCTCCTGACGGGTCAGCGGTGGACGGGGGGTCGGACGGACGGCGGTGGTCAGCGGCGGATGCCGGTGGCGAACGGGAGGGTGTTCACGAAGGCCCGGTGGTGCTCGCGGTCGCACCACTCCAGCTTGAGGTAGCTCTTGCCGGCCGAGGCCCGGATGGTCCGCTTGTCGCGGGCCAGCGCGTCGGGGTTGCGCGAGGAGACCGTGATGTAGCCGACCAGGTTCACCCCGGCCGCGCCGGAGGCCAGGTCGTCACCGCGCTGGTCCACCCGGCCGGTGTGGGCCAGGTCGCGCGGGTCGACCGTGCGGTTCATCTTCGCCGCGCGGCTGGCCTCGGCCTCGTCGTTGGTCTTCTCGGTCAGCATCCGCTCGATCGCGACGTCGGTGGGCTCCAGGTCCATCGTCACCGCGACCGTCCGGATCACGTCCGGGGTGTGCACCAGCAGCGGTGCCAGGAAGTTGACGCCCACCGGGGTGAGCGGCCACTCCTTGATCCACGCGGTGGCGTGGCACCACGGCTCCCGGGTCGCCGACTCCCGGGTCTTCGCCTGCAGGTACTGCGGCTCGGTCGCGTCCAGCTCGGCCGGCCAGGCGTTGCGCCGGGACATCGCCTGGATGTGGTCGATCGGGTGGTCCGGGTCGTACATCGAGTGCAGCAGCGAGGAGAGCCGGGCCTGGCCCAGCGGCTGGCGCACCCGGATGTCCGCCTCGGCCAGCCGGGCGCAGATGTCGGTCAGCTCGCGCGCCATCACGGCCGCCAGCCCCTCGTCGTCCCGCGCCCGCCGCCCGGTGGCCGTCCGGCCCATCGCGTGCGCCTCGGCCGCCAGGTCGCGGGTGTAGTGCATGCAGGCCACCAGGTACGCCCGGTGCTGCTCCGAGGAGGTCGACACCATCGACTGGAGCTGGTCGTACGAGTCCTGCAGCCAGCGCGGCGAGGACGGGTCGCCGCGCCGCTCGACGTCCTTGGCGTGCGCGTCCGGGTCGGCCGGCAGGGTCCGGGCCAGGATCTGCAGCCGGGTCACGAAGCCGTCCCCGTTGGCGACGTGCTTCAGCAGCGTCCCGAACCGGTCGACCAGGGCCTCCTGGTCCTCCGAGTCGCGCAGCCCGACGCCCGGGCCCTCGATCTCGATCGCGGCCGTCACCGTGCGCCGCTCCAGGTGCATCAGCACCCCGACCTCGTCCGGCCCGAACGGCGCCGTCAGCCAGCGCAGCCGCCCCACCCCGGGCGGCGGTCCCACCTCCACCTCCCGGCCGTCCAGCCGGGTGCCGGCGTCCATCACGTCCGAGCGCCACACCGCCCGCCCGCTGCGGACCGTCCGGCGGTAGGTGCGGTTGATCTCCACCCACTTGTAGAACGTCCGCTTGCGGTACGGCACGTACACCGCCGCGATGGCGAGCGCCGGCAGACCGACCAGACCACCGATCCGCAGCGGCAGGACCGGCATCAGCAGGCCCCAGAGCATGCCGAGGAAGGCCCCGAAGATGATCAGCATGATCTCGCCGGACTCCCGGTTCCGGCCGATCGGCGCGTTCGGGCGGGCCTTGCCGATCAGGTAGGTGCGGCGCTGGTGCACGTACGGCTGGGCGTACTGGGCGCCGTACTGGCCGAGCGGTTCGCTGCTCACTTACCCGTCACCCCCCCTTCGCTGGATTGCTGTCGCGGATCGGAACCGGAGCCGGCGGCGGTCCGCCCTGCGGCGGCGGGGCCGGCGTCCGGCCGGCGTGGGCGGCGATGCCCGGCGCCACCGAACCACCGCCCGCGCCCCCGCCGCCACCCGTGCCGGACGCCTGCGGACCGCGGTCGCCGTGGGTGCTGATGCCCTGCTTCATCAGGTTCGCGGTGCCGTTGATCATCGCCGAACCGGCCTGGACGGCGTTCGCCCGGGCCCCCCGCAGGTTCAGCATCTCGTCGCCGAAGCCCGGCACGAAGCGGTAAACCGACGCGCTCGCGAAGATCGACAGGAACAGGATCGCCAGCCCGGACAGCACCCGGGCGAAGTCGTCGTCGGCCCCGGCCCCGGTCGCCACCGCGCCCGCCAGACCCAGGATGACCACGATGATCGGCTTCGCCAGGTCCACCGCCAGCATCACCCCCGCCCAGCGCCGCACGTGCTTCCACAGCTGCCGGTCCACCAGCCCCGCGTACACCGCCGTGCCCAGCAGCGCGCCCACGTACAGCATCGCCGCCCGGATCAGCAGCTCGACCCAGAGCACCGCCGCCGCCAGCACCGCCACCAGCGACACGATCACCAGGATCAGCGGGCCACCGCCCACGTCGCCCTTCTCCAACGTGTCGGCGAACCCTCCCAGGTACGACCCGGTGTCCGTCTTCGTCCCGACCGCTATCGCCTTGGTCAGCCCGTCCGTCACGCTCACCACGGTGTACAGGATCAACGGCGTGAACGCGGACGCCACCACCGTCAGCCACAGGAACCCGATCGCCTCCGAGAACGCCGTCGCCAGCGGCGCCCCCCGCACCGCCCGCTTCGACACCGCCAGCAGCCACAGCACCAGCGTGATCACCGTCGACACGGCGAACACCACGGCGTACTGCTGCAGGAACGACGCGTTGGTGAAGTCCACCTGCGTCGTCCCGTCGATCGCCCCCGACAGCTTCCGCACCACCCACGCCGCGGCCTGCGCACAGCTCTTGGCCAACGACCCTAGGGGGTCGGTCACGGTGTTGACCGCGCCACTACCGGGAATGACGACAGCTCCCCCAGGAGCACAGCCTGCGTCACTGCCGGGGATCGGAAGATCGACCTTTTGACAGGTCGGAGTGGCTGTCGGCGACGGTTCAGCGAATACCCGCTGAGCCGTCGACAGCGCCGCCACCTGCAAGGTGGCCAGCACACCGACGAGGGTGCCCGCTCGGCGCCGTGCGCCGGAACGGCGTGAGGTCTGGTCAACGGGCATAGCGGAACCCCCCGAACTGCTGGACGGCGCCGGTGATCTCATCGGCGGTGGCGGCCTGCTGGTCTGCGGGCACCGGCGCGGGGCCCTGCCTGCTGGTGAAGTCGGTGAGCTTCCAGTCGCTGCCCGTCCAGTGCAGCGAGAGCGTGAGGGTGAACCAGTTGGTGGTCACCGGCTGGACGGAGCGCTCGCCGGCGAGGCCGGTGAGGCCGGTGCACCACACCTCGACCTTGGCGTCGCCGTCGCTGTAGCCCGTCGACTTGGTGCCGACCGGGACGGTGCGGCTGACGAAGGTGAGGCCCTTGGGCGCGTGGCCCTGGGCGTCGAGGCCGTAGCGGGTGGCGGTGTCGCCGCCGAAGCCCTGGTCCAGCCGGCTCTGCAGCCCCGCCAGGGCGCCCGGGTCGGCGATGGTGGTGACGATGCCGTGCCTGCTGTCGGTGCGGAACATGTCCGCGGAGCCGATCGCCACCGCGTAGTTGGTGGCGGCCGACTGGGCGCCCGGCTCGGTGTGCGGGTAGCCGGTCGGGATGCCGTTGACGGTGGTGCCGACGGGCTGGTCGCCGCTGGGGGCCGGGCCGGCGCCGGAGGCGGCGCGGTCGGCGGAGGCACCACCGCCGCCGCTTCCGCCGCCCGTGCCGGGTGTGACGCGGTTGGCGACGGCGATGGCCACCACGAGCAGGGTGACGACGACCAGGACGGCCAGCAGGGCGCGCATCGGGCGGGACTGACGGAGGTTCGGCTGGGCGGAGGACTGTTCGCCGACCGGCAGGCGCGTACGGGTGCGCGGCTGGTCGTCGGACAACGGCACGGCGGCCCTCCTGGTGCGGGGAGCCGGGGCGGCTCCGGGGGCCCTCCGCCCGGGGGCGGGCGCGGACGGAGGGTGGGAACGGGGGTGGACTCCTGGCGGGCCTGCCCCGGAGGGGGTCCGGACGGGGATCCGGTCCCGGGCAGGTCGGACTACTGCTGTCCGATCGTCAGATCGCCATTCCGTAGACAATGGTGAACAGGGTGCCGAGTGATCCGATGATGAACACGCCGGTCAGTCCGGCGACGATCAGCCCCTTGCCCTGTTCGGCGCCGAAGCTGTCGCGCATCGCGGTCGCCCCGATCCGCTGCTTGGCCGCGCCCCAGACCGCGATGCCGAGGCAGATGAGGATGGCGACGGCCATGACGACCTCGACCATCACCCGTGCCTCGGAGCCGAGGGTCGCGAACGGGCCCCAGTCCGGGGCGATCCCGCCGATGATGGTGTCGATGTTCGGCTTCTTGGGGGGGTCCTCGGCCAGGTGGCTGACCGCATTGGTGTGCACGCTGCTCAGGTTCATTTCCATCTCACCGCCCGATCAGGCAAATTCAAGGGCCCGGACCCGGCCCGCGCGAAGGGTCGGTACCTATTCTTGGCCAGATCTGATGTCGACTTGGCTACTTCTCGCGGATTGGTCGTGAGGCATCGGACACGTACGCGAGGATGTACACCGTACGAAGGATAGCGCTCACTGTTCGTATCTCTGATGATTGCGGTGAGCAACGCCTTCCGGGACACTTCGACTGACGATTCGTCGGGATGGTGCTGATGGTACTCCGGAAGGCCGGGACGGCCGCCGCCGCTGCGGGAGTTGTTGCGTTCGGGTTCATCGGGCTGGTGACGCTGGGGACTTATGCGGCGAGTGGGACGCCGCAGCAGTCGGCGAATCGTTCCGCCCTGTCCCCCGGAACGGTCCCCGCGGCCTATCAGGAACCGATCCAGCGGTGGGGCGGGCTCTGCCCCGAGATCTCCGCGCCGATGCTCGCGGCGCAGCTGTACCAGGAGAGCGGCTTCGACCCCAGGGCGCGATCCGGGGTCGGGGCGCAGGGGATGGCGCAGTTCATGCCGGGCACCTGGACCGAGTACGCCACCGACGGCAGCGGGGACGGCAGGGCGGACGTCTGGGACCCGCTGGACGCCATCGCCTCGGCGGCGACCTACGACTGCGCGATCGCCAAGCGGATCGCGAAGGTCCCGGGCGATCCGCAGGCCAACATGCTGGCCGCCTACAACGCCGGCGAGGGCGCGGTGGAGCGGTACAACGGGGTGCCGCCGTACAGGGAGACCCAGGGCTACGTGCGGAACATCCAGGCGATGGCCCGCAGCTTCACCGCGCCGACCGCGCCGGTGGAGGCGTCCTCGCAGGCGGCGGCCGCGATCTACTTCGCGCAGACCAAGCTCGGCACCCCGTACCTGTGGGGCGGTGAGGGCCTGCCCTCACAGAACGGGCGGTTCGACTGCTCGGGCCTGACCCAGGCCGCGTTCGCCAGCGTGGGCATCACCCTGCCCCGGGTGGCCAACGACCAATGGTACGCCGGGCCGCACCCGTCGCGCGACCAACTGCGGCCCGGCGACCTGGTGTTCTGGGCGACGGACCTCGGTGATCCGCGGAGCATCCACCACGTCGGGATCTACGTCGGCGGCGGTTACATGATCAACGCGCCGCACACCGGGGCGGTGATCCGCTACGACAGGATCGACACCAGGGAGTACATCGGCGCGACCCGGGTCACCTCGGACGGCGCCCAGGCGCTGCCGACCCGCAACAACGACGGCGCGGTCAACGCCCCGAGCCGTCCGGGCGGGACGCAGCCCACCACCCCCGCGGCGAACCAGGGCGGCGCACCGGCGGCGACCGCCCGGGCGGTCGCCGCCGCCCCGCCCGCGCAGGCCGGACCGAGCCCCGCCGGCCCGGGACGGTAGGCCCGGTGCGACCGGACGGCCGGGACCTGTGTGCGCACTGTGGACGCTGAGTCAAGTTTCGATAACCGCGCGTTTCCGTGGAACGCTGTGCCCCGGAAATGACGTTTCCTCCGGTGGCCCCTCGTCAGCTACCCGCACCGGGCGGGCCCCGGCCACGACGACCAGCTGCAGCGGACCAGAAGGAGGTGCGGCGTGTCGACGCCGCTTGCCGACACGACCAACCCCGACCTCGACCTGCTCTACGCCGTCAACGGCCTGGCCAAGCGCTCCCCGCTGTGGCTGGACCACATGGTCTCGTGGGTCGGCGAGTACGGCATCCTGATCGGCCTGGCGATGCTCGGCCTGGTCGCCTGGCTCCAGGCCAGGCGCCGTCCGGACGCGCCGGTGGCGATGGCCGGGCTGCTCTGGGTCCCGATCTCGGTGGCCCTCGCCGAGCTGGCCAACCTGCCGATCGCCGCGATCGTCGACCGCCCGCGCCCCTTCGTCGACCATCCCGGGCTGCTGGTGCTGGTGGACGGCAAGGCCGGCACCCACTCCTTCGTCAGCGACCACTCGACCATGACCATGGGCGTCGCGGTGGCGCTGTTCCTGGTGAACCGCAGGCTGGGCTGGATCGCCGGCGGGCTGGCGGTCCTCCAGGGCTTCTGCCGGATGTTCATGGGCGTCCACTACCCGACCGACGTGATCGGCGGCTTCGCGCTCGCCGTCGCCGTGGTGCTGCTGCTGGCGCCGATCGCGATGGCGGTGCTGGTGCCGTTCTGCCACGCGCTGAGCCGGACCGCGGTCGCCCCGCTGATCCGGGCGTCCGAGCGCGGTGGCGCGGCCCGTGCCGGGACCGGGGCTGGTCCGCGCAGCCGTCGGCGCGGGCGCGGGGCGGTGCGGGCCGGGGAGCAGCCGCCGGAGTCCGACCTCGCGGCCTGACCTCCCGGCGGCCCCGAGCCCCGCGGCCCGGCAGAAGCCGCCGGGAAACCCGGAAGGAGCCGCAGAGGAGCCCGGGAGGAGCCGTCCGGAGCCCCGCGGGCTCAGTCCGGCTCGGCGCCGTTCTCGCTGAGGTGGCCGGCCCCCTCGCGGCGGGCCAGGTCGCGCGAGCGGCGGGCCGGGGCGTACCAGCCGCAGCTGCAGGTCGCGAAGGCGAAGGAGCCGCGCTCCCTGATCGCGAGGCGGTGTTCGGGCATCCGGGCGGTGCCGGGCGAGACCGGCAGCTCACTGTGCACGTGGTTCACCGTAACGCGCCGGACGCCCGCTGCGCGACGCGCCCGGAACTCCGGTCCTGCGTAACCCCTGGCGCCCCAACTCGTTTGCCCGGAAAGAGCTCTGCCCACCCGGTGGTGGCCGGCGGGGCAGTCGGGCCCGAGGGGGTTCTCGCGAGGATGAAGATGACCGACCAGCAGCGCGCCGGACGGCCGGCACGCCGTCCGGGTCCGCACCTGCGCTCGGCGGCCGGGGCCGCCCTGCTCGCCGCCGCCCTGGCGGCGGGGGCCGCCGGCTGCTCCGGCGGCGCCGGCGGCGGTTCCTCCGACCAGCAGTCGGGCGCCCCCGACCAGCTCGCCGCGGATCCGCTGACGGCGGTGCGCAACGCCGCCGACATCACCGGCCGCACCGGCTCCGCGCGCACCGCGACCGAACTGGTCACCGAGTCCGCGGAGAAGAAGGCCTCGTTCAGCGGCACCGGCGGCTACGACTACGTCAAGCGGGTCGGCCGGCTGGAGATCCAGGTGCCGCCGGGCGCGGCGACCACCGGGAAGATCGTCGAGGTGGTGCTGCCGGGCACCGTCTACCTCCAGAACAGCGGCGCCAAGGTGCCCGAGGGCAAGTGGGTCAAGCTGGACGTGCGCCAGCTGCCGGACGGCAACCTGGTCAGCAGCGGCGCCACCGACCCGGCCTCGGCGGCGGGGGCGCTGCGCGGGGCGCAGAAGGCGGAGGCGGTGGGCACCGAGACCGTCGACGGGGTCGCGCTGCACCACTACCGGGGCACCCTGGACCTCGCGAAGGCGGCCGACGCGACGGGCGGCCGGGGCGGTGACGGCCTGCGGATGGGCGGGCAGACCTTCACCGTCAAGGAGGTCCCGTACGACGTCTGGCTGGACGACCAGGGCCGGCTGCACAAGGTGGTCGAGGTGTTCACCTTCGCCGGGGTCGCCGGGTCCAAGGAGCCGAAGGACCAGGTGAAGGTGACGTCGACGACCTCGCTGCGGGACTTCGGCGGGCCGGTGGAGGCGGCCGAGCCCGCGGCCTCGGACATCTACCAGGTGAAGCCCACGGAGAGCCCGAAGTAGGGCGGGTCCGACAGGCCCTGGACGGCCGGGGCAGCGCCCCGGCGCCGGGGCGAGACGGGGTGCGGCCGGAGCGGGTGGCCGTCCGGGGAGCGACGGCCACCCGTTTCGGCGGCGCCGAGATGGCCCGTCCGTGCCATGTGGACGGGCCCCGAAGTGCCTAGGCTGGACTCCGGGTGGCTGCCGCCCGGGCTGGCGAGGCACTGAAGGGGTGGTGCAGGTGGTGTCGTCCACGGGCGGCCGCAGCGGCGGCCACGACGACGCGGCCCTCGACGAGATCGATCTGGCCGGCGAGCTGATGATCGCCGCGACGGCCAGCTCCGGCGACCGGCTGCCGACCGAGCGGATCGACGAGGTGCTGCTGGACCGGACCGAGCCCGGCCGGGCCGACCGGGAGGCCGACGGCTAGCCGGCCCCCGCGACGACGGCCCCGGCGCGGCGGACGGCTCCGGAGCCGCGGACGGCCGGGGAGCCGCGGACGGCCCGTCGGCTCAGCTGCGCAGCAGGCGGCTGATCGCGGCGGTGGCCTCCGCCACCTTGGCGTCCAGCTCGGCGCCGCCCTCCTCGGCGGCCGCGGCGACGCAGTGCCGCAGGTGCTCCTCCAGCAGGGAGAGCGCGAAGGACTGCAGCGCCTTGGTGCTGGCCGAGACCTGGGTGAGCACGTCGATGCAGTAGACGTCCTCGTCGACCATCCGCTGGAGGCCGCGGACCTGGCCCTCGATCCGGCGCAGCCGCTTGAGGTGGGCGTCCTTCTGCGCGCTGTAGCCGTGCGGGCCGTGGTGCCCCGCCGGAGCGTGGCCGGCGTGGGGGTCGGTCCCCTGCGCGTGCTCCGGCTCGGTGCGCGCTTGCGTCGTGGTCATCGGCCCCGCCTTCGTCTCAGTGCCTGGTGGCTGCGTCGGCCACCAGTGTCCAACACCGGGGCCTTCCGTGGTGTTCCGACGGCCGACCCGGCATGTGCCGCGGGGCCCGGTGGACGGGTGCCCGTCGGTTGAGCCGTCTGAGCGGCGCCCCGCTCTTCCGTGCGCACGACGGGGACAATCCGGGCGAGGTTCCGTCAGACTGAGGTCTCGCGCCCCCACGTGGTGGTGCGCCCGGATCACCCGGTGCGGCAGTCGAACGGAAGGGGAGGTTCCGGCTCCTTCCCCGACACCCCGTTTGCGTGATTGCGCTTGGTTGCACCTAGCATCGTTCAGTCCCTACCCCGCACATCGGAGATTTCCGTGCGTTTTAGCCTGACCCCGAAGGAGACGAGCTTCTACGACATGTTCGCCGCCGCGGCGGAGAACCTCGTCGTCGGATCGAAGCTCCTTTTGGAGCTGCTGGGATCAGACGTGTCGGCCCGTGCGGAGATCGTCGAGCGCATGCGCGCCGCCGAGCACGCCGGGGACGACACCACCCACGCCGTCTTCCACCAGCTGAACTCGTCCTTCATCACGCCCTTCGACCGCGAGGACATCTACAGCCTCGCCTCGTCGCTGGACGACATCATGGACTTCATGGAGGAGGCCGTCGACCTGGTCGTCCTCTACGACATCCAGACCCTGCCGAAGGGCATCGAGCAGCAGATCGAGGTACTGGCGCGCGCCGCGGAACTCACCGCCGAGGCGATGCCCAACCTGCGCAGCATGTCCAACCTCACCGAGTACTGGATCGAGGTCAACCGGCTGGAGAACCAGGCCGACCAGATCCACCGCAAGCTGCTCGCCCACCTGTTCTCCGGTCAGTACGACGCCATCGAGGTCCTCAAGCTCAAGCAGGTCGTGGACGTCCTTGAGGAGGCGGCGGACGCCTTCGAGCACGTCGCCAACACGGTGGAGACCATCGCCGTCAAGGAGTCCTGACCCTCGTGGACATGGCAGCACTCATCGCCGTCATCGGCGTTGCGTTCTTCTTCACGTACACCAACGGCTTCCACGACTCGGCGAACGCGATCGCCACCTCGGTCTCCACCCGGGCCCTCACCCCCCGGGCGGCGCTGGCGATGGCCGCGGTGATGAACCTGGCCGGCGCGTTCCTCGGGAGCGGGGTGGCGCACACCGTCTCCAAGGGGATCATCGAGACGCCGAGCGGCAACCAGGGGATGGCGATCCTGTTCGCCGCCCTGGTCGGGGCGATCGCCTGGAACCTGGTCACCTGGTACTTCGGCCTCCCGTCCTCCTCCTCGCACGCGCTGTTCGGCGGCATGGTGGGCGCGGCGCTGGCCGGCGGCGTCGACGTGATCTGGAGCGGGGTCCTCGAGAAGATCGTCATCCCGATGATCGTCTCGCCGGTGGTCGGCCTGATCGGCGGCTTCCTGGTGATGCTGGCGATCCTGTGGATCTTCCGCCGGGCCAACCCGCACCGGGCCAAGCGCAACTTCCGGGTCGCCCAGACCGCCTCGGCCGCCGCGATGGCCCTGGCGCACGGCCTCCAGGACGCCCAGAAGACCATGGGCATCGTGGTCATGGCCCTGACCATCTCCGGCCACCAGGCCGGCAACGGGATCCCGGTCTGGGTGAAGATCTCCTGCGCGACCATGCTCTCGCTGGGCACCTACGCGGGCGGCTGGCGGATCATGCGGACCCTGGGCCGCAAGATCATCGAGCTGGACCCGCCGCAGGGCTTCGCCGCCGAGGCCACCGCCTCGACCGTCATGTACATCACGTCGTTCGTCTTCAAGGCGCCGATCTCGACCACGCACGTGATCACCTCGGCGATCATGGGCGCGGGCGCGACCAAGCGGATCCGCGCGGTGCGCTGGGGCGTCGCGAAGAACATCGTGCTCGGCTGGTTCATCACGATGCCGGCGGCCGCCATCGTCGCAGCGCTGGTGTACTGGTTCGTCCACCTGTTCTGGGGCTGACGCCCCCGCAGGACCGGCGAACGGGCAGGGCCCGCCCCCACATCTCGGGGGCGGGCCCTTTTCCATGTCCCGCGGCGGCACCGCCATGCAGCACCACGGGACAGCTCGCGGTCCGTCACGCTCCTCGGCGCCCGGGGCGCCGCCCGTGCCGGGGCCGGGTCTAGCCGAAGCGGCCGGAGATGTAGTCCTCGGTCGCCTGGACCTGCGGGTTCGAGAAGATCCGCTGGGTGTCGTCCAGCTCGATCAGCTTGCCCGGCTGGCCGACGCCGGCCAGGTTGAAGAAGGCGGTGCGGTCGCTGACGCGGGCCGCCTGCTGCATGTTGTGGGTCACGATGACGATGGTGAACTGCTCCTTCAGCTCGCCGATCAGGTCCTCGATGGCGAGGGTCGAGATCGGGTCGAGCGCGGAGCAGGGCTCGTCCATCAGCAGGACCTGGGGCTCGACCGCGATGGCGCGGGCGATGCACAGGCGCTGCTGCTGACCGCCGGAGAGGCCGGCCCCGGGCTTGTTCAGCCGGGTGTGGACCTCCTTCCAGAGGTTGGCGCCCTTCAGCGAGCGCTCCACCACCTCGTCCAGCACGGACTTCCTCTTCACGCCGGCGAGCCGCAGACCGGCGATCACGTTGTCGTAGATCGACATGGTCGGGAACGGGTTCGGGCGCTGGAAGACCATGCCGACCGAGCGGCGCACGGCGACCGGGTCGACGTTGGAGGCGTACAGGTTCTCGTCGTCCAGGAGGACCTTGCCCTCGACCCGGGCGCCCGGGATCACCTCGTGCATCCGGTTGAGGGTCCGCAGGAAGGTGGACTTGCCGCAGCCGGAGGGGCCGATGAAGGCCGTGACCGAACGGGGCTCGATGCTCATCGAGATGTCCTCGATGGCCTTGGTGGTGCCGTAGAAGGCCGACAGTCCGCTGACGTCGATGCGCTTGGCCATGATCGTTTGCTTCTCTCGTCTGTCTCGTACGTCAGTCGGTCGCTCAGTGTCCGCCCTTGGGCGAGCGCCAGCGCGCGATGCCCCGGGCGACGAGGTTGAGCCCCATCACGAAGGCGATCAGCACCAGCGCCGCGCCCCAGGCACGGGCGTAGCCGAAGTCGTTGTTGACCTGCGAGTACTGCGTCCAGATGTACATCGGCAGGGACTGCTGCGGCCCGTCGAACGGGTTGTTGTTGATGTAGTCGGCGCCGAACACCAGCATCATCACCGGGGCGGTCTCGCCCGTGATGCGGGCGACCGCGAGCATCACACCGGTGGTGATGCCGCCGATCGCGGTGGGGAGGACGATCCGCAGGATGGTCTTCCACTTCGGCACGCCGAGCGCGTACGAGGCCTCGCGCAGCTCGTTCGGGACGAGCTTCAGCATCTCCTCGGTGGACCGGACCACGACCGGCATCATCAGGATGGCCAGTGCGAGGCTGCCCGAGAAGCCGGAGTAGCCGAAGCCCAGGGCGAGGTTCCAGAGCGAGAGGACGAACAGACCGGCGACGATCGACGGGATGCCCGTCATGACGTCGACGAAGAAGGTGACCGCCTTGGCGAGCCTGCCCCGGCCGTACTCGACCAGGTAGACGGCGGTCAGCAGACCGATCGGGGCGGCCATCGCGGTGGCCAGGCCGACCTGCTCCAGGGTGCCGATCAGCGCGTGGTAGATGCCGCCGCCGGGCCCGGACTGGATCACGCCCTTCATGGAGTGGCCCAGGAAGTTCCCGTCGACCACGTCGATGCCCTGCTGGACGGTGTAGAACGACAGGGCGACCAGCGGGACGACGGCCAGGATGAAGGCGACCCAGACCACCGAGGTGGCGAGCCGGTCCTTGGCCTGCCGGCGGCCCTCGACCCTGGCCGAGAGGGCGTAGCCGACCAGCAGGAAGAGCAGGGCCGAGATCAGGCCCCACTGGAGGTGGCTGGCCAGCCCGCCGGCCAGGCCGATCCCGCAGCCGAGCGCGATCGAGCCGGCGGCGACGGCGGCCGGGGCCCACTTGGGCAGGCGGTTGGCGGTCAGCGGACGGCCGACGGGCCGGGCGTCCTCGACGACGGCGGTGACGGTCATGCGTTGGCCCCCGAGTACTCCTTGCGGCGGGCGATGATCATTCGCGCGGCACCGTTCACCAGCAGGGTGATGACGAACAGGACGAGGCCGGAGGCCATCAGCGCGTCGCGGCCGTTGTCACCGGCCTCGTTGAACTTCAGCGCGATGTTCTGCGCGAACGTGCCGCCGCCGGCGTCCAGGATGTGCAGCGACAGGACGTTGCTGGCGGACAGCACCACCGCGACCGCGATGGTCTCGCCGAGCGCGCGGCCGAGGCCGAGCATCGAGGCCGAGATGATGCCGGGGCGGCCGAACGGCAGCACCGCGGTGCGGATCATCTCCCAGCGGGTCGCGCCGAGCGCGAGCGCCGCCTCCTCGTGCATCCGCGGCACCTGGCGGAACACCTCGCGGGAGACCGCGGTGATGATCGGCAGGACCATGATGGCCAGCAGGATGCCGACGGTGAACAGGTTGCGCGGGGTCCCGGTCCTGGTCTGGTCGAAGACGTAGGTCCAGCCCAGGTACTCGTTGAGCCAGCTGTTCAGGCCGTCCAGGTGCGGCACCAGGAAGAGCGCGCCCCAGAGGCCGTAGACGATGCTGGGGACGGCGGCGAGCAGGTCGACCAGGTAGGCGAAGGGCTGGGCGATCCGGCGCGGCGCGTAGTGCGAGATGAACAGCGCGATCCCGATGGCCACCGGAACGGCGATCGCCATCGCGATGACCGCGCTGACGACGGTGCCGAAGGCCAGGACGGCGATGCCGAAGACGGGCTTCGGGGCGTCCGGCGTCCACTCGAAGCTGGTGAGGAAGTTGCCCTCGTTGGTGCTCAGGGCGAGGACCGACCGCCAGGTCAGGAACGCCGCGATGGCGGCCATGATGACCAGCAGCAGGATGCCCGAGCCCCGGGCGAGGTTCATGAAGATCTTGTCGCCGACCCGGCTGTCGCGCGGCCGGCGTTCCCTGCCTCGCGGGGCGGCAGGGGAGGATGAAGTCATTGGTCTACTCCGGTCTGGTGGTGCCGCCCCGGGAAGGGGGACGGCACCATGGCGGCGGTGCCCCGGACGTGGTGCTGGGTGTGGTGCGTTCCGGTGGGGCGGCCCCGGCCCCCCTCGCTCACGGGGCCGCCCCACCGGGGGTCCTGTCGGGTCAGGCCAGGGTGGCGATGACGCCGTTGACCTTGTCGGTCACGGCCTTCGGCAGCGGGACGTAGCCCTTCTCGCCGACGGCCTTCTGGCCCGCGTCGCTGGCCGTGTAGGTCAGGAAGGACTTCAGGGTCTCGAGGGTCTCGGCCTTGTTGCCCTTGTCGCAGACGATCTCGTAGGTGATGAGGACCAGCGGGTAGGAGCCCTCTTCCTTGGTCGCGTAGTCGAGCTTCAGCGCGAGGTCGCTGCCGGTGCCGGCGGCCTGGGCCTTGGCGATCGTGGTGGCGGCGTTCTCGGCGGTGGCCGCGACCGGCTTGGAGGCGCCCGTGTTGATCGCGGCGCTCTTCAGGCTGTTGGTCTGGGCGTAGGCCAGCTCGACGTAGCTGATCGAGTTCTTGACCTGCTTCACCTGGGCCGAGACGCCGGCGCTGCCGTTGGCCGACTGGCCGCCCTTGGCCGCCCAGGCCTTGCCGGCCGGGTAGGTCCAGGCACCGCCGCCGGCGACGGCGAAGTACTTGGTCAGGTTCTCGGTGGTGCCGGCGTCGTCCGAGCGGTGGAAGGTCTGGATGTCCGCGTCCGGCAGCTTGGCGCCCGGGTTGAGGGCGGCGATCGCCGGGTCGTTCCACTTGGTGATCTGCGAGTCGAAGATCTTGGCGGAGGTCGGGCCGTCCAGGACCAGGTTGTCGACACCGTCGATGTTGTAGACCAGCGAGATCAGGCCGCCGACCATCGGCAGGTCGATGCCCTGGCCGCCGGTGCAGACCGCCTTGGAGGCCTCGATCTCGGCGGGCTTCAGGGCCGAGTCGGAGCCGGCGAACTGGATCTTGCCCTGGTTGAACTGCTGGATGCCGGCGCCGGAGCCGCCACCCTGGTAGTTGATCGTGCTGCCGGAGCAGGCGGCGGCGAAGCTGGTCTTCCAGACGTCCATCGCCGCACCCTGGGCGGTGGAACCGGCGGCGATCAGCGAACCGGCCTTGCCACAGTTGATCGCGGCGCCGGCCGCGGTGGAGCCGTTGGTACCGCCGGTCGCGGTCGTGTTGTTGTTGTTGTCCGATCCGCAGGCGGCGAGCGACAGCGAGCTGACGAGCGCCATGGCACCGATCGCGAGGGCCTTGGAGCGGCCGTTCCGCTGGAGCTTCACAGGGGTGTCCCTTTCTGTGGCATTGCCCTCGCACGGGCCGTACGGGTACGGCCCAGCAGGGGTTTTGCTGTGGTCCGGGGCCCGTGCGGCCCTCCGGTGGTCCCGAAGTTAGGCCGGGCAGGTGACACGACAGCCGGTCGCAAGTGAACGGCGAGTGAACCTCGAACGGATGACAGGAAACTACGTCAGGTAGTAACGGTTGCGTCACGGCAAGGGCGCGGGGAGATCACTTCCACCGTTCCTTCACCGGGGCGGCCCCGGCCGCCCGCACCGGTCGCGCCCCCAGGACCGCCAGCAGCGCGTCGACCAGCAACCGGTCCTGGTCCTGGGTGAGCCGCGCGCGGGCCTTCCCGGCCGGCAGCCACTCCAGCCGGTCCACCTCCCGGTTCGGCCGGAAGGACCCGCTCGACGGAACCGCCGACCAGTAGCGGACCTCCTTCGGGCGGCCCTGCACCCGGTAGTGCTGGGTGGGCAGCTCCGGGCCCAGCAGACAGTGGAAGCCGGTCTCCTCCCGGACCTCGCGCAGCGCCGCGTCGACCGGCCCCTCGCCGGGTTCGAGCTTGCCCTTCGGCAGGCTCCAGTCGTCGTACTTGGGCCGGTGGATCACCGCGATCCGCGGCCGCCCCAGCCGTCCGCCCTTCTTCGGCCGGCCCGGCAGCCACAGCACCGCCCCGGCCGCCAGGATCACCGGGGCGTGCCCCGTCCCGGCGGCGGTCCCCGTCGCCGCCCGGTCGGTGCCCGGGCGCTCGTCCACCTCAGACCGTCCCGGGTGCGGCGGGAAGCCCCCAGGCGTCGGCCGGGACCAGCTCCAGCCAGCCGTCCGGGCCGGACGGCAGCTCGGGCCAGCGGCGGCCGACGGCGTACCGGGCCGACTCCACCTCCAGCCGCTGGTCGGCGTGCACCACGCCCAGCACGTACGCGGTCGCCGGGGTGATCCGCGGGGTCCGCGCCGCGGTGGCGGCGGTGACCGCGGCGTCGGCCGCCTCCTGCTGCCTGGCCAGCACGGCGTCCAGCCCGTCCAGCTCGGAGGACGGGCGGCCGCACACCTCCAGCGCGTACCGGGCCCGCTTCACCAGGATCCGCAGCCGGGCCCAGGGCGCGTCGTCGGCCGCCAGCGCGGTGTCCGCGTCCGTCGCCCCCCGGGACGGCGGCACCGCGCCCAGCCGGCGCAGCCCGTCCCCGCCGTACGGCGTCGCGGCCCGCCGCAGCGGCAGCTGCTGGGCGCCCGCGGACAGCGCGGCGAAGGCGGCGGCGGCCTGCGGCAGCAGCACCGCCGGGGCCCGGCCGCCCGCCGACTCCAGCAGCGGCGCGTCGCCGACCAGCAGGGTCATCCGGTCCGCCAGCGCGTGCAGCCGGGCTGAGCGGAGCTCCTGCAGCACCGTGGAGTGCGCCCTGGTCCGGGCCAGGGTCAGCTGCCGGTCCAGCAGCGCCCGCGCCTTGGGGACGCCCGCGTGGCCGGCCAGCATGCCGGTCCCGTCCGGGTCGCTGCCGCTCAGCGAGTCCAGCGCGCCCAGCAGCCGGGCCGAGCGGCGGACGTAGCCGGGCTCCAGTGCCAGCAGGTTGAGCAGCCAGCGCAGCTCGGTGCGCGACTCCTGCGCCCAGGTCTGCTCGAAGACCGGGCCGAAGGTGTGCAGCAGCCCGCCGATCCGCCGGACGGCCCGCAGCAGGTCGGAGGTACCGGCCGACGGGACCAGCGCGGCCGTCCCGGGTCTGGCGCCGACCTCGCCCACCGCCAGCGGCAGCGCGCGCAGGAAGGCGCCGGCCTGGGCGGTCAGGTGGCGGGAAAGGATGTCCCCGGCGGTCGCTGTGGCGGCCGCCTGGGCCGTCATCGGCGCTTCGGTCATGGCGTGGTAGATCCCCGTTCCCCCGGGCGGTCCCCGGAGCTGGCGGCCGACCGCCGGAACAGCTGCCCTCGGGAGTCTCGCGGGCAGCTGTCCCGGCGGCTTCGCATCGGTGGACGCGTCAGCGCGAGGTGGCGGCCCGACGGCGCTGGCGCGAGTCGATCAGCAGGTCCTGGACGTGTCGCAGCGGTCGGCCCTCGGCGTCCAGCGAGTGGCGGGTCCACGCGCCGTCCGGCCCCAGGTGCCAGGACTCGGTCTCGTCCGACATCCCGAGGTCGATCAGCCCGGACAGCTCGGCGCGGTGCGCCGGATCGGTGATCCGCAGCAGCGCCTCGATCCGCCGGTCCAGGTTGCGGTGCATCATGTCGGCGCTGCCGATCCAGACCTCCGGATCGCCGCTGTTGCCGAACACGAAGACCCGGGAGTGCTCCAGGAAGCGGCCCAGGATGCTGCGGACCCGGATGTTCTCGCTCAGCCCCGGCACGCCCGGGCGGATCGCGCAGATCCCGCGCACCCAGACGTCCACCGGCACCCCGGCCTGGGAGGCCCGGTACAGCGCGTCGATCACGGCCTCGTCGACGATCGAGTTGACCTTGAGCTTCACGTGGGCCGGACGGCCCGCCCGGTGGTGGGCGATCTCGTTGTGGATCCGCGAGACCAGCCCGTCGCGCAGGCCGCGCGGGGCGGTCAGCAGGCGGCGGTAGGACTCGCGGCGCGAGTAGCCGGAGAGCCGGTTGAACAGGTCCGAGAGGTCGGCGCCGACCTGCGGGTCGGAGGTGAGCAGACCGAGGTCCTCGTACAGCCGGGCCGTCTTCGGGTGGTAGTTGCCGGTGCCGACGTGCGAGTAGCGGCGCAGGGTGTCGCCCTCCTGCCGGACCACCAGCGAGAGCTTGCAGTGCGTCTTCAGCCCGACCAGGCCGTACACCACGTGGCAGCCGGCCTCCTCCAGCTTGCGGGCCCACTTGATGTTGGCCTGCTCGTCGAAGCGCGCCTTGATCTCGACCAGCACCAGCACCTGCTTGCCGGACTCGGCCGCGTCGATCAGCGCGTCGACGATCGGCGAGTCGCCGGAGGTGCGGTACAGGGTCTGCTTGATCGCCAGCACGTCCGGGTCGGCGGCGGCCTGCTCCAGGAAGGCCTGCACCGAGGTGGAGAAGCTGTCGTACGGGTGGTGCAGCAGGACGTCGCGCTCGCGCATCGCGGCGAAGATGTCGGGCTGGGAGGCCGACTCGACGTCGGTCAGCCCGCGGGCCGTGCCGGCCACGAACTTCGGATACTTGAGCTCCGGACGGTCCAGCTCGGCGATCCCGAACAGCCCGGTCAGGTCCAGCGGCCCGGGCAGCGGGAAGACCTCCGCCTCGGTGATGTTCAGCTCCCGCACCAGCAGGTCCAGGATGTACGGGTCGATCGACTCCTCGACCTCCAGCCGCACCGGCGGGCCGAAGCGCCGCCGCATCAACTCCTTCTCCAGGGCCTTGAGGATGTTCTCGGTGTCGTCCTCCTCCACCTCCAGGTCCTCGTTGCGGGTGACGCGGAAGGCGTGGTGGGCCAGCACCTCCATCCCCGGGAAGAGCTCCTCCAGGTGGGCGCCCATGACGTCCTCCAGCGGGACGTACCGCTGGGGCGAGGCCTCCAGGAAGCGGGCCAGCGACTGCGGCACCTTGACGCGCGCGAAGTGCTTGTGGCCGGAGACCGGGTTGCGCACCACGACGGCCAGGTTGAGCGAGAGCCCCGATATGTACGGGAAGGGGTGCGCCGGATCCACCGCCAGCGGGGTCAGCACGGGGAAGATCTTCTGCCGGAACAGCGTGTGCAGCCGGGCCTGTTCCTTCTCCGCCAGCTCCGACCAGCGGACCACCTCGATGCCCTCGGCGGCCAGGTCGGGCAGCACCTCCTGCTGGAACGCGGCGGCGTGACGGGCCATCAGCTCGCGCGAGCGGGTCCAGATCAGGTCCAGCACCTCGCGCGGCTGGAGGCCCGAGGCGCTGCGCTGGGCGACGCCGGTGGCGATCCGGCGCTTCAGGCCGGCCACCCGGACCATGAAGAACTCGTCCAGGTTGCTCGCGAAGATCGCCAGGAACTTCGCCCGCTCCAGCAGCGGGATGCCCGAGTCCTCGGCCAGCTCCAGCACCCGCTCGTTGAACGCGAGCCAACTGCGCTCGCGGTCCAGGAAGCGGCCCTGCGGCAGCGCTTCGAACTCCTCCTCGTCCGTGGCCGGCAGCTCCGGCGGAATGCCCAGCGCGCTGGACATCCGGGCCGTGGGCGACAGCGGGGCAGAGACGGGGCGGGGGATGCTCATGGGCTCCAGCTCCTCCAGCAGCGGGACGGCGTCCGGACACGTATGGCTCTGCGGGCCGTCGCCCCCGCTCCGGGTCGCCCCCGGGGACAACACCCACCCTCCGGGCGCGGTCCGTACAGGACCGGCCGGTGCGTGGCGGTCGACTCTGCACGAGCGAGACACTACGGACTTCATCCTGTGATCTTCGCGGCAGCAATTGAATCCACGGTAAACACCGCATGGCCAGGAGGAAAGCTGAGTCGGTCGGGGCAAGGGGCGTCGCCGTCCCTTCCCTCGCCCGCGACCGCTCGGGGGCCCTCCCGGCCGCTCCCCGCAGCGGCTAGGACGGCCGGTCGGCCCGGTACCGGGCCCGGTACATGAGGTCCACCTCGTGAACGGTGAACCCCAGTCGTTCATATACCCGCACGGCGGCCGGATTGTCGGCGTCGACGTAGAGAAGAACGGTGTCCAGTCCGCGCTCGCCGGGGCCGGTGCCGGTCAGGTGGCGCAGGCCCGCCGCGGTCAGCGCGCGGCCGAGGCCGCTGCCCTGCTCGGCCGGGTCCACGCCGACCACGTACACCTCGCCGAGTTCGGGCTCGGTGGCGGTGGCCGGATGCACCTTGGTCCAGTGGAAGCCGACCACCCTGCCCTCACGGGTGGCGAGGAAGAAGCCGGCCGGGTCGAACCAGGGCTCGGCGACCCGCTCGGCCAGGTCCTGCCCGGTCCAGCCGCCCTGCTCCGGGTGGTGGGCGAAGGCGAGGGCGTTCAGCCGCAGCCACTCGGCGTCGTCCTCCCCCGGGCGGAAGGTGCGGAGCTCGAAGCCCTCGGGGACGGCCACCGCCTCCGCCTGCCGGCCGGTGCGGCGCATCTGCCGCAGCTCGCGGACCAGCTCGGCGCCGTACGCCCCGGCCAGGTGCCGGGCCGCCGGGTGGCCGCCGTGCACCCAGAAGTCCACCGCGTCACGCCCCGCCCGATGGGCCTGCGCCAGGACGGCGTCCACCAGCGGGCGGGCCAGACCGCGGCCGCGGGCCGCCGGGTCGACCACCAGCTCGGCGGCGGGGTTCGCCGCCGGGTTCTCGGGCACTTCGAGCTGGCCGTAGCCGAGGACGGCGCCGGCTCCGGTCTCGACGAGGTGGCGGACCCCCGGTCGCGGGGTCTCCGCGTTCCGCAGCCGGAGCCGGCCCTGCTCGGACACAGCGGCCCGACCGTCCACGGCTTGGGCCTCCGCCAGAACACGCAGGGCGCCGTCGCGCTGCTCGGGCCGGAGCACATCGTTCGCAGTGACCGCTGTCTGATCGTCCATGATCCGACGATACGACACCGGAAAAGCAAAGAACCCCTGATCCGATGGGACCAGGGGTTCTTCAGCAATGATTGTTCGGCGGCGTCCTACTCTCCCACAGGGTCCCCCCTGCAGTACCATCGGCGCTGTAAGGCTTAGCTTCCGGGTT